>RDYN01000120.1 GCA_004293365.1 Oscillatoriales cyanobacterium | reverse complement strand
TAAGGCTAACACTGCATAATTTCAGCCCAAAAGCGTTTGGCTTCCAAGTTTTCACAACTGATAAAAAAATCCGACCCACATCTGCGGAATGTGGGTTGTTAGCTTAGATCGAATTTTGCAAGAAGTCTATTATCCCTAGAATGACATTACGATCGCACGAGACTTACTGTTTCCCGATCGTATCGGAATTGTTCGATGGTTCCTTCGTTGATTTTTTCGATCGCCTCCTCGATCGCCTCCACGGGAACAAGAAACCACTCCTGCGGCTGCACCTGGGAACCGAAGCGATCCGGTAATGCCAACTCCAATCGAGCACTGCTGAAAAACTTATGAATGAGTTTTTCGAGTCCCTTGCGGTTGATATTTGCTAATTTGAAGGTGGTGACGATTTCTACGTCTGCTAGCAAATAAGTCGGGTCTTTCTTGGCGTTGGCAATTCTGCTTTTCACGTCACCTCCCGTTACACCAATCTTGTGAATAACAGAGCGATTCTCGGCAATGAAGGGATGATCCGATCGGCTTCTGAGCACGTAAATGCAGCCAGTTGGTAAGTCGTCTTCTGCTTGAATGCCAGAAAACAGAGGGCCGAAATCTAGGTTAGTGATGCGACGGCTGGCCTTGTCTTTATTTAACGCTCGCTGGAGCGATCGCAGCAACAAATCGCTCTCAGTCGCATTATCATAAACCACCCGCAGCCGACAGTCCGATCGCCCATAGTCGCTGACAAACGACTCACCCATATCAACCACCATCACCTTCTGCCCATCCAGGATAAATAAATCGCCTTCCTTTACAGCCGCATAGTCCTGGTATTTAATCGTTTTCCGGGCCCCTGTGTCCAGATCGCGCTGTACTTGGTTAAAGATTGGTTTGAATTCATCAAAATCCTGGCAAGGAGTGCGCTGGGCGATTTCCTCCGCTGCTTTGATTTCGCTGCGCGATCGCACATTCACAAGCTGGGTAACATCGTTTTCTGAGGCTGCATCAACTCCCAGGGATGCCAGCAGCGCCTCATCGTCTGCTTCTAAGGTTAGGCTGGCATCATTCTCAGCATTTAACAGCCCGCGAGAGTCTAGTGGTTCCAAGACGGCGCGGCATTCCTCCGATTCTCGCAGGCGATCGAGCCTGACAGCATAAAGTCGCTCAAAAATATCCCGATCGTCCCCGTGCTGAGGCAATCTGCCCTGTTCGTTGACAAACCGCTCGATTTCCTCAAAGCCTGCGATAATCCGCTCTTCTCTAGCGGAACGCTGGCCGGATGCTTCGGGGGCGATGTCCACTCCCAATTCGGCCAGCAACTCCAAATCTTCATCGGTGGTGTACTTAGGAGGCATTCTTTTCCTCCTTCACTTTGCGCGTTAGGAAAGCAACCCCTTCAGCCATCCGTTTTTCCCACGGATCTGCTGCTGTGAGGGAAGGTAATCGGCCTTTTTCTTGTTTGAAGCGACTCGCCCGTCTGGCTAATTCCCGCGCTTCTTCTACGCTAAGGACGATCCGTTTGGCGGCAATCACTTCTGCTACCTGGCGCAGTCTTTCTTCACTCATGGATTTGGCGAGGATGGCGTAGGCTTCACCAAAGGGATTGATGCGATCGATCAAATCCATATCCAACTCAGTCACAGATAGCGCAAACTGCCTTACTCCGTCGATGAGGGCAGTATTTTTCGCCGCCTCACCGCCGGGATTCGTGGTATAGGTTCCACCGCCTTCATTCATGGTTTTTTTAGCTTGTTGAACGACGGTTAAAGCTGCGATCGCGTGTTGGCGAATGGCTTCTCGATCCTCTTCCTCTAGATTTGGGAATTTCTCTTTGATGATTTTGCCCATGCGAACCTGAGTCAGTTCCTCTGGTACCAGTTCTTCATCAAATAAACCACGTTCGATCGTAGGCTTATCTTGGACAAAAGCCGTAATTAGCTCGGTTAAGTCCTCGCGGCAGATGCGATCGGCTTCCGGGCTTTTGGGTTCGGCTAGCCCCTTGATTTCTAATTGGATTTGGCCCGTTTCGGAATTAACGCCCACGTTGCACTTATTCGGATTGTAGCCATCTTCGCCGTAGTCAAAGCCGGGAGTGGCTTGGTTGTGCGGGTGCTTGGGTTTGAACTCGAAACGGGGCGCGAGAACTTGTTCCATCAGCAGGCTGGCTGCGATCGCCTTGAGAGTATCATTGACTGCCTCAGTGACGGCAGATTCGGCGGCATCCGGTTCTGCGATCAGGTTCGTGAAACGGGCGCGGGTTTTGCCCGGTGCATCGCGGGTGGCGCGGCCGATTATCTGAATAATCTCTGTCAAACTGGAGCGGTAGCCGATCGTCAGGGCGTGTTCGCACCAGATCCAATCGAAGCCTTCCTTCGCCATACCGAGGGCAATAATGATATCAACGCGATCGCGATCGTTTTTATAGGCGGAGTCTTTCAGGGCATTAGCGACTCGATCGCGCTTGGTTGGATCGTCATCTACCAAATCGGCTATTTTGAGAATCTTGCCGTCAGCGGTTTTGACGAGTTGAAATCCGGTTTTGCGATCGGTTCCCTGCCATTCGCCTAGTGCTTCGATGATGTGTTCGACTTCGCGGATTTTGTCCTTCGTACTTTCGCGGGAGTTGACGTTGGGAATGTGCAGGATGGTTTTTTCGTTGGGATTGAGCACCTTCATGATTTCGTCGATGTAGCTACCCGCGTAGAAGTAGTAGGCAATGTCGAGTTGCTTCAGGTGTTGGTAGCCGTTGAGTTGTTCGTAGTAGGTGTAGGTTACAGTGTCGAATTTGGATTCATCTTCGGGGTGCAAAACGGCTTCGGCATCGCCGCGAAAATAGGAGCCCGTCATCGCTATGATGTGGGTTTTGTCGCGGGCCATGAGTTGGCGGATGCGATCGCCCAGTTTGTTGTCTGGATTAGCAGAAACATGGTGAAATTCATCTATGGCGATCAGGCGATCGTCCAAAATTTCAATACCAAACTTGTCCACAGCAAAGCGGAATGTAGCGTGAGTACAAATCAGAATTTTGGCATCGCTGGCTAGAAACTTCTGTACTGAGTTCACTTTGCCGCCGTTGTCGTCACCGGGGGCATCGCAGAGATTCCACTTCGGTTCGACTTGCCAATCGGCCCAAAAACCAAACTGACTCAGGGGTTCATTGTGGAAGCTAGAGCCGATCGCCTTTTCTGGTACAACAATAATGGCTTGTTTGAGCTTTTGATTTTCCAGCTTGTCCAGGGCGATGAACATCAGTGCCCGACTTTTGCCAGAGGCGGGAGGCGATTTGATGAGGAGGTATTGTTCGCCGCGCTTCTGGTAGGCGCGTTCCTGCATCGGGCGCATCCCCAGGGCGTTGGGTTTTGTGGAAGTGCCAGCTTGGGCGTAGGTGACGGAAACTGAGGGAATCGCGATCGGCTTGCTCATCGGAATTTTTTAGCTATTTTTCTGCTAGAGCTGGTTTAAGAGTTCTGTTTATCGAGCTATTTTAGCGTTCGGCAATGCAGCATAAACTAGATACTCAGACTTGAAAGAAGTTCTTCAATAGACTTCATCGGTAAATACAGCTTCATCGGCTCCTCATTGAAGGCTATAAAGCCGTATTTTTTGTAAAAGCTCGCGGCTTTTTCATTCAATGCATCTACAATGACAGCAAGAGATGCAACTTGCTGACTCGCATCTAAAGACTTTTTTAGGGCATCGATTAATAATAATTCACCAAACCCTCTCCCTTTTTGGTTATTATCAACTGCAAGACGACCTAGTAGTGTTGCGGGTAATGCTGGGTAAGGGGGTAATCTTTTGGCAAGTTTTTCTTCTAAAGCTGCGACATTGACAGTGTAGGAGGAGAGCGTATAGTAACCTAAAACATTCATCTCAGGCTCATCAACTAAAACAAAGACGGTTGAGACTCGCTTTTTTAGATCCTGAGATGCTTGCTTGCACAGATAGGTATCCAAACTCTCTTCTCCACAGCAAAAGCCCGAACGGATATGAGTTCGGCTATCGAGAAGGTCGATCGTGAGAACCATTAAATTGACATTGTTTGTTTGTACCGTAAAGCCGCCGATTTTAAGGCTTGATTGGGCTTCGGAGGATTGAGAATTGCTTCAATAAAAGCGTTACTGTCTTTAAGGCTGAGCGTCAAAGTTTGGTGCTGCTCGATCGCTCTACGAGCTTCTGCTAGCACAGCGGCAATCACAAAGTCTGTAAGCGTTCTTCCTTCTAAGTCAGCAGCTTTTTGCACGAGAGCCTTGGCTTCTTGACCTATCCGAACTTCTAGCCGCGCCGGCGATTTTGAATCAGTTGCATTAGTCATGGCGTTAAATCCATAAATTGAGGCAGACATTAAACTAATGCTATACGGCAAATTGCCGTATGTCAATGGTGAGTGCGTTTTGTCAAGCAGAAATTGTAGATCTCGTTGCATAAATCACCTGGGCAGAAAAAAGAATTTCGTGACGGCGTAAGTAGTTGCGGCTGGCTTCGATGCCCTGGCGGGTAGTCAGATCAATGTCTCGATGAAAAATTGCTTGGAGTTCTGTTTCCATTTGGTCTAGGGTGCTGAATCTGGGGTGAGCATCTGGATGGAATTGCACCATGATATCAATATCGCTATCGGGGTGAAAATCATCGCGCAAAACCGAGCCAAATAGGGCGAGTTCTGTCACCTGCCATTTTTGACAAAATTCAGCAATCTTATTCATCGATAGTTCAATTTCCCCGATCATTATTTGCCTCCTTTACCTTTAGCAGATTTTTTCGATGGTGCCTGTTGACTGGTCATCTTTGTATACAATTCAAACAGTTTTTCGAGGCGTTCTGTATCGTTTTTGAAGCGGCGGCCGATGTAGATGCGATCGAGAATTTCATCATTTCTTTCATGGGCTTCTCGGACTAACGGGAATTCGGTGTCCATGCGTTTCGGATCGTACATATCGGCGATCGTAGCCGGGAAATACTGCTCTCGCGCTAGCAGGATGTCTTCGGCGCTGCGGGTGAGATCGGCTTTGTTGCGATCGGTGAGGGTGGGGACGGGGAAGGTGTTCCAGCCGAGGGTGTTCGAGTAGCGAAAGTCGGTTTTGAGTTTGCCGCAGACGGTGGCGATCCAGACGAGGTGCAGGCGGGAGGCGATCAGGGCCATGTTCCAGAGGGGGGCATCGTAGAGGGCGAAGGCACTATCATTCACAATGAACGAATTATTTAGGATGCCTGCTGGCAAAAATGGGCGATTTTCAGAGGAATGTCTAGGTACAATAAAGCTCCAAAATTCAGCCTCTTCAGTATCGCGAAATTGGTGTGCACGCTCTGCCAATTTTCTGGCACTTTCATCGCGGCTTGCAAGGCGATTAGCTCTGTTTTTCTGTAATCTATCAGTAATAAATGAAATAGATTTCGCCTCTTCTAAATCTTCATCTTTAATCCAGAGACAGTGACGAAATGAGCCATTAATATAATCATGACTGCCTGCAACAGGTCGTAAAAATTTAAATACTGACTCAGAATCTTCCACTGGTATGTTGCTTGGTGAAACAAAGAGATAGCCGCCATCAACAGGTTTATTCCCGTAAGTCATTTTTTTAATATTTGCAATCGGCTCTCGTTTTGACTCAACAAATACATTGGAAGAAGCTACTAAATAAGCATTGATATTTTCAGCCTCCTGCACGATCGTCTCACCACTATCCCCAACAGAAAACAACTGTCTAACTTTGACGGCATTGTTAGAAATCCCCACGATCGCCACTGTCACACCAGCATTATGACTTGCCAAATTCGCCCACTTAAACGATGTATGAGCAAAAGCAATCTCATGCCCACTTTTGAAAATCTGCGGCCACAGAATTGGCACTTGTTGACCCTGACAGGTTGAATTTGTAGATACAAAAGCTGCTGCTGATATCGTTTGCGTTCCATAATCCGCCGCCTTCATAAACCAACCCGACACATAATCCAGCGATTTCCATAGCTTAGTACGGGCATTAAAAATGAGTTTTAGATCATCTTTTTGCTCTTTCGATTGCCAAGTCGATCCGAGATAGGGCGGATTCCCACAAATATAAGTTTCCCCGCCCTCATTCTCAAAATCAATCTCTGCCTGTTCCCTTGTTTCCCCCCACAAATCCAAATCCTCACGCTGCACCTTCACGCCCGTTCCCGTTGGCGGACAAAGACTCAACCAATCCAACCGCAACGCATTGCCGCAAGTAATCCAGTTATCCGCCTTCAGCGGCAAAAACTCCGCCAGCGCTAGCTTCGGGCCCCGATACAGCACATCGCACTGATACTCCGCAATAATCAACGCCAACCGCGCAATCTCACAGGAAAAGTGACGGATTTCGATGCCGCGAAAATTGGTCAGCGGAATCTCAGATTTACGATCGCCCTCCCCCCGCAACTCATTAACCTTCGCCTCAATTTTCCGCATCTCCTTATACGCAATCACCAAAAAATTCCCCGATCCACAAGCCGGATCGAACACCCGAATCCGCGCTATTCTCGATCGCAAATTCAGCAACTTACGGGCATTGTCTCCGGCTGCATCTAGCTGCGATCGCAAATCATCCAAAAACAGCGGATTCAGCACCTTGAGAATATTCGGCACACTCGTATAGTGCATCCCCAATGCACCGCGCTCTTCATCATCCGCCACCGCCTGAATCATCGAGCCGAAAATATCGGGATTGATCTTTGTCCAATCCAGATTGCCGACATGAAGCAGGTACGATCGCGAAATCTTACTAAAACGCGGCACTTCCACCCCGCCCGAAAACAGCCCCCCATTCACATAGGGAAACACATTCGCCCAATTGCGAATCTGAGCCGATTCCCGCGCCTTAACTGGCGTACTCATCGATCGAAATAGCTCCGACAAAACCTCATGGGTATTCAACGAATCGCGATCGCTCATCTGCGCCACAGTCGCCGTAAACAGTCCCTCACTGTGGAAAATATTCGTATCCTCAGCAAAGAAGCAGAAGATTAGTCGCGCCATGAAGTGATTTAGCGCTTCCCGGCGATCGGGCCCATCCCAGCCAGGGTTATCCTTGAGCAACTCAATATACAGACGGTTGAGCCGCCCCGTAGCCTTGATATCAAAGGCATTCTCCCGAATCTGCCGAACCGTCGTAATGCCCGCCAACGGCAAGAAAAACCCAAAATGATCGTGAAAGTCTGGGTAGTTACAGGCGACGGTTTCCCCATCCGCCAGATTTTCCGCCTCAAAGCTTTTACCATCCGTAGCGAGGATGAATTTAGCCTTATACCGAGCCGTAGCTTTGCTTTCTCGCAACGCCGTGAGGGTAGCGCTTACCTCCCCTTCTGGACACACCTGCAAATGGATATTGTTGCGCTGAAGCACACCGCCGGGTAGATCGGATTGGTTTGAGCTACCGCTTTTGCTTTGGAGTTTCTTGAGAGTCGTTTGCTTGTTACCAAAGGCTTCGAGGAAAGCAAAGGGGAAAGATTCCGAGTCAAAAGGCGCTTCGGCGAGCCTAGAAACGGCTTCTTCAATTTCGACTGCATTCATACGCCAACCATAGATGTAAGAAGCATATTATATCTATGGCTGTCTATCGAAAATAATTTCCTCATATAATTGCTCGATCGGCAAACTTAGATTGATACTTTGAAACTCAACCCGATCGCCCTCTCGATAGCTCAAAATCACCCATTCACCAGCATCATTTTTATGATAAATGTCGATCGCCATTTCATCCGAACTGACTAACACATAATCAACCAGATTCGGATTGCGGCGATACTTCTCAAACTTCTTCCCTCGATCGTAAGCTTCGGTGCTATCCGACAAAACCTCCACAATTAAGCAGGGATAGGTAATATAGAGAGGATGCTCCCGATCGCGATCGTCACAAGTCACACTTATATCGGGATAAGTATAGTTAGTCGTATTGAGAATGTTAACCTTTAAATCTGAGTTAAAGACAGTACATCGACCGCCCCGTAGATGAGAGCGAATTAACGACAAGAAATTAATTGCGATCCGACTATGATTTTTAGTGCCACCAGTCATCGCATAAACCCGACCATCGATCAGTTCGTGTCTTTCTAGTTGTTGCTCCTCCCAAGTAAAATACTCTTCGGGGGTAAAATAGCGATCGTTATCTCGTGCTGCTATCATAACCATAAACTCCCCAATCCAAAAGTAAACTAATTATATAGCAATCCTAAATGATTTTACTCGTTATCAGGCTCTGCCTGGTAACGCAGATTCGGAGGCTCTGCCTCCATCTTCGCAGCCGAGGCAGAGCCTCTGGACATCGGTGCCAAGGCAAAGCCTTGGAACCAATTATTGAAAATGATTTAGGATTGCTATATCTCTAAAAATTTAGCATTCACGAGTTCGATCGCAGGCTTGAGTTTGTACTGAATCCTAACAATTGTTACAGAAAAACTTAAATAACCAGAAACCGGGTTTTAGGACAACACTTCATTGCAGTCCACAAATTCAGTAAAAACCCAGTTTCTTCGATCAGACTTGGTATAGCAACCGCCACATGGCGTGAGGACATAAGTAACTTCATGAATAGAGCCGATACCCTTACTGCACCAATGGTTTGATTCCCGCCCGTGCAACTGTCAACTGTCAACTCTCAACTGTCAACTGCTATAATTCCTATGACAAACGCAGATAAAATCCTATCTGCGTTCATCTGCGTACATCCGCTAATATCTGCGGTCAAAAAATCTCACCCCACTACTTCGCTGCCGGCAAAGACAACTGAGGCGAAGTATGAGAATAGCTGCCATTTTCAGGAATCGCTGCCGGTTTCTCGGAAAGTAAAAACTCGCGAATTAACCTAGCAACTGCTCTTTGAGCTAAACCCCCTACGACTTGCTGGCCCATATTCTGGACTTCTGGTTTTACCAACAATTGCGGCAGTAACTGCAATACTTTCATGCCGTCAAAACCCGGAGTTGATTGCAAAATATCCCAAATTCGCTTGATGTGTTCTAAGTTTTTTTGTTCGGTTTGTGAAACCACAGGTAGACTCGCTTTGACTCCAAACCATTCGCCGACTACAGATTTAGCATTGTCAAAAGCTTTGCTGGAAAGCGTGTCGAGACTTTTTACCAATTCAGCAACAATGCGATCGCGAATATAATCTCCTCTTTGGGAAAATAAATACTCTAACGCTTGGTTGAGGATTTTGCTGACATCGTAATCGTCGCTGTCGCGGGCATTAGTCAGCAAGTTTTCTAAGCGGTTCCAGCGGAATTCGCCTTGTTTGAACAATAAATCTTGCAGGGATGCTCTCAATTCCGGTGCGGGGTCGCTCAACAGCCGTTTTGCTACGTAAGGATAAGCTTTGCTCAGCACTTTGAATTCTGGATCGACATTAATTGCGATCCCTTCTAGGGTAACGAGCGATCGAATAATCAAAGCATAGTAAGCGGGAACTCGGAACGGATACTCGTACATCACGGCGGAAAGTTCGTCAGTAATGCTTTTGAAATTGAGTTCGGCAACGCTAGCACCCAAAGCATTGTTAAACACCCCAGCCAAAGCCGGAATAATTGGCGTCAAATCGGTTTCTGGCGTTAAAAACTCCAACTTCACGTAATCTCTGGCCAAACCATCAAAATCGCGGTTCACCAAATGCACCACAGCTTCCAACAAGCCGTACCGCTGATAAGGTTTGACTTCGCTCATCATCCCGAAATCGAGATAAGCCAACTGACCGTCAGGAGTTGCCAAAAGATTGCCTGGGTGCGGGTCTGCGTGAAAGAAACCGTGTTCTAGAAGCTGTCTGAGAGAGCACTGCACACCCACTTCAATTAAGTAAGGAGCGTCGATTCCTTGAGCCTTGACGGCTTCTAAATTAGTGAGTTTGATACCGGTAATCCACTCCATGGTCAAGACGCGGCGGCGGGTATATTCCCAGTAGATTTTGGGAACGTAAATATCCTTCAGATTCCCATAGAGTTCGGCAAAGCGTTCGGCATTTTGTCCTTCGTGGGTGTAGTCCATTTCTTCGTAAATGCGCTCGCCCAATTCGTCCATAATCCCTGCGAGGTCACTGCGAATTATTTTGAAGGTGTTTTGTGCCCAAAGTGCGACGCGCCGCAGGATGTAAATATCTAAGCCGATGTTTTCAGCTAAACCTGGTCGCTGTACTTTGATGGCGACGGTTTCGCCGGTTTTAAGTTTGCCTTTGTATACTTGTCCGAGGGATGCTGCTGCGATCGGATCTGCGCTAATTTCGGCGTAAATATCCTTGGGGTGTGCGCCCAATTCTTCTTGTATAAATTGATATGCTACTTCGTTGGGAAAGGCTGGCAATTGGTCTTGCAGCGTGGTTAGTTCTTCTAAATATACCGGCGGTACTAAGTCGGGGCGAGTTGAGAGTGCTTGTCCGATTTTGATGAAAGCTGGGCCGAGTTGGCTGAGAATTTCCCGCAGGCGCGCGGCGCGGCGCTTTTGGTTAGCTGCGGTGCGGCCTCTCTTTTTGTCCCACCACAAACTGAGGCCAAAGCTAAAAAATGTCCAAACAACGCTCGACAGCCGTCTCCAGACTTGCAGGGGGCGATTTCGGTATTCGGCTGCGATCGCCACTGGATCGTAGCGCACAGCTTCTCCGGCCAATTCATAAGCGATATCTTTGGCTGATTTGAGCGGTTCGGGAGTGGCTGCGGGATTTTCTATTTCTACTTGTACTGTTTGCAGGGGAAGGGTTTCTACCTCTTGGAGATTGCCGAGTGCAGCGTGAGTCCCTGAATTTGAGTAAGTTACCGGGGAGGCTGGCGATACCGTCTTGACATCCATAAACTCAGACCTAGTGTGAAGCATTGTAAAGACATTGTAACAATTTGTGGCCTTCTTAGCACTTCTGTGAGATAGAGAAAACCGAATTCGTTAGTCGTTAGTCGTTAGTCATTAGTCATTAGTCATTAGTCAATAGTCTAAGAATTATGCGCTACGACCGAAGAAACCGGGTTTTTTAGTGGATCTAGGGTCGTAACGCATCTTTTCGGGAAAAACCCGGTTTCTGACCACCCCCTCTCCCACTCTCCCATTCTCCCCCTCTCCCCCTCTCCCATTCTCCCCCTCTTTACTCGCCGGGGGTTCTGAGGAGTCGATCGCGAATGCTTGAAAGTTGCGATTTGGTGCTGACGGGCGATCGGGGTTGGGGCATTTCGGTATCGGGCCAGTTGGCTAAGTCATTACAGGGACAGCACTCTGGCGGCATTCCGGTTTGTGGGAACACTACGGGCATGGCACAGCGCGCGCAGGGACTGATTTCCCATGCTGGTGTTAACAGTTGGGCAATTGTTTCGTTGGTGCCTTGCAGGTAGGAGTCTCCGCTGTCGGGGGAGATGATTTTTTGCCAGCATTCTTCAAATTCCCTGCTGTAGCGATCGCCCGCAATTACCGATTTTGGTAGCAGCGCTTCGGAACCGTTGCGAATAAATACTTTTTTGCCTAACTGAAACCAGTAAGCAATATATTTTCTGACTTCACTTTCTGATGCCATAGCTTTTACTCAATCCTGCAATTCATTGGTAATTTTAGACTTTAAACTTTAAATTTGAACTCTATCTCAAGAGACATTTGATATTTGACATTCTTTCAAAAGCTGACTATTTTCGGTGTCAAATTGTTGTGCTGGTTGGTCAGCGCGAGTATTTTTTTGGAGTGATTGATGTGAGTTTTGAGTTTGCGAGCTTAATTGTAATTATAGCTGATTTTTAGTTAAAATTGTCGGCTGGCAAACCGAGATTTTTGCTCGAAAAGTCGATCGCGCTTCCGTCTGTTAATTCTTGGCGGGCGGTAGTGGCGTACCCAAAGCGGACAGGTTCAAGGCGTAACCTCCGGTGGCGAGATAAACAGTATCGGCGATCGCCCCGATTTGACGGACGAGTGTGCCGAGGCGATCGCGAAACAGCCGCCCCGCCGGATAAGCAGGCACAACACCCCATCCTGTTTCCTCTCCTACAAAAATTGCATCGGCCGCAGTTGACTTCAAACTCGCTAGCAAATCTTGCTGTGCAGCAGTCCAAAGTGTGGCTTCTTGTTCTAAAAGATTCGCCGTCCAAGTTCCGAGGGAATCAATTAACAAGCAATCCGATGGTTTACCAGTGCGGACAAATGTCGGTAAGTCGATCGGCACTTCTAGAGTTTTCCAATGAACCGGGCGGCGATTTCGGTGTTGTTCGAGGCGGCGCAGCCACTCCAAATCTGTTTCATCAACCATGCCAGTAGCCACATAGATTACTTGTTTTCCCGAAGCAGCAGCCAGAGTTTCGGCCCATTCACTTTTACCACTTCGAGCCGGCCCAGTTACTAAGATTATTTTAGTCATTGGTTATTGGTTATTTGTTATTGGTTATTTGTTATTTGCGGTTCCCTGAGCGTAGTCGAAGGGTCGAAGGGTTATTGGTTATTTGCGGTTCCCTGAGCGTAGTCGAAGGGTCGAAGGGTTATTGGTTACTGGTTATTGGTTACTGGTTACTGGTTATTGGTTATTGGTTACTGGTTACTGGTTATTGGTTGCTGGTTATTGGTTGCTGGTTATTAGTTATTTGTTTGATTACCAATGATTTTTAGGCGATAATAGCATTGATAGGACAATATCAGAATAACTACATCAAATTTCCCAACATAGCCGTTTTCCAGCAAGTGAGTTACGCCCTTACCAATTTGCAGAGAGAAGAAAAGAAGCAAAAAATAGAGACTATCCCCAATGCCCAATGCCCTGCGCGGGCCTTCTTCCCAATGCCCAATGCCCCATGCCCCATGCCCAAACCTCAGATATCAGCCATAATTTGCACTCACAATCGCGCCAGCTATTTAGCTGGGGCGATCGACAGCTTGCTGGTACAAGATTTTCCCGATAACTTTGAAGTAGTAGTAGTGGATAACGGTTCTAACGATTATGCCAGCCCCAAAAGTACCACGACAAGCACTCGCGAGGTGGTAGAAGCAAGACTCTCCGACTGCCGCCTCAAGTATGTCTGGGAACCCAAAATCGGTCTGTCAGTAGCGCGGAACACCGGCGCCAAGGAAGCTCGCAGCGAAATATTAGCTTATCTCGACGACGACGCTATTGCTGAGCCGAATTGGCTCAGGGTGCTGCACGCCGCCTATCAAAGCAATCAAAAACTAGCCGTAGCCGGCGGCAAAGTTAACTTGCTGTGGCCTTGTGGAGTCTGTGCACCCAAATGGCTATCGCCCGGATTGGCCCAAAACTTGGGAGTTTACGATTTAGGGGATACTTGCCAGTACGTAACTGCTGCCGGTTTGACTCCCAGGGGTGTAAACTACTCGATCCGGCGTGCTTTTCTCGAACAAATTGGTGGCTTCGATGTCAAACTCGGTAGAGTCGGCACAAAGTTGCTGTCAAATGAAGAATTGCGCGCGACAGAATTAGCATTAGAGTTAGGCTGGCAAGTGGTTTATCTGCCCGAGGCCCTGGTTCTGCACAATGTGGCTGTAGAAAGGCTCAAGCAAGCTTGGTTTCTCGATCGCGGTTGGTGGCAAGGCATCAGCGAGTGTTATCGGGAACAATTGTCCGATCGAGCAGGTATTGCTCAGCTTGGACGGGGCGGTGAAAGAATACTGAGGGGTGTATACAAGTCTTTTAAATACATTAGAGATCCAGGGCTGCGCTTTGAAAATTTCGTTTTTGCTTGGGGTCAAATCGGTTATTTAAGTGCAGCCCTTCAGGGCCTGATCTTTCCACCGAAATCGACCAGCAGGCATTAGGCTATAGGCAATATCCCTCGCTGTTAAAGTCGTCGGCGCTACCATGCCGATCGCACTTCATCCACAATAACTCGACCGCATTCAGGTTCAAGCACTCGATTATGACATCTAGTTCATCAAAGATTCCGGTTTCAGTTCTCATTCCGGCAAAAGACGAAGAACTTAATCTACCTGCGTGTCTGGCCAGCATTGCCAGGGCGGATGAAGTTTTCATGGTTGATTCCCAAAGCAGCGATCGCACGGTAGAAATTGCGATCGGCAGCGGCGCCAAAGTCGTGCAATTCTACTTCGACAACCGCTGGCCCAAAAAGAAAAATTGGTCTTTGGACAACCTGCCCTTTCGTAACGAATGGGTCTTAATTGTCGATTGTGACGAACGCATACCCCCGGAACTTTGGGACGAAATCGCGCGGGCGATCGCCGATCCGAATTTTGACGGCTACTACCTCAACCGCAAAGTCTTCTTTTTAGGACAATGGCTGCGTTACGGCGGTCGATATCCAGACTGGAATTTGCGTTTGTTCAAGCATCAAAAAGGCCGTTACGAAAATCTCGGCACTGAATCCGTCCCCAACACAGGTGACAACGAAGTTCACGAACACGTCATTTTAGCCGGTCAAGTCGGCTACTTAAAACATGATATGATCCACGAGGATTATCGCGATTTATTTCATTGGATAGAACGGCACAACAGATATTCAAATTGGGAAGCCCGCGTTTATTACAATATTATTGAAGGCCGCGACGACAGCGGCACTATTGGCGCTCACCTATTTGGAGATGCCGTGCAGCGGAAGCGATTTCTCAAAAAAGTTTGGGTGCGGCTGCCTTTTAAACCAATGCTCAGATTTATTTTATTTTACTTTATTCAGCTAGGCTTTTTGGATGGAAAAGCTGGCTATATTTATGCAAGGTTATTGAGTCAGTATGAGTATCAAATTAATGCAAAACTGTACGAATTGCGCTCTTGCGGCGGTCAGTTGAATGTGGCAGAATCTGAGCCTACTCTGTCGCCGCCGGTAGTTAGAAATCAGGAGACTGAAGTTAAATCGCCATAAGGACACGGCAATGCCGTTTCCCTACCGCGATTAATTGTAGGGAAACGGCACTGCCGTATCCTGACTTTGAATTTTATTGTTGTTCGGGAGGATGCGATCGCACTTCTTCCGCTTCCGGCAACATACGATCGACTGGTGGATTTTGGGGATTGGCTAATTGCGGGCGATCGAACTTAC
The DNA here is from genome assembly GCA_004293365.1 of Oscillatoriales cyanobacterium. Lineage (GTDB taxonomy): Bacteria > Cyanobacteriota > Cyanobacteriia > Cyanobacteriales > Microcoleaceae > Microcoleus. The sequence continues at coordinate 112 of RDYN01000120.1, read as the reverse complement.
CCTTGAATAATTTAACCCACATTCCGCAGATATTCGATCGGATTTAATTTCAAAATAATTCAGAATCAAAAAAGCCTCAAATGATTGCTATGCAATCATTTGAGGCTTTTTT
>RDYN01000119.1 GCA_004293365.1 Oscillatoriales cyanobacterium | reverse complement strand
CTACGAACTATTTTGATTGCGGGTTCGTAGTGAGGACTTTAGTCCTTTTCAATATCGGAGGACTTTAGTCCTCACTACGAACTATTTTGATTGCGGGTTTGTAGTGAGGACTTTAGTCCTTTTCTACAAGAGAGATTGATTCTCAATTATCAAAAAAATAACTCTATTCTGACCCACCCTACGAGGCTACCACTAAACTGCATCGCCGACTTCCGCATATTCGCTCCGGCCAAAAATTGCTTCAGCTTCGCAGTAATACTTGAACTCCAGTATATTGTGGAAAGGGTCTTCTAAGAAGAAAGTGCGGTGCTCTGTGGGCAAACCGACAAATCGCCGTCTCGGTTCTTGATAGAAATTCAAGTTGTTTTGCTGGGCTTTTTCTAACAACCCTTCCCAGTCAGATTCCGAAGTAAAAATCAAGCCAAAATGCCGGGGATAGATGCCTCGCTGAGGCGTCACAGCTTCGCGGCTGACGTGGGCGACTATTTGATGGCCGCACAGGCCCATAATCGCAGAATTCGGCGATTCGCGACCTAATTGGCAGCCGAGCCCGTCTACGTAGAAGGCTTTGGTTTGAGCAATATCTGTCACGGGGAAGGCAAGATGAAATATGACTTGGCTCATGGAGGTACTCAATGCAGAATTCAGAATTGTTCTTTAATTATTTATCTTGGTCTAATCCTTGGTTGGTGGCGATCGCCCTGAATACATTTTTACTCGCGATCGCCACCTTTACTCCCAAAAAATTGCTTACTCCGGCTGGACAACTCCACGGTTGGCTGCTGGGTGTCATCATCTGGGGCAGTTTGGGATGGCGGGGCTATGCTGTGGTCATGTTCTACTTTCTGGTCGGATCTGGAGTTACCCGCATTGGCAAAGCTCAAAAAGAAGCTGAAGGTATTGCCGAAAAGCGATCGGGCGCCCGAGGCCCGGAAAATGTTTGGGGTTCGGCTTTAACGGCTACTCTTTGTGCTGTGGGAATTTTGGGATTATCTGTTTTGGGAGACACAGGCGGTATTTTGGGAGACACAGGCGGTATTTTCGGAGACACAGGCGGTATTTTCGGAGACACAGGCAAGATGCCTGTGCCACCTGATGCTATTTTGCCTGTGTCACCTGATGTGATTTCTTTGTTGTTGCTGGGTTATGCGGCGAGTTTCTGCACCAAACTTTCCGATACCTGCGCTAGCGAAATCGGCAAAGCTTACGGGAAGCATACGTTTTTGATTACTACCTTGCAGCCTGTACCTAGGGGAACGGAAGGGGCGGTAAGTTTGGAAGGAACGATCGCAGGTATTGTCGGATCGATTCTAATTGCTCTTGTGAGTTGGGCTGTGGGTTTAATTGACTTGACAGGAATTCTGGTTTGTGTTGTTGCAGCTTTTATTGCTACGAACATCGAGAGCGTGATTGGCGCAACGGTGCAATCAAAGTTTGAGTGGCTGACGAATGAGGTAGTGAATTTTTTTAATACGCTCATAGGAGCGATCGCAGCGATCGTCCTAGCCTTCGCTTGGAGAACTTTTTTCGCTTAGTCAGTGCTGGAGGCGACCCAAGAAACCGGGTTTTTTACGATCGTTCAAGGCCTTAACCCAGTATTTTCGGAAAAAACCCGGTTTCTGCGCCCAGAAATATTAGTTATTAATCATTAGTCATTACTGTCGAGCGATCGAATACTAACCACCAATGACCAATGACCAATGACTAATGACCAATGACTAATGACTAATGACTACTGATGACTAATCGTCGTCTTGCGGCCCAAAAACCATTTGTACAATCATCGTTGGTTCACCCCGCTTGTGATAGCGATCGGCCCAATTACGAATAATTTCATCTAATTCCTCAACAGCCTGTTCTAGCCGTTCCGGCGGAACATCCAAAGTTTCCATAACTCGCATGACTTTCGGTTGTTTTTCCGCCCAATCCTTCATCAGCCGGAAATATCTAGCCGTATCCTCCACCATTGTAAACGTGCGCTCTTCCTGTTCTGCCGGAGAGTAAGTAGCGCGGGTGAGAGCATAAAAAGGCATTCCCCAAGGCGAATCAATGCGAGTCACCGTTCCGGAATATATCAAGCGGCGCTTGATGTGTTCTGCTAGAGCTTCGCTCAAAGGCATTCGCCTTTCTGCTGACATCTCTTCTTGCGATCGTCTGTGCAGAAACTCGATCAACTCCATAAACTGAAAAGAATTGATCAATTGAGCGTCAGGTGGATTAGGAGGAATCTTGCCTTCGAGATATTTTTTTTCGTCAGCAGTCAAGCTGTTTCCCGGAATGCGAGGGCGTCCCGGAACCCAAGGATACTGTTCCAGCCAGACATAAGGAAACTGAATCAAATATCTAGGTTCTTGGGAACCCAACATTTTCAGCAATTTTCCCTTAGTCAGAGCTTCCCGGACTTCCTCGACGATCACTTTCACCCGTTTAGGCTCAATGTGATGCAAGTGTCCGGTCATCCGCAGGTTGTTTTCCTGCTCCATATAGGTCATATAAATGGCACACTTAGCCGCCGTTGCGGCCGCGTCTAGAAACGCCCCATGCCTGTGCCCGCTGGTTCTCATGGCGCTAAACGCCAGATATAGCATGATCTGATCCATTGCACTGGGGCTCAGGCTTTTGACCAGATCTAAAGAGTCATTTTTCATCACAATCCCCGAAATAGTAAAACTTGGAGGCATCTTTTCATCCCCCTAAAAAAAAATATTGCGAGACCGCCGAATCAAGCATAGCCTGCGATCGCCGGAAAGCTGGGCAGCTACCCAAATATTCAGGCAGATTAATTTTCCTGATATGATTGGGGCATGGGCTTAAAGGCGATCGACACCGAATAAGTGGTTCTTATTGGCAAATTTAAGTCGAGTGATCCACCCTCTGCACTCAGGGTGTACCTATATATAAGTTAGTTATCGCACGTCAATTATAGTGCAGCGGTTAAAAATTCAACCCCACCTGTGGGGAGAAAACGTAAAGAACTGTTGCGATCGCAAAAATTTGAGGCGGCTCAGAGAGGGGCAGAATGGGAGAAAGAGAGAGAGCATTTTCAATACAAAACCGCCACCTACGAGAATTTCTCTCTACGTAGATGGCAGCTCCCGTTTATATTGTGACATTTATTACAAAAAAATAGCCTGCGGAGTATCAATAAAAAGTGCAGTTGCCTGAGGAACCTGACAAACTATAAATCCGAGAAAATCCGATCGATGACACGGGCGCCCTCGAAACCAGCCTCGAAACAAGAAACAAGTCAGTTGCCAAACTAGCTTTCTGGCAATGCGATCGAAATTATTGTAGTGCCTGAGTGACTGTGCCGGTCTGCATCAAATCATACCGTCCGCTGCCTCTGCGGGGAGCGCGATCGCCTCTTTGTTGAGTTTGCGCTGATAACATATATTGAGCGGTAGAAGTTTCTAGCTGTGGGAGTGGGGATTCTGTGGATAGAGCGCAGGTAGCACTCAAGCTAAGGCCCAACAGGCTGAGCAAAGCAATTGCAGGGTAGTTTTTCATGGGTAGTATCCGTGTCAGTGTCTATTTACAGATACGGACTTTTCCCTTGCTAATCAGGATTGATTTTGTTGAAGTTGCCAGACTATCCAAAAAACATGATGCGAGAATTATTTGATTTTAGTGCTGGACGCACGAGCGAGCAGAAAACGGGTTTCGACTCTGCGGTAACTGAGCGTAGCCGAAGCTTAACCAGCAGTTTTTTACGAAAATCTTGCGTTGTACTTCATAAATTAGGTAAAAAAACTGGTTTCTTTGGTCTTAATGCGTAATTCCTAAATTTTTAAAATTGTGTCACCCACAATAAATTTTAGTTGCCTACATTTATAGGTAAAATGTATCTCCAGCCTGAAACAGACAAAACCGCCAAATATCGCAAGAGTAAATCTCTTGAGAGATGGCGGTTGCAGCTCGATCTGCTATCATTTTTAACACGCAAAAAATATCCTAATGACTGTCAACAAGAAGTGGAGTTGCCAGACGAACGTCACTTTCCTAGAATCCCAGAAAATCCGATCGACACGGGCGGCCGAAGCCCACTAATTTGTAGAACTTATTTTTGTCCTATGCCATTAAAATGCTGGTATGTAATGTGTGTAAAGATCGGTTTTAGCAAACTCTCTGCGTCCGCTACCTCTTTCTGGAGAACGATCGCCTTTTTGTGGTTTAGTGGACGCCAAGAACATATAATCAGTGGCAATTACGAGCAGTTCCACTAGGCGTTCAAAATATCGAGCGGCGCTGGCACTCAAGGTAATGCCCAACAGGCTCAGTAAAGCAATTGCAGTGTAGGTGTGCATGGGTAGTATCCGTGTCAGTGTCTATAACCTGATACAGACTTCCCCCGCTCGCTCAGGATAAATTTCTAGCAATTTTCGGAACTTTGCAAAAAACCTCACCCCTTCAATGCTACTGCACCCAACCGCAGCCAAGCACCTGAAAAATTCAGCCTGCCCCATACCGTCAGAGGCTTTTCGGTTTTGCAACTCTGTAGAAATCTGTCGGTTTCCCAGTCCAAAGTCACGAGTTGCCAAGTTTGACCGACTAAGGATGCGGGACTTGTCAGCGTCAGTGTCCAGTCTTGTGCGCCCCGACGGCGGAAAATGCCGGTAAATTCACTCTCGGTATTTGCTGTTTTACTGCTGGGATTTACACAGAAACCGGGTTCAAATGTCAAGGTTCTGGGTTCAAATACAGAACTTTCGTTGAAAAACCGGGTTTCTTCGCAGTTTTTGACGAACAAAGGACATTCGCCGCTGGCGGGATATGCTTGAGGTCGATCGAGATAATAGCGCTGCCAATGCAGCCAGTCCGATCGCTCCTGTGTCAAATTAAATAAAGGAACAACCGCCGCCCTCGCCTCGGAATCTTGCAGCAAAGCTTCCTGCAAAACTCTGACAGGCAAATCGCGCGGCTGACATCCAACTTCCACACACAAAGCCGCCGCCATCCCCGCCGCCTGTCCGATATTCATCACCAAAGGTTGCAAGCGAGTTGCACCGTTGGCGATGTGAGACACGGAAATATTTTTTTCGCAAACTAGCAATCCGTCTGTAGTCGCAGGAATTAGCGCACTGTAGGGAATTGTGAAGGGAGTGCCAGTCCAGCGGCCGCCCCAGCGGATGGATTTGGGCTGTAAGGGAATATCACCGCTGGGATAATGGTGGTCGTTAGCATAGTTGCCGATCGCAATTGTCTCGCAAATTCCCTGAGAATCGATCGGCAATTTCGCGACTTTGGCGCCTCCAAAGGGCAAAATATCTTGTTCTGTGACTGTACTTATCCCTCGCAAACGGCGGCTTTCTCGGTAGTAGGGGTGCAAGGCGAAGCCAGAAAGCAGGGAAGAATTTTCGGGATTTTCTGTTTTTGAAATGGGGAAAATATTTTCTGCTAAGCCGTAGCGCGGGCCGAGTTGGGTTTGAATGAAGCGGGCGAAACTTTGGCTGTGCCAGAGACTTTCTTGGAGGAATTCTTGTCGGGATGTTTTGGATTCAATTAGTCGATCGACCTTTTCACCATAATCATTACCACAAATCGGCCAATTAATCATCAACAATCCCCCAGGAAGTCGGCCGTAATTGAGGAATTGTTCGGGAGTGTAATCTTTCCAAGCGCCGGAAAATCGATCGGGATTGTCAACAGGCGGCGCGGGAATTTCTGGCGCCACCGCACCCTCGCCAAAATCCTGCATGATGGCCACCCAAGTAGGAGCTTGCACCGAATACCTTTGTGTGAGATCGTTAGGGGCGATCGGCGCGCTAGGTTCTCCCCACTCAGCTTGAAATTCCCAACCCCAGCGATGTCCAACATCAGCTAAAGCCAGCAAATCTCCCAATTCCGTTGCATCCAAAGTGATTTTGGCAGAAACCGTAAAATCTGCAAATCTCACCCCAGAAATTCTGTTGTCTTCAAAAATCACATCTTGAGCTGTTTGTCCAGAAATCCACTGCAAGTTCGGCAAAGACTTAACCCAATCAGCAAAAATTTCAGCACCGATGCGGGGATCGTAAGTAAAAAAACTGACCCAGCCCCAATCCAAACCTCCCGGTTGTCGCTGCTGGAGTTCCCGGAGAAACGCGCCCCACAAACCAGTCTGAAATGCTGCTAATTCGTTGCCGTCGGGAGCACAAACGCCGGCCGAAGTCAGCATTCCTCCCAGCCAGGGGAATTCGCTGACTAAAATAGTTTTGGCACCTCGGCGGGCTGCTTGGACTGCTGCTGAAGTGCCGCCGGTGCCGCCACCAACTACTAAAACATCTGCTTTTAAGACGGGAAACATAGGCAATAGGATTGGAGATTGGAGATTTGGGATTGTTCAAGGCTTATGTAGGCGAGCCGTGCCGTGAATATACGGATATATGTTAAACACTTGTGATAATTACCAGCAATTCGTGCCGTGAATATACGGATATATTTTAAACACTTGTGATAATATCAAATGTTGAGTACCGTTAATCTACGGATATATGCTCGATGTTTGTAATAATTTTAAGTGTTCAATGCCGTAAATATACTGTTAGATCTTCGAGGTTTGCGATCGATCGCGACTTTGATTTGAATTTGTTAAGTCTTTACAAAGAATATATCGTAAATTATGTGACTGTCGCGCATTTGTGTGGTGAGATGACCGCAGAGTTCGCAAATTTTGAGTTCTCATTTTTCGCAGGTAAATCTTATCAAGATGACACCGCAAACCACGATAAGATAGAAAAGGGAGAATAGATATAGAAAATTTTACATTCTATAATTTCCCAGTTACTTATTAATGGTTGAAAATGGAAAAAGGTTTTATTTTGTGGTTTACCGGACTCAGCGGTTCTGGCAAGACAACTATCAGCAAAGCTCTCGAACCAGAATTGAAGACCCGAGGCTGCAAAGTTGAAATATTGGATGGAGATGTCGTTCGCACCAACTTGTCAAAAGGCTTGGGATTTAGCAAAGAAGACCGAGATACTAATATTCGGCGGATTGGATTTGTCGCAAACCTACTCAGCCGCAATGGAGTTGTGGCAATCACGGCAGCTATTAGCCCCTACAGAGCTATTCGCGACGAAATTAGAGCAATGGAGCCAAATTTTGTTGAGGTGTATGTCAAAGCGCCGTTAGAAGTGTGCGAAGTTCGAGATGTCAAAGGGCTGTACGCTAAGGTCAGAGCAGGAGAGATTAAGGGTTTTACGGGCATTGACGATGCTTATGAAGCACCCCTCAATCCCGAGATTGTTTGTTGCACAGACGAGGAAAGTTTGGAAGATAGTGTCAAAAAAGTTCTGAGCAAGTTGGAACAGTTGGGTTACATTTAATGTTGGCGGGGTAGGAAGAGGATAGGGGCAAAAAGCGATGGTGGTGAACAGTTCTTCGCGCGGCGCGCAACTTGAGAAAAAACCTCACCCTGCGGTTGTCTTGGCAAAAAGGAAAAGGGGAGATTTTCTCCCTTATCTTTGCAGGAAAGGGTCTGAGGGAGAGGTTTTCAGCACAATCTGCAAACAGGTTTATGGCGTAAGTAATGCAGTCAAAAATTTAATTTTCCAAAGTTTAACTGTGTCAGTGCTGGCGGCGACTGTGGGTTCATCTGCCGCGGTGGCCCAGTTTTTGCCTCCTCCTCCTCCTTCTCCTCCTTCTCCTCCTCCTTCCCCTTCTTATCCTCCTCTTCCTTCTTTTTCTCCTCTTCCTCCTCCTCCTGCTTCGGGTTCGGGTTCTCCGATTCGCGTACCGGTACCGGCAGCGCCGGGATTTCCGTCAGTTCCAGCCAGTGCACCTTCGAGTGTACGATCGGAAGTTTACACTTTGGGCGCGGGCGATCGCATCCAAATAGACATCTTCAACGTCCCGGAATACAGCGGCCCCAACGGTCAACACCAAATACAGGCCGACGGTTCCCTGAGTTTGCCGTTAGTTGGCAGCCTATCCGTGGCCGGAATGACCTTAGAACAAGCTTCTAATGCTGTTAAGAATCGATACGGCAAATATCTCAAACGTCCTGTAATTACGATGAAACTGCTGGCTGCGCGTCCTTTGCAAATTGCGATCGCCGGTGAAATCAACCGCCCCGGAGCCTATACAATATCCTCAGCAGCAGGCCCCGGAGGCACATCAGAGCAAATCGGCACTCAAATGCCCACAATATCGCGGGCGCTGCGACTAGCCGGCGGAATAACCCAGTCAGCAGACGTGCGACAAATCAAAATCCGCCGCCCCCAGCGCAACGCAGCGGAACAAATTATCAGTGTGGATTTGTGGGAATTATTGCAAAACGGCGATTTGCGCGCCGATATGACTTTGCGCGACGGCGACACAATATTTATTCCCACTGTAACTAGCCTCAACCGCCAAGAAGCACCGACTTTAGCAGTAGCTAACATTACCGGGCAAAGCACTCAACCAATTAATATTGCTGTGGTGGGCGAAGTAACTCGACCCGGTACTTATACTCTGGCAAAAGAGCTTCAAAGTAGGGTACAAGAGAATGAATCGGGTGCAGATTCTGGTTTGTTTGCTGCTAAGGAAACTCCCGGTGGCGGGGAAACTGTTTTGCAGCAAACTGTAACTAGGGCTATTAAAATGGCCGGCGGCATTACGCCGGTAGCTGATATCAGACAAATACAAGTTCGCCGCCTGACGCGGGCGGGCACCGAACAAATTATTAATGTGAATTTGTGGCAACTTTTGGAAGCGGGAGATGTATCCCAAGATTTGGCACTGCAACAGGGAGACACGGTAATCGTTCCCAAAGCCGAAAATCTCAATGCACTCGAAGGCACACAAGTTGCTACTTCTAGTTTTTCACCGGATTCGATTAAGGTGAGTCTGGTGGGAGAAGTCGTGAAACCTGGCTCTTTTGCATTAGGGCCCAACACTACTTTAAATCAAGCGCTGGTAGCAGCGGGAGGTTTTAATAAATCGCGGGCCGAAATGGATTCGGTGGATTTAATTCGCCTCAATCCTAACGGCACTGTTTCGCGGGTAAGTGTTAAGGTGAATTTTTCGGCAACCGCTAATGAGGAAACCAATCCCAAACTGCAAAATAATGATGTAATTATGATCAGGCGATCGGGTCGCGCTGCATTTTCAGATAATGTAGGTGGCACTCTCGCTCCTTTCAGTCCACTGTTGGGAATTTTCCGGTTGTTCAATATTTTTCGGTGATTTCAATAGACTAGCCCTCAGACCTCATCAACCCAGTTTCTACAAAAAAATTCGGTTGGGTAACGAAATATCTAATCAGAAACCGGGTTGATGAAACTGCACCAGCCGTACAGACGTTTAAACTAATAAGTTGTAGCAATCAAATGAAACCAGGTAAAAAATCTCAAATAGCACTGTTTAATAACAATAAAAAAGCCGCCGTACAGCCAAAATTATCTTCCGTGCTTTATGAAGAAGAGCAGTTTTTTGCGACGGCTCAAACCGAGGAAGAACCGTTAAATTTTTGGGAAATCTGCCGCAATCGCTCGTTCTTAGTCATCGGCGTAGCAGCGGCGGTGACAACGGGGGTTTTTGCCTGGACGCTGACTCAAAAAAGCGAGTATGAAGGACGCTTTCAATTATTAGTAGAAACCCCTGTTACGCAAAACACTTTAGCAAAAGTCTACTCCGGCGAGCTGAAACTGCAACCGGCGAGTCCCGCGACGCCAGAAAATCCCGTTTTTGACTACGAATCGCAAATTCAAGTTTTGCAAAGCCCGCAAGTAATGTCGCCAATTATTAAACAGTTGCAGGCGAAATATCCCGAAATAAATTACAACTATCTTTTGAACGAAAAAGCAGATAATCTGCCTTTTTTGCAGGGAACTAGGCTATCAATTAATCGCTTCAAAAATACCAAGATAATTGAAGTTAGATATCGGGATTTCAATCCGAAAAAAATTCAGTTTGTTTTGGAAAAAGTGGCCCTAGGCTACCGCAACTACAGCGTACAAGATACCAAAACTCAAATTAGCCAGAGTCTGGATTTTGTGAAATCGAAAATTCCCAACCAGCAAAAGCGCCAACAAGCTCTGCAAACAGAAATTCAAAAGTTGCGGCAGCAGTACAATTTCATCGATCCGCAAGTTCAAACCCAACAACTCGCGCAGCAAATCAGCCAACTTCAAACGCAAAGATTGGACGCGCAAACCCAGCTAAACCAGCAAAGATTGCTCTATATCAACCTGCAAAATCAGCTCGGATTAACCCAGCAACAAGCGCTGATGGCTTCGGCGTTGAGTCAAGCTCCCCGCTATCAAGGAATGCTAACTCAATTGCAGCAATTGGAAGGACAAATTGCGATTAATTCGGCGACATATACAGACAACTCTCCGCAAATGCAGTTGTTGCGAGAACAGCGCAAAAATCTGATTCCTTTGTTGAAGAAAGAAGCCCAACAGGTGCTGGGAACTGATTTGGCTAAGGTGAATTCGCAAGTGCTGGCTTTTCAAGATCCGGTGCGGATTAAGTTAATCGAACAGTTTATCGGTACTGCTAATTCTATTCAGATTTTGGGCGTGCGGAATCAGGTTTTGGAACAGGCTGCTAAGCAGTTGAATCAATATTCTCAAGGATTCCCGGTGATTTTCCGGCGCTATGCGGATTTGCAGCGGGAGGCGGAGTTGACTAACAATACGCTGAATGGTTTGCTGGCAAAACAGCAAGCTTTGCAGCTTGAAGCTGTGGGGAAAAAAGAGGTGGCTTGGGAAGTTATTGCTAAGCCGGAAATTCCGCGCTACAAAAATGGCGAGTTGATGGCTGTTGCTCCGATTATGCCTTTGAATTTGGCTTTGGGGGGATTGGCTGGTTTGTTGTTTGGGATGCTGGCGGCGCAGTTGGCGGAACGGTTTAATAATAAAACTGTGTTCAATTCTCCTGAGGATGTCAAGCATTCGATTCGCCTACCTTTGTTGGGGGTGATTCCTGCTAGCGATAAAATTTTGAGACTGCCGCCTGCGGAGACAACTACTATTGATGTGGGAAGTTCGCCGGTGCCGACGGATGCTTTTGAAGAGGCTTTTCGATCGCTCAATGCTAATATTCGCTTGCTAAATGTTAATAGTCCGATCGCATCTTGTGTAATTACGTCTTGTCAGGTAGCTGACGGTAAGTCTACGGTGGCGGTAAATCTGGCGCGGGCGGCGGCGGCAATGGGCCAGCAGGTGCTGTTGGTTGATGCGGATTTGCGGAGGCCGCAGGTGCACGAAATGCTGGGGTTGCCGAATTGGCAGGGCTTGCACAATGTAATTGCCGAGGATGTGGATGTGGAAGAGGTTATTTTGCGATCGCCCCGCGATGAAAACCTATTTGTGTTAACATCCGGGCCAGTGCCTCCCGATCCCACAAAGGTGCTTTCTTCCCGAAAAATGCAGCATTTAATGGCAGCTTTGGCAAGTCATTTTGACTTAGTTATTTACGATACTCCGCCGCTTTTGGGTTTGGCGGATGCGAATTTGTTGGCGGCTCACACCAACGGATTGATGCTGGTGGTGGGGCTGCATCAAACTGAGCGGGAGGCGCTGCTGTTGGCTTTTGAAGATTTGAAAATGGCGGGGATTCCGCTGTTGGGAATGGTGGCGAATAACGATAAGGGCAGCAGGTATTACTATCAGTCTTACGTGCAGAATTATATCGAGGAAAAATCGGTTTGAGGTAGGGGTCAACTTAAGCTGTCAGTCCGCCCAGTTCTTTCGTCCGCCCGTCAGTCCGCCAGGGGTTGAAACCCCTGTCTAATAGCGAAAGTCCTCTCAAAGAGGACTCTTGAACTCATTAGTCGTCTTTAGACGACTTTCGCTTTGAGGCAGGGGTTAAAACCCCTGCCGGACTATTGGTTATACGTGGAAAGTTGACACGAATGGGCTCTTGGAGTGTCCTCGGTTGTTTGTCACGTGCGTCGCTGCGAGATTTTCGCTCTTTTTTGGGATTTTTGATGGCTCCGCACCTTATGCCTGATTCTTGCAAGGTGCGTCGCTGCGAGATTTTCGCTCTTTTTTGGGATTTTTGATGGCTCCGCACCCTACGGCTATTATTACTCTTGAACTCATTAGTCGTCTTTAGACGACTTTCGCTTTGAGGCAGGGGTTTTAACCCCTGCCGGACTATTGGTTATACGTCTGCCTGGAAACGCATACCCGGAGGAAGAGCCTCCATTGTCGATTGTCCCAGCCGAGGCAGAGCCTCTAGATATAGGTTCCCCGGCAGAGCCTGGGAACCAGTTAAAATTCGCCCATATAAACTTTAAAAACAAAATTTCTTAAGATTTGCGATTAATACCTTGCAGTATAATTAAAAACAGAGACATTTAAACAAATCCCGGCACTTGCAAGTTAGCAAGATCTAAAAATATGGCTGGTAAATCCCAATTTTCTAATACATCGATACAACAACTCCCGAGCTAGCTTCAAAACTATCAGGGAGTTTTGTGTTTTTCAAACAGGAGATAAAACAATGGCTATTGCTACTATCAACCCGACAACGGGAGAAACGCTGAAAACTTTCGATCCAATAACAGATGAAGCAATAGAAGCTAAGCTGGCATTAGCACAGCAAGCTTTTAACAAATACCGCCACCTGCCCTTTGAGCAGCGAGCAATCTGGATGCAGAAAGCTGCGGATATCTTGGAGCGCGATCGCGAAATTTACGCCCAAATGATGACCCTGGAAATGGGCAAAACGCTCAAATCGGCGATCGGCGAAATAGAAAAATGCGCCTTAGTTTGCCGCTACTACGCCAAAAATGCCGCTCAATTCATGGCAGACGTACCCGCAACCACCGACGCTAGCAGCAGCTTTGTCCGCTACCAACCGCTGGGCGCTATTTTAGCCGTCATGCCGTGGAATTTCCCATTTTGGCAAGTTTTTCGGTTTGCGGCACCGACGCTGATGGCGGGCAATGTAGGCTTGCTCAAACACGCTTCCAACGTGCCTCAGTGCGCTTTGAAAATAGAAGAGATTTTCGCGCAAGCCGGCTTTCCCGAAGGAGTTTTTCAAACTTTGTTAGTGGGAGCCGACAAAGTAGCTAAAATCGTTGCGGACGATCGCGTAAAAGCAGCAACTCTCACCGGTAGCGAACCGGCTGGTGAAAGTTTGGCAGCAAATGCGGGCAAAAATTTGAAAAAAGTAGTGCTGGAATTGGGAGGAAGCGACCCATTTATTGTCATGTCCAGCGCCGATTTACCAGCAGCTTTATCCACAGCAGTCACATCGCGGATGCTCAATAGCGGCCAAACTTGCGTATCTGCCAAACGGTTTATTTTAGTAGAAGAAATCGCCGACGAATTTATCAAAGGATTTGTCGAAAAATTCGAGCAATTAAAAGTAGGCGATCCGATGTTGCCCGAAACCGATATCGGCCCTTTGGCGACTCCCGCAATCCTCAAAGAATTGGACAATCAAGTGCAAGATTGCATCAAATCGGGAGCAAAACTCCTGACAGGCGGCCGCCCACTGTCAGAGAAAGCCGGCAATTTCTACTTGCCAACTATTCTGGCAGATATTCCCCCGGATGCGGAGGCGCGCCAACAAGAGTTTTTCGGCCCGGTAGCCTTGGTATTCCGGGTTGCGGGCATCGATGAGGCGATCGCCCTGGCCAACAGCACATCCTTTGGATTGGGTGCCGCGGCTTGGACTACAGTAAGAGAAGAGAGCGATCGGTTTATTTCCGAACTAGAAGCAGGCGCCGTATTCATCAACGGCATAGTAAAATCAGATCCCAGATTGCCCTTTGGCGGCATCAAACGCTCCGGTTACGGACGCGAATTGAGCATCGAAGGAATTCACGAATTTGTCAACATTAAAACAGTGTGGGTAAAATAAGTAAAACTTTATCAACTCCTCGCAATAATCTTAATTGATTGTGGCACGGGCATCCTGCCCGTGAATCATCTGTAGTTAAAAAATCAAAATTAGTATTTTTGCAAGAAGTTGACGAAGACAAAAAACACCCACTTACAAAGGAAAAAAACGGAAATGAACACTGCTGAACTACTCGTAAAATGTTTAGAAAACGAAGGCGTAGAATACGTCTTCGGACTTCCAGGAGAAGAAAATTTAGAAGTTCTCGAAGCCCTAAGACACTCTTCAATTAAATTTATTACTACTCGCCACGAACAAGGCGCCGCTTTCATGGCAGACGTTTACGGCCGCCTCACCGGCAAAGCAGGCGTTTGCTTGTCCACCTTGGGCCCCGGCGCAACTAACTTAATGACAGGAGTTGCTGATGCTAACTTAGACGGTGCTCCCTTAATAGCAATTACCGGACAAGTCGGCACAGATAGAATGCACATAGAATCGCACCAATATTTAGATTTGGTCGCCATGTTTGCACCAGTTACTAAATGGAACGCTCAAATTGTCCGCCCCAGCACGACCTCAGAAATCATTCGGAAAGCCTTTAAAGTAGCTCAAAGTGAAAAGCCCGGAGCAGTTCACATTGACTTGCCAGAAAACATCGCAGCCATGCCTGTAGAAGGAGCTCCGCTGACGAAAGACAACCGCGAAAAAACTTTTGGTGCTTACCAAAGCCTGAATAAAGCCGCTGTGGCAATTTCTAAAGCAAAAAGTCCTCTGCTGTTAGTAGGAAACGGCACGATTCGCGCTAACGCCAGCGAGGCTTTGACAGAATTTGCTACTCGATTAAATATTCCAGTAGCTAATACTTTTATGGGCAAAGGTGCAATTCCTTATACTCATCCTTTAGCACTTTGGACGACGGGATTGCAAAAACGGGATTACATTAGCTGTGCTTTTGAAGAAACTGATTTAGTGATTGCTGTTGGCTACGATTTGATTGAATATTCCCCGAAAAAGTGGAATCCTGACGGTAAAATTCCGATTATTCACGTAGGAGCTCTGCCAGCAGAAATTGACAGCAGTTATATTCCGATGGTAGAAGTTGTTGGGGATATTTCGGATTCGCTGAATGAAATTTTGCAGCGTGCCGATCGCATGGAGAAGACAGATCCTTTTGCTAAGCAATTGCGGGCGGATATTCGCGCTGGGTACGAACAATATGCCAAGGATGATGGTTTCCCGATCAAGCCGCAAAAACTGGTTTACGATTTGCGGCAAGTGCTGGGCCCGGAAGATATTCTCATATCTGATGTGGGGGCTCACAAAATGTGGATCGCGCGGCACTATCACTGCGATCGCCCGAATACCTGTTTAATCTCCAACGGATTTGCTGCGATGGGGATTGCGATTCCGGGCGCGGTGGCGGCAAAACTCGTTTATCCCGATCGCAAAGTAGTAGCAGCCACCGGCGACGGCGGTTTTATGATGAATTCTCAAGAGTTAGAAACTGCGTTGCGCGCAGGTACTAATTTTGTCACTCTCATCTTTAATGACGGCGGCTACGGGTTAATTGAATGGAAGCAGGAAGATCACTTTGGTCATTCAGATTTCGTCAAATTTGGCAATCCCGACTTTGTAAAATATGCCGAAAGTATGGGTTTAAAAGGCTATCGCGTGGAATCTGCCACCGATTTTATTCCTATCCTGAAGGAAGCCCTGGCTCAAGATGTCCCCTGCGTGATTGACTGCCCCGTAGACTATCGAGAAAATGCTCGTTTCAGTCAATTATCTGACGATATGAGCTGCAATATCTAAGTTAGGAAACTGGTATTTTTGCGATCGCCTAAATCAACATAGTTCGCTTACCTGAAATCCTCTGTATTTCGGGTAAGGGACACTCTTCGACAATTAATTGAGAACCGCTATAGCGTCGAGTATGAAGGGCTAAATATGCAAATCCTAAAAACCATTGTTCACAAAGCTTTTGGATTTTTGCCTGGTTCTTTTTCATCCCCCGATTAAGCAACGCCGGGCTCTCTTCCCAACAACGTCCGCGAATATGAGAGCTAGAATCGCTACATCTGTTTAGGGAATAAATAACCGACCTGCTCCCATGTAGTATTGGATATCGATCGCGATTTCTACAAGCTTTTCAACACAACGCTCTCGATAATCATATTCGTTAACGCGATCCGGGTCGCCAATCGTGATAATTGGAAATGAAGTTGGCTCATTTTCTTCGCGCATCACCTGTTCCAGAGAGTCTTCACCCTTTGCATTGCGGTTTGCTGTCAATAAAAGCATTTGATTAGATTGAGCCAATCGCCAAACAACTCGATCGTCACTATTAGACGCTAAGCCAATATCTTGAAATGTCACTAACCGAATGGGAGCAATATCTAACCACCCTCCTACCACCAGACTTCCAGAAAGCAAGAGAGCTTGCCGATTCAAATTGTAGTCAGCCAGAATCATCATTGCTTTGTTGCTTCCCGCTGCGCTCTGCGTTCCTGAAGTTTGACTCGCGCAGCTTCATATTCAGAGCGAGGGGGAGTTGCAGCTATGCGAGCAAAGCGTTCGCGGTTGTGTTCTTCCCAATACTGGCGAGTTTCTTCTGCTGATTTCAAAACTTCTTGATACTCAGCTTCTACATCTGTCTGGTGCGCCTCAATGTAGGAAATGGCAGCGCCCAACTGCTCATCCGTAAGGTTAAATACATCGCGAATGAATTTAGGGGGATAGTGGGCTTTGAGATGATCTATTACATCATAAAGAGTTATGCGTGTTCCCGCGATCGTAAGCCCCCTTTCTGTGCGGACAATAGTCACTTTTTCATTAGGATTCGGAGTAGGGGTTAATACTGTGGCATCCATCTGTTTTTTCCGGTTGGCTATATTTGGCATTTTAACCCATTGTCTTTCAAACATCAAATTCTTTTGGCAATGCTTTCAAGAGATGTCAGCCGTTCATAAACCACATTTTTTAAATAAGTCGGGATTCTAGCCTTGACCAATCATTCAAGGCTAGAATCCCGACTTAACTCAACTCTCAATACATATCAACTTATAAAAATATTATTGCCAAGAAAACAACTCTATGGTACACTAGAAGATTGTGAATATTAATCAAAAGTAAAGTAACAAGCCCGGAGAAATCAAAATGACACAGCAAACCCTGCACGGAACCAGCCGCAAAAGAAAAAGAACATCCGGTTTTCGCGCCAGAATGCGTACCGCAACCGGTCGATTGGTAATCAAAGCACGCCGCAGCAAAGGTCGCCACCGCCTCGCAGTCTAGCACTGCCCGAGAATGAGCCCGATCGCACGCAGCCATGTTGCCTCCTACAAACCGACTCAAGCACCGAAAGGACTTCAGCGCCGTCTACCGCAAGGGAATGCGCCGCAACTCCGCTCATTTCAGCTTAAGAGCTCTTCGCAAACCCAAAAGCGTCGAGATTGGAAAACCCACAGCCGAGAAATCCTTGCAGCCCAGCCGCACAGGCATTTCTATCAGCTTGAAAGTCAGCAAGCGCGCCGTAGTCCGCAACCGGATCAAGCGCCAGATTCGGGCCGCTTTGCGACAGCTATTGCCCCGATTAAAATTCGGCTGGGATTTAGTAATTGTGGTGCGTCCGATCGCACAAGAGTGCAATTATGCAGAAATTCTGCAAGAATTAGAGCAGTTGTTGGTAGAAGCCGAGGTACTAGATGGGAATTCGAGAGGAAGTATATTATGAAGGCGGCCCTGCAGTTGGAGACTTGATTATCAACTTACTGCTGGGGCTGACTGTCGTGGGAATCCCCCTCGCAGTAGGAGCAATTGTCCGGGCTCTGTGGCTGCGCTACCGGATTACGAACCGCCGAGTGTCCGTAACTAGCGGTTGGATGGGGGGCGATCGCATCGACGTTATCTACTCAGATATAGTCAAAATCGTCACAGTACCTCGAGGTTTCGGGACTTACGGAGACATGGTGCTGACAATGAAAAATGGCAGCCGCTTGGAACTGCGATCGATTCCGAAATTTCGAGCAGTGTATGACTACATTAACGAAAAACTGCCCGCAGCAGCTCAAAAAGCCAACGCAGCAGCAAAAGCTAAATAACCGAACGGCTTTCACCCTGATTTAAGGGAGAAAGCAGTCGATTTTAGATTTTAGATTTTAGATTTACTCGCAGCTTTGAATCTGGGAGATGGAACTTTGATCTAGAATTTTTGAATCTCCACGACAGGATTCGGGGGCTTGTGTCGGTTTTTTGGGCGAAGTCAGCGCGAGTATTGGCTTTAGTCATTACAAAAATCTGTTAGCGGGCGGTCGATCGACAGGCAATGTCCTAAGATAGAGACAAAAGCCTAAAAGTTGAGGCAGCCCGCATTTAGCGGGTAAAAATAGTTCTCAACAGCAAATTAAGAGCACCTAAATTAACTCAAAGCGAATGGATTTTGGTATCTCGTTTCTCTCCAACAACCTAATGCTGCCGATCCTAGATTTTTTCTACGGGATCGTGCCAAGCTACGGTTTAGCGATCGTATCTCTGACGCTCGTGATTCGCTTTGCTCTCTATCCTCTAAATGCAGGATCTCTTCGCAATATGCGGCGCATGAAAGTAGCGCAGCCGTTGATGAAAGAGCGAGTAGATCAAATTCAAAAACTGTATAAAGAAAATCCTGCCAAACAGCAGGAGGAAATGAGCAAAGTATACAAAGAATTTGGCAATCCTCTCGCAGGATGTTTCCCGTTGGTGCTGCAAATGCCGGTGCTGTTTGCACTGTTTGCAACGCTCAGGGGTTCGCCGTTTTCTGACGTAAATTACAGCGTTAACGTCCAAGTTTTGCCCAAAGAACAAATCGAAACTGTTCAACCGCAAGCTTTTGCTACGCCACCACAAAATATTTACGTGACGGGTACATTTCACGCTCCAGTTGTGGGCGTGATTCCAGCCGGTGACAAACTCGGAGTCGGCGATACAACCAAGGTTGAATTTAAGACCCCAGATGGCAAACCTCTCCAAGCTCTAGCGGCAGAAAATAAGAGCGAAATAGACTTTGTTCCCCAATGGAAAGTCATCAAAGGCGAAGAATTTGTCAAGGTAGACGAACAGGGAAACATCGTGGCTTTAGCGCCCGGTGAAGCCACGGTTCAAGGCACAATCCCCGGATTGGCTACCAACAAAGGATTCCTGTTTATCGAAGCTCTAGGCCGCGTGGGCGCGATCGACTCCGACGGTACAATCCACTGGGATATTTTGGTAATGATCCTGGGCTTCGGCATCAGTTTGTACATCAACCAAACTCTTTCGGGACAAGCACAAGGGCCAAACGACAACCCCCAACAGGCTACAGTCAACAAACTGACGCCAGTTATATTTTCGGGGATGTTTTTGTTCTTCCCGCTGCCCGCTGGCGTGTTGATGTATATGCTGATTGCGAACATCTTCCAAACAGTGCAAGCGTTTATTTTGTCAAGAGAACCTCTGCCGGAAAACCTGCAAAAAATTGTGGACGAAGCAGAAGCGAAAACCAAAAAAGAACAGGGATTAGATGCACTTCCCTTCGAGCCGGGCCGTTCTAAGAAAAAGGCTTGATTGTTAAAATGAAAGACTCAGAAATGCAGCGCGGACAGCAATGGTTAGAAGAACTGCTAAAACTGTCCGCAATTCCCTCAACAGTGGTAGGTCAACAGCAAGAAGATTGCTATTGGATGACAATAGATGAAAGCAATCTGACACCAGAACAAGTTGCTATCTTAGTCGGGCCAGATGGTAATGTCCTAGATGCGATTCAGTACCTCTGCAACACAGTTGCGAACATTGCTCACGAATCGGATGAGCCGATTGCTTATACAGTCGAACTGAACGGCTATCGCATCCGCCGACAAGCAGAACTGCGATCGATGGCAGAGTACGCAGCAGAGCAAGCGCGATCGACTGGAGGAGAAGTTGAGCTCAAATCGCTGTCTTCGGCAGAACGCCGTCAAGTACACAGTTTTTTGAGCGAATGTGAGGATATAGAAACTTACAGTCAAGGACAAGAACCCGATCGGCGTTTGGTAGTGCGCTTGCGCTGACATTAACAAGGAAAAAAGAAAAAAGGAAAAAGGAAAAAGCCAAAAATGAGCTATTCCTTTTGACTTTTGACTTTTGACCCGCCCAAAAACAGGTACAAGCCCCGATGCCAGAAGTAGATATCCAAAAATTTTAGAATCGTGTTTAAGCTCCCACATTCATCTGTGAAGAAAATCTAAAATCTAAAATCGACTGGCTTGTGACTTGAGACGAGGATAATAAAACGGCGAAAGATGATGATTATGGAGACAATTTATATCCCTCATCTACTCACAAAAACTGAGAGAAAAGAGGTCATTGATTTTGAAGAAATTATCCCCGATTTAGAAACTCTGACTCCCGTGCGGGGGCGGCTGCAAGTTACTCACCAAGGTAATTTTCTTGAGGTGAAGGCGAAAGCTGAAACAATTGTGACTCTTAGCTGTCACAGATGCCTAAAACAATACAATCACCGTTTAAAAATCCAATCATCGGAAATAATTTGGCTCGAAGAAAAAGTGAGCGAGCCTGATGCAAGTTCAGGAGAATTTGAAGTTGATTTAGAAGATTTGGTGGAAAATTTATCTCCTACAGGTTCTTTTTCTCCGACTGATTGGGTGTACCAACAAATGTGTTTGGAACTGCCGCACAAACAGCTATGCGATGTTGAATGCCCAGGAATAGATTTAAATAAGGATGATGCAGAAGAGACCGAAAGTTCAGAAACAGTCTGTGACAGTCGCTGGGCGTCTCTGGCGGCATTTAAACGGCAATTGCCTTAGTCATTAGTCAGCAGTCAGCAGTCAGCAGTCAGCAGTCAGCAGTCATTAGTCAGCAGTCAGTAGCTAAGAACTAATAACTGTAGAATAACGAAGACATCAAAATAACACCAGCTAATGAAGAATAAATGATAACTAATGACCAATGACTGTTAACTAATGACTAATAACTAATAACTAATAACTAATGACTAATAACTAATGACTATTTTTAGCGACGAGTTTGAACTGCTGCTACGATCGCGCTACCCCCTAATCTACATTCCCACACGGGAAGAAGAGCGCGTCGAAGTCGCGATCGCCCAATCAGCCAAAAAACAGGGTTCTCGCGCCGTCTACATCTGGGATTTTGTTGACGGCTACCAAGGCAATCCCAACGATACCGGTTTTGGCAAGCGCAACCCGCTACAAGCTTTAGAGTTTGTGGAAAAATTGCCGGCATCCGCACCAGCAATCTTTATTTTGCGAGACTTTCAGCGCTTTTTAGAAGATGTCTCGATTTCCCGGAAACTGCGAAATTTGGCGAGACTCCTCAAATCTGTCTCCAAAAATATAGTCATCGTATCTCCGATCACTTCGATTCCCGAAGACCTCAGCGAAGTCATCACTGTTTTGGAGTTTGCCCTGCCAGCGGCGGCGGAAATCAAAATTGAGGTAGAAAGGCTGTTAGGGGCTACCGGACAAGCCATAGAAGGGCGTTTCCTGGACGAAATGGTGCGCTCCTGTCAAGGTCTGTCGATCGAACGAATCCGCCGAGTTTTGGCAAAGGCGATCGCCACCAGAGGCGAACTGCATCCCGACGACGCGGAACTGATTTTAGAAGAAAAACGCCAAACCATCCGCCAAACTCAAATTCTCGATTTTTACCCAGCCCGCGAAAACATCTCCGATATCGGCGGTTTGGACAATCTCAAAGAATGGCTGCTGCGGCGCGGCGGTGCTTTTTCCGATCGCGCCCGCCAATACGGTTTGCCGCATCCCAGAGGCTTGTTATTAGTCGGAATTCAAGGCACCGGCAAATCCTTAACTGCAAAGGCGATCGCCCACCACTGGCATTTACCCTTGCTGCGGTTGGATGTCGGGCGCTTGTTTGCCGGATTAGTCGGGGAATCGGAATCGCGCACCAGACAAATGATTCAGCTAGCGGAAGCTTTGGCGCCTTGCGTGCTGTGGATTGACGAGATTGACAAAGCTTTTTCGGGATTAGACGGTAAAGGCGATTCCGGGACAACCAGCCGCGTGTTCGGAACTTTTATTACTTGGTTGGGCGAAAAAACTTCGCCGGTGTTTGTAGTCGCCACGGCGAACAACATCCAGTCTTTACCGCCGGAAATGCTCAGAAAAGGCAGGTTTGACGAAATATTTTTTGTAGGTTTGCCAAGTCAGGAGGAACGGCGGGCTATTTTTGAGGTACATTTGTTGCGGTTGCGATCGCACAGCATCAAAAACTACGATCTAGAGCGCTTGGCTTATGAAACTCCCGATTTTTCAGGAGCCGAAATCGAGCAAACTTTGATTGAAGCCATGCACATTGGGTTTAGCCAAAATCGAGACTTTACCACAGATGATATTTTAGAATCAGCTAGTCAGATGGTGCCCTTAGCCCGAACGGCGAGCGAACAAATCCAGTTTCTCCAAGATTGGGCTGCTGCGGGTAAAGCTCGCCTTGCTTCTAGATACGGCAGTTTGAGCCGTCGGATTCAGGGATAGTCGATCGCAAACATTGTGCAGATAGTTCAGTATTCGGTATTTACCCGAATCTAAAGTTGTCTTCCCAGAGTCTATCCCACCCAGCCCAAATTTCTCCATTCCCGATTCCCGATTCCCGATTTTCCCGATTCTTTATTCTTTCGATCGACTGTAAACTCTTCCTTGTTCCTTCGGTTAACTGTCAACTGTCAACTCTTTCGCAAGCTGTCAACTGTCAACTGTCAACTGTCAACTGTCAACCTTTCTCTTTCGCAAGCTGTCAACTGTCAACTGTCAACTGTCAACTGTCAACTGTCAACTCTTCCGCCCTATGAACAGTATATATAGCGTTTTCAAGTTTTTAGTGGGTTTTCTGCTAGCGATCGTGCTGATGGCAGGCGCTAGCGTGGCGGCTGCACTTTACTTTGCCGCTAAGCTAACTACTGTGCCCGAAAGACCTGTTTTTCCCAACGACAAAACAGCACAGATTGCCGGCGCTGGGGCGAAGTCAACAGCCAAGGCCAGCCCAGTTTCTACGTCTAGCGATGCTGCGCCTAGCGATGCCGCGTCTGAGAAACCCCTGGAACCGGGAGCTTACCGAGCTCTGGTGACTCAGCCGATCGGGTTAATTCTCCGGGATAGTGGCAACCGAGACTCGAACCGCATTGGCGGTGTAGGTTACAAGGAAAAAGTTGTTGTTTTGGAAGATTCGCCCGACAAAGAGTGGCAGCGAATTCGAGTTGAGGATGGCAATCGCGAAGGTTGGGTAAAGGGCGGCAATACTGAAAAAGTTGAAGGCGAATAGGAGCGATCGCAGCAGGTTGTTCACCAACGCCTCGTTTTTTCCTGTCTTTTGCCTCAAATTGTTAGATACATATTTATAGAAATAAGTCAAGTTAAATTTATTTGCGATATTGCCAAGTCTCAGAAACCGGGTTTCTTGTCGCGGGTTGATGGTGAAAGCCTAGGTTTTTGGTCAAGAAACCCGGTTTCTTTGGTTTTTGTGCAAGTCGTGGATATTTGGGAAGGCAATCTGAGACGCTGACACTGTGCGTGCGATCGCCCCGAAAAACTCCTCAATTTGCCATAAAGCTGACCAGAGCAAAGGTTTCAATAGCCAAAACTCAACAGAAAAACTCGATAATACATAATTTTAACTTATGTTATTAATGAGAGTATGTTAAGAACTTTAGCAAAATTTTAAGGTTAGTTGCAAAGCGTAGGCTTTTGTCACCGCAGCAGAGGCAAGAGTGGTAGCTTTGATCGCATATCTAAGTGTTCAGCTTTACAGCTATCAACCATAAAAAATATGTACGACAAACGTCCCGATCGAGATTTGGCGACTGCTGCTGTAACTGCGGCTTTAGGAGCTGGAGTGGTCACTTCTTTTGCAGTCAGCAGAGGGCAAAACCCTCTGGTAGCGTTAGCAATTACTGTTTTTGCAGCGGGAGTAGCTGTGATTTGCGATCGGTTCGGCTTAATCTAAGTTAATGTCCGATTTTTAGAAAATAGTTAACCAATAACATCCCCATCTTGTTTGCAACTAACAAGGTGGGGATTTTTAGTCGATCGTCCACAACTAATATTTTTATCTAATACAAAATTTAATTTTTAGCCAAAAATACCCAAAAACTGGTCATTTTTCCCTCATCAAGGCTAAGATGTGGCTGCAAACTATTTTCCTGACAGTCGCGTCTCTAGAAACAGCGATGCTATCGTGGTTTTTACCTGTAATTATTTTTGAAGGCATTTTTTTTTCAAACACGGGTGCTTCGCGCAAACAGGTAAAACTTAGTCTTGATAGATCCTGAGCAACCCAAAGCTCAGCTTAAGTTTGCTCGTACATCACAGCCACAATTTCACACTAAAAATTTATGGAATCCCTCGCCTACCTCGAACTTGCTCTTGTTTGCGAAGCACCCCCACAAGAGTCGGACATTTTTGATACACCCAAGTGGCAAAACCTATCGACTCAGACTTATGTCCGTTTGCTGTCTCTGGCTTTGATGGTGTCGGTTTTGAGTGCAGCCGGTTCGGCTTTTGCTCAAATAGATCCGGGAAATCCCAATTTGCGCTCTGTTCAAGACAGATTGCGGGATCTTGGCTATTTTTCCAGAGCTTCTACCGGTCAGCTCGGCCCGGTAACAAAACAAGCTCTGACTAACTTTCAACGAGACTATCAACTGTCGCTGACTGGTAGACCCGATCGATCTACGGTGATAGCACTCAACAGTTTAGACGGGGACGATCGACCTTTTCAAACTACTTATACAAACTATAGCTATAGCGAGCTGCGTTATGGAGACTCGGGTGCAGATGTTACCGCTCTCCAGCGCAGGTTGAAACAGCTAGGCTACTTCAAGACGCATCCCACAGGGAGTTTTCGCGAAATTACTCTCAATGCGGTGAGATACTTCCAGCGCATTAATCGACTGCGGGTGACTGGAGTGGCTGACAGGCAAACTTTAGCCTTGCTGTTTGCTTCCACCAGGCCAACTCCCCCCGTTACTCCTCCTGATATTTCGGAAAATGGCGGTTGCAAGGGGCTGCGGTTCGGCGACAGAGGGGCGACGGTAGACTTGATCCAGCGGCAGTTAAAAGCTTTAGGCTATTTTGAGGGCGGCATTGATGGGAAGTTTCGCGAACGCACTCTCTATGCAGTGACTCGTTTTCAGCAAGATTTCAATCTGGTTTCTGACGGCTGCGCTGACACTGCTACTTTGAAGGCGATAGATGCCCAGATGAGGGAAGCTGAAATTACTTTATATCCAGGAGAGAATGAGGAGCAGAGTAATAATGCTGGAGATTTTCTGGAGTTGGGCGACACAGGCCGAGAAGTAGAATTGTTGCAGCGGCGGCTGCAACACTTGGGTTATTACAGAAGCCAGATTCACGGTTGGTTCGATCGACCAACTCAACAAGCTTTGATCCGGTTTCAGAGAGATAGCGGGCTGTCCGGGACTGGTACAGTAGATCGCAGCACTCGATCGGCTTTGAGACAAGGCAACAGGCAGGCCGCAAAGCCGCAGCAGCCCGTCGCAACTAATCTGCAGCGGGGGGATACTGGGCCTGGTGTCCGACAGCTTCAGTCTGCGCTCAGAACTCTGGGCAAAAACCCCGCAAGAGTGAATGGAGTATTTGGAGCCGAGACTGAGTGGGCGGTGCTGTCCTTTCAACGCGAGCGCAATTTGTCCCCGGCTACAGGTATTGCCACTCCGGCAACTTTGGCCGCAATCCAAAACGGGTTAGCTGGGCGAGTTACTGTTCCTGCTGTGCCGATTAGCAGTGTCAATTCTCGATCGAGCATTCAGCAATTACAAACGCGGTTGCAAGAGTTCGGCTTTTACACAGGCTCAATTAGCGGAGTTTTTGATCCTCCGACTAAAGACACTCTCGATCGAGCTGTGCGTAGTCACGGGGTGAGCAGGGACGATTTGTTGAGCCAAACTTTTTAGCACCCAACTTGCGGAGGATACATCAAAAAAATCGGTTTTTGGTCTCCGACTGATTCCTGAAATGAGGTATTTTCGCTAATAGACCTCTCCAGGAAAGCAAGTCTGGAACAGGCAGGATGCCTGTTCCACAATAATTATTGGAGATGTCTAATAAACCAAGTTTCGGCGTTAGTGCGATCGCACTTGCGCCGAAAATTTTTGCTAAAAATTGTAACAAGCCGTACTTGAAATGCGAAAGTAGTGTATATTCACTCGATTGCATCTGGGGGGGTGCTGCCATTTTGGGCGATCGACCTCGGACAAGACCAATTACTGGAAACCAAAGACGGCCATCCCATTCGCAAAGCTTCATGGCACACCGTATGAATCGTTAACTGGCAGTCTAGCAGGTGGAGTCCAGACTTTTCAGCTTGTTTCATGCCAATTTTCAAAATCGAATCGTTGTTAAATTCGATCGTTCTGTTGCACTGAACGCAGACTAGATGGTGGTGGTGGTGCGGGTAAGGCTGGTTTATTTCATAGTGTTTGTGACCTTCGGCTAGTTCGAGTTCGCGGAGCAGGCTCATCCTTGCCATTAACTTTAAAGTTCGGTAAATGGTGGACAAGCTAATGTTTTCGCCCCGATTTTTTAACAAAGTGTACAAATCCTCCGCACTCAGGTGATTGCCCTTGGGGAGGTTCTGAAACACGTGCAAGATGGTTTCCCGTTGGGGAGTCATCCGCCAGCCTTTGTCATTGAGTTCGGATTTGAATGAGGACGCGGTGTAAAGTGCCATAGTGACCCTCTCAAGAAAGTCTGCCTATTGACAATCATACACAACGATCGAGATATTTTGCAAATATTGGAGCTTATTGAAAAAAGCTTGGGATAAAAATTGAATTTTTGATAATTTTTGACGGCACACATACCATAAAGCCTCAGACAGAGGACAGAGAAATAATGTTGAAGTAAAAATTATTACTTCTGCTTTCTACTTTCTGTCTTCTGCCTTCTACCTAGATCCAGAAACGGACATTACCCATACATTGACATACTCCCGAACCTTGAGGAATGGGTATTCTGGATTTAAACAGACAAAGCAAGCATAGCTTGTCTGATATTGCCGAGCATCCTAGGTTGATGCCTCAACCTCTAGGATTGTTTTGGGATTATAGGGTAGAAACCGGATTTTTAGATCTGGCACATCAACAATACATAGCCAATGATGAAAGCCGTCCTATAAGGACGAGGCTTTAAACCCTATTTGTCAGTAAATGCACACCAGCTAATTTAAGTCAGAGACTCCAGATAGTCGCGCACGCGGTTGCGACGCTTGGGTTGGCGGAGTTTTTGCAAAGCTTTGGCTTCAATTTGGCGGACTCGCTCGCGGGACAAATCGAGAGCGCGACCGATTTCTGCCAAGGAGTAGGGGTGTCCGTCGCCCAAACCAAAGCGCATCAGAATGACATCTCGTTCGCGACTGGTCAAATCTGCCAGGAGTTGTTGCAAGTCGCGGTGCAGAGCTTCTCGCATCAGCATTTCTTCTGGCGAGATGCTGTCGGTTTCGAGCAAGTCGCCCAACTCTGTATCTTTTTCATTGCCCACTTTAGTTTCCAGAGAAACAGAGCGGGGAACTCGCAGCAATACTTCTCGAACTTGAGTGGCAGTCATGTCCAATTCGACGCCGATATCTTCGATCGTAGCTGTGCGACCTTTTTCTTGAGAAATTTTGCGCTGGGCTTTCTTGATTTTGTTAAGTTTTTCGGTGATGTGGACGGGAAGGCGGATAGTGCGGCTTTGAGTTGCGATCGCCCGCGTGATTCCCTGGCGAATCCACCAGTAGGCGTAGGTGCTAAACCGATAGCCCCGTGTCGGGTCGAACTTTTCGACAGCTCGTTCCAGTCCGAGAGTACCTTCTTGTATTAAATCGAGCAATTCTAAACCGCGATTTTGATATTTTTTGGCCACCGAAACCACGAGGCGCAAGTTCGCCTTAATCATGTGGTCTTTAGCTTCGACGCCTTCAGCTTGAATTCTTTCGATCGCCTCCACCGTCATCTCGGCCAATTCTGCCCACTGGCGCTTCCCTTCGGACATAATTCGCTTGAGTTCTGGCACGTCACTAACGCCGGCGGTTAATGCCCAGCGTTCCAGGGAAGGCTTGTGTCCCAATTGTGCAGACAGGCGATCGCGCACTTCAATTAAATGCACGAAGCTTTGAATCAGCCCTTCTTCCTGGGAAGCGACGGTATTCCGCAATTCCAGCAATTTGATATAGCGCTGAACTTTTTGAGCTTCTGAGACTTCTTCGTCTCTACCCAAGAGACGCACCCGACCGATTTCCTGTAAGTACAGGCGCACTAAATCTGTAGTGCGGCGGCTAGCATTTTTTTGCAATTTGGATGCTGTGTCTGCATCTTCAGTCTCTGCTGAGTCTTGGTCGATGGGTTCGTCTCCAGCTTCTTCAGCATCTTCATCCAACACATCTACATCTTGCAAGGGATTGACTCGCAGTTGTTCGTCGAATTCAGCTTCAGCGTAAAAAGAGGTGGCTGGCATAGTGATTTTCTCAATTGCTCCGGGTGAAAAGATGCTACGCTTAGCGGTTATTTATAATTATGATGCCCGCTTTTTTAAGACGAAGCATCACCGCTGTTTGTTTCTTTACTAACTTTTCTGACTTTTGTGCTGTTGGAGAGATCGAACTTTGGCTGCCCCACTTGTTTTACCAAGATTCGGGAAAACGCTAAGAACTTTCTGATGTAACAGTTTGAAGCCCCGAAAAGTGCGTTGTACTTCTTTGTTTATATAGCTAGTATAGATAGAGACTGGCTACAAACAAGTGACCAAGGTCAGAAGTTAAGTTAATCTTCATCACCAATAACCTGGTTCCCGATCACTTCGGAAAAATAGGGAATTTTTTAATAAAACTTTATATAATTCGGCGCTCTAGATTCAATACCCCACAGCTCAGAGGAAGCTTAATCCTTTGCACCATATGAGCTTCATAGTTTTTAGAGTCTCCCTTATCGAGTTGGCGGTTAAGGGGAAAACCGGGTTTCCTGACAAAAATTCTGCATTTAAACCCAGAAATTAGAGGAACAAACCCGGTTTCTCGATGTATTTGGCGTAGCTTGCGAGTGTGATAGCGCGATCGATCTAGAGCTTTTTTGCTGTTCGCTGGGGCTTCCCACTTAACTTCATCGAATAGGAACAGCATCAAAAACCGGGTCTTTTGCACTCCCGCTGGAACAGAAAGCGTAGGTTTTTCCTCGCTGTTACCCGATCGCTGAAAAGTTCAAACTGGCGTTGAATTTGTCAATCAGTAAGATTACTTAAAAAACTGGTTTTGAGAGTAGTGAAAAATTCGCGGGGGTAAGTGGGCATAAATATGGCCCTCCGGATGTTAGCGAAGCCATCGAAGAGGATCGCCTAAATCTCAGTTTTTCACCCAAAATTTGAGTATGCTCTAAGTATAATTGCTGATGGACCAAGGCCACCTGCGGCTTAAGTTGTTACCCGATCGAGTCTGATTGAGAATGATTCTCTCCCACGCAAGTTAACTCAAAGGAAAATTGCTAGCGCGGGTAAAGTTTCATCAATTCCCTCACCTGTTCGGCGTGATAGGAACTGCGAGTTAAGGGAGAAGCGACAACTTGCAAGAATCCCAAAGATTCGCCAAACTCTCTCCAAGCATCAAACTGTTCCGGCGGCACAAAATTTTCAACGTTCAAGTGCTTTTGAGTCGGTTGCAGGTACTGTCCAACTGTCAAAATATCGCAGCCAACAGCCCGCAAGTCCTGCATCGCCTCCCGAATTTCGGCATCTGTTTCTCCGAGTCCTACCATGATACCGGATTTGGTGTAAACGGACGGTGCGATGTCGCGGCTGCGCTGTAAGAGTTCTAGGGTGCGATCGTACTTTCCTTGCGGCCGCACCTTGCGGTAAAGTCGCTTTACGGTTTCGGTATTGTGGTTGAGTACCTCGGGCTTAGCTGCGAGAATAATTTCTAAAGCTTGCCAGTTGCCGCACAAGTCGGGAATCAGAACTTCTATAGTTGTATCGGGCATTGTCGATCGTACAGCTTGAATGCACTCGACAAACTGAGACGCGCCCCCATCGGGCAAATCATCGCGGTTAACAGAAGTAATTACAACGTGATTGAGTTTCAGTCGCTGCACCGCCTGCGCCAATCTTTCGGGCTCCGTCGGATCTAAAGCTTGGGGCTTTTTCTCAAAATCGATATCGCAGTAAGGACAGGCGCGGGTACAAGCCGGGCCCATAATCAAAAATGTCGCAGTACCTGCGTTGAAGCATTCGCCGATGTTCGGACACGAAGCCTCTTCGCAAACCGTATTCAGGGATAAATCCCGCAAAATTTCTTTGACGTTGCCGACGCGCTCCCACTGGGGGGCTTTTACTCGCAACCACTGGGGCTTAACTGTCACGCCTGTCTCCGCCTGAGTAATGTTTTACCAAACATTATATAGGAGGTTGCTAAGTTTTGACTTAAATGTGATATCCTAAAAATCTATTGATTAAATTCGGGATGTAGCGCAGCTTGGTAGCGCACCTCGTTCGGGACGAGGGGGTCGCAGGTTCAAATCCTGTCATCCCGATTGTTAAATTAAATTGGATATTCCCCAGCAAGTGAGTTTGTTGTTAGTTGTTTTGGGCGATCGTCCGGCTGTCTTTATTTGTGGTGCGGTACAAATTGTCGATCGGGCGAATCCGGTCGGGATAGCTGCGCTTCACGGGCGTGTTAATTTCCCTTTGCCAAAAAATCAACTGTAGCCGCTGTTTTTGCAAAAGCAATTAGAGAATAAGGCGTCAAGAATTCAGAGCAGCAGTAGAGAGTAGAGAGCAAGTCTTTGTCTTCTCACTCTGTGGGGATTTGGGATTGTGTTTAATTACACGTATTTGTTCAATGCTGAGAAATTTTGCCCAGGTACGACACCACAAGCAAGTAAAAATACTGAAATATTTCTTAAATAAAAGTTTCTCAACATTTACATCTTGAGATAGATGTATTAATAGCTGAATTAGCTTAAAATAAAGATTAATTGCGAGCAGTTTTAAAATTAACCCAAAAATCGGAGGATATTCTAGTGCAAAGAAGTGGCAAAGCCTTCGGCTCCTGCTCTCGCTGCGAAACAGTACCCGAAAAAATAGAGGGCACCGGAGGTTTATACCTGTGGTTTCCAGTATCGCACACTTTGAACAAGATTATTTCTGCACTGACCAAGGCAAAACTTGAATTCCGGGTTTTAGAAGAGAGCAAGTGTTTGTACATTGTGCTTGAGGAAATAGCCAAAGAAAAGTTTAGCACTCTAGCATCATCCGCGCTGACAAGTCAAGAGTTGAAAGAGACAAAAGTTTTGTGGATGCGCGAAGTTGAACAGCCGAAACTTAGCGATTTTTATCGCAGCACTTCCTTAGACTCTTTTATTAACTTCAGCCAGTCGAATTGGCTGTTAGATTTATTGTCAGAAGAACGCATTACTACACATTTTCAGCCGATTGTTCATACCTCAGACACTTCTAAAATTTTTGCCCACGAAGCGCTACTCCGAGGAATTGACGAGCAAGGAAACTTAATTCCTCCGGGTCGGATTTTTGCCCAAGCAGAATCAGCAGGTATAATTTTTCAACTAGATGCTTTAGCCCGAACTCGTGCTATTCGCGAAGCCAAAGTGTACGGTATCAAAGAACTGCTTTTTATTAATTTTTCTCCTACTTCTGTTTACGATCCGGCTACGTGTCTGCGAATGACGGTGCAGGCTATTGATGAATCGGGAATTCCTCACAGCAATATTGTTTTTGAAGTAGCGGAATCTCAACACCCTCCTGATATGGATCACTTGATTAAGATTCTCAGGTTTTACCGAGAAGCGGGATTTTTAATTGCAATGGATGATTTTGGCAGCGGTTCTTCTAATTTAAATTTGATGCACCAACTGCGTCCTGATTTTCTGAAGTTGGATATGCAATTAATTCGGAACGTCCATCAAGATTCTTATAAAGCACTAATTACTGAAAAAATCTTAGAAGTGGCCGCTCAATTAGAGATTAAAACAGTTGCTGAAGGTGTGGAAAGTTTGGAGGAGTTCGATTGGATACGGGAACGGGGTGCAACTTTTGTCCAAGGTTATTTGATTGCTAATCCGACTTCTCCACCCATAACAACTACTAGCTATATTGGTAGTGTGGAAGCTCTGCCTATATCTGCTTAAACGCTCAAATTTGCTCGTTCCCAGGCTGTGCCTGGGAAGGCATATCTGGAGGAAGAGCCTTCATTAAAATGAGACAATTTTGAGGCGGAGCCTCTAGATATTCATTACCAGGCTCTGCCTGGTAACGAGAAATTCATTACCAGGCTCTGCCTGGTAACGAGAAAGTGAGAAAATATTAAACGCTTAGATTGCGCCGCAAAAAGCTTTCTAGGGATTCCATTCTCATGCTGTAGATTGATTCCAATTTTTGCACTTCTTCGGGAGTGCAGAAAAACTCGTTACCGAGCAATACCCGCAAAGTTCCCAAGCCTTTTTGAGCTTGAGGATTCAACAAACCCAAGGCATTTCGCAATCCGTCAAACACCATCAACGGCGGGTTAATTACTACGGGTTCGCGGTTGAACAAGCGTCCGAAAATGCGGGCAATGTCGTCTCTGGTCAGAACATCGGGGCCGCCGACTGGTAAAATTTGGTTGCGCGCGCCTTCGACTGTTGGCGAGTCTGCTGCAATATGAGCTAAGTCGTCGGTACTGACAACTGAGGTGCGGTTTTTGCCGTCGCCAATCAGCAGGTAAAGTCCGGTTTCTCGAAATCTTTCTGCTAGGGGCAGCAAACTGGAAGCGAAAGCGGCGGGCCGCAAAATGGTATAATTTAATCCGCTGTTTTGCAGGTATTTTTCGACTTCTCGCTTGGCTTTGAATACTGCTGAATCTTCGTATCCGCGATCGACTCCGAGTACCGAAATAAAGACAAAGTGCTCAACTCCCGCTTCTTTGGCGCAGTCGATTAGTTCTATGTTGGCGCGGTAGTGTACTGCTTGAACGTCGTTGCCGGTGCCGTGGGTGCTGATGATGTACTGCACTCCTTGGCAAGCTTTTTTGATATCTTTGTCTTGTTTCAAGTCGCCGATAAAGATTTGGGCGCCTCGGTTTTCTAGTTCTGAGTAGCGAGAAGCGAGGCGAACAAATGCGCGGACAGGTTTGTCTTGATGTCGGATTTCTCGTACTATTCGGCGGCCTAGGGCGCCTGTTGCTCCGGTTACTAAGAACATGATTTTTGGTTGTTGGTTGTTATTGAGATTTTGCAGGTAGTCTCATAGTCCGGCAGGGGTTTAAACCCCTGCCTCATAGCTTAAGTCCTCGCTCAAGAGGACTGAGGAGTTTATTGAGAGTTGTGCAAGATGGGGATTTTTATTAATTTTATAACTCATAATTCAAATTTCGACAATCTTGTCTGTCATTGCGCGAGGTGAGAGCGATCGCAAAAGCTGGAGATTGTCGCGATCGATCGAACAAAAACGGTTTGTAGTGTGGACTTTAGTCCGCAAGATAGAGCGGACTAAAGTCCACACTACGAACGAATCTTATTGTTGTCGATCGCGCCTGCACAATATAATTCATTTTTCAAATTTCGACAATTACGGGGGTGTGGTCGCTGGGTTTGACTAATTTTCTGGGTTCAATATCTATGGTACAATTTTTGGCTCGATCGTACAGAGTCTGGCTGAGATAATGGTGGTCGATTCTCCAGCCGTTGTTGCGGGGAAATGCGGCGGCGCGATAGTCCCACCAGCTATAATGGCCGCCTTCTGATGTGAATTTGCGAAAGGGGTCGCTCAATCCTAATTCGGTGATTTCTGTTAATGCTTGGCGTTCGGGTATTGATAGGCCAACGGAGTTTGCAGCAGCTTTGGGATTGTATATATCCCGATCGTCCGGGACGATGTTGAAGTCGCCGCAAATGCACAGGTTGGGCGATTTGTCTAGTGCTATTTTGAGGTATTCTTGGAGCAGTTTAAGCCAATGCAGTTTGTATTGATACTTCTCGGAACCGACCTCGGAACCGTTGGGAACGTATACGGAAATGATGCAAATATCGTCGATAACCCCGGCTATGAGCCGTTTTTGTTCGTCGAAGCTGCCGGCGGTTGCAGTGCCGAGAATGGGGGAAAATCCGGCGCTAATCTGTGACATGGGCGATCGGCTAAAAATAGCGACGCCGTTGTAGGATTTTTGACCGGAAATGTAACAGTTGTAGCCAATGTCGAGGAAGGGTTCCAGGGGAAAGTCTTTGTCTGTAACTTTGGTTTCTTGCAAGCAAAGAACGTCTATTTGGTTGGTTTGCAACCAGTTGATAACGTGTTCGAGGCGGGTGCGGATTGAGTTGACGTTCCAGGTGGCGATTTTCATTATTATAGTAAGTAATAGATTAGTCGATTTTAGATTTTAGATTTACTCATCGAAGTGCGATCGGGATGCTCGTGAGTGATGGTCGCAACTGCGACGCTCTATAGTATAGTACAGTTGGAGGCTGGTGAGTTCGGATGTGCGATCGGCGAAGCTATCCCGAGCGTGAATCGCACGTAAGCGCATTGAGGCAGATTTGGCTGATAGCATGGCGCAAGCTGAGGGATATGGGCTCTTCCTAGAAATTGAACTTCACACCCTGTGATACAATAAATTTAAGCATGAAATTGTTTTCTTATTAAGTTTTTATTTTTTTAGTTATGACAACAATTACAATTCAAGTTGATGAAGATATTAAGAAGGCGTTTGAAGGGGCTACTCCTGAGACTCAGAAACAGTTAAGCTCGATTCTTCAATTATTTTTAAGAGAAAATTTACACAACAAAACTTTAACAGAGGTAATGGCAGAAATTTCTGATAAAGCACAACAGCGCGGCTTGACACCAGAAATATTACAGGATATTTTAGCCGATAATGATGAATAGATTTGCGATCGATACTAATGTTTTAATCAGTGCTTTGCTTTTTAAAACCTCAGTACCATTTCGGGCGATCGAATTGGCAGAAAAACAAGGAATAATTTTATATTCTGAAGCGACTTTAAAAGAATTAGAGCAAGTTCTGAATCGTCAAAAGTTTAACAAGTATCTTTCTTTAGAGGACAGAAAGGTATTTTTGCTGAAATTTATCAGTTCTTCTCAGTTAGTCTCTATTACCGAAAAAATCGCAGTGTGTCGAGATGAAAAAGATAATAAGTTTTTAGAGTTGGCTGTTAGTGGTAATGCCAATATAATTGTTACGGGGGATATGGATTTGTTGATATTAAATCCTTTTAGGACAGTAGAAATTATTACTCCCGATATGTTTATTGATAGATTTAGTTAATCGCCAACTCAGTCAGTTATTAATGCTGGTTTTTCAGATACTCAATCAATACAGGCTGGAGTGTGAAAAGTGTTTTCTGACCTTGTTTCACTTTTTCAATTAATAAACGCCGTCCCAAGGATTGCACAGCTTGTAATAATGCTGATGGGGATAATTCGAGATGGGCTGAAATTTTTGATATTTCAACTGGTGCAGCTTCACTAGCTAACGAGGATATCACTTGTTTTTCTGGTTCGGTTAGCCGATCGCACTGCTGCTCCAATAGTGATTCTAAGTCACCTAAGAATAGGGTATCATAGGAGAGGAATTCGGAAACGCTGCCGCCGAATAAGTCTTGAATCAATGTGGCAATTATATTTAACCATAAGGGATTGCCTCGGTAAAGGTCGATTAGTTCTGACCATTTCTCCGGTTCTGCTAAACCTTTTTCTCTGAATATTTCTTGTGCTTCCGGGCCTAAACCTTTGAGTTGCAGCGATTTACAGGGGCGGTTTTCGCCTTCTAAAGCGGCTATTTCTCTGGGTTTTTCCCAACTCAGGAGGATGAGGCAACTGTTGTGGGATGACTCGGCTATTTGTTTGAAGAATGTGCCGTAATTTTCATAGCCTGGTTGGTAGTTGCCTGCGAGTTGTCCGCTGCTGAAGATGGTTTGGATATCATCGAGGATGATGAGACAGCGGTGCGATCGTAAATATTGTAGGGGCAATCCCCCCGTGGGTGCCCTTTCTTCGGCGGGGGCGGGCACGGGGGCACCGCCCCTACAGAGGAATTGAATTAAATCGGTTTCTGGGATTAGTTGGAGAGTTAGGGCGGTTTTACCAATGCCGGATAAGCCGTATATGGTGATGAGGCGGGTGCGGTTTTCCAAAATCCACTGTTTGATAGTGGTGAGTTCGGATGTGCGGTTATAGAATATGTTGGGTTCTGGTGCATCCGATAGGTCTAGTCGCTCTTTAGGTTTAGTTTGGTTATAAAGTGGCTGATTAGGTTTTTCTGTATTTGGGATTTCTGAGAGATGCGACTTGTTCTCACAAACACTGAAATTATCAATTTGTGCATAATAATTTCCAAAGTTTGATTCAACTATGGATAATTGCAATCTTTCCACTGTGTATCTAAAGTTTGATTGATTAATATCTTCGCCTAATGTTTGTGATAGAAGTTTCCATAATTTTGCTGCCACTTTCTTGACATGAGCTTCACTACGGTAGCAGGTTTTGGCAATCTCTGGGTATTTCTGGCGTTGCCAAGTACCGCGCAATATGCCTTCTTGTAAATGATTGAGATGTTTTCCTGTCTTAGCGAATACGATGTCGTCAGCGATTTTTAAGACTTCCTGAACTTCCATAGGTGGAGTGGGGGTTTAGTTTGGCTGGTTGCTATCCTACTCTATCCTACCGTTTGATACTTTAGCAACTAAATTATACTATTTGCTACTGATTCACTGTAATAAGCATTAAATAAATACCTACTAAATCCTACTTTATTTTACTAGACAAAACTTATAAAATCGGACAAAATGATAATAGTCAAAACGTTGCAAAATAATTGCTTTTGCTCAAACTATAGTGGTGCGATACGTAGGCGAAAGTTGAAAAATATCAACTTCATTCAGTAGATTGAAATTGCAAGATACAACACCCTTAAATACTATAGTAAGGAGAACAAGTATGAGTATAAACACGGGAAAAAGCCTACAGCGCCAAGATGACAAAGTTATTGTAATAGATAGACCAGAAGCTATAGTAGTTACTAAAAAAGTAGTTAAATTTGGTTCTTGTGTTTATCAATTTCGTAACGTTACTGGATTTGGAGTTGCAAATGTAAAAACGCCTTATAAAGTACATCCTCTAGTTATCTTGATATTACTTTTCTTAGGCGCTATTTTATTGTATCAGAGCGACCCACAGGTACAAGGATTTGGAATACTAACCCTTTTATTAGCATGTGCTGGAATTATTGACGACCTTTTGCAACCAAAACGAATAGGACTTGAATTATATGTAAATTCAGGAGACAATGTAATATTTGTCACTGCCGATAAATCAGGCGTCAGAGATGTGATTTCACAATTATGCGAATTTATGGAGAGTGACACAGAAGATATCAAGGTAATTAATATTAACCAAACTCATGCCACAATAGGTGTTGGCTATGCTGAGCAACTGCAATCTGGACAAATAGGTGGCAAAATAGATAACAGACAACAATAGTTAATTCTTAATACGGAGATATTATGTCAGAACGTAAAATAAATCTCGACCAAAGTCAGGCATCAATAGGTGTTGGCTACAGTGAGAAAGTAGAGGCTGAGCAAATAGGTGGGACTATTAACAATTACTCACCGGAACAAAGGCAAACTCTTGCCGAAGCCGCAAAAGAAATTCAGGAGCTTTTAGATCAGTTGTCTGAGACATACCCAACAAAAACGGCTGTCGAGAAATCAGCATTTGCTACAAAAGCTATGGAAGAAATTGAGAAAAAGCCTGATGTGAAGAAAAAGGTACTTAAAGCTTTGAAAGCTGGTGGAGTAGCAGCGCTAATGGAACTTACAAATAATCCAGTCGTGAAAATCCTAACTCCAATGCTTGAAAGTTTACTGGAAGAAGATAAGTAAGCCTTAGTATCCAGATTTTAAAAAAAGAGCGATCGCCCTTACGTCCCAACTTTTCAAAAAGCGCGATCGCCCCTCGCCTCTATTTTTCAGAAAAGCACTGCTTACTGATAAAGATTATGACTCGGATCTAACCAAACAATATAAAATACATCCTCAATAAAAAAACCATGCACTCGACCGTGCTCGTTAGTTGAAAGAGAAAACTGATAAGGAATTGTTACCAATTCTTTTTCATTCGGGATACCAAACCCATTAGGTTCGGTTGTTTCTCGCCACTTAATCGGATGACAGCGAAGAGATTGACTGCGATTCATCTTGATCTCTTGTGCCGTTAATGTTGATAAATCGCGCAATCTTTCCAAAAAAGCAGTAAAATAATTCGGATCGCGATCGCGAATTGAGAATTTTTCATTCTGAGTTTGCAGGTACTTGAACGAAAATCCCAGACTTTCCGGCGGTTTCCCTTGAGAAGGGACGATTTTAGACTGAGGTTTCTTCTTTGACACGAGTCGAATAATATTGTTTCATAGATTCTTGAGAAATAATCCCATGACAAGATTCGTCTCTAGGTAAATTTCCTCTCGCTTCTAGCCAAGGCATTTCACCACAAATCATTCGTTCCAAAGTTTCATCATCATACTCCAAATAGGCATCTGCAACTTCTTCCAGAAATTCCCCGATTTCTTCAGAAAGTTTCGGGCGCTCGATTCTTTCTACAATTGGTTCCCAGCTAAATTGGCTTTGATACTTCTCTAGTAAATCAGGAATCACTGGCCCGTGAACCCACGCTTGAAAATCCGCATTAAAGAGTGGCGTGCCATAAATTGCTAAATGCCAAGCTTGAGCGTAATACACGAGTTTTTGTAGCTTGTAAGCATTTATTTCTACATCGAATTGCGAGGCTAACCAAATGAAATAATTGGCAATTTCGCGATCGCTCAGTGTTTCCGAATTAGTTGAAACAGCAACAACTTTCAGTTCACCTTTAGCTAGATGTTCCAATAGTTCAGAAACAGACAAATTGAATTGTTCAGCAATTTTCTCAACTCTTTGCCAGACTGGATAATTTACAGTTACTTGATATTCAGTTTTGATTGAAGGAGCTTGGGTCATGGCTAGCATTTCTTAGCGTTGACTAAAATAATTATAGCAAACTGTTCTACAATACTCGTAATTAAAATTATAGTATCATTCATCCTGACCCGATAAAAATACAATCAGGCACGAGAAGGAAATGCGATCGCCCTTCGTCTCCCATTTTCTGAAAAAGCGCGTGTAGCCAGCCGACAGATTACTGATTGGGTACCAGTACGATGAGGTAAAGTGAGTCGTCGCGAAGTGGGGCGCAAGCCATCGCACCAATCGCTGGCTAGCAATACACACCCACAAACTATGAGGTTTTAATCCCACATTCCGCAGATATTCGATCGGATTTAATTTCAAAAGAATTCAGAATTCTCAAAACCTCAAATAATTGCTCTGCAATCATTTGAGGCTTTTT
>RDYN01000118.1:17943-27877 GCA_004293365.1 Oscillatoriales cyanobacterium | reverse complement strand
CTGTGACGCTAATACTGCATAATTTCAGCCCAAAAGCGTTTGGATTCCAAGTTTTCACAACTGATAAAAAAACCGACCCACATCTGCGGAATGTGGGTTGTAAGTTATTTAATTCTCATTCCTCAGAAAAGAAGGACTGAAGTCCGAACGATCGAACCTGCTGCATCAGCGGCCCAAATCGTGCATCCCATTAATCTCAGTTGCACATCTTTGAGTCAGCGCTTCCAATGCCGCGCGATCCGACGAAGCGGGCGCCTCAATTAGTTTGCCGATTCGCACTGTCAGCGGCACCGGACGCGGCACTATCGAACCTTTCGAGGCGATCGCGTCAGTTCCCCACAAACTAACAGGTAACAGCGGTGCTTTTGCCTTAGCAGCTATCAGCGCCGCACCCAATTTCGGGTCAGTAATTCTACCGTCTGGCGTCCGAGTTCCCTGCAAAAATACACCCGTAGCCCATCCATTTTCCAAAGACTGGATAGCCGATCGAATTGCACTGCGATCGGCACTTTCCCGCTTGACTGGATAAGCGCCGTAAAGCGTAATTGCCTGCTTCAAAATAGGAACTTTAAATAACTCTTCCTTTGCCATAAAGGCCACCGGCCGCCTCATGGAACTAGATAAAATCGGCGGGTCAAAATCGCTGGCGTGATTGCTGACTACCACAAATGGGCCTTCTGCTGGCACATTTTCTGCACCGTAGATGCGCCCCCGAAAGTAAAGGTGCAGCATGGGGCTGACAATTGACCACTTGAATAAATAGTAGAGAAGTAAACTTTCGACTGGTTCGCGACTTTTGCTCACGGAAAACCTGAGATTTTAAATTACACTGAATTTTAGCCTATCACGCGCCTACTATGGTTCTGCCGGCTTTTTCGCCCATCAGCCAGTAAATAGCTTTTTTCATATCAGTACCGGATTAGCTGGATTTTTATTCCTAGTCTAAATCAGGATTTGCCGATCGACCTCAAGGGCGATCGATATCTGCGCTTGTCCTGATTAGTCTTGGACGCACGAGTAGCTAGAAACCGGGTTTTTTTACAAAAATACTGCATCTCAACTTTTAATCTCGGTAAAAAACCCGGTTTCTTTGGTTTTGATGGGTAAGTCCCGTACATTCTCGATCGAGATTTTCCAGCTTTCTCGATCGTCTATCTCCAATTTGCACAACAGGCACAGGTTAACAATAGATTAAGCGGGCAAATCTGCAAAACTGCTAACATTCACCAGGGCTAAATCGGGACAAGTCCGCTTGATCAAACCTGTGAGAACTTTGCCGGGGCCAATTTCCACTACTCGATCGATTCCTTGTTGCGGCAATTGCAGGGAGATTTCGCGCCAGCGCACGCCTTTAGTCATTTGATAATTCAACCGCTGTTTTAAAGTAGCTGCGCTAGTAGTCGCTGTCGGTTCTGAGTTCGAGAGTACGAGCATTTTAGCATCGGAAAACCTTGCAGCCTTTAGGGCTAGTTGAAACTCTGCCGCCACCCCGGCCATCAGGGGAGAGTGAAACGCACCGGAAACATTCAATTTAACCGCGCGTTTGACTTTAATTTTTGCCAGCAAATCTTCTACTGCTGCTGGCGTACCAGAAATCACTACTTGTGCTTCGCTGTTGTCGTTGGCGAGCACCACATCTCGGCTGTATTGAATTTGCAGTTCTAATTCCTGCCTGTCGAAGCCGATCAAAGCCACCATTTGCCCGCCCGAGGCAGTCTCCATCAGTTCGGCGCGGCGTTTTACCAAGCGCAATCCCGTTTCAAAGTCAAAGACTCCTGCTGCGTACAGGGCAACGTATTCTCCTAAACTGTGACCGGCCACTACTGCGGGTCGATCGCTCTTTTCTCGCATTAAGTCTGCCAAAATGCTTTCTACTACAAACAAACAAGGCTGAGTGTAAAGAGTCCGAGATAGTTTTGCTTCTTCTTTTTGGCAAACTTCAGGGACAGACCAGCCTAAAATTTCTTTGGCCAGCTCAAATTTAACTTTGGCTGTTGGCAAGTTTAATAAGTCTGCACCCATCCCGATCGCCTGGGAACCTTGTCCGGGAAATACCCATGCTGTTTTAGTCATTTTTCCGGTAATCTGCTAATTGGTGGTTGCTAAGAAAGTGATTGCAAAAATTCTTTGTTTTCCGCTTCTGAGTTCGCTGGCTGGTATCCGCTATCTTTCGGTTCACGAACTATCTACTCGCGACTCACAATTCTAGCATAATAACTGCGCTTTTTGCGAGTTTTATATTTTTTTTGCTACTTTAATTCAGATCGCCGTAGCAAAATTTTCAACCTTCGACGCGGGGAAAGTCCATCGAAAAATAGAGGATTTTCAATTGCAGCACACTCTTGTCCAGAATTCCTGTCGAAGGATTCACGGCTTTGTGCGCGCTTTTCCCTATGCTATGACCTGTGTATGGCGTGTTAAAAGATTTTTCTTTTTTAATGGTCGCACGCCCGATGTCAACAGGGCAAGTTTATAGCCAAATATTGTACCAGTTCTCTAAAATCATGAAACTGCTAGCCTGCGCTTCCAATCCCTAGTTCATCAGTGATTCCCCAATCTAAAATCTAAAATCTAAAATCTAAAATCGTATTACCTTCCCCATTGAAAAATCGCCGCCCCCCAACTCAAACCTGCACCGAAGCCAGCCGCAGCAATAGTGTCACCCGATTTAACTTTACCCAGACGCACGGATTCGTCTAAGGCAAGGGGAATTGAAGCTGCTGAGGTATTGCCGTAATTTGCTAAATTGCTGATTACTTTTTCCGGGGGAATCTTGAGCCTTTGAGCAACTGCATCGAGAATCCGCTGATTGGCTTGATGCAGCAGCAGCCAGTCAATTTTTTCGGCGCTGATATTGGCCCGAAACATTGCTTTTTCTATGACTTCCGGCACTTTTTTGACGGCAAAGCGATAGATTTCTTGACCGTTCATGGCGATCGGCTCAAATCCACCTTGTCCGATATTCACGCCTTCAATTAATGATTTTGACTCGGCTTTGTAGGCTAAATTGAGAGACGAATTTTGCGTGCCGTCGCTGCGAATTTCAAATCCCAAAAATCGATCGACCTCTGAGGCTTGCAATACCACCGCACCTGCACCGTCTCCAAATAAAATGCAAGTACCCCGATCCGACCAATTCACCCAGCGAGATAAAATATCTGCTCCGATCAGCAAAATATTTTGATAAACACCTGTCCGAATGAACTGCGAGGCTGTAACTAAACCAAACACAAATCCCGAACAAGCTGCTGTCAAATCGAAAGCCACAGCTTTTGTCGCGCCCAACTGATATTGAATTTTGCCGGCAGTGCCGAACAAATCGTCAGGGCTTGATGTGGCCAAAATAATCAAATCGATATCTGTCGGCGAAATTTCTGCCATTTCGATCGCCTTTCGGGATGCCGAAAATGCCAAATCGCACAAAGAAGT
The DNA here is from genome assembly GCA_004293365.1 of Oscillatoriales cyanobacterium. Lineage (GTDB taxonomy): Bacteria > Cyanobacteriota > Cyanobacteriia > Cyanobacteriales > Microcoleaceae > Microcoleus. Next base: position 24,448 of record RDYN01000118.1, on the reverse strand, counting down.
GCGATCGTCCGCCAGCCTGCGCGATCGAATGCCCGTTCGCGCGCCAATCCACTCGTCAGACGTGTCTACAATCTGACTCAAACCGTTATTATCTAGCGAAACCTGCGGTGTACAAGAGCCGCTACCCGTGACGGCAATGCCGAACCCTGATTGCTGCAACATTCCTCTCCATTTGTGAGCCATCGATCGAGAAATTAAAAATTAAAAATTACCAATTAAACTTCTTTTTAAAACTGCTGGAATTGCTTTTATTTAAGCAAAACAGTTGGTTTAAGCTGACATTTTTAATTTGACATTTTTAATTTTTAATTCCTACTTACTAGAAAGAATTGGTTTAAAGCCGGAGCCCCTAGCGGGAGAAATTAAAAGAAGACTATTCATTACTCCAATCCTCGGACTGACCGGAAGAGGTCGCCCTCAAGCAGTCAACTGTCAACCTGTTTGCTGTCAACTGTCAACTGTCAACTGTTGACAGCTTCTTGTTCCACAGCGCTTTCGCGATTGGACGATCTAATTCGATCCAGCACTTGGTTGTCAATAGCCTCTTTGGCCAAACGAATGGCATTAAAAATCGAGGCAGCTTGAGACGAACCGTGGCTGATAATGCAAACTCCAGCAACACCCAACAGCAAACCGCCGCCGTGTTCAACGTGGTCTACCCGCTGCTTGAACCCCTTGAGGCTTTCTTGCAGGAGGGGAGCACTAATTTGATTTTTAAGTCCGGCCGCCAATTCTTCCTTGAGCACTTGCACCACGACTTCGCCCACCGCTTCGGCAAACTTCAACAACACGTTGCCGACAAACCCGTCGCAGACAATCACGTCGAAATTCCCCGACAGCACGTCGCGGCCTTCGGCATTGCCCACAAAAGGAATGTTCGGATTGTCCACCAATAACTGATGGGTGCGTACCGCAGCGTCGTTGCCTTTAGAAGGTTCTTCGCCAATGTTGAGCAGGCCGATTTTTGGTTCGGCGACGCCCAGCACGCACTGGCTGTAAATAGTTCCCATCAGAGCGAACTGCTCCAAAAATTTGGGGCGGCAGTCCACATTAGCGCCGACATCGAGAATGAGTACAGAGGTACCCGGTACCATTGTCGGCAAAACCGCACCGATCGCAGGGCGATCGATTCCAGGTAGCCGCCCCAACCTCAGTAGGGCAGCCGCCATGGCCGCACCGGAGTGACCGGCGGACACCACAGCATCAGCCTGCTGCTGCTTCACCAAGTTCATGGCTACATTAATCGAAGCTTTGGGCTTGCGTTTGAGGGCACTTAGAGGTTCTTCGTGCATTTCCACCGTTCCTTCTGAAGGAACGATTTCTAGCTGACCTGTAGAGACGCGGCCGATCGCGTCTTGAAGACGTAGCGAGTCTTCTATTTGCTGCGGGTCGCCCACCAGCAAAATCTCTACGCCTAATTCTTCTTGTGCCTTAAGCGCTCCAGCTACAACTTCGGCGGGGGCGTGATCCCCACCCATAGCGTCTATTGCAATTCTTGCGCGTGTCGATCCCATTGACCAATGTTTGAGAAACACTAAAAATTCTACCAGGAAGTCAGTCGATTTTCGTATTGGAGCATTGGAGATTTTCGATTGAGTTACAGCCTTAAATCTGGGAGATTGAACTACCGTCTAAAATTTTGGGAGCATCCACGAATGGCGTCGGGGCGTTGTACCCGTTTCTTGCGGATCTGGAGTCTGAATCCATTCGTCTGAATAAATAACTGAAATCTGCTCGCGCTCGATCGAACGATCGCTATTTCGGACTACTCTGATAGAGTTTGTCCCCACTTTACTATTTTTGACGGCAAATTGAAAAACTCAATGGAATAGTTTACATGACTGGGCCCAAAAACGGATACAAGCCCTGGACTTAAGTGGTGGAGAGCCCTAAATTTTAGACTAATACCAAATCCGGGTAAGATATCCCCGATTGGACGGGCGCGGTTGAAACCGCGTCTATAAAAACAAAGCCCGGATGGTGCGCGGGCTAAAGAAATAAAGAGGGTCTCAAACCAGGATTTGGTATAAGGTTCAATCTCCCAGATTCATCTGTGGACTAAATCTAAAATCTAAAATCTAAAATCTAAAATCGATTGACTTTAGGAGTAAAAAATGCTGGATTTATTTAGCTCAGGGATCGTGTCTCTATGGCTGGACATGGCTGGGGTACGCAGTGCCGCGCCCAACGCCTTGTCGCTACTGGCTTGGCGGGGAGGGATACCCGGGTTAGTGGTGGCCGAAGAGCTGGCTTTTGGGAGAGTAGATCCGGCAAATCCAGACTTGCCCGCTGCTGCCGCGGTGGAGGAATATTTAAAAGATTTGAAGGCAAAACATCTGATAGAAGGCAATCAGGGAGTTTGGGTGCAAGCGGGAATGGTATCGCTGGTAAGTCAGCAGGGAAAGGTACTGATGCCTGGGGCTTCGCTGACTAAGATTGCAACTTCTCTGGCGTCGCTGGAAACTTGGGGCACCGAGCATCAGTTTGAAACGCGGTTCCGGGGTACGGGGCCGATTAGGAATGGGGTGTTGCAGGGGGATTTGGTGGTCAGCGGCGGGGGCGATCCGCTGTTTGTGTGGGAAGAGGCGATCGCCGTGGGCAATGCTCTCAATCAAATGGGTATCGATCGCGTGGCCGGCAATTTGGTCATAACTGGCAATTTTCCCATGAATTACCAGTCAGATCCCTTGGCTGCGGGGGAGGGTTTGCGGCAGGCACTTGATAGCCGTAGTTGGCCGCGGGACGTGCTGTCAATGTATTCTAAGATGGCTCCGGGAACCAAAAAGCCGCAAGTAACGATCGCCGGCAGCACGATCGCTGAAAAATTTGCCCGGGAGGGACATTTGCTGCTGAAGCGCCGATCGCTCCCTTTAGCCGAAATTCTCAAGCAGATGAACGTCCACAGCGACAATGAAATCGCTCAGATACTGGCCAACAATTTGGGCGGGCACAAAATAGTCCAGCAGCAAGCGACTTGGGCGGCGGGGGTGCCGGCGGAGGAACTTCAATTAATTAACGGTTCGGGATTGGGAGTGTCCAATCGGATGTCTCCGAGGGCGGCTTGCGGGATGATGCAGGCGATCGCGCGCAACCTTCAGACTACGGGGCTGACTGTTGCTGACTTGTTTCCGGTGTCCGGGCGCGATAAAGGAACTCTGGAACACCGACACATTCCGCCATCGGCTGTGGTGAAAACCGGTACCTTGGACACGGTGATTGCTTTGGCTGGAGCCATACCCACGCGCGATCGGGGTTTAGTTTGGTTTGCAATTATCAATCGCGGCACCGATTGGGACTCCTTGAGAGCCCAGCAAGATATATTTCTGCAAAAATTGGTACAGCAGTGGGGCACTGCACCGACGTTACCCCTAGCAATTACACCGCACATTGACGGCGCTAGACCGGCTTTGGGGGCAGCAAATCGCAGCGAGATATTGCTCGGAGGTTAAGGGAAGAAGTCATTAGTCATTGGTCATTAGTCATTGGTTGGTTGTTATTGGTTGGTTGTTATTGGTTATTGGTTCTAATGCCCGATGCCCTGTTTGCCCGATGCCCTGTTTGGCCGATGCCCTGTTTGGCCGATGCCCTGTTTGGCCGATGCCCTGTTTGGCCGATGCCCAATTGCCCACAGCATAATGTGAGATTTCGCGCGTGGAGTATGTCACAATTGATCGAGGACTATTCTGCAAGAAGATGATCAAACTGCGATTGAAGAGATACGGGAAAAAACGCGAGACCAGCTACCGGATTGTAGCGATGAACAGCACTACCCGCCGTGACGGCCGTCCCCTAGAAGAACTCGGCTTCTACAACCCCAGAAATAATGAAACCAGGCTGGATGTTCCAGCGATTGTCAAGCGCCTGCAAGATGGCGCTCAGCCAACTGACACCGTGCGTGACATCCTGAGAAAAGCGAATGTATTTGAACAAGTCGGAGCCGGAGCCAACGTTGAATCCAGCACAGCAACAGTCAGCTAGTCCCAACTATGCTGGACTGGTTAAGTTTTTAATTGGGCCTTTTTTAGAATCGCCCGGGTCTTTGCGAGTTGATTGCGAACTCCACCCCCGCCAATCCCGGGTCTGGGTTCGGCTCGCTTTTGAAGATCCCGATAAAGGGCGGGTTTACGGTAGGGGCGGACGCAATATTCAGGCAATAAGAACTACCCTCGAAGCGGTAGCGCAAACGGCGGGTCAGTCGCTGTACTTAGATATATACGATGGCGAAGCGGGCGATCGCAATTCCGGGCCGCCTAGGGGCGATCGCGATCGTTCGGATCGCGATCGTCCGGATCGCGGTAGGCGCGATGGGGGAGACTTCCGACCCCGGACTGGGCCTCCGCCGCCGACTCCCTTACCTAGCAGAACTCCGAGAGAACAACCTCGCCGTACAAACACACCTACGTTTAGAACGAGCAGAAATACTCCCGGCTATTAACTGTTCTGCTGAGTGAGAGACAATTTTAGATTTTAGATTGCCTGTTGTAGACTTTGTGTGACAAACCCTGTTTGATTTGAGATTGCCAGTTTTGCGATCGGACAAAAATGTAAAATTTTAAATCTAAAATGTCAGCAGGAGCGGGTAAATCTAAAATCTAAAATCTAAAATCTAAAATCTAAAATCTAAAGTTGCCTGACTTCATAGAAAGGAGATTTGATTTGTGCCTCAAGCACCAAACTCATTTGCGATTTAAACAGAAAAGACGCCTGAGATACTAGGTAAAAGCTAGTACCGGGCGTCTTTTTGTTCGCAAAACAGGGCTAATTGTTAACTTTTAATTGCTTACTTGGAGGAGCTCATGCTGGCATGACTGAAAAACTAACAATCGAGTTACCGAGCAATCAAAGCGCCATGTCGCTAGCCGGCAATCAAGAAGAAAACTTGAAAATTATCTCTAAGCAAACCGGCGCTAACCTGGTAATGCGAGGTCAAGAACTGCTGATTTCCGGCACAAAAGCTCAAGTAGAATTGTGTCATAAATTAGTGCGATCGCTCTCCGACTATTGGAAATCCGGCAAAACCATCACCGGAGTAGAAATCCAAACAGCGCGCTACGCATTGGATACTAACCGCCAAGATGATTTGCAAGACTTGCAGCGAGACGTACTCGCCAAAACGCGCCGCGGCGAAGAAATTCGAGCCAAAACCTTCAAGCAGCGCCAGTACGTCCAAGCAGTACGCACCCACGACTTAACATTTTGCATCGGCCCCGCTGGTACTGGCAAAACATTTCTAGCAGCTATTTTCGCAGTGCAAGCGCTATTAAGCAAGCAGTACGAACGGCTGATTTTAACCAGGCCAGCCGTAGAAGCAGGCGAAAAGTTAGGATTTTTGCCAGGAGATTTGCAGCAAAAAGTCGATCCATATTTGCGCCCGCTTTACGACGCCCTCCAAGAAATAATCGACCCCGAAAAAATGGCCGATTTAATGGAAAGAGGATTGATCGAAGTAGCTCCTTTAGCTTATATGCGAGGGCGCACTCTCAGCAATGCTTTCGTAATTTTAGACGAAGCTCAAAATACAACACCTGCTCAGATGAAAATGGTTTTGACTCGTCTGGGCTTTCGATCGAAAATGGTAGTGACGGGCGATATCACTCAAACCGATTTGCCACCAAACCAACAGTCGGGCTTGTCAGTTGCTCAAAAAATTCTGGGTAACGTTGAAGGCATTGCCTTCTGTGAATTCAATCAGTCAGATGTGGTGAGACACCCGCTAGTACAGCGGATTGTTGCAGCTTACGAACTACATGAAAAATAGTCAGTTGACAGTTGACAGTTGACAGTTGACAGTTGACAGTAGTCATTAGTTATTGGTTATTTGTCAGGCATTTGTTCTGATTTTGGGGAGCCAATGCCCAATGACCTGTTTGGCCAATGCCCAATGCCCTGCTTGCCCAATTACCAATTACCCATTCCCAAATTATGCCTAACCTCAAAGAATTCTTAGAAGCTTGCGAAAAATTGGGGACGCTGCGTTTGATCGTGACTAGCAGCGCCGCTGTGCTGGAAGTGCGCGGTTCAATTCACAAGCTGTTTTATGCAGAGTTGCCCAAGGGAAAATATGCAAATATGCACGCCGAAATATTTGAGTTTCACTTGAATATGGACAAAATCAAACAGGTAAAATTTGAGACTGGCGAGGCGAAAAGAGGCAATTTTACAACTTATGCAATCCGTTTTTTAGACGAACAAAATGATGCTGCTTTGAGCGCGTTTTTGCAGTGGGGAAAACCGGGGGAATACGAACCTGGACAAGTGGAGAATTGGCACGAGTTGAAGGAAAAATACGGCGAGGTTTGGGAACCTGCACCTGTTGAGGCAATTTAAAACTAACAAACAATAAAAAAGGTTTGTAGTGAGGACTTCAGTCCGCAAAAAGAAAGACTTGTATTCCTCACTCCCAAAGGTTTGTAGTGAGGACTTCAGTCCGCAAAAAGAAGCGTTTGTAGTGAGGACTTCAGTCCGCAAAAAGAAGCGTTTGTAGTGAGGACTTCAGTCCGCAAAA
>RDYN01000118.1:0-17924 GCA_004293365.1 Oscillatoriales cyanobacterium | reverse complement strand
TCCCAAAGGTTTGTAGTGAGGACTTCAGTCCGCAAAAAGAAAGACTTGTATTCCCCACTCCCAAAGGTTTGTAGTGAGGACTTCAGTCCGCAAAAAGAAGGACTAAAGTCCTCACTACGAACGAATTAGAGAAAAATAGAAAGTTAGCTGTTTGAATGTAATTTGGTATGAAGGTAATTTGGTTTTTTTGTCTGGTTTTGGTGGTGTTGCTGTGGGGTGGCGCTGCGAGGGCGGGAGTTTTGGGCGATCGCATTTCCAGTTTTCCCAATTGGGATAGCAAGCCTCCCATCGCCGTAGCCAAAGGAGATTTAGTGTATCCAGACTGGATGGGCGGCCATTGGAATGTTGCGAGCACCTTGGTGGATTTAGCTGCGCCTTTAGCCCCAAATATTGTCACGCCCGGGTTTGAAAAAAACCGCCAGTATTTGCAGCAGCCCGTATTATTTGCAGTTCGATTTCAACCGGAAAAAAATATTGGCTTAATTTCTAATTTAACATCTAAAAAAGCTCCTAAAATTGTAGCCGATCGCGCTTTTAACGGTTTGAACATCGCCAAAGCCTATTTAGGCGACAGTGGCGTACTTTCCGTAAAAGTCGATCCGAACAATCCCAACCGCCAGATTACCATACTCAAAGGATCTCGCCAACTAATCTCGATTGTCACCAGTCGCGGCACCGAAACGCCGAATACTCGCGAGTTTGTATCTACAGAAATTTCTCAGCAGGTGTTTCGGGGAGAGACTGATATTTATTTAAACGAAGTTGAAACAACCACGGCTTATCGAGTGATTGGAAGCGGAGAAAATGGAGGTTCTGCGAGTAAAAAAATTGAAGCCGATCAGGTGACAGCAATTTATTTGTCGCCGCAAGATCCCGATTATTTTGCTGCTGGGGGGCATCCTGTGGCTTTGTACCGATATCGCTTGGAGTTGTTGCCGGGAGAATAAGCTAAGCAGAACGACAAAAATTATTGAGATAGTTATAAAGTTCGCGAAATAAGGGACATTTTTTCTGGACTTCATTTGGATCGATTTCTATCAAGAGCAAAGGAGTATGATATCCTTTAGAAAAGCGTGCTTTATCGCGATCGACTTCATCTTGAACACTTGACTCAACTAAAGCTTCTGATAGTTTTTCTCGACAGCAATCTTTTTCAGCATCGTATTCACTAAATGATTCGGGATTATTAAAAGAAACTTTTTTTTGTCTACTCAGCCACGAACGCATAGGTTCATGTCTGCCGCGAAAATCAGAATTTTTAGCTATTGAATTATTCCAATCAGCAATAATCCAAGCTTCGATTTCTGGTGCCGCAAACCCAACAAATTTTTCGATGTCAGCACATTCTGGTATTTTTGATATCTCGTCTAATATTTTCTTTTTTTGTTCCTGAGAATCGCGACAATCCAAATCGTCAAAAACTAAAATCAGGTCGCATTTATTTGGTTCTGCTTTTAAGGCGATGGGCAATTCTTGCTTGATTTGTTCGATTAAACTTTGACCTGTTCTTCCATAAGTACCTGCTTTATTAGCTTTAGGGCCGGGTTTTTGACGCACTGGTGTTTTTCGTTCAAATCTACAGCCCGGAAAAGTTTTGTCTAAAAAAGGAAAGAATCCTCTAACCTCAGCTTCACCGCCTCCAGAGTAAACCCACACTACCACGGCCATCCTCCAATAGTTGGATCGCCAACACGATATAAGTCGCCTAATTGCCATCCCTCTTCAAGTTTTTGTTCCAGCATTTCTTTGGAAAGAGATTTGACTGAGAAATGGGTTCTATTTTCTGAATAAAAACAAAGAACATTCTCTAAATGATCGGTAAAGTGATCTAAAAGGTCGGGGCTATGTGTGGTAATAATTATCTGAGTTTTTGTCGCAGCTTGTTTAATCCACTCAGCTAAAATTGGCATCCACGATACGTGCAATCCTAATTCCGGTTCATCAATGACGATCAAAGAAGGAAGAAGTGGAGAATGCAATATAGTTGCCCAACAAAGCATTCTGACAGTTCCATCCGACATTTCATTAAGGTAAAATGCTTCTTTTACGCCTTCAAAATACCATTCTACAGTGAGAGATAGGCGACCAGAACGTAAAGCTCTAAGGCGACGAGTTTTTGGGAATATTGACTTCATTGCCTCGTTAATGCTATCTTCAAAATCGATATCTTTTTGGTTTAAATTATCCAAAACTAACGACAGATTATCTCCCGATGCAGATAGGTAAATATCACTTCCGCCTATTTTAGGCTCTACCGTTCTAATTAAATTTAAATTCATGTTATTGGCATTGTAAAATTGCCATTTTGAAATAAATTCAATTAATTCTCTTCTAATTTTGTAAACCGGTGTGTTTTCTGGGGGCGCTTGACTATTTTCAAGCAGTGTCGGAATTGTCAGCAAACCAAAAGAATTTGTAGGAATGTTATCTAAAGGTTCAAACTGAGTTGACTCTTGACCGGGAGAATTGTAAACAGATAAAACCCCTTGCCCTAATTTTCTTTCATGCAATTTATAGTAATAGAAAGGTTGCCTGCTGGAAGTTTCCTGCAAATCTTCTCCGCCATACAGATATTCTTCAGAAATGGTCGCCCTTACTTTTTGTCTATCTGTATAAAGTTTGAAGTCAAGAATTGCGCTGTCTTTTTGAAGATTACCAGTTTGGTTAATTTGCGAAAAACAGTAAGCAATACTGACTTTTGCTGGATTTTCAACATTGACATCTAAGATTTTATCACCGCCAAATTTAGAAATAGCATCCTCAAAACTACTCACGCCCCGATTTTCGTCTGGAATAGCTATTAGGCAATCTTTTAAAAATTTTAAACAACTGATAAAATTGCTTTTACCTGAACCGTTTGAGCCTATAAATACATTAAGGTTATTTAAATGTACAGATGGCTCTAAGTGGAGATTTTTATAATTATTGGTTGTCAAAAATCGGAGAATTGGTTGATTCATACGATCGCTCCGGTTATACCTCAGAAATTTAGGGCAGGCAAGATGCCTACCCTAGAAAGGTGAAAAATTAATTTTTCACCTTTTAACTCTCGACTCTCGACTTTCAAGTTGTCCGTTACTGCACAAACTTCTTGAATGCCAGTGTCACGTTGTGGCCGCCAAACCCAAAGGAATTCGACAGCGCCACGTCAACTTTTAGATCGCGACTTGTATGGGGAACGTAATCTAAATCGCACTCAGGATCGGGATTTTCTAGATTGATTGTCGGCGGGACTTTATCGTTGGCGATCGCCATTACCGTCGCTACAGCCTCAATTCCCCCAGAACCGCCCAAAAGATGGCCTGTCATGGACTTGGTAGAACTAATTGCTACTTTGTAAGCGCGATCGCCCAAAACCTTCTTAATTGCCTTCGTTTCCGTAGAATCGTTGGGAAGCGTGCTCGTGCCGTGAGCGTTGATATAGCTCACCATATCCGGCGTTAAACCGCCATCTTTGAGCGCTAGAGCGATCGCCCGCGACGCACCCTCACCGCCCGGTACTGGGGATGTCATGTGGTACGCATCGCAGGTTAAACCGTAGCCGACAATTTCTGCGTAAATCCTGGCGCCACGGGCTAGAGCGTGTTCCATTTCTTCTAGGATCATAATGCCAGCACCTTCGCCGACGACAAAACCATCGCGATCGCGATCGAAGGGACGGCAAGCATGAGTCGGGTCATCGTTGCGAGTCGAAAGCGCCCTCGCCGCAGCAAAACCCGCCACGCACAAAGGAGTTACCGCAGCTTCCGTACCGCCGCAAATCATGGCTTGCGCGTAACCGTTCTGAACCATGCGAAACGCATCGCCCACGGCATTTGAACCCGCCGCGCAGGCCGTCACCGTGCAAGAGTTCGGCCCCTTAGCGCCCGTTTGAATCGCCGTCAGGCCTGCCGCCATATTCGCAATCATCATGGGAATCATAAACGGGCTGCACCGATCGGGGCCGCGAGTCAAATAGATCTCTTGTTGGTCTTCCAAAACCTTCAGGCCACCAATGCCGGTGCCAAGAATGACACCCACCTGTTCTGCGTTCAGGTCGTTAATCTCAAACTTGGCATCAGCCAGAGCTTGTTTGCTCGCTGATACCCCAAATTGAGCAAAACGATCCATCCGCTTTGCTTCCTTGCGCTCTAAATAGTCGTGAGGGTCGTAACCCTTTACCTCTCCAGCAATCCGGCAGTCGTGCCGCGACGCATCGAATAAGGTGATCGGGCCGATGCCATTCTTCCCGGCCAGCAACCCGTCCCAATATTCGGACAAGGTATTGCCGATCGGTGTAATCGCGCCGAGACCCGTGATAACAACGCGCTTACGCTCTTTATTTGTCATGATTTCAGTTTCAAAAAATTAAACACCCAGAACGCAGAACAAAAGAGGAGTTGTTAGTTTTTTAACTTTTCTCCTCTTCGGGGAAAAGACAGGTATTTTATGCTTTTGGAGCTGCAAGTTTGCTGCTGATGAAATCTACAGAAGCTTGAACCGTGGTAATTGCTTCGGCTGCTTCGTCGGGAATTTCAATATCAAACTCTTCTTCCAAGGCCATTACCAGCTCTACTGTATCTAGGGAATCTGCTCCTAAATCGTTAGCAAAGTTGGCTTCGGGCTTGACTTCGCTCGGATCGACTTCGAGTTGATCTGCCACAATTTTCTTGACTCTAGCAAAAATGTCGTCTTGACTCATAACATCCTGTCCTCATTGGTTGCTGCGTATCTGATCTTATCCGAAAGGGGGATCTTCACGAAAAAGGCTTGCCGCTTTTCTAACTGACCCTTGGTGTAGGGAGTGGGGCGCGAGCATTGCTGGCAACTTCAGGACTGTTGCGGACTTTTGCGGGCTTGCGATCGCTGCTCTAAGAATCTCCAGAGGTCTAAGCTTGGTACAGTGCGATCGGCAGCGACCATTATCTAGTCAAGGTAGCCGTTAAATCGATGGGTCATTTGGAGCAAATCGAGATTATCAGGAAATTGGGTTTAAAACCCTGTCCTTGTAGGACGGCTTTTTGTTAGCCTATTAATAGGTCGCTGACCTTGGTGACGCAGGCAACAAGTGAAACTCCGTAACACCTAAATATCGATCCATCACTGGTAGCAACTAAATCCAAATGGAAAGAGCAGACTAAAAATTAAATACCGTAGGGCCTACGGAAATTTAAGCTTGGGGATTAGCCTATGAGAGTGCTTGCTGTAAAAAGTATAGTCAGGCTAGCATGAAACTGTAAGACCAAGATCGGCATTGTCGATGGAGGCAAGATTCAGCCCAAGAATCCTCGTACCTTAAGGTCGAGGAGTGTCAATAGAGCTGTGTCAACTCTACTCGATGTCCATCTGGGTCTGCCACGACTGCACGTCGTCCCCAAGCTGAATCCGCAGGAGGTGAAACAATTGAAGCACCGTGCTTTTTGATTTCACAGACAACAGCATCTACAGAAGAGACTTGAAATCCCAGCCGAGTTGCCGTCGTTGCTACTGTTCCAGCAGTGCACGGGTAAATCTCAAAGGTGATACAGCCTACCTCACTAGCAAAATGCTCTAAACCATTGCCATGCTGCTGTTCGATCAAATACAGACCCAGCCTTTGATAGAACGCAGTAGCTTGTTCAATATTACCCGAGCGGATAACAACAAGATTCAGTTGGACTTTACTTATTGCTTTCAAATCCTACAACCATTTGTCGAACGTTTTCTCGCAGCGCTGGCACAAAATATCCCCTTCCTGCACAAATAAAGTAGGTAATTTTAGCGATCGAATCATGCTGGCGATCGCATAATAAGAACAGGACTCAAGCTCAAAACAACATAAAAACATTTATGTAGCATGACTTTGCCAACAGAATCATGGATTGGGTGGAGGATTGTCATGGACGCGAAGGTACTCATCTTGCAGTTCTTGAAAGTAATCCATCAAACATTGTCCTGTTTCGCACCAGTAAAGCTCTTGCTGAAGGATATAATTATTACATCCACAACAAAATGTATATTCGTTATAGAGAAATGGGTTGACTAAGTAGCTACGGATAATTTCCTCTGGCATTTTTGTTGACACTTTACAAAGTGAATGAAAGTAAGTTTCTGGCACTTTATTAAGAGTTCCTTGATAGCGCCGTTCTGGAGGAACAGTAATATGGTCTGTCATTTGACCATCTGGTAGAAGTTGTGTGTGTTCCTCCTTGTGACTAGCGTACAGCGGAAGAAAGACTATATCGTGGCAAAATGCACAACGAACAAAAGGTATTGAATACAGTCCTGGTTTCTTTGTCTGAATATAATTAAGCCCTACTTCAAGTTGCTGCCATTCCCATTCTGGAATACTCTGAAAGACTCTTTCTATATCAGCTTGATTGTCTGTTACACAGTTTACCACTACTGGATGAAAGTCATTCCAGCAGGCTTTTTGACTACTTCCTTCATACAGAGCAACAGTAGCAACTCTTTTACCAACTGGAGGAATACCATTATTCATCCATCGAAGGGGTTGAGGCAAAATCTTGATTACATAGTGGGGTTCTCTACCTGTAGTAAGATCTGTAAATACAGCAACTAAAGGTGGCTTTGACTCAATAATAATACCAGGATTAACACAGCCATGAAAGAAGTGTTCGCGCACATGAGTTACCAGCCATATCAGTTGGTTTATTAGTCGTGAGATACCAAACCAAAAGAAGACATTAAATATAATAAGACCAAACAATGCGGATGGTAAGTTCTTTAAACTTTGACCTTCGCGGACAATTTCAATTACTGCCACTGCAAAAATGCGGTTGATGAAAAAAGCTACTCCAACTACCAAAATGAGTGGAAGTAGAAGCTCCACTGGTTTCTGGGGGAATGAACGCAGCCAATAAAGATAATTGACGCGGAGCATTCCAGGGTTTGATGCCTGTGTACGATCGTCTAAGGTGAAAAAAGAACGGTTGAGATTATCTGACATTGCTTTCGGTACTCGTCTATGTCTTAAATAACTGCGCTTTTTAGGCTGGAGTTTGTACCGACTGATATGGCTGGATGAGAATCTCAGCATTTTATCACAGACTCAAGCGATCGGAAACATAGAGAAAAAAGCGGGACTTCACGCTCGAATGACTGTAATCTCTCGCCCCATTGGGGTAGTCTGAATTTCAGTTTTCAGCCGCTCTTCCAGTTCCAGCGCATTATCTCTGCGATCGAAAATGACCAACCAACCCGAATCTTGTCCCAATCTCGCTAAATATCCATCTAATTGTTCCAATCCTTTACTCAAAGGATCGACTTTCCGATTGCGCCAAACCTTCAGTTCAATTCCCAATGTTACCTCACCATAACGCAGACAGAGATCCATGCGATCGCGTCCGATCGCATATTCCCTCTCTAAGGTTCCCCCACCATTAATCACTCGATGCAGAAACGCCATCAACACTAAATGAGGGGCAATTTCGGGATAGGATGCACTTTTGAGCAACGGTTCGCCATGTTGTAGCCAAAAGGCAAGAAAGGCATCGAGTAAAGCATCAGTGTTTAACTCTCCGCGATCGTTCAGCCAACTGGGGCTGATAATCGGTAAACTATCTTGGGGGCCTTGGGCTAGAACTCTCGGTAGCACTTCTCGATAAATTGGATTGGCAATGACTAAGCCTCCAGCCGGAGATCGTTTGAGCAAGCCTAAGTCTACCAGATATTGGCGATCGTCATTAGAAGATTCTGGTAATTCTCGTCCTGCTAAAATTGGTTCTATAATCGCTTTAACTCGATTTTCTCTGAGTCGTTCTGCCAAACTATCTAAATGCGTATCCTGACGTTGAATTATAATTTCTTTTGCTTTTAAAATATGTTCTGTTGTAATTTCTACGGATTCATCAGTGACTAATTCTTCTACTATTTCTTTCGCTAAAGCATTGACTAACCACGGTTGTCCTTGAGTTAGTTCAAATGCTAAAGCTACTGCTTCTGGAGTAAAAACTTGTCCGGTATCTTGGGTATGTTGGTTGTAGAGTTCTGCGACTTCTTCGGCATTAAAATTGCGGAGAGTTAGGGATCTAACTTTAATATTAAAAGGACTAGAAGTATTGAGCCTGTCACTTCCACCCGCAGCGACTTTATAATCCCGCACATCTCGCAAACCGATTAAACCAACCGATTGAGGGAAAGCAACAGGACGATTGGGATAACCATCGCGCAGTTGGCGTAGGATTGAAATCAAAGCTTGGTCTTGTAATGCGTCAATTTCGTCGATAAAAATCACCAAACGACGAGGCGATGTTTGCGCCCAAAGCTGTAAGGCTGACCTAATTTTTTGTCCCGACTGGATGGCTGTCCAATCTGGAGGTTGAAGTTCAGCAGGAAGACGGAAGGCGATATGATCTCGCCAAGCACCCAGAATGGCATCTTCAGCACCAGCAATATCTTGACTGAAGGGTGCGCCTACTTCCACCGACAGCATCACCGCCGTGTACTGTCCGCTCTCGGTGAGTTGTTTTGCTAAAGCTAGCATGGCGGTGGTTTTACCAACTTGTCGGGGTGCGTGGATGACAAAATAATTTTCCTGACTAATTAGTCGCTCTAGGCTAGGGACACGACGAATGGCAGGCAGCATATAGTGGATGTCAGCGCGGCAGGGGCCAGCGGTATTGAACCAGCGAGGCATATAGTTGAACTGGGGCGAAGAAGGGGTTGCTCTCAGTTTACTGTGTAGTTGTCAGAATCGCGTTAGCTTTGATAGAGAGACGGAAGCAATTTCCAGGTTTTGTCTGAATAGTTGTGATTGTCATACTGAACTATAAATTTGGTTGATTGCCCGATCGTAAATTGCTTTGCCAACAACTTTCAAATCGATCGCACTCGCACAGAACCCAGTTGATATCTATTGCCGTAACCCTAACCCCTGCAACCTATGGATTCTATAGGTTCAGGAAGCATCCCAACGCGCGATCGCCCTCCTTTCTTGTCCCTTACCTTGTCTCCCCAGCAGAAACAATTATGCCATCCCCAAATCTCAAATATGCTTACTTTCCAGGTTGCGTCGCCCAAGGGGCCGCCCGCGAACTTTACCTGTCTACTCAAGCGCTGACTCAAGCCTTGGGCATTGAACTGGTGGAACTCAAAAAAGCTTCTTGCTGCGGTTCTGGCACTTTCAAGGAAGATTCGCAGTTGCTCGAAGATACTGTCAATGCCCGCAATATTGCCTTGGCCGAGCAACTGAATCTGCCTTTGCTGACGCATTGCAGCACTTGTCAAGGCGTAATCGGTCATGTGGACGATCGCCTCAAGGAATCCCAAAAGACCGATCGACCTTACGTAGAAAAAGTCAACGGTTTGCTGGAAAAACAAGGCTGTTCGCCCTACCAAGGAAGTACCGAGGTGAAACATCTGCTGTGGGCGATCGTTGCAGATTACGGTTTGGAGGAAGTGCAGAAGCGAGTCACCCGCAAACTTTCGGGCTTGAAGTGCGCGGCTTTTTACGGCTGCTATCTGCTGCGATCTCAGGATAAGCTGCTTTACGATGACCCGCACCAACCGGAATCGATGGAAAATGTGTTTCGGGCGATCGGGGCAACTCCAATTTATTATCGAGGACGGACGCAATGCTGCGGCTGGCCGCTGGCGAGTTATGCCACAAACCAATCTTTTCAGATGGCCGGCAAACACATTCAAGATGCTCTTGACAACGGTGCTGATTGTATGGTAACGCCTTGTCCGCTTTGTCATTTAAATTTGGATTCGCGGCAGCCGGAGGTCGAAAAAGTAATCGATCGCAAATTGGGTTTGCCGGTGCTGCATCTCCCGCAATTGGTGGCTTTGGCTTTGGGTGTGGAGCCGAAAAAACTGGGACTAGAGAGACATATTGTTTCAACTAAGCCCGTGTTGGAAAAATTAGGGTTTTAAGTCAGCCCGCCAGTCCGACAGGGGTTGAAACCCCTGTCTCATAGCTAAAGTCCTCTGAAAGAGGACTAATGAGTTTAATTTTTTTCTTCTCATGCCAAATCTGGGTTAGCCACCCTTTTTATAATGTCGCAAAAGTGCGTCGCTCAAGAATTTTTGTAATTCGCGAGAATTGTTCGTAGCGACGCACCCTACTCTTGTATCTTGAAAGAAGTAGATTGCGATTTACCGCCCAAGTGGGGGCGGGTTTACAAGATTGTTTGTTTTAGGCAATGATTGTTGGTGAACCCACCCCTACAGATCCCACACGAATGGTGCAAGATATCAGATCGAAGAAACTCTTTTTCCCCTCTCCCCCTTTCCCCTTTCCCCCTCATTTACTGGTTATTTAGATCGCGATTTATCGCTGACTTCGATCGCTTAAAAATGGCTAATGTTTCCGGTTGTCCGACAAAACGCCAATGCCAAGGTTCATAACTAACTCCTTGAGGATTATTTTCAGGAAATGACAATTCAAAGCTAAACTCTTTAGCGCGAAGGTTTAACCATCGAAAAGCATCTGTATTCGCAAACTCATAGGTAATATCTTGTTTGGGAAACTTACCATCTGTTAGATCGATCGCATAACCTGTATGATGTTCGCTGTAACCGGAGGGTGCGCTCAATTTAGCAGCAGCTTCAGGGGAACCAAGTTTCTGAATTTGAGCTGTGAATAGTTTTTCTTGGTCAACAATACTGCGAAACCCCGATACAGGGACAATCCATATCCCTTCGTCACGCGCTGCATAGATGAGCTTCATCAGCGCCAATGCTGCTTCAGGAGCGAGTTTCTCAAATCTTTGATACTCTCGCTGAGCGTAGCTACCAACAATTGTCATTTTTCCAGAATCTCCTTCGGGATAAGGAAAATGCCCAAACTTTGGTTCGCTTGCTGTCGATCGATCGAACTCTTGGGGCGGTACAACTTGGGTAGCAGCAGTTGAATCTGCGGTAGATGGGGTAGTTTTTAACGGTTGGGCGATCGTTGGAGAAGGTGTTGGAGATAGTTTTGCTGAATGGCGACTAATAAGCTGCATTGCAGCATAACCATTGAGTATAATTCCTGCCGCAATCAGGATTATAGGTATAGCAAAACGCAATTGAAGTAATAACTTCTTAAAAAACTTCATAATTCAGTCCGATCGTAAATTACTCCCCATCGGCATTTTGAGGTTTGAGTTCAGCTATTTTCCAAGTACCATTTTTCTGTTGTAATATAACCCGGTAGTTCTTTTGATTTGTTTGTGGAGACGGAGGCTTACCCAATTCATAGTAGGTGAGTTCTTCATATATGTGGACATCAATTTGTACCAACTCGCCATCGACGGAAAATTTTTCAAGAGATTTAGCCTGTCGTAATCCATATTGATAATAAGCATTGTTTCGTTGCAGATAATTAACAGAACCGCCTTCTGGACTACTGATCCTATCTTCATAAGCTTTACCTGTAAGAAGACTGTCCGCAAGTTGGCGATCGAAGGGAGGAGCAAAAATTCTTGCCTTCGCTTGCAGATATGTATTAATCAGATTTACCGCTTCTGTCTGAGTAATGGTATTTTGTCCGACAGTTACTACGTTGGTGACAGTCAGTTGAGGAGGTTTATTCAGAGCGTTAACGGTGATATTAATAGTCTTGCTCTCAGGTTTTTTGCCGCCGTCGTTAACCGTAATGTTTAGGGAGTCGTTGCCGCTGAAGTCTTTATTGCCTCGGTATATGACAGCAGCAGCATCAGCTAAGGTAGCATTAATTTGGGCAATAGTTCCTTTGAACGTAACTGTTTTAGTTTTATTGCCGCTAATGTTACTAGCTGTTAATCCTTGAACTACATTAGCTGGAACAGTTAGAATGCCGTTGGTAACATTCATCGTTACCGTAAGATTTTGAGTATCTGGATCGCTGATGCTAATGCCACCGATCGTTAAGTTGGTATTTTCCTTAGTTGTTGTGCGATCGGGAACAGTGACAACAGGAGGAGCATTGAGTGGGGTGACAGTAATGTTCAAACTCTTTTTATCCGTCTTGTTTTTGAGAGCATCAGGCGGCCATACCAAGCTTTTCTTTGGGATTCCCGCGGTAGTTTTACCGCCATCATTTGCAGTCACAGTCAGGGAGTCGTTACCGCTGAAGTCTTGATTACCTAGGTAAGTAACGGCAGCAGTGTTAGCTAGAGTGGTTTTGATTTGGCTAACAGTTCCTTTCAGAGTAACTGTTTTAGTTTGGTTGCCAATAATATCATTAGCTGTCAATCCCTGAGCTACATCGGTTTTAACGGTGAGTATGCCATTGGTTACACCCAGAGTCATAGTAATATTTTGACTGTCTGAGTCGCTGATGCTGATGCCACTTATAATTAGATTGGCATTTTCTTTAACGATTTTGTTGTTGGGAACCGTGAGGACAGGATCTTGATTTTCAGCAATGACATTGATGATTTGAGCGATCGCTTTGCTAGTGCCGTTCTCGCCACCGTCATTTAACTGAAACTGCACCGTGCGAGAGCCAACATTAGGGCTATTTGAGATATTTTTATAAAGAATGCTGCGCATCAAAGCCTGGGCAGCTTCAGGTGTGGATTTATCGTTAAAAGTGACTGTCAGCGGTGCAGTGCCGTCGCCTCCTTGGAAGTTACCGATCGCAATGCCCCCGTAAGTGATATTGTTGCCATCAACACCAATTTCACCGGGGTTTTTGCCTCGATCGCGAATTGAAAGGCGATCGTCAGGAGTGCCATTAGCGGTAAAGCTAACTGTTAGTTGTCCCGTGTTGAAGTTGGGGGAGTCCATATCGCTGACATTGACACCGGGAAGCACTAATATCCCAGTGTTATCCGGTGATGGCGATAGTGGATTGCCCGGAGAAGAGAGAGTTTGCGGAGCATCGATGGTGATAGGTACAGAATTGCTTATATTAATAGCTATAAACCCTGCAAAGATTAGTACAGCACCGCTACCTAATCCTATTAACCAACCTCTATCTACCAGTTTAATTCCACTATTTAATAGTTCAGATACAGTTTTTAAGTCGCTTTTTGAATCGCTGCGATCCCAACGAAGCAGCAAAAAATTGACAGCATCAGTGTCTATTTTTCGCTGGTTTAATGTTTCAGGTAATAAACCTCGAATAATGGTTTGATAGAGTTTGCGATCGCTTCCTTTCCTCAGTGTTACGAGCCAAGGTACAAATAAACTGATGTAGGGATTCAACCATTGAGAACTACTTCTTTTTTTCAGCATATCTAAGACTCCTGTTTTTTATTGAACGTATATTTGCTCTTCTAAAGCCTTAACAAAAGAAACTAAGGCTTGGATTGCAATCTCCTGTGCTGCTGGTTTGCGATCGGCTTTTGCCCAGCCATCCATTGCTATTTCTACAGGAGTTCGCGGACGTTGTGTTAAGTTGTTCCAAATTTGATAGTACCTGCCGTTTACTTTAATTTCTCGATCGCCTTGCTTCAGACTAGCCCGCTGTTCGAGGTGCATTTCGGTTAGTGTTTGAACAATTTTGTCACATTCTTTATCGTCGAGATTGGCGACTAAATCCTGCAAATGAGATGCAACTTTATCAAAATATCTACCTGTTAGATTGCAACTTGCGAATACAACAGCTTCACGTACAGCAGGATGCTCCTCTTGTTTGATGATTGCAATTAAGCGTTGAAATGCTGTTTCTGGAGTGAGCATACCTTGTGCTTCATCGTACTGAATTAATCCATAGGTTAGCGCTACAGTCTTCAGTAACGCATCAGCCTCAGAAATCTTTCTTTTATTGATGAAACTAGGTCGATTTCCTACTTCTTTGTACCACTCATCCAGCATTGTCTTAACTTGATTGCGATTTTCTGGCCAAGCATAAGCATGGGCTAAGCTTCTGGCGATCGCGTGGTTTAAACTGAAAGGTAATTTTTCAAATAACAAGTCTCCGTGTCTCTGTGTGATTTTTTTGAGCATTTCACGTATTCGGAGTTCTTTGAAACGCAGTGGTAAAGCCCAAAAAAGAGTATGGTAGCCAAAAAATAAATGAACTAACCGCAGTTTACTCTCTGATAATTCTTCCAGCCATCGATCGAATTCTTCTAATAGCGTGTCATTACCATCATCAGAATTCCAAATTGCGTCACCAACTGCTACTGCTACAGTGGCTCCAATATAATCTTGTGGTTCTAACTCTTCGCTTTTGATGTAATATTCTTTTTCCTCAGTTTCCTCACTTTCTTTGGTAATTTTGAAGAAGTCAAAAATACTCCTTTTGATCCAGGCAGATATCCCCATCCATTTCTCCGGAGGCTTTTGTTTTTTTTCTGTTTCTCCCTTTCGATTGTTTGGGGCATCACTCTCTTTAGTTACTCTTGGATAATTATTTTCATTGTTTTCTGCTTGCCGCTCTTTATCCAGAGTTATGTCATAGAATTTTTGCACTATTCTAAATAGTTTTGGAGCGTGTCGATCGTCGCGGCTATACCATCCAGCGATCGCACTTGCAGCGACATTTCGTACTTGCATATCTTCGTTCATAGCTAGTCGCAGCAAACAACCTTCTACAGAACTGAACGCACTCGTTGAAACTAAGCCAATATCGCTGAGTGTTTTGCTAATTGCACGGCGCAGTTTCTCGCGTCGTGTTGAATTGCCGTATAATTCCCATTTAGCTCGATCGTAGTAATTTTCTTGTACCGACTCCTCAACAAGCTTTACCAATACATCCAACCCACTGATAATTTGCCTGCGGTGGCTTTCCCACGCTACTTGAAGCAGCATCTGACGATTATCCAGAGAAATCAGTTTAATAGAACGAATGTCAATTTTATATTCTTTAGTTCTGACAACTTTAAAATTACGAAGATTGGTTTCATATAAATCATCTCGATCGAGCTGAAAATAATCATTTTGGAGCTGGTCTAAATCGCAGTAATCGATCGCCTGTAAATCCGGATCTCGTCTTTGCCAAACTTCCTCAACTACTCGCTCAAGAGCTGCAAAAAGTTGGTCTTCAAAACAACCGTTAAAGAAGCTCAAACCTAATGCAAGCAGTTGCTCGCGAGGGTTAAGAACTTTATAGTAAAGTTTTCTGATAAACTGTTCGTCATTTTTGGAAATTTCAATCAGCTCCTGAATTTTTATTTGGTCTGACTCGGCTTTTTTATTGTTTTCTATAAGTTGATTTTCCTCAGAACTTTTTTCTACTTCTTTCCTGAAAAGTTGTATAAATCTAAAAATGTTGTTAGTCGTCTTCAATTGTTGAGCTATTGATTCTATTGACATCCGATTCAGGCGCGAATGCTTTAATAATTCCTTGGATAGGTTTTCATTGAGTTGCTCATTTAGTTGTTTAAGCAAAAATTGGTCTGTGTAAATATCTTCTATCTTCATTTCAGGAAAAACTTTTCGGGCTTCCGAACCCAAATTCCAACAAGAGAAGCTGACATCGGTACTAACTAAAACATAATGATTGTTGAGTTGAGCGGTTTTACAAATTTGAGACCAATTAATAAGTGTGATATTTTTAGGTGCGACATCTTTTAAAACAAAAATCGTGGGAGATTTTGTGTTTTTTAGTGCTGCATCAATATCAATCAATTGCTGGGGATATCTGCGGTTCCACAGCTTAACAGTTAAATTAACTATCTGAGAGTTAGTAGTTAATCTTCCTCGATCGCTTGCAAGTTCAAAAGCCAATTGTAAAGCTAGCTCGTGTTTATCAACACAACACCCAAAATGCCACCTAACAGCAGCAACCTCTGTTCTAAAATTCTACTAAATTGCCTAAAGAGGTCAGGTTGAATCTCCGTGGTTTCTTTAAACCGCGACTTTAATTCTTCAAGGGTTATTTCACTAAATTCCAGTTCGCCATAATGATTGTGTACCTGTGAATTAGGACCAAAAGCAGAGCCATAAACTGAGTTATGAAATGAATTATGAAAATTGTTATTATTCATGGCTGATTTCTCCAGAAAATTGCAATCAGATTAGTCTCTCTTTTTCAGCATTCACGCATAAATTCTATTTGTAGGGTGCGCAATGCGCACCTTACTATTGTGTTGAATGTTGTCAAGCTGTTTTTCACCTTACTATTGTGTTGAATGTTGTCAAGCTGTTTTTACTGCAATCAGATTAGTCTCTCTTTTTCAGCATTCACGCATAAATCCTATTTGTAGGGTGCGCATTGCGCACCTTACTATTGTGTAGAGCGTTGTCAAGCTGTTCTTGCATAATTCCTACATCAGTTGTTTGTAATTGTGGAATTAGGTCCAAAAGTTGAACGATCAACTTTGTCATTAAAGGTGTTAATGTACTGATCTCCATTTTTAGAGTCCCTAGGAATTACCCCTTCTGACTTAAGCTGCTCCACAAATTCTCTCAGCTTCTTATCGAAATCAGCATCCTTTGTCATTTGTTTCTCGATTGTTGTTTTCAATTCTGATTGATTCTCTTCGGTTGGCTTTGCTTCTACGTCTATCAGTATGCCTTCCCTGCGAATTTCACTTAACTTATCGCGGACAACAGTTATCATTTGATTGATTTTCTTGTAAGCGCTTTCCCCTAATTTTTCTCCGCCTTTTTCTAAAGCTTTATTAGCAATCACACTTACGATCGGACTGGCTATAGCTATCGCTGTTACGGGTTCCATGATTTACTCCTTGAAGATGACTGTAGTCGATCGAAATACCAACCGTTAGATAGTAGATTCACCCATGCAGACATACTAAAAGCTGCAAACCTCTTGTTTCGCTTAGCTTTCAAGTTCAGTACACTTACTCGAAATCACTTAAGTGACTCACATAGATAATTTGTAACATCTAGTTGGGCGGCTTTGTCAAGAGATTTCGGAAAAAATTTTGATTTTTAGCACACAAAAGTGTGCAAACAGTGGCGAACCGAAAGTCTAATCCATAACAGACAAGGGTTCCAGACTGTCGGTCGAGATTTGCCCCTTCCCCGTATTGTCTCCTTGAAGCTGTCATCGATCCAACAGTTGACGCTTTAACAGCAACTTAACTTCACAGCACCCCTCACGGGCATGAGCTAAAATAGTCTCAGATTGTTTCAGTGCGAGCATTTGACTGTGATTCCCCAAGATTTCCTCGAACACTTAGCCGCTGAACGGGGCTTGTCTAAAAGCGAACTCAAGGCTTTATCTCTGGCTGTCAACGGCCAACAAATCCCCGCGATCGCAATTTCCCTCAACACTAGCGAAGATGCTATCCGCAAGCGACTCAGCGAGATTTACCACAAATTTCAGATTCCAGGCCGCGGCCCGGTGAAGATGGCTCAACTGCAACAGCTACTCCTCGCCCGCTACCAAGAACATATTTCTCATACAAATGTGGAAAATCCGGCAGGGGCGATCGCCCGATCGCGTCAGGATTGGGGCGATGCGCCCGATACTTCCGCGTTTTACGGTCGCACCAAAGAACTGGAAACCCTACAACAGTGGATTATTCACGATACCAGCCGCTTGGTGGCACTATTCGGCATGGGAGGAATTGGCAAAACTGCTTTGGCAGTCAAATTTTCTCACCAGAATGAGAAAATCTTTCAATTTTTGATTTGGCGCAGTCTGCGAAATGCCCCACCTCTAGAGAATCTTCTCTCCGATTGGTTCGCATCCTTATTCGACTTACAGGAAACTGATTTACCGAAAAACACAGATGCAAAAATCTCAAAACTAATTGAACTTTTGCACGAATACCGCTGCCTTTTGGTACTTGACGATACAGAAACAATTGTGCGCGGAGGCGATATATTAGGGCGTTACAACCAGGGATATGAAGAATATGGAGTATTGTTTAGAAAAATAGGCGAAGCACAGCATCAAAGCTGTTTATTGCTGATTTCCCAAGAAAAATTGAGAGAAATTTCCCTACTAGAAAATTTATCTCCTGTAATTCATTCGCTGCCACTAGAGGGCTTAAATCCCGAAGCTGCAAGGGAAATTTTGGGTAGTGCCCTGAAGGAAAGGATCGAGAGAATAAAACTCACGTCAAAGAAAAGTAGGCATTTAGAGTTGTAAATTAGCATTGTAATGATGCACAAAC
>RDYN01000016.1 GCA_004293365.1 Oscillatoriales cyanobacterium | reverse complement strand
AACCAACCTACATAAATGCGGTTGTCGGTGCTGGTGACCCAGTTGCAAAACTGCGACCACAGGTTGGCGCTTTCGCGCTGCTGTAAGGTGGCTGTCATGTGTTTATGATTGCTGTATTTGGTTTTCAATGTTCGGATGATGTCTCTATTATTAACGGTATCGTTAAGGTTTGTAAAGGCCTGTAACGACAGCTTAACTGATGGGGGTCATTAGGAAAGCTGATGAAACGATAGAGAGTGCGATCGCCAGGGGTTTTGTTAAGAAAGTTGAGAGTTAGGGCTGCGGCCGATCGACCTATGATACATTTCTGAAACCTGAAAGCGGGAAAGTCCGGTGCAATTCCGGCGCTGTGCCGCAACTGTGAGAGTCAGAATGCCGATTTCAGGGCGCGTTTACTTGTAGGTTCCCTGCGTCGCACGGGGAAGGAGATTATTTGTTAGCTTTGACTGATTTACCGACTTGTCCGGGCTTATTTTACGGTTCCCGAGCCCGAGACGGCGTTTTATCGAGGATGCGGATTCCGGGGGGAATGTTAAATGTACAGCAGTGTTGGTCGATCGCCAATTTAGTCGATCGCTACAGTACCGGCTTTTTGCAAGTCACGAATCGCGCAAATTTGCAAATCCGAGAATTGCACTCGGAAATTCCCCCGTCAATTTGGCAAGATTTGCAAGAATTGGGATTAGCATCTCGCCGCGTTGAAGTTGACCCAATTCGCAATATAATGGCAAGCCCGACAGCAGGAATCGATCGCCAGCAGTTACTCGATACTCGCCCGTTAGTTGCAGCTTGGGATAATTACCTTCAAACCCATCCTGAGTTATCAGAACTTTCCGCTAAATTCAGCATTGGTTTTGATGGCGGAGAATTAGTTTCTATCCGCAATCTACGGAACGATATTTTATTAGCAGCAGAAAGGATATCGACAAATCCTGAAATATTTTTCCGACTGTATTTGAACAGCGATACAGGAATTCTTATCGAACAATCGCAATGTATTGCAGTATTAGCAAGCTTAACTAGCGCGTATCTTGAATATACTAAAAATTCGCCTAGAATTAATCGCAAAAAACCGCGTTTGCGTCATCTACTCGCTGATTGGGGGACTGAAAAATATCTAAAAAAAGTAGAGAAAAATTTGCCGTTTGCATTGCGGCGAGAGTCCAGGGAGCTTTCTGAAACAAACATCTCCCACAACTCTTGTGCAACAGGCATCCTGCCTGTCACTGACGCGATTTTCACCCTCGCGCCCAACGGCAATCTCGGCATTCATCCCCAGCGACAGTCCGATTTTTCATACATCGGCATTGCACTGCCCCTAGGCAAGCTAGAATCAAAGCAACTGAGAAATTTGGCAAATTTAGCCCAAAATCTAGCTAGCGGCACCCTCAGACTCACACCGTGGCAAAATCTGGTGATTTCCGACATTCCCAGCTCCCAGATTTTTGAGGTCAAACAGCAAATCGCCGATTTAGGATTGCACTCATCCGCAACTAATCTAGATTCCTGCTTAGTTGCGTGCGCCGGTAGCAGCGGCTGTGCGTCGGCGGCGACAGATACTCAAACTCACGCCCTAGAAATGGTGAGGGATTTAGCGCAAAAACTGACGATCGACCGATCGATTAACATACATTTCAGCGGCTGCGAAAAATCCTGCGCCCAACACCAGCCAATTGACATCACCCTAGTAGGAACCCAGATTCAGCAGGGATGCGAAACGATCGCAGCTTACAACATTTATGCAGGTAAAAAAGACTTGCCCTTTGGACGGCAAATCTTCCCAGCCGTTAGCGCAGCCCAGATGCCCCGCGCGATCGAGCGAATGCTGCGCGTCTACCAGCAGTTGCGAGAACCTCACGAGTCATTAGGTGAATTTTGCGATCGGTGGGCGATCGACAAATTGCAGAAATTACTTAGCCCAGTAACTCACAATTAAAAGCAAAAAACATCCCATAAAAACAGACAAAATGTCATCATTTCCCCTTCTCTTTCTTCCTTCGCGCCCTTCGCGCCTTCGCGGTTCATTTAAAAAAGCCATTTCATAAATCAAACAAACTTCCCATAGCAGTTGCAAATAAAGTTAAGTACAGTCTCCCAATTCCCAATTCCCGATTCCCAATTCCCAATTCCCAATTCCCAATTCCCAATTCCCAATTCCCAATTCCTAATTATCTTAATGATTGACTACATCCGAGACGGAACAGAAATATACAAAAAATCCTTCGCCACAATCCGCGCCGAAGCAGACTTATCAAACCTGCCATCAGACTTAGAAACAGTTGCAGTGCGACTAATTCACAGTTGCGGAATGATCGATATCGTTAAAGACTTAGCAGCTTCCCCCCTTGCAGCCACCCACGGGCGAAAAGCCCTCGCAGCAGGCGCGCCAATTCTCTGCGATGCCCGGATGATAGCCGAAGGCATCACCCGCAAACGCCTACCCGCAGACAATCCAGTGATTTGCACCCTCTGGCATCCTGAAGTCCCGGAGTTGGCGCGACAAATCGGCAATACTCGATCGGCAGCAGCACTCGATTTGTGGCTAGATAAGTTAGATGGTGCAGTTGTGGCGATCGGCAATGCCCCGACTGCTTTATTTCGGCTGCTGGAAATGCTGGATGCTGGAGCCCCGAAACCGGCCTTAATTCTGGGTTTCCCGGTAGGATTTGTGGGGGCGGCGGAATCCAAAGCCGAACTCGCTGCTAACAGTCGGGGAGTGCCATTTATCGCGCTACAGGGGCGGCGAGGTGGCAGTGCAATGGCAACAGCAGCCGTGAATGCGTTAGCTAAAGAGGACGAACTATGACTAAGACTACTGGTAAATTGTATGGATTGGGCATCGGCCCTGGGGATCCGGAATTGATCACTTTGAAAGCTTATCGGATTTTGCAATCGGTGCCGGTGATTGCGTATCCGGCGATGGAAAATGGTAAGGTGCTGGCGCGGGCGATCGTCGCAGATTACTTGCGCCCGGAGCAAATTGAGATTCCGATGCCGCTGCCTTTTAGCCCGACGCGATCGTCTCAACCGTATTACGATATTGCAGCAGAGAAAATTGCCGCCCACCTCAGCGAAGGGCGCGATGTGGCGGTTTTGTGCGAGGGCGAACCTTTTCTCTACGGCACGTTTATGTATTTGTTCAACCGTTTGTCGGGCAAATTTACTACCGAAGTTGTGCCGGGAATTTCTTCGACGATGGCGAGTGCGAGTGCGCTGGGAGTGCCACTGACTTACCGTAACGATGTGTTAAGCATTATGCCTGCGACGTTGGATGCCTCTGTTTTGCGCGATCGGCTGGCGGTTGTTGATGCTGCTGTGATTATTAAGCTGGGGAGGCACTTTGCGAAAGTCCGAGACGTGTTGATTGAGTTGGGACAGTTCGATCGCGCACTATATATAGAACGCGCAACTATGCCGAATCAGTGCATTCGGGCGATCGCAGATGTCGATCCTGCCGAAGTTCCCTACTGGGCATTGGTGATGATACCCAGCCAGCAAAAGTCTGTATCTTGACCTTATTCAACGTGAGTTCGGGATAAAGATTTGGGCCGTGAAAAGGGCCAACCCGGTAGGCTGAAAATGCTAAAGTCTCACCCTGTTTGCCGGATCGCACTTCTCAATACGCACCACCTGAATCCTTACACTTTTTTATCTGTGGAACAGGCATCCTGCCTGTTTTTCTGTGTGAATTATTCAACCAGCAACAGCAAACTCAACCCTAGCCGGAGCCAGACGATCGACCTAAAACAAGTATCCCGCTTCCAAGTACGATCGTGAGTTGTGATAGATTTGGTTTGTTGCAGGCTGAGGTGAAAAATTGGCCCTAACTAGCCTGTGGTTGTGGAACAGGCGTCCGGCCTGTGGTTGGCGGAGTCAATCTCAAATCTCAAATCTCAAACCTAAAATCGACATGACTTTGACAAATGATTGAAGTAGAACACTTAAGCAAAACTTACGGTTCGACGGCAGCGATCGCGGACGTGTCTTTTTCGGTCGAAGCAGGAGAAATTCTCGGGTTTTTGGGGCCCAACGGCGCCGGCAAAACCACAACCATGCGGATTTTGTCGGGATATTTGCCGGCATCGAGCGGTACAGCCCGCATCGCCGGCCTGGATGTTCACGAAAACTCGATGGCGGTGAGACAGCGCATCGGTTATCTGCCGGAAAACCCGCCGCTGTATCCAGAAATGACTGTGGAAGGGTTTCTGTTTTTTGTGGCGCGGATCAAGCAAGTACCTGCGGGCGATCGCGCGCGACGAGTTACTTCCGCGATCGAACGCTGCGGCCTGGTTGATAAACGCAAAGTTTTAATCCGCAAACTTTCTAAAGGATTTCGGCAACGAGTTGGTATTGCACAGGCGATCGTCCACGATCCCCCCGTCATTATCCTGGACGAACCAACCGTCGGCCTCGACCCGCGACAAATCATCGAAGTCCGCAACTTAATCAAAAGTCTTGCAGGCGAACACACTATTATCCTTTCTACCCACATTCTGCCCGAAGTCAGCATGACTTGCAGCCGCGTCACCATCATCAATCGCGGTCAAATCGTCGCCGCTGGTACTCCCGAACGTTTGATGGGAGAGTTCACCGCTGGGGAAGGTTACGAAGTCGAAGTTGAAGGTGAGGCGGATTTGGTTAACAGTCTGCTGTTGCCTTCTTTGGAAAATGTGCCGGGAGTTCGATCGATCGAATTGATTCCCAGCCAGCAATTTTTAGCCAGTCGCTACCGCCTGCTGGCCTCGTGCGAATCGGACGTGGAACCAGGACGAGAAATCGCCGCAGCTATTATCGCCTCAGGATTCGGACTCTGCGAAATGCGCCGCAATCGGGCTACTTTGGAAGATGTGTTTTTACGGCTGACAGCGGGCCAAAAGAAACCGGAAGAAAGTCTGGTTCACAGCGAACCGGAGGTCGATCGCAATCTGCAAACAGCGACAAAAATTCCAGATTCGATCGCGGATGCTCATCAATCGGAATCACCGCCGATCGCGGATGCTCATCAATTGGAAGCGCCACCGATTGTGGAAAATCTGCCAGTTTCAAATAGGCAAGAGTCGCCCTACGATGCTTGTTCAGCATCCGACGAACCAGTTGTAGAAACAGTAAAATCTTTCTATGATGCTCATTCAACATCCCACGAACCAGTTGTAGAAACAGTAGAGTCGATGGAGCTTGCTGAGCCAGAATCAGAACCAGTGGTAGAAACTGTGGAGTCGATGGAGCTTGCCGATCCAGAATCAGAACCAGTGGTAGAAACTGTGGAGTCGATGGAGCATTCTGAATCAGAATCAGAACCAGTGGTAGAAACTGTGGAGTCGATGGAGTATCACGAACCGGAACCGATTGTCGAAAATCTGGAATTTGCAGAAATCGAAGAGTCGATCGACAATTCTGAACCAGAATCAGAACCACTTGCAGAAACATCAGAGACAATCAATGATATAGAACCAGAAATGCAACCAGTTGCAGCATTTCTGCAAATTGTCGAAAGACAAGAGTCGATCGAGCTTTCTCAAGCAAAAGCCGAACCTGTTATCGAAACCGTAGAGTCGATCGAGTATGGTGAACCGGAACCGATTGTCGAAACAATAGAGTCGATCGAACATCATGAACCGGAACCGATTGTCGAAAATCTGCCTGTTGTCGAAACTGTAGAGTCGATCGAACATCATGAACCGGAACCGATTGTCGAAAATCTGCCTGTTGTCGAAAATGTAGAGTCGATCGAACATCCTCAACTAGAAGCCGAACCAGTTGTCGAAACCGTAGAGTCGATCGAGTATCGCGAACCGGAACCGATTGTCGAAAATCTGCCTGTTGTCGAAAATGTAGAGTCGATCGAGCTTTCTCAACCGGAACCTGTTGTCGAAATCGTAGAGTCGATCGAGCTTCCTCAACCCAAACCGGAACCTGTTGCCGAAACCGTAGAATCGATCGAGTATCGCGAACCGGAACCGATTGTCGAAAATCTGCCTGTTGTCGAAAATGTAGAGTCGATCGAACATCAAGCCGAACCTGTTGCCCAAATATCGAACATCAAGCCGAACCTGTTGCCCAAATTGTAGAGTCGATCGAGCATCCTCAACCCAAACCGGAACCTGTTGTCGAAACCGTAAAGTCGATCGAGCTTTCTCAAGCAAAAGCCGAACCTGTGACGCAACCTGTTGTCGAAATCGTAGAGTCGATCGAACATTCTCAACCAAAATCCGAACCTGTTGTCAAAAATCGGCAAGTTAAAAAAAGGCCACAAGCGAGTAGCGATGCTCAAGCAGAACAACCACCCGTTAACAGAAAGCGAAAAATAGAAAGAAAGCAACAACAGAGCAACGACAGCGAAACACGACCCGGAGGCGACTCAGAATGAAGCAATTACCAATACCCAATTACCCATTCCCAATTCCTAAATGTTAGTAATGATTAGTAATATCATCGCCATTTACCGCAAAGAACTGCAAAGCTATTTTGCATCACCATTTGCCTATGCTATCGCAGCAGTCTTTTGGCTGATCGCCGGCTACTTTTTAATCGCCATTCTCCTTGCCCCCGACGGCCTAATTCCTCAAATTACCCAGCGAGATAGAATGGGAATTACCGAACCTGCGATCGACATAGCCTATGAATTCCTGCAACTCTTCCTGCGAATCATGGGTTCCCTTTCACTGTTCGTACTACCAGCACTATCCATGGGACTTTACGCAGAAGAACGCAAGCGCGGCACCTTAGAACTTTTAGCCACATCGCCCTTAACCAACTGGGTCGTTGCTACCGGCAAACTCCTCGGCGTTTTAACATTTTATACCACAATGTTGCTGCCACTACTCTTCTGCGAGGCGATCGCCCTAAGTTCGTCAACGCCCCCCG
Source organism: Oscillatoriales cyanobacterium (assembly GCA_004293365.1). GTDB lineage: Bacteria > Cyanobacteriota > Cyanobacteriia > Cyanobacteriales > Microcoleaceae > Microcoleus. Next base: position 99,062 of record RDYN01000016.1, on the reverse strand, counting down.
TACCCTCCAGCGTCGTGCTGCTAGGACACGGCGGCCTAATCTTACTAGCGGCCGGAATATTGTCCCTCGGAATGTTTATTTCATCCCTTACAGACAGCACAATTTTATCCGCCATCCTCACCTTCGCTCTAGTCTTATTTCTGTGGGTAATCGATGCAGCCGCCGTCGGTATCGGCGGGCCCTTCGGAGCAGCATTAGGACAACTTTCACTCCTAACACATTACACTAATCTTGTCAAGGGAGTTTTTGATACTAGCAGTTTAATTATTTTTGCCAGTTACATCATTCTAGGAGTATTTCTCACAGCACAGTCGATCGATGCTTTGCGATATCAGCGTTCTTAAAAACAACGGGCATCGGGCATCGGGCATCGGGCATCGGGCATCGGGCATCGGGGATGGGGCATTAATCTGGCTACTGACTTATTCCTTCTTCCCTCTTCCCTCTTCCTTCTTCCCTCTTCCTTCTTCCCTCTTCCTTCTTCCCTCTTCCTTCTTCCCTCTTCCTTCTTCCCTCTTCCTTCTTCCCTCTTCCTTCTTCCTTCTTCCTTCAACATTCGGTTATATTTTCAGGGTAAATGATTCTACCAAGTAAATCAAACAATGAGATTTATCAATCCCAAAATCGACTTTGCGTTCAAAAAAATATTCAGTTCCAGCGACAGCAAATACATCCTCATTAATTTTTTAAACGCCATCCTTTATGAAGCACAGCCCGTCATTAAAGACTTAGAAATAATCGACTCCCAACCGGGAAATAAAACTTTCGGAGTCCCAGACACACACCTAGATGTCAAAGCCACAATCAACGGCGGCAGAATCGCCCTCATTGAAATCCAACTGCTCAACGTGCCTTCCTTCGAGAAAAGAGTTTTGTACAATGCAGCCAAAGCCTACAGCCTGCAATTAACAGGAGAAGAACGCTACGAAAGACTAAAAACAGTAACTTCCTTGAAAATTGCCAACTTTGAAATGTTTGAAAATCAGCCAGAATTTATGACGAGGTTTGTTTTCAAAGAAAAAGAGCAACAGTTTGATTGTCCAGATACTGAAATAGAATTAGTATTTGTCGAACTGCCAAAATTTAGCAAAGAATTAGCACAATTAGAAACAACCGCCGACAAATGGATTTACTTTCTCCAAAATGCCAGTATTCTGGAGACAGTCCCCGAAACACTGAGTGCTGTTCCCGAAATTCAGAAAGCTTTTAAAATTGCCAGCGAGGACAACTTCACTCAGGAAGAATTAAATGAATTGCAGAACCAAGAACTGTGGATTCAAGACCAGCAGATTGCCATAGATTTAGCAAGAGACCAGGTGACAAAAACCGCTCAACTCTCATTAATATTGCGTCAACTTGTGCGGCGTTTAGGCACAATCCAACCGGAACTAGAAAACTCCATCCGTCAATTAGGATTACAGGAATTAGAAGAATTAGGAGATGCCGTCCTGGATTTCAACAGTCTCTCAGATTTAACAGCCTGGTTGGAGCAGACTAATTCAATATAGAATAACATTCTTGAACCGGAGTTTGGTCACACAATATTTACCTTATGAAAATTACCAAAACAAATTGGAAATACGTTTTTTTGCTGGGCCCCCTTCTCACCGCAGCCGGGTTAACAGCAAGACTTGTATCCGCAGCATGGGAACCTCTGACAGTCGGTTTAGTTATTGCCGGAATAGTGACGATCGCACTTTGGCTGCTATCCTTGACTTACGAACAAGGCTTTTGGGGGCGGCGTTCCACTCAAGCGAGTACCAACGCGCTGATTGCTACCCTCGCAGTCTTTGTGATTCTGGGAGTAATTAACTTCATAGCATTTCGCTATCCCCTCCGCATCGACTTAACCGAAAGCCAACAATTTACCCTCGCCCCCCAGACTCAACAAATCCTGCGAAACCTGCAACAAACAGTCAAGGTTTGGGTATTTGACCCCATCCAAAATCCGCAAATTAAAGAATTGCTGCAAAGCTACAAACGCGAGGGAGGTGAAAAGTTTCAATACGAGTTTGTTGACCCCCAAGCCCAACCGGGAAAAATCCGGGAATTTAGCATTACCAGCATCGGAGAAGTTTACTTGCAGTCCGGTGACAAAAAACAGTTACTGCAAAAAAGTGGTACGGCTTTTGGTAGCGACCCAAATCAAGGCCTTTCAGAGATAAAACTTACCAATGGCTTAGAAGAAATTCTCAGCACTCGTACTCCTACAGTTTACTTTTTGCAAGGTAAAGGAGCTCGCCCGCTGAAAGAAGGTCAAGGCGGAATTCAGCAAGCTGAAAAAGCTCTGAAAGACAAATACTATAACGCTCAAACGCTGAATTTGACAGAACGCAAAGAAGTTCCCGAAGATGCAGATGCTTTAATTATTCCGGGTCAAGATAAACCTTTTTCCGATGCAGAAATTAAAGCATTAAAAGCTTATCTCGATCGCGGCGGCAGTTTATTGTTAATGGTAGACCCGGGAATTAATACGGGATTGGACAAATTTCTGCAAGAATGGGGGGTAAAACTAGACACCCGTTTGGCTATCGATGCTTCGGGTACTGGTCAAAGATTCGGCCTGGGTGCGACGGTTCCTACAGTCAGGCGTTACGGCGAACATCCGATTACTCAAAGTTTCGGTAGCGGTATTTCATTTTATCCGTTTGCACGCGCTTTGGAAACTTCGCCAGTAGCAGGGATAGAGGAAAAACCGCTGATTTGGACGAGTCAGGAAAGTTGGGCGGAAAGCGATTTGACGACTAAGAAATTGGAGTTCGATCCGAAGACCGATCGACAAGGCCCGTTATTATTAGGTGTGGCTTTGGTGCGATCGGGTTCTGACAGCACTCCGTTAAACCCCTCACCCTCACCAACTTCACCATCGCCAACAACTTCACCATCGCCAACAACTTCACCATCGCCAACAACTTCACCATCGCCGACAACTTCACCAACAAATTCACCATCGCCGACAACTTCACCAACAAATTCACCATCGCCAACAACCTCACCATCACCAACAACTTCGCCGAAACCTTCACCATCACCGACAACTTCGCCATCACCGACAACTTCGCCATCACCAACAACTTCACCATCACCGACAACTTCGCCATCACCGACAACTTCGCCATCACCGACAACTTCGCCATCACCGACAACTTCGCCATCACCAACAACTTCACCCGTAGCTTCCCCAATTAGCTATTCGGTGATTGTCTCCCAAGAAGCTACACCTCCAGCATTACCGACGACTTCCCCAACACCGACAACATCTCCGACAGCATCTCCTGAAAGTTCGCCCACACCAACACCAACAACATCTCCGACAGCATCTCCTGAAAGTTCGCCTACGCCAACACCGACAACATCTCCCACAGCATCTCCCAGTCCAACCACAACTCCTTCTGTGCTTTCAACTCCTACAAAAACATCGCGCATGATAGTAATTGGTACATCTCAATTTGTGACTAACGGTTGGTTTGACCAACAACTCAATAGCGACGTGTTTCTCAATTCAGTGAGTTGGTTGAGTAAACCAGACCAGCAAAGCTTTTCTATCAGCCCGAAAAAAGCTACCAACCGCCGCCTTAACATGAATGATGTCCAAATAGGATTGTTGGTTTTGGCTTGGCTGATTTGGCCTTTACTCGGACTGGGTATTGGTGGCGCTATTTGGTGGAAGAGAAGATAAGTTAGTTGTCAGTTGATTGTTTTCAGTTGTTACGCAAAACAGTTTTGATGCGCTAATCATAGTGGTAAGGTGCGCAGTGCGCACCCTACATAGGTCGGTTGTGCATAAGTCCTGACTAATAACAGACTGCCCTATGCCCTATGCCCTATGCCCTATGCCCTATGCCCGATTCCCAGTTATTATGAAATTGCAAAAAAATACATTTATATTGATAGCCGTTGCGCTGACGATGGCGGGGTTGGTTTCTTTGTACGAGACGCAAGTGTCCCCGAAACAGGAGGCGGCTAAGGACGAAAAACATAAAATTTTTACTTTCAAGTCCGATCGCGTACAATTCTTTACAGTCAAAACTCCGGAAAAAATCTTGACTTTTGAACGAGTTTATGCTCAGAAAGGAGGTAAGTCTAGCTGGGAAATGAAATTGCCGGTGCAAGCACACGCGAATCAGGCATCGGTGGATTTTTTGCTGGACAGGCTGGCAACAGGAAAGAGCGATCGCACTATAGATATTACTGCCGCTCAACTGCCAGAATTCGGCCTCGACCAACCGCAAGCCACAGTCACAGTCAAGCTGGACAACCAGGAAACTCACCGCCTAGTGTTAGGCAAAACAGACTTTAGCGGCCGCTTTTTGTACGCCCAAGCCAACCAGGCGGAAGCGCCACCTCAAAATAGGGCCCAAACTTTGCCAGTCCTGCTGGTACCTTTTGACTTTAAAAATGCCGTCCAGCGACCTTTGTCTGAGTGGAAAAAAGCAGAAACACCCAAACCAGAGAAGCGGCAAACACCTTCTCCCACGCCAAGTCCTGAGAATCAATAGATTGCTGGTCGATCCTTGATGCTGTAATACTCTCAATCTGCCTTTTATGAACAGGCTCTCCGGCCTGTTCCACAAAGAGTGAATTTTATTGTGGAACAGGCCGGAGAGCCTGTTGCTGATAATGGTGCGCTCTGAGATAAAATCTCAAGAACAAATTCTAAAACCTCTCAATTCCAACATTCCTCGCCTAAAATACAGGAAAGTTTAAGTTTAAACTGTATTAAAATAGCGTGCATTACCCCAGGAACGGGCGAATATGTTTCAGACAGCACTCAACCAAGGTACGACAGCAACGGATACAGCGCTTGACGTTGAACTCCGCAAGGTCTTTAAGGTATTTAATGGCGAAACCGCAGTCCGCGGAGTTGACCTCAGCATTCGTCAAGGAGAATTTTTTAGCATTCTCGGGCCTTCCGGCTGCGGTAAGACTACCACGCTGCGCTTAATCGCTGGCTTCGAGACTCCCTCGGCGGGGGAATTGATGATTCGCGGCCAGTCGATGACCAATACTCCAGCTTACCGCCGTCCGGTAAATACTGTGTTTCAAAGCTACGCCCTGTTCGGACACATGAATGTCTGGGACAATATCGCTTTTGGATTGCGGATTAAAAAGCTGGGGAAATCGGAAGTTGAAGAACGGGTACGGGAAGCTTTGCAATTGGTGAAAATGGAATCTTTCGCCAACAGGTTTCCGGGTCAAATGTCGGGCGGCCAGCAGCAGCGGGTGGCTTTGGCGAGAGCTCTGGTAAATCGACCGGCGGTTCTGTTGCTGGATGAGCCCCTGGGTGCTCTGGATTTGAAGTTGCGGAAGCAGATGCAGTTGGAATTGTCGAATTTGCATCAAGAGTTGGGTTTGACTTTTGTGATGGTGACTCACGATCAAGAAGAGGCGATGAGTCTTTCTAACCGGATTGCGGTGATGCACGAGGGCCGAATTGAGCAAATTGGTTCGCCTGAAGAAATTTATGAGTGCCCGCAGACGGCTTTTGTGGCGGATTTTATTGGGGATACGAATTTGTTTTCTGGTACGGTGGAGGCGATCGACCGATCGACTGTCACAGTTCGCACATCAGCCAATCTGAAAATAGTCGTTCAGCAGTCGGATATGTGGAATGGTGTCACCGGGGACTCTGTGATTGTTAGCGTCCGGCCTGAAAAAGTATATTTAAACCTCTACCAGCCGGAAGTTTCGGTCAACTGTTTTGAAGGGCGGCTCAAAAACATCATGTACATGGGCACCCACGTTCATTACGTGGTTGAGTTGTCCTCGGGCGATAAAATTACGGTGCGCCAGCCCAATAGTGGTGGCTCTTTCCCAGACCCGCACACGCCGATTTATGCTTACTGGGGAACTACTGATTGTCTCGCTTTGGGCGATCGATCCTAACGATGGAGAGGGGGAGAAAGGGAGAAAGGGAGAAAGGGAGAAAGGGAGAAAGGGAGAGGGGAGAGGGGAAGAATTCCCAATTACCAATTCCCAATTCCCAATTCCCAATTCCCAATTCCCAATTACCAATTCCCAATTCCCAATTCCCAATCCTCAATCCTCAATTCCCCAATCTAAAATCTAAAATCTAAAATCTAAAATCAAACTGTGCCTCCGACTAATCTACCAATTTCCAGGTTTTGCAGCGGGTTAGCCCTTTCCAGTTGCGGCTGGCGGCTTGCAGACGTACAATCTGCCCCTCCCGTCAAAGGTGCTGCCGACCAACTTTTCATCTATACTTGGGCGGGCTATACCGATAAAGCTTTGCTCGATCGCTTTGCTGAAAAAACCGGCATTCGCGTAGTCGCCGACGTGTTAGACTCCACGGAAACAATGCTGGCGAGACTTAAAGTCGGTGTTCCCCAGGTCTACAGCATCATTTACCCGTCAGACTACATGGTGATGCAGATGAAAAAACTCGGGATGCTAACTCAATTAGACCGATCGATCGTTGGCGGACTAGATCGGCTCAAAAAGCGGTTCCAAAACCCCGTTTACGACCCCGGAAACCGCTACAGCGTGCCTTTTAGTTGGGGGACAACTGGATTGATTTACAACAGCGAACAGTTCAAAGAACCTCCCGAAGATTGGAGTTATTTGTGGAAACGCAAACAGGAATTGGCAAGGCGAATGACTCTGCTAAACGACGTTAGAGAAGTAATGGGCGCGACGCTGCGGATGCTGGGTTATTCTCTCAATTCTACAAGCCAACAACAAGTTAAAAAAGCCTATGAAAAATTAGAAGAACTCAAATCGGCGATCGCTTCTTTTACCACAGATGCTTGGCGATCGCAAATGCTGACAGGAGAGTTGAAAGTAGCAATGTGCTACTCTTCTGATGCCAATGAAGTAATTGCAAACAACCCTAAATTTCGGTATATTGTGCCGAAAAGCGGATCTGCCCTGTGGACTGACACCTTAGTAATTCCTAATGGAGCACCAAATCCAGACGCAGCTTACAAATGGATTAATTTCATACTGCAAGCTGATGTTGCGGCTTCCCTAGTCCAACGATTAGGTTTTGCAACTCCTTTAGAAGATGCTTTTTATTTGCTGACTCCAAAAGTTCGCAAAAACAAAATTATTTTTCCTGCTGAGGCTACTTTAGAAAACTGCGAAGGCGTGGCACCCCTAGGAAAATTTGCAGATGTTTACGATCGTTACTGGACAAAACTAACCAGTATCTAATAGCATCAGTATTAATCTGCGTTTATCTGCGTTTGCTCGAACATCTAAAATCAGCTAATTCCTAAATCCCAAATCTAAAATCCCAATTAGAACTGTGCCTCCGACAAATCTACCCGGGTTAGCCCTTTCCAGTTGCGGCTGGCGGCTTGCAGACGTACAATCTGCCCCTCCCGTCAAAGGTGCTGCCGACCAACTTTTCATCTATACTTGGGCAGGCTATACCGATAAAGCTTTGCTCGATCGCTTTGCTGAAAAAACCGGCATTCGCGTAGTCGCCGACGTGTTTAGCTCCAACGAAGAGATGCTGGCTAGAGTTCAAGCCGGTGGCGGCCGCGCCTACAGCATCATTTACCCGTCTGACTACATGGTGGTTCAGATGACGGAACTGGGGCTGTTGACTCCATTAGACCACTCAATTTTGGGCGGACTCGATCGGCTAAAAAAACAGTTTCAAAACCCTGTATACGACCCGGGAAACCGCTACAGCGTGCCTTTGAGCTGGGGAACCACAGGCTTGATTTACAACAGCGAACAACTCAAAGAAGCTCCAGAAGATTGGAGTTATTTGTGGGAACACAAAAAAGAGTTAGCAAGGCGAATGACGCTAGCAAGCGATGTTCGAGAAGTCATGGGCGCTGCGTTGCGGATGCTGGGCTATTCTCTGAATTCTACTAACCCAGAGCAAGTTAAAAAAGCTTACGAAAAGTTGGTGGAACTCAAACCTGCGATCGCATCTTTTACCACAGATGCTTGGCGGCCGCAAATGCTGACAGGGGATTTGAAGGTAGCCATGTGTTATTCTTCTGATGCCAATGAAGTCATTTCAGATAACGAGAAATTGAAGTATGTCGTGCCCTCAAGCGGTTCTTCTCTGTGGACTGACACTTTAGTAATTCCCAAAGGTGCTCCCAATCCCGAAGCAGCTTATAAATGGATGAACTTTATGCTGCAAGCAGATGTCGCTGCTTCTTTGGTAGAGCGGCTCAGTTTTTCAACTCCTTCGGAAGATGCTTATAGTTTGCTGACGCCCGAAGTCCGAGAAAACGAGCTTCTTTTCCCTTCGGAAGCTGTTTTGAAAAATTGCGAAGGTGTGGCTCCCGTAGGGAAATTTATGGAAGTGTACGATCGCTATTGGACTAAATTAACCAGCGGTTAATCTTATTTATTGCCATAAATTTCATGTACATTTCGATTTACCGTGGGGTGGGGGCGGGTTTATGAGATTGTTTAATTGAGGCGATTATGGTTGGTGAACCCGCCCCGAGAAATCAAAAATAAACAATCAAAAGGGGCGGGTTTATGAGATTGTTTAATTGAGGCGATTATGGTTGGTAAACCCGCTCCGAGAAATCAAAAATCACAACTAAAAACAATTATTTATGGCTGTTTCAACTAAAACTCCCCCTCCCATTCCTCCCAATTCTTTGAAGGCTGAAAGCGTCCCCCCGTGGTCAAAGTGGGCTGGCCCGCTGGCATTGCTCGGCCCTTCAGGCTTGTTCCTGGTTTTATTATTAGTAATACCAACTCTGGTGATTTTTCAGCTTAGTTTGGTGCCGAATATTAAGCCGGGAGATTTGGTGAATCCTTCGGGAATCGCTAACTACCTGCGAGTGTTTGAGCCGCTGAATTTGCAGGTGATGGGTCGATCGCTCTTTTTCGCCACGGGAACGACTATTCTGTGTTTGCTGCTGGGATTTCCCGTCGCTTACTGGATCGCGCTCAATGTCTCGCCCAAGTGGCGGAATTTAACGTTATTGGGCTTTGTGTTGCCGCTGTGGACTTCTTCGCTGTTGCGATCCTATGCTTGGATTACAATTCTGCGTCCTACGGGCGTTCTCAACTCGCTCCTGGGACTTTTGGGCATACCTCCTCTAGAATTGTTAAATCAAAGTTCGGCTGTTCTAATCGGCATGGCTTACAGCTATTTGCCCTATATCGTGACAATTCTCTACGCTTCCTTGGAAAAGCTCGATCGCAGATTGCTAGAAGCATCTCAGGATTTGGGCGCCAATCCGGTAGAAACTTTCTGGAAAGTGACAGTACCGCAGACAATGCCGGGGATTGCCGCTGGTTCTTTGCTAGTATTTATTAGCTGTTTGGGCGATTTTGTCGATCCCGAGTTGCTCGGTGGAGCTTCCAGCATGACGGCGGCTCGTTTAATTTACAATCAGTTTTTGGGAGCGACTCAAAATTGGGGGCTGGGATCGGCTCTGAGTATGGTATTAATTTTTGCAGTGAGTATCGGAATTGCACTTTTACTCAAATATGGCGATCGTAATGCAGTTTAAGAAGAAGGAAGAAGGAAGAAGGAAGAGGGAAGAAGGAAGAGGGAAGAAGAAAGAAGGAAGAGGGAAAAAATAATTATAATTTTCCTAATTACCAATTCCCCAATTCCCCGATTACCAATTAGCAATTCCCCGATTACCAATTACCAATTACCAATTCCCGATTAACGAGATATGGAAAATACCGCCGACCATCCACAGGAGGAAATACAACCAGATATGTACTTAAAGCCTAAATTTAAGATTTCTTGGCAGGCCATATTTACCGTTTCGATGTTTTTTTATATGTACCTGCCCATCCTGGTACTCACATTTTACAGCTTTAACAAATCCCGTTTCAGCGCCGGGTGGGAAGGATTTACTTTAGATTGGTACGTTAAATTATTTAGCGATACGCGGATTTTAATCGCGCTGAGAAACAGTTTAACAGTCGCTGTTTGTGCAGTTGCCATCTCGGCGGTACTCGGCACTTTAATGGCCGTTGGTTTAGCCCGCTACCGCTTTCCCGGCAAAAGTTTATATCAGGGAGTTTCCTACTTGCCGATTATTATTCCAGATATTGCCAGCGCGGTGGCAACTCTGGTATTTTTAGCAGCGCTGGCTATTCCTCTGAGTTTGTGGACAATTGTTGCAGCTCACGTTGTGTTTTGTCTGGCTTACATCGCTCTCGCTGTTTCTACGAGATTGGCAGATTTAAACCCTTATTTAGAAGAAGCTGCCTTGGATTTGGGTGCAACGCCTGTCGAAGCTTTTGTTCAGGTTTTGCTACCTCAATTAATACCTGGAATTGTTTCTGGTTGTCTGCTATCTTTTGTCCTCAGCATGGACGATTTTTTGATTGCGAGTTTTACCGCAGGTAGCGGGACTACAACTCTGCCGATGGAGATTTTTAGCCGGATTCGGACTGGGGTGAAACCTGATATTAATGCTTTGAGCGTGCTGTTGATAGTAGGTTCGGGAGGATTGGCGTTTTTAGCGGAATATTTGCGCGGTAGGGGCGATCAAAAACGGGCTCATTAGTCATTAGTTGTAGGGTGCGTCGCCACAGAAAATTTCTAACTCAATATAGACAATTTCACAGCGACGCACCTGATAGCATCGAGAAAATATCTGGGTTAACCCGCATTAATCTGCGGTTTCCCTATAATTTTTAAGGGTTGAGAACGCCCGCCGATTGATATCATGTCCCTTATATTACGATAACAAAAACAGTTGGTTCGTAGTGCGGACTTCAGTCCGCAACAAGTGAGCGGACTGAAGTCCGCACTACGAACCTAACTTTACTTATTGTAGTGAATCTACTGAAGATGATATGACGATCGCAAACAATAACATTACCAAGGGCGGCGCTAACTCATTGTAAGGTGCGTCAGGAGGAAAATTATTAATCTGCCCGAGTCACATTCACACCTGACGCACCCTACAAAAGCTCATTAAATTTCCGCTCGGGAAGGTGGTAATTTCACCTTACTGGCCAAACCTACTGCTTCCAAGGCTTGAATTGTCATCCAAGTGAAATCAATTTCCCACCATTTCATACCGTGACGGGCAGAGTATTGATAAGCGTGGTGGTTGTTGTGCCAGCCTTCGCCGTAAGTCAAAACTGCAACCCACCAACAGTTAGTAGAACTATCTTCGGTTTCGTAGGTGCGGTAGCCAAATTTGTGAGTGGCGCTGTTGACAAACCACGTGCAGTGATATACCAAAACTAAGCGGGCAAAAATTACCCAAACTACAAATGACCAGCCTGCTACGAAGTACAGCAACACGCCAAAGACGATTTGCATCGGGAGAAAATATTTTTGCAAAAATTGGTAAAATCGATCGCTCGAAATGTCTTTTGTGCAGCGGGGAATTTCAGCGTGAGCGGGGCCTTTATACAGCATCCAGCCTAGGTGACTCCACCAAAAACCATTCTGGGCATTGTGAGGGTCGATCGCATTTTGGTCAGAGTGGGTGTGGTGCAAACGGTGCAGCCCAACCCAATCAATTATTCCTCCTTGACAGGCAAGGGCTCCGCAAAATGCTAGAAAGTATTCTACGAATTTTGGTGTCTGAAAACTGCGGTGGGTGAGCATCCGGTGCCATCCGAGAGTTATTCCCAAACCGCCGGTTATCCAGTGCATGAATACTGTTAAACCAACTGCTGTCCAATTGAAGTTACTCGGTAGCAGTGCGAACAAAGCGCCGATATGAAGTCCTGCTAAACTAATAACGTGCTTCCAATTGTATTGGAGTTTTTCTTGCGTTGCTATTGTCATTCTTTTGTTGATTTCTGATGAGATGCTAACCTGGCTTCACGCATAATAGTTTGGATTGAGCAGTGAACTTTTTTGCTGCACGCTTGCTCAAACGAATCAAAAATGAATGAATTATAGATTTTGGATGAGGATTGAAAAAGATTTACGGTTTAATTTTGAAAATAAAACTTTTGGCTGCCAAACAAAAATTTTTGTTCCCAAATCTATTATAACTGGTTATGGTGTTGGTTGGGTCGATCGCACAAGATGATTCAATCTCAGTTCAACCCAACCTTTACCGATCGCATGCAACAGGATTAGACATTGGTCAGTCGATTTTAGATTTTAGATTTTAGATTTTAGATTTACTCGCGCAGATGAATCTGGGAGTTTGAACTAGCCTCTAAAACCTTCAGATATCCACTCAGGAGCGTCGGCGGTGTACCCGTTTTTGGGCGGGTCACGAGCCAGTAGTCCAGAACAGATGACCGACAACCAATGACTAATTGCCGATCGCCCTATTTTTCTGCTAACTTCACTTTGGTTGCCAAACCCAGCGATTGCAGCAGTTGAATTGTCATCCAGGTCAAGTCGATTTCCCACCATTGGAGACCGTGACGAGCGGAGTATTGGAAAGCGTGGTGGTTGTTGTGCCAGCCTTCGCCGTAGGTGAGCAAAGCCACCCACCAGCAGTTAGTCGAACCATCGCCGGACTCGTAGGTGCGGTAGCCAAATTTGTGGGTAGCGCTGTTAACCAGCCAAGTGCAGTGGAACACCACCACGATCCGCATGAATACGCCCCAAACCACGAAAGACCAGCCGCCTAATAAATAAAGCAACACACCGAAGACAATTTGGATGGGTATAAAATATGCTTGGAGAAACTTGTATACTGGGTCGTCGCCGATGTCTTTGGTAAAGCGGGGGATTTCAACTCGGATCGGCAGATCCGAGAGCATCCAGCCCATGTGGCTCCACCAGAAGCCTTGATTGGAATCGTGGGGATCTGTTTCGGTGTCGGAATGGATGTGGTGTAACCGGTGCATTCCTACCCAGTCAATGGGGCCGCCTTCACAGGACAGGGTGCCGCAAATCACTAGGAAGTATTCGAGCCATTTCGGTGTTTGAAAACTGCGGTGCGTAACGAGACGGTGAAATCCGAGAGTAATTCCTAAACCACCTGTTACCCAGTGCAGGAATACTGCTAGCCCGACCGCAGACCAGCTAAAATTACCCGGCAGCAAAGCAAATAGAGCGCCGGTGTGCAGAAAGGCCATAAAGCCTATGACAGGCCAATCAGGAGAAGTTTTTTTGGAAGTTGCAATCGTCATGAATATCTTATGTTTACAAACTAGGGGCCGCATCTACGCCATAATGAACAGCGCGCACGCAAGTGGTGAGCGAGGTATAGATGAATAGCGTTTCACGGCTACAGGAAGCAGAACAGGCACTCTTTCAGATTTTTTCTGGTATTGACGCGACAGTCAAGCAAAATCTTCAACGAGTCTTAAAAGCTTTTCGCAGCCACCGGGTTGGAGTCCACCATTTTGCTGGGGTTACGGGTTACGGCCACGATGATTTAGGGCGGGAGACTTTGGACGGGGTATTTGCCGAAGTGGTAGGGGCCGAGGCGGCAGCGGTGCGGGTACAGTTTGTTTCGGGTACTCACGCGATCGCCTGTGCTCTTTTTGGCATCCTGCGTCCGGGTGACGAAATGTTGGCAGTGGCTGGTTCTCCCTACGATACTTTAGAAGAAGTGATCGGCTTGCGGGGGCAAGGTCAAGGTTCACTCATTGACTTCGGCATCCTTTACCGTGAGTTGCCTCTAACTCGCGAAGGAAGTGTGGATTGGCAGGCATTGAGCTGTGCTATTTCAGCAAAAACTCGCCTGGTTTTGATCCAGCGCTCTTGCGGTTATTCTTGGCGATCGAGTCTGTCTATTTCTGAGATTAAAAAAATCGTCACAATAGTCAAACATCAGAATCCTAACACAATTTGCTTTGTTGATAATTGTTACGGAGAGTTTGTTGATGATTGCGAACCTACTGCTGTGGGTGCGGATATGATGGCTGGTTCTTTGATCAAAAATCCGGGGGGTACGATCGTCCCTGCGGGCGGTTACGTGGCCGGGAGGGCAGATCTGGTAGAGGCGGCAACTTGTCGCTTGACAGCACCGGGAATCGGCAGCAGCGGGGGCGCAACTTTTGATTTAAACCGCTTGCTGTTTCAGGGTTTGTTCCTGGCCCCTGGGTTTGTGGGCGAGGCGATGAAGGGCAATCATTTGACGGCTTATGTTTTTTATAAGTTGGGCTATCGGGTGAATCCGATTCCTTTGGCGAGGCGCAGGGATGTGATTCAGGCGATCGAATTCGGTTCTGCTGATAAGTTAATTGCTTTCTGTCGGGCTGTGCAGCAAAATTCCCCGGTGGGTTCGTATTTAGATCCCGTGCCGGCGCCGATGCCGGGATACGAGAGTCAGTTGGTGATGGCTGGTGGTACTTTTATTGATGGCAGTACCTCGGAATTTTCAGCAGACGGGCCTCTGCGAGAACCCTATGTGGCTTTTTGTCAAGGGGGGACTCATTGGACTCATGTGTCGATCGCCCTTGAGGCTGCGATCGAGGCTGTGGGCCCAGCTAAGTAAGTCTGGTATAGCGAAGTGGTTTTTGAGTGATAGATTTCAGCTTAGCTAGTGGAGTAAGGTGCGCACTGCGCACCCTACAGATAGAGTGTGTGCGTCCAGGACTGTTATTTTTCCACTGCTGCGGGAGTGAAACGAATTTCTATCCGTCTCCTAGTTGGATCGGGACTACGATTGGTTCCGGCGTATTCTCCAGAAATTAGGAATAGTTGTGCTGCTGAATAAGCACGGAATTTTAAACCTTGTAACCGACCAGTTTTTTGTTGCAAATCTTGGAGATTTTTGACTACTGCTAAGGCCCGCATTAATCCTAAATCTGCATTAGAACCTGCTTTTAAGTTACTGACAGATTCATTACCACTAGCTACATTTTCTAACGTTTGATCTAAATTGCTAACAGGCTCTACTGTTTCTTGACCGTCAGTATGACCGATTATTTCTACAACATATCCGGGATATTGCTTGGCAAAAAGTTCAAGTTGGTTAACTACCTTATTGTCAATAAATAAACGCAGACCTTCTGGTAAATCGGCTCGTCCTGCATCGAATTTAAGAGGGCGATCTTGAAAATTATCGGAGTCTTTTATAATAATTAAAGGTGGCGATTTTAGGCTTTGTATTTGTCCTTGTAATTCTGTAATTTGATTATTTTTTCCCCGCTGTTCGCCCAGCAAATCTTCATATTTTTTTTCGAGCATGATAATTTTATTTTGAGTATTAACCAGTTCGTCGCTTGTATTTTCTGCTGTTGATTTTAAGAATACGGATTTCACTAAGGCTAGTAACAGGAATAAATTTATAATCATAAAGGCGTTAGACATCAAATCTGTGAAAGCTGGCCAGATATTGAGGTCTTCATGGGAATCTGCGGGACGGGCTCGGCGACGCATAATTTAAAGTTCTCAGTTGTGGTTAAAAAAATTACTCATTCGGTATATTCTCTGGAATTTATAGCTATCCCCAGGAATTTTGATCGCTGAGATGTTTATCAACAACCGGACTTTCTATCTTCTCTCTCAAAGTCTCTACCAACTCAGCAAGCTCAGATTTTATGTCACTGAGGTGATGGACGTATTGCTCAATACTTTCGGCGATCGCTTCCGATTGCTGCCTGTTACTATCAGCTTGATTGTTCATCGTTTCTGCAATGCTGCCAGCAAAAGAGTTAATACTTGCGACGATGGCTTGCGATTGTAGATTGTTATTCTCCGT
Organism: Oscillatoriales cyanobacterium; assembly: GCA_004293365.1. Lineage (GTDB taxonomy): Bacteria > Cyanobacteriota > Cyanobacteriia > Cyanobacteriales > Microcoleaceae > Microcoleus. The sequence continues at coordinate 83,511 of RDYN01000016.1, read as the reverse complement.
TTGATGGCTAATAGTTTTAGTAATCCCGCCAGTCATAGAGTCAATCCCCAAATTAACCTGATTTGTATAGTTATTGATAGTCTGTACTAACTTTGTCAACTCAACTTGTACTTTATCCAAACTATCTACTCTAACTACAATCCTTTTCTGTAGTTTGTCAAGCGTTGTGACAGCAGACTCAAAACTCTGCGAGCCTTGCTGAAGTTTTGGAATAATCTGGCTTAGTGACTGTTGATTAGTTTGATGCAATCCTAACACTTGGACTGAACTCTGATTGAGCAGGCTGATTTCTTCTGTCACATTTACTAACTGTTTGCTAAAATCCTGGATTTGACTCAAGGTAATTCCCAGAGATTCAACAGTATCAGCTAAACTTGAAGTTGAGTTAGAAAAATTAATTTGTGTGGTAGCTAAATTAGCTGTAGCTATTGATAATTTCTCAGGAAAATCGCTATTTTCCAATGTGTTAGTCGCTTCTGTAAATCTACGCGCAGCTTCCTGAAATTCATGAGCACCCCTAGCAATTGTACCAGAAGCTTCCGCTAAACGACCGTAAACTTGTTCCGCTAAATTAGCAGCCTTAAGATTAGCTTTAATGATTTCTTCAATCTTTTCTTTTAGAGCAGATTCTACACCCTCACGGACAGTTTGACCAAATCTAGTTAAAAAGTTGTCAAATGTATCTGCCATGCCTTTAACTACTTTATCAAGGCGAGTTTGTCCCTGTATTTTTGGTTGATAAACATTATCCAAATAATCCTCTAAATAGCTAATTAACTGTGACTTAGCTAAACCAGTATTCCATAGAAAATTGACCACAGTCAAAGCAGAACTACAAAATACTGCTATCAGACTGGTAATAAAAGCAATTCCCATCCCTTGCAACGGTTTCTGCAATTCAGCAAATACTAAATCCTGATTAATATTTGTATTTCCCTGAAGTTGAGTAATTGTTTGACTCAGATTAGATAAATTAAGCGTAATCCCTAAAAAGGTACCTAATAAACCAAAAGATATCAACAGATTAGGTAAGATGCGACAAAAATAATCTATCGCATCGTAACCAAACTGCCTCCCCAAAAATACAATCTTCTGTTCACCATAAATTCCATCAATTAAAGCCGCTGAATTCACTTCTTCTAGATACTGACTAGCAGCTTTAAATCTACTTTCCAAATCTTCAACAATTCTCGGTTTCGAGCCTGCTTTGTTATCCTTCAGTAGCAATCTTACTTCTTTTGTCTTTTGCACTAAATTGCCATAAAGACTAATTCGTTGGAGTCCCGCAAATAAAGCAGGTAAAAACACCAGCAGTATAATCAGAACACGCAAGTACATTGGAACTAATTTTAACAATTTTAACAAGTCAAAAAACATAATCGATCAACTCCAGAATGAAAAATGCTAGATACCTGTGTTGTAAAAGGCGAGGTAAACCCGCCAGCCACAATTTTCATCAAATCGGATACTTATTTAAAATCTTTTGCCGCTCCTTTTCATACTCCTGATCGGTAATAATACCATCATTCACATCCTGTTTTAACAGCTCCAATTCTTGCCGTCTCTTAGCACGATTATCAACATAATCAGTAGGCTCATCAACTATTTCTGCCTGAATGACTTCCTGAGAATAACCGATTCCCGGAGGCGAAGTTTTAGGATTTTGTAAACCTTTAAATCTTTCAGCCATTCTTTTACGAAAACGATTGATAATCCCCTCCTTAGCAGGCATTTCAGTAGTTCCAGGAACCCCAACCACCGTAGCTTTGTAAGGATAATTAGGATGATTCTCCGGCAACTTATCTACAAAATCTACAAAATCCCGTAACTTCGGTAAATAGTCATCTTGCCAAAGATTAGGATTTTTTTCAATCCGAGCGATCGCTAGATCCAACAACCTCTTCAAAGCATCAGTCATATCCCGTCGATTAGCCAATTCTTCCAGTGCTTGATTCCAGACTGAACTAATCCCAGCATTAGAATTACAGTCCCGCAATTCGTCATAATACGAAAACTCCAACTGCTGGGTATTTGCATTTTTACCAATCAGATCGAAAGCCAAACAAGGATAAAGAATATCCTCTAATTCCTCCATAATAAGAGCATCAGGCGGAATAATGTCAGTAAACCGAGTTCGGTAGTCATTGTGTAGAAAAGAACTCTCAGAATTGAGCTCGCGAATGTAGGGATTTCGCATCTGTTCCAAACCGCTAATCAGTCTCAGAGGAAACCCCGCATACTCAGTCACAATTAAAATTTCATCCTCAGCTTGAGTAGGTTTCAGGACACTTTCTCCAATTCCTAAATCCCTTCCCAAAGTAAGTTTAAACTGCTGAACTTCAGACTCGTCAGTATCCTTAAAACCTACTAACTCACTTTTTTTCGCAGGACTATTACGGAAGTAGGGATCGCTCAAGTTTAAGCGTAGCAGTGGCTCAGATTCCTGTCTAATTTGTCCCAAACGAGTGGAACGATCCTGAATCGAATAATTTTGGATAAAACGCTTAATCACAGATTGAACAATCTGAGTGCTGCGAGAACCAAATAACTTGTCAACTGTCAAATCAATTTCCTTTTGCAGTTGTAATTGAGCAGTGCGATCGATCAAATAAGCAATCGAATCTTCCACTCCAGAAACTTTTGTAATCTCCTTGCTCACCAACACCAACTGAGAGCGCAAATCTTGCTCCGGTAGCAAGGTTTTATAACACTCCTCAATATCTTTATTGTCAAAAATTGCCTCGCCGCTCATTTCATCAAAATTCAATTGTCTTAAATCGCTTTCCTCCTTCTCATAGTCACTCTTCAGATTGCCTACCAAGCGGTTAAAACCAGCCAATTGAGTTGAATGTTCTAAAACGTGCTTCTGCAAATCTCCGACAATTTGCAGCACTTCCTGAGTTACCACTAAATCAAAGTTGTGCTTAATTAAATCGCAGACTTCCCGCACAACTCTTTTAGCTTCAGCTTGCACTTGCCGATTCTTGCTCCCCAAAATTGGGAAGTCAAATTTTTGCTCAATCTCGTCAATAATCTCTTCCGCATCTCGCCATTTTTTCTCCAAATCTTCCAGCTTGCGAGTTCCCCCAAATTTAGCAATCTCTTCCTCCAACTGAAGCTGATAACGATTCAAATCGGTTTGCAAAGCATCTAACCAATCGCGACTGCTTTTAATCGAAAATTTCACATTTCCCGGAGTCAACAAACCAGCTAAAAACTCATCGATATCATGCTTAAACTGTTCCGTAATCGTCGGACGAATTTGTAACAATCTTGTCAGCCAAATTCCCCTTGTAGTCTCAGTTTCCCCAGGCTGAGTTTTGCGAAACTGATCGCGAAACTCTCGCGGTAAAGTTTGCCTGATTCCGATGCGATCGTCCTTGCTTTGGCAATCATTTATTACTCTCTCTAACTTGGCATTTCTCCAAGTATTGAGCATACTGGCAAAAGTCTTATTGGATTCTTGCACTGCTGCTGCTAATTTGAGAGTAAAACCATCCCTATTAGCCAAATCGCTATGCCACCGATACTGAATTAAAAATTGATCGAGTGACGACTGCGGATCTGGGCTTTGTCCCTCTCCATTTAACCAGAATGTTACCAATTTTAAACTAATTCGAGTTAATGCAATTTGGACAATAATGTCGCGGGGAAAATAAATCGCCGCCAGTCCGAAAGTTAAATACCGCTGGATATTTGGTCGCGGATGGTCATCCCACTGAATCAAATGCTGCAAGAAATTATCCCGCATTCCCTTAACTACAGGCGCTAATTCTCCAGAAAAATCTAGTGCTATTTTATGAGCAATAACATTGCATAATTTGCGCTGTTCTAGAATCGAATACTCGCCCGCAGTTTGATTTGAAACTAAATAAGCATAGTCAAAAGGCGGCCGCGATTCCTGCACTAAAACTAAGTTTTGCATATCATAACAAGCCTCAAATTTAGTACCAGGAGTGGTGTAGTAATTCAGTTCCTTAAGTGCAGCATAAGTATTGGCACTCATATTAGAAGTATTGCCATATAACTGCGGACTAATCACCAAATATCCGACAATTTGAGCCCCTGCATCGCCGTAAGCTTGTCTGAGACTATAAGCAACATCTAAAAACATTCCGCTACCAGTGCCGCCGCATAGAGAACCCACGACAAAAATATTCAATCCTGGTTCAAGTCTTAAGCCAGATTTTAATAAATTTGCCTCGTGTCCTCGCGTCCGCCTTTCTGCGGTTTCTACCGCTGTTTTGATTTTTTGATAGTTATGGAAAAAAGCCAATCTGCCTACAGGTCTAATGCCTTTTGCTCCTTCTTCTACTGCTTTAATATTTCGCAGTAATTGGGGCGGAAACCAACGGGCAATATGGTCGTAAGGCCCTTGGCGGTCGTACTTGGAACGCCGTTCTAATCCCTGCACAAAGTTAGTTACTTCTGCTGATGTCATTGTCGCGCCTACTTTTTCAGAGTCGCGAAAACTGAGATCAACACCGTGATAGGTACTACCAGTTCGCAAACCCGATACTTGTGTTGCGGCCTTGTCGGTATCGATGTGAACAAAACTCACGATCGGCAACTGACTTAAATCTCCATAGCGATCTACGATTAAGCGGCGAATTCGCATTAATACATCTCTTCCTGTACCGCCTAAACCAATACAAATTGTCCTATTTATACCCCGAACTTGGCGATCGCTGCTTGTAGATTGAGTCATATTGCTCTCCTAAGTTATTTATTTTTTGACTTGAATCACAATTTCGTAATTTTGCTTGTTAAAAATAGGACAATTGAGCCTAATTCGACCAGTATTAGTTATCAACGTCCGTTGACTCACTTCTTTGCCATTCAAAAAAATAGTCGCCTGTTCAGTTGGTTCTAAATAAAGTTTTTCCCCTTTCCGCACTAAATAACCTCTAACTTCGGGCCCTGGAGTATCAATCGAATTGGTACAGCTAGATTCGTACTCGCCGATCGCAATTCTTTGATTATTTCCCAGATAGCATACTTGGTCATCCTCTTTCGCAGTAGCTCTCAAATCTACAGCCAGCTTCCATTTCCTTTGCAGGCGCCAGAACTTGATAGTAGTAGCTATAGCAGCAGCGAGGACAATTCCCGAAATTGATAGCGGCAACCATAACTGATTAAATAAATAAGCAGAAACTAGACAAGTTTCTCGCCCTCCCGGTGCCGGTGTACAAAACTCCTGTACATTAGGAGAAATATCAACAACACTTAATTCATATCCTTTATTATCCTTGGTCGTAATTGTATAGGATCTCTTCCGCAAAGGCAATACCTTAAACCAAGCTTGACGCTGTTGACTTGCTTGAGAATTCCCCTGCCGAAACGGACTATCTGCGGGTGTTTCTACCCAGTCATCTGAACTCGCTGGCGACTTAGTAGATAGTGGGGCATCAGTAGTCCAAACTACAGACTGAGGTTTAATTGGTTGATTCTGCCCCAAACGGCACTGATTAAGATTTGCAAGACCTTGATAAATGGTAAGTTCAGCCTGCTGAATATCGGTATTTTGAAGACTTAGATTTGGCTGAAAAGGAATAGCCTGCAAAATTAGGTCAATATCCTTTTTGCTATTAAATTTAATAGAACTTTCTGGTAGTAGAGGGTTGACACTGGGCGGCAGTGGATTTACTGTTGTTGCAAAAGGAACAATATAAACCGTATCTCCTGGTTGCAAACTATCCTCAACAATCTGACGCAAACGGATGCGACCTTCATCGTTAAGGCCAACACTCTCCGTCAAATCAATTGCTAAAACTACATCGCGACCTCCATGTAGAAGAGCCACCAATTCTAGACCTGTTTTTTGTAAAGGGACAAGAGGTTGCCCTGGAGTAACTGTCGGACAATAATCAGCCAAGGAAGTACAACCCTAAAGTTATTCAGAGTATTATAACCTGTTGTGCATATAAATATGGTGACACTCCACAAAAGAGAATAGGCAATAGGGAAAATAATATCTACAATTGAAATGTGTCACAGTTTACAAAATTAAATTCACCTAAACCATCTCGATCAACTTATGCCGATCGCCAAAATGCCTAAAATTTTATTCACGTCTTTGAGATAATACTCGCTTAAATCTATTTCTATTTCTTGCCCTTGCAGTTTCAGGAATTGCCAAATACTTCCCGTTGTTACAACTCCGTAAATTGCCTCAACTTCATTACCCGATCGCTCGTTAAATATTTTAGCAGCAACCATTTCAGCAGCACACTGCCCCAAACCTGCATTAATATTTTCTTTTTTGGCTTCGACAATCGTAATTACTGGGGCAGTAATTATAAAAACTTCTGGGGATTTGGTAACAATAAAATCACAAATTCCTTTTAACCCTTTAGCTTCGTCAACGGTGAAATCAACTCCAGAGAATAAATTTACTGACTCATTATTTTGTCTTTTCAATTCTACCAAAATAGGAGCTATGATGAGTTCCGATCGAGCTTTCTCGCTGTTGCTGCCGCGGACGATCGGCTGATAGTATTGCAAAGTATCTTTCAGCCATTGACTGCTTTCTACTTCAGGTGCGTCCGCAAAAATATTTAACCTTTCCAAGGTGGTTAGGTTAAAGTCTTTTTTGACCCTTTCTAAATTAAATTCGCTGTAAGCCATTGCGGTTACTTTGTACTATTTATTATAGGGAGTATTCACCATTAATTTTAACTCACATCTTGTACAAATGACTAATGATTCTTGGTTTGGTGCGTCGCTCATCGATTGTTTATTTTTTGAGAGATTCTTTGTGGCGACGCACTCTACGACTAATGACTAATGACTAATGACTAATGACTAATTACCCCATCAGCTAAATTTGTCACTAAACGCCCGTCTTCCATGTAGATAATGCGATCGGCAATATCGAGAATGCGATTGTCGTGCGTCACCAGCAAAATCGTGCAGCCTTGTTCCTTTGCTAGCTTCTGCATAATTTCCACCACATCTCGCCCGGATTGTTTGTCTAAAGCAGCAGTTGGTTCATCCGCTAAGACTATTTTAGGGCGGCTGACTAACGCGCGGGCGATCGCCACCCTTTGTTTTTGTCCTCCCGACAAATTTTCTGGGTAATAATTCACACGCTCCCCCAAACCAACAGCTTCCAACATTGATATTGACAAAGCATCCATATTCTGATTTAGCATTTCCTTGTGCAATTCCAAAGACATCCGCACATTTTGCTTAGCCGTCAAAAACGTCATCAAGTTATGCGCTTGAAAAATATAACCAATTTGCTTTCTCAGCTTGGTTAACTGATTTTTGCTAGCTCCGCGTATTTCTTCCCCCAGAATATTGAGACTGCCCTCTTGAGCCGAACGCAGGCCGCCTAACATCGTTAATAAAGTTGTTTTCCCCGAACCAGAGGGCCCCGTCATAATTACTATTTCCCCAGAGTTGATATCGAGATTAATGTCAAATAAAGCTTGTTTTTTCAGGGAACCTTTACCGAAGTAATGATTGAGATTTTTGACTGAGATTACAGCTTGATTTGTGATGGTTTGGTCGAAGTTTGCGGGAGAATTTAAGGTTTGCATGGTAATTTTTGGTGATTTATTTGACTGGTTATTCTTCAGTCGGCCCAGGCCGACTTTGTTTGTATAGACGCGGTTTCAACCGCCGAGTTTTATTCTTGAGTCGGCCTGGGCCGACTTTGTTTGTATAGACGCGGTTTCAACCGCCGAATTTTGTTCTTATGCTTCAGTCGGCCTGGGCCGACTTTGTTTGTATAGACGCGGTTTCAACCGCCGAGTTTTTCAGTCAGCGGAGGCCGACTTTGTTTGTGTAGGATCGGTTTCAACCGCCGAGTTTTATCTTCTAGAAAATGTCTGCCGGGTCTGCCGATCGCAATTTCCGCAAAGCCAGCGCCCCAGAACCAGTACACATCACGATCGTCAAACCCAACACAGTAGTCGCTCGATTTGCCGTCATCGCAATTGGCAGCAATGTCGCCGATTGCGCTAAGGAATACAGCCCGTTAGCCAAAACAATTCCCGGCATAAAGCCCAAGACAGCTAATAGCAATGCTTCCTGAACTAAGACACCGACTAAATAGCGATCGCTATATCCCATAGCTTTTAAAGTCGCGTACTCAGCCAAGTGATCCGAAACATCAGAGTAAAGAATTTGGTAAACAATAATCAAACCAACAACGAACCCGATAATTGTACCGAATCCGAAAATAAAGCCGATCGGAGTAGCATTTCCCCAATAAGCCTTTTCAATTTCCGCAAATTCTGCTAATGTCAGAACCTTGACATCATCCGGCAATATAGACTTGAGCATTGACTGAACTTTTAGGATATCTGCCCCAGGTTGCAACTGAATTAAACCCACATCAACTTCATCTGGTTTGCGTTCTGGAAATAAATTCATGAAAGTAGAATCGCTAGCAATCACATTGCCGTCAGCCACGAAGGAAGTACCCAGAGTAAATACTCCACCAACTCGAATATTCCGCTTATTCAGTTCAGTTTCGAGGGTAGATTGTTGGTTGAAAATCTTTGCAATCTCCCCATATTCAGGTCGAGAAGCTTGGTCAAATAACACTTGATTGAACATTTGAATTTGAGCCAAATTCTGATTGACATCGGGCAAATTAAATGTTATGTTTCCCGGGTCGATGCCAAAAATTAAAATTGCTCGCGTAGTGCGGTTTGTGGGATTTCGCCACTGTCCCATGCCAATATATAAAGAAGTCACTGACTTGACTCCTGCAACCCCTTGTGCTTGGTAAATTCGCTCTCTGTTGAACTGTTTTACCGCAGCAAAAGTTTCAAATTGAGGATTAATTAACACTAAATCTGTCTGTAGACTTTCGTGGGGTTTAACAGCAGAATCGAAGAGTGCATCTTGAAATCCTAATTGCACAAAAATCAGAATATCTGCAAAGGCAATTCCGGCGATAGCAACAGCAAGACGAGTTTTTTCTCTGGTTACTTGCAACCAAGCAAGGGGTGTTTTGCGAAACATAATATTTTGGGAATTGGGAATTGGGAATGGGGCATTGGGAATGGGGCCTTGGGCCTTGGGCCTTCGTTATTTATTGTTCATTATTTGAAGCTGTTTTTTGAAGTTGACGCTGGCGCATTAGGAGAAATAAAGGCAAACCTAGGGAAACACCCACCAGTAAATTACTCGCAATATAAATCCACAAGTTTTTCATTTTAAGACGCGAACCTTCGCTAAAAACAAAAATCCACAAAACCACCGAAGACACGATTACATCCATGCCAAAAAAACCGGAAATTTGATTCGCAAATAATTGTCCGAAGAAAGCGTTAATATTCAACCCTTTTTCTAAGAGAAACGGGATAAACTGGGAATAGGGCAAAGCAGTGCCAAGAATACAGAGAATTAAGTAGGCAATTTGAAGCATTGGGAAACCTCCACTTTGTTAATTTTCAATCGCTGTATTTGCGAGTTTACTCAGCATTACTGAACGCTTGAATATCAGATTGCATAATTAAGTTAATATTGCGAGAAATCTTGTCAATCTCCCAATCCCACCACCTAATTTGTAATAGTTGTGCAACCTCAGCATCGCTGAAACGCTGCTTAATTAAACCTGCGGGATTTCCGCCGACAACGGTGTAAGCAGAAACATCTTTGACTACAACAGATTTAGCAGCAATAATCGCACCGTCGCCGATTTTAACTCCCGGCATAATCACCGATTCGTAACCGATCCAAACATCATTGCCGATGACTGTATCGCCTTTACTTGGCAGTTCGATTAATAAATTCATCGCTGTTTCCCAGCCGTTCCCAAAGGCAGGAAATGGATAGGTAGAAATGCCGTCAAGTTTGTGATTTGCACCGTTCATGATAAATTTGACGTTGGTGGCGATCGCACAAAATTTACCAATAATTAATTTCTCACTCCCGTAATTGTAAAGTACGTTTCTCTCGAAGTTTTCAGGCTCGATCGGATCGTCGTAGTACGAGTAATCGCCGACAATAATATTGGGCGATTTCACAAAGTTTTTGATAAAGCAAACCCGGCGCTGGTCTACCATAGGATAAGGTCGGTTTGGATCGGGCCCAAATTCTGTCATAACTTTCAATTATCAAAGGTTCGTAGTGAGGACTTTAGTCCTTCAAAGGTTCGTAGTGAGGACTTTAGTCCTTCTGAATTGCCACTTGTACCTGCAAATTTGTCAATCCCGCAACTTGTTTGCTAGCTTCTGGATTCAGGTGAATTTTAACTTCCACAACTCGGCTGTCCAAGTTTTCTCCCGGCTGGTTGCTGAACACGTTTTGTTTGCTGACTTTTAACCCAATTTCTTTAACAGTTCCCGGCAATTCTCCTGAAAATGCTTGGCTGGTAACAGTTGCTTTTTGTCCCACCTTAATTTTGCTGATGTCAGTTTGGTAAACTTCGGCAACAACTACCATTTGCTGCGTTTCTCCTACGTCTGCAATCCCGTCATCGCTGATTTTTTCCCCGGCGCGGGTGTGAATTTTGAGGATTTTTCCGGCGTTGGGAGTGCGGATGTAAGCTTGATTTAATTCGGTTTGGGCGCGCTTGACTTGGGCGAGGGCGCTGTTGATTTCGGTTTGGGCTGCTTGCAAATCTACCGGGCGCACTTCGCCTATTTTGTCGAGAGTTGCTTGGGCTTCTTTTAGTTCTTCGCTGCCGCTGTTTTTGATGCGCTTAAGTGTTGCTTCGGCTTCTGCTAACTGCTGGATTGCTGTACTATTAATGCGGGCAAGATTGGCTTCGGCTTCGTTCAGTTGCTGGATTCCTGTACTGTTAATTCGACCCAGATTTGCTTCGCCTTCTTCAAGCTGCTGCTTTGCCGTATTGTTGATGCGGCCCAGATTGGCTTCGGCTTCTTTAAGTTCCTGGCGACTTGTTTCTAATGCCAGCCGTTTGCTGTCCATGACGGAGTTAGAAATTGCGCCTTCGGTAACAAGTTCTTTGTGCCGCAAATATTCGGTTTCGGCATTAGTAGACTCGGCTTTTAATTTGTTAATTGCGGCAGTTTGTGCTGTTTTTTCTCCTTGCCACTGTGCAGTTATGCGGCTAATTGTTGCTGTTTGTGCTTTTCTTTCTCCTTGCCACTGTGCGGTTATTCTGCTAATGGTTGCTTGCTGTGCGGTTTTTTCACCTTGCCACTGCGCTTGAATGCGATCGACTGTTGCTTGTTGCGCCGCCTGATTTCCTTGCAATTGGGCTTCTAGCTTGCCAATTGTCGCAGATTGTGCTGCAAGTTCTCCCGACTTGGCGCCTGCTTTTACCTTGGCTAAATTGGCTTCAGCAACTTTGACTTTTTCTTGGGCTTCTTCTAAAGCAGATTTTAGCCGATCGCCCGCATCCAAAATTGCGATCGACTGCCCTGCTTTCACGCGATCGCCCTCTTTGACTAAAAGCTTGGAAACGCGATCGCCATCCAACGCCTGCGACACCCCCAAACGAATCACTTCCCCCAGCGGTTCCAACCTTCCCAAAGCCGTAATTTTCCTGGGCGGCGGCGTTTCTACCGGCAAAGGTTCAGCATTTTTAGCCAAAGATCCAAACTGAGAAATGCCGTAAAAAGTTGTACCCACGCTAATAGCAGCGCCAGCAACTACCAATCCCGTTACCAATTTATTTTTAGGCTTGATGAAAAATTGAAAATTCATATTCCTCCTAAATCTGCGGTTGTTTTTTTTCTAAATAAGCCAGCAGCATTTCTTTTAATAAATTCGCTTGTTCCGCAAAAGATATTCTTTCGCCTTGATAAAACCTTCTTACCAGCAAGCCGTCAATAGAGTTGATGATAAATATAGCAATGGACGGATCGGAAACACCCAAGTAGCAACACACTGCTTCTTCGTAACGCTTTCCTGCTTGCTGAAGTGCTTGATTGTTGTCAATCTCTCTGCGAGTTTTATTCTGACAAAAATCAAAGATTATTAACAAACTTTTCATAATATAATCTTCATTTTTTGCCAGATAATTCATCATTTCTTGAATCCTTTCTCCTAGGGTGGGCGGATTTCCTAATTCTGCTAGTTCTTCTTCTTTGGTATCTTCATAGCTCAAGTATTCAATTAACTGCTCGAACAGACTTTCTTTGCTCGGAAAATAGTGGTAAAGCGTGCCTGTAGAAACTCCAATTCCCGAGGCAATTTCTCGCATTGTGACTGAGGAATAGCCTTTTTCGGCAAAAAGCTCAAAACTTTTGTTCAGCAGTTCTTTGCGGTACAATTCGCGGTCAACTATCTTTGGCATAGGTCGATCGATCTTCTGATTTTTGATTCTAGATCTTAGGTTATCGGAGATTTAAGGGCGATCGACCAAATATTCCTATATCGAACATCCGATATAGTATCACCCACTACAAAAGAGGCTTTTGGTGGCTGAGCTGGGAAAAACAAAGTATATCGAACAATTGTTATAATTAATGTTGCACAGACAAGCAAAGCTTGTCAAGGGGTGCAGTAAAATTATTTTTAGAGTCGATTTGTCGGGGCCAATTTAGCCCAAAATCCAAAACACCCCGCAATCAATCTCCGTCAGTCGATTTTAGATTTTAGATTTTAGATTTTAGAATTGGGAATGACAGATGACTATCATGGTTTTGATCCGATCTAGAGTAGCCTTCTTTTTTTAACTCTTAATTATGATGAAAGTACGAACCTACGAAATCGGCGACACTGAAAAAATTGTCAAACTGTTCTACGACACCGTGCACGAAGTAAATATCCGCGATTACACAACAGCCCAAGTAGATGCTTGGGCGCCAGCAAATACCGACATTCAAACGTGGATCCAAAGTTTAAGCAGTAAATTGACGTTCGTAGCAGCAGAGGGCGATAAAATCGCAGGTTTTGGACAATTAGAAATTAACGGCCATATCGATTGCTTCTACTGTCACAAACACTTTCAAAGACAAGGAATTGGGACGTTAATTTTAACACAAATCGAGTCAAAAGCCAAAGACTTAGAACTCAAAAAAATATTTACCGAAGCCAGCATTACAGCTCGACCTTTTTTTGAAACCCACGGATTTATGGTGATGAGAAAGCAAGAAGTAGAACGGAGAGGACAAAAATTCATCAACTTTGTAATGGAAAAAATTATATAAAAATCACCTTTTGTGTAAAATTAGATCGCAGAGTTGTGTGGAGGAGCTGTGATGGTTACGGAAGCGACAAATGTACTGGGCACAAAATTAGAAACTTGCTGCACATCGCCCATGACAGGCTATTATCGGGACGGCAAATGCAATACGGGCGGCGGCGATTTGGGGGTTCACACCGTTTGTGCAAAAGTGACTGAAGAGTTTTTGAAGTACACAAAAAGAATGGGAAACGATTTGAGTACCCCGGTTCCCGATTTTAAATTTCCGGGGTTGAAACCAGGGGATTGTTGGTGTTTGTGCGCTTCTCGCTGGAAGGAAGCTATGGATGCTGGATGTGCGCCACTTGTGGTTTTGTCGGCGACTCATGTTTTAACTTTGGAATACGTTTCTTTGCAGGAATTGAAGGAACACGCTGCTGATTTGTAGGAATGTGCGATCGCCATTTTCATACAAACTGTAGGGTGCGTCAGTTAGCGTTATTTGTTCAATAGACATCTCCAATAATTATTGTGGAACAGGCATCCTGCCTGTTCAAGACTTGCTTTTTTGGAGAGGTTTAATAATCCCACTGGAATTCATCATGATTCGATCGACTGCGCCCGATGATACGATCGCCCTAATCGCCCTAGCCGAAGCGACTGGCTTGTTCGAGTCCAATCAACTCGATGAAGTAGAAGAAATGCTGGCCGATTACTTCAGCGATAACAGCAATGGCGATCGCTTCTGGATTACCGATGACGACGGCGGGCCCGTGGGTGTCGCCTACTGCGAGCTCGAACGGATGACCGATCGCACCTGGAACCTGCAATTAATCGCCATCTTACCCGATCGCCAGGGACAAGGACGCGGTGCGACATTGCTGCGCTACATTGAACAAACCTTGATGGCGCGGGGCGGGCGTTTGTTGCTGGTGGAAACGTCGGGACTCCCGGAATTCGATCGGGTGCGATCGTTCTACCGCAAGTGCGGTTACGACGAAGAAGCGCGCATCCGCGACTTCTACAAAGCAGGTGATGACAAGATAGTTTACCGCAAGGCGATCGGCGCCGACTCGTAGACTCGTAGGGTGCGTCAGTAGCATTATTTGTTGAATAATCCAGGCGTTCTTTACTGACGCACCCTACAAGTTGTTTACAACTCTATCTAAAATCAACTCAGGAGGCAATAGTCAAATGGATCGACTAGAGCATTACCGTCAGTGCATTCAAAAGCTGCTAATTGAAGACAGCAAAATAGCACCAATTAACGGAGAAATTGAAGTTGAAACAATTTTTGATAAAGAAAACGATCGCTATCTAATCGTTGATTTAGGATGGGACACACACCGCCGCGTGTATAACTGTGTGTTTCATTTGGATATTAAAAATGGCAAAATCTGGATTCAGCGAAATCAAACAGACAGGCAGATTGCTGATGAATTGGTAGAAATGGGAATACCCAAAGAGGATATTGTGCTAGGAGTTCAGCCAACTTATGCGCGGGAATATACAGGATTTGGAATTGCATAATTTCAACCGCCCAAGGAGTAGTGCGCGTAAGTTAGCTATCACAAAAAAAATGGTTTGTAGTGAGGACTTTAGTCCGCATCCATTCCGAGGACTAAAGTCCTCACTACAAACATTGTTTATTAAGGGTAATGGACAGGGCACGATCTGACGCACCTACAAACTTAAACCTCTGGCAATTTATATTGTCCCACAATCCGCTTAGCATATTCCGGCACATGAGCCTCCAATTTCTCCGGGTGATTGCGCTTCACATACAAATAATTGCGAGTGAAATGAGAATCAATAGAAAAACGGGCATATTCCAAACCCTTCGGCCCAATTCTCTCAATAAAAACCCCCATCAACTTCGCCGCCCACATCGGCAAAGTCACGCCTTTCTCGTAAGCCGGAATACTTTGCTGAACCGCCTCTTTTCTATTTCCCTGAGACATCACCGGCTGAGTGTTTAGCTGATCCGCTACCAAGTCTAACATTTCTTGCCCAGTATCATTTCGCACCACAATCCACTGCCAGCCAAAAGGTGCGCCCATGTAGCCCACAACTAAATCAGCCAAGGAATTAACATAATCAAAACAGCTCAAACAAGAAGGAGCAAAAACATCTTTCAATTCTTTAGTATTCAGCCCAAAAAACGGCACTTTTTCTTCCGAACCATCTTCATGTTTGAAGTGAACGTTAAAGTCTTGCATAAACTCGTAAGAAACCACCGTTTCGGGAGAGCGGCTAGTCGTGTATAGGAATTTCTGCAAGCCCGCGCGGCTGACATTATCGACACAGGGAGTTCCGAGAACATAAAGCTTTTCTAAACCAAGTTCTTTCTCCACTGTTCGCAATGCTTGAATTTGACAGCCGACGCCAATGACTAACAGCCGCTTCATCCCCGATTTTTCGATTTGTTCCAATACTGAAAGGTTGGGAGAAAGGGTTGGTTTGTTGACTTTTGCTGCCAGAATTTCTTCGCGATTTCTAGCAATTATGGGCATCGGTTGAAAGCGGTCTTCTTTTGTGTTTTGGACGCACACAACGCCTTCAACAATGCCTTTTTCTAGCATTTCGATCGCAATTGAACTCACAATTCCCGTCCACTGAGCGCCCTCGATTGGTTCTTTTTTCTTAGCCGCCATCATATTTTGACTGACGCCGAAGTACCAATCGTCGGGATTGTCGAGGTTGCGCGATCGCCCGTGAATCTCCTCTTCCAGTTCTGCGATATGCTGAGTTAAGAAAGCGCAAGCTTCCTTGACATAATGGATATAATATGTGTCGCACAAACCGCACTCGCTGCAAAGTTCTTTAGCGGGGCGGCGGCTGCCCGGTTTCAGGGCTTTAGATTTCTGGTGTTTAGTGGAATCTATGGCGGTCATCTAAATTGCAGATTTTATGGAGAAACGGCTTTTGTTAGGATATCACACCCATTCTGGTGATTAAGTAGTCGCCCTAATTAAACGTAAAATGGCGTTGGTATTCAGAAACACCGAATAAAAGCGGACACGGGGGTACGCCCCCTGCAGAAACCGGGTTTCTCTATGTTATATTTTTGGGGATGAATATCCTTACTGCTTTAGTCCTCGCAGGCGGAGTTTGGGTGTTTGGCGTGGGAATTGTATTTGCCCGCAATCATTAGTATTTATCCGGATATAACGGGGTATTGCAGGAATCAACTGCAAAATAAAGGTATAAAAAAATGGTAAGATTGTTTGTGACAACAGCCGTCGCTGGCATCATGCTGAATATCGCAATTTCGAGCTTCGGATTTGCTGCTTTAATTCGCCCTGTTGTGGGTATGAATCAAACTGTTGTCGCCCTAGAAAGTATGTTGAACGCCACACAAAAGCCGGCGGCGATCGACTATGCGCGCTTGGGGATTGGCCCAGTTCGTTTGGGGATGTCTGTAGAAGAGGCAAAACGCAAGTTGGGAAAACCGCAGGGCGATGAAACTAAACCGGGTAGCAAGGCTATGGGTGGCAAGATTCGCACGCTAACCTACTCAAAATTGACGGTAGCAGCATGGAATGGCAAAGTTTATTTAATTTCTACTACCAATCCCAAGTACGTAACAATTAATGGTGTCAAGGTAGGAGATAAAACCCAAAAAGTTATTAAAACTTACAGTTACGGGTCGCAATCCGTGCAGGGTGGAGTCACTAAGTTGACTTACAGCAACGACCAAAAGGCTTCTAATTTGGTTTTGGAACTTAAGGGCGATCGCGTGCAAAAAATTATTGTCGGCACGCAGCTCAACTAAAATATTAAACAACAGTCCAAAAATCCCCGCCTACAGGTTCGCAGTCAGGACTTCAGTCCTTCTTGCTTCAGAGGATTTTCAGGTTTGCTCAAAACAAGTATTGAGCATCACGTGCAGTCAAGGTACGTAGTTGCGCTTCAGCGCTCTTTATATGTATCAAAGAGCGCTGAAGCGCAACTACGTACCTATAGATTAATTCCACACATATTGTCACATTGTTTTTCCCCATGGACTGTATTAAGTGAACCGTATTGCTTGATATATATCAAAGAGCGCTGAAGCGCAACTACGTACCTATAGATTAATTCCACACATAAAAAAATAAGGTGCGCAATGCGCACCCTACCAGAGAAATAAGGCGCGCAGCGCGCACCCTACTAATTAGCTGTTCTGGGGAACGGGAGCAGGAACGCTCGAACCGACAGAATTAGTCGGCGCGCCAGTCTTAGCCCGCTTCTTGATCAAGATTGGCTTGACGCTGTTTTCTCCAATCGGGGGATCTTCTTGTTGAGCGTAATCCGCGCCCATCCAAGCCGGACGGCTTTGATCGAAGGCCATTTGCAAAGCAGCAGCCGCGATCGCGTGGGAGTCGTATTCCTCAGACAACTGAGACACCAGAGGCAAGAAAGATGCCATCCGTTCGCCAGCCAAAGCTTCGCGAACCTTACCCTGCATCTTTTCCAACTGACGTGCTTCAATCTGCGCCCGTGTCGGAATGTTGCGTACCGTCAAGCTCGATCGCACGTGGCGTTCAATCAAGCGCAATTTGCGGCGATCGACCGGTTGAATCAGCGTGATCGCAGTTCCTTCGCGGCCGGCCCGGCCCGTGCGTCCGATCCGGTGAACGTAGCTTTCCACGCTATCGGGCAAATCGTAGTTAATAACGTGAGTCAAGTGATCCACATCCAAACCCCGAGCCGCAATATCAGTCGCCACTACCCAGCGGACTTGACATTGGCGGAACCGAGACAGCAAGCGTTCCCGCTGTGCCTGATTCAAATTACCGTGATACTCGTCAACGCTGTGACCTGCTGCTTGCAGTTGACTGGTAAGTTCCGCCGCCGACTGCCGAGTCCGCACAAAAATCAGTGCAGATTCTGGGTCTTCCATTTCTAGGATTGGCTGCAAAGCTCTTGCCTTCGACCAGCCGCGGGGAATCATGTACACACCTTGGCTGATGCGCTTCGGCGTTGCTTTTGGCTGTTCTACGGTGACGTTGACTGGGTTGTGCAAATGCCGCGCTACCAATTTCCGAATGGAAGGTTCCATCGTCGCCGAGAAAAATGCCGTTTGACGTTCTTTTGGTGCAGCATCCAAGATTCTTTCCACATCTTGGATAAAGCCCATGCTCAGCATTTCGTCAGCTTCGTCCAAAACCAGCCATTGTACCTTGTCTAGTTTCAGGCTGCCGCGGCTGAGCATATCCAATATGCGTCCGGGTGTGCCGACAACCACGTGAACGCCGCGCTTCAAACGCTGCATTTGGCGATCGATCGATTGACCGCCGTAAACCGTCAGAACTTGCAGAGAGCGACCAATTTTTACCGGGCCGTCGTTGCTGATGCCGCTCAAATCGCGGATAGCTTCAGTTACCTGCATCGCCAATTCGCGAGTCGGCGTCAGCACCAATGCTTGCACCGCAGTTACATCTAAATCAATCCGCTCCAAGATGGGCAACGAGAATGCTGCCGTTTTGCCCGTTCCTGTTTGGGCTTGACCCACAACATCGCGACCTGCTAGCAGGTGAGGAATGGCTTGTACTTGGATGGGAGTAGGTTCTGTAAAGCCGAGTGTTTCCAGATGGAGAACGAGTTCTTCGGAAAGACCCAAGCCTTCAAACAATAAATTCATTAATGCTCCTAATAACGAGTCTTAGCCTTCTAAGTTGCCCAACTCGGATGCGGATTTCTGCTCGGCGGCAGGAACTCATTATGAGTTCTGTATGGTGCTGCGCCTGCGCGCACCTTTTTAAATAGCAATCGAGTATAGGGCAGCTCCGTCGATGGTGACTAATTTACCGATTCGACAGCCGTCTTTGATTTTCTGACATCACCGATACCAACCGCGAGCGGTGGGGCGATCGGCTTCCAACATTCTTCAAACAGTACATTGGACTTCCTTTGAGGTACTTGCAAGCTTTCCCTACGCCGGCATTTTATAGTGAGGATGATGACCAGCCCCACTTTACTACCTATATAGTAGTTAGAGTTTTGTTAGTTCAGGCGCTATCCCGCAATCCGTCGCCTGCGGGATTCAACAGGGTATGTAGCGACCGTCAGTCGATTTTAGATTTTAGATTTTAGATTTTAGATTTACTCCACAGATGAATCTGGGGGGTCTTAACTAGCGTCTAAAATTTTCAATCTCTCCACTCCTGGCGTCGGTGGCTTTTATCCGTTTTTGGACTACCGTTACCGCCTATCCATCTCAACACTCTTTCGGGATACCGTTGTGGTGTAGGGCGGACAGCGAAGCAATCTCAAATTTTCCCCGCTTATTTCTGGCTTGTTATCATCATAACTCTTTACATTCAGAAACAAAACATTAAATTCGTTAAAATTCTCCGATCGTTCTGTAGAGATAACCGCACCCCGACGGGGCGGGTCGATTGCCACCAGAGGGGGTAAAAAAGTTTACAGCCCCTTTTCTACATATCTTTGCACAATCTTGCACAAATGGTTACTTTTCTTGCACAATCTGCTAATCATTTTTGGCTGGTGTCCGGTTTTTTTCGCGACACCGCCTCAGACGACATTTGCAGCAACACTTAGATTTTACCCGCTCACAGACGGATACTTGCTTTCCGAAACGAGCCTCAGAGTCGATCCCAAAGTTTTAGACTAAAATTCCAGATCCCAGATTCACTGCGCTGCAAGTCAATTCTTTAATCTAAAATCCAAAATCTAAAGTCTAAAATCGACTTTACCGTAGAGGTCGTAGACATCTGAACTCGTAATCTTTACAGGTACGATCGACCCCAGCCGCGCTTCTCCTGTCACATAGACGAGTCCATCTACTTCTGGGGAAAATCGGGCGGATCTACCAATCAACTCGCCTGTCTCTGGCTGTTCTTGTTCTATCAGGACATCAACTACCTGACCGACAGACTCTTGATTCTTTTTCAATGATATAGGTTGTTGTGCTGCCATTACCGCATTGCGCCGCATTTCCATTATTTCTGCTGGTATTTGCTGGGGCAAATTGAAGGCTGGGGTGCCTTCTTCGGGCGAAAATACGAAAACTCCAACGTGATCGAATTCGTGGCGCTTGACAAATTCCAGCAAGTGTGCTGCGTGTTCGTCTGTTTCGCCGGGGAAGCCGACAATAAAAGTTGTCCGCATCACGGCGCCCGGAATTGCTGCTTTGAGCCGATCGACTATCGCATCATTAATTCCAGCTTGAAAAGGCCGGTTCATCGCCCGCAGAATTTCTGGGTGCGAATGTTGCAGGGGTAAATCCAAATAGGGCAAAACGTTGGGCGTTTCGCAGATTGCCGCCACAACTTGGGGAGTCAAACCTGTAGGATAGGCGTAGTGCATCCGAATCCAAGGCACATCTACTTTACCCAAAGCCCGAAGCAGTTCGGCTAGCTTCGGTTCGCCGTAGATATCTTTGCCGTAGTTAGTGGTAATTTGGGAAATTAAGATAATTTCTTTGACACCTTCGGCAGCTAATTGCTTAGCTTCGGCGACAATTGATTCGATCGTCCGCGATCGTTGATTTCCGCGCAAGTGCGGGATAATGCAAAATGCACAGCGGTAGTCGCAGCCTTCTGCTATCCGCAGATAGGCCACACCTTCGGATGTCGTGCGGTAGCGGGGAGTAGTTTCGTCAGCGATGTAAGTAGGTTCCTTCGAGACGAGGGAAACTCGATCGCCCTTTTCCACCTGCTGCATCACATCGACGATTTTATGATAGTCGCCCGTGCCGACAATTGCGACTGCTTCCGGCAATTCATCCAGCAATTCCTGTTGAAAATGCTGTGCCATGCAGCCAGTGATGACTACTTTTTTATTAGCTTCCGCCAATTCTACCAAGGTGCGGACTGACTCTTCTCGCGCAGCTTGGATAAAACTGCAAGTATTGACTACAACATAATCGGCTAATTCTTCATTAGAATCGACTTGATAGCCCGCTTGAGCCAGCAAGCCGATCATGTGTTCGGTATCGATGCGATTTTTTTCGCAGCCCAGGTGCGTAAATGCGATCGTTGGCTTCGTTGCCATGCAGTAATATTTGCTGTTGCGCTATTTCTAAGAACGTTTTATAGTATCACACAATTTGACAAGTTGCAATGTGTAGGTAAAATCTCTGAACAGCTTGTACTCCATTTGATATCCTTTTGATACCCGATCGTCGCATTCGTTCTATCTCGGCTCGGCTAGAGGCAGACCTGCTCGAAAAATCTGCTCAGCAGTCAACCTCAACTCTGGGAACGCCAGCGACTCAACTGTGTCATCTCCCCGAAACTGGCTGATTTGATATTCCCCGTCAACCAACTGGTAAACCGAGATAGTAGGTTGTTTCGGATTGCCAATGAAGCGTCTGCCGCCCAAAGCAGCATAATCCACAACCCAATATTCCGAGATACCCAATCTTTCATAATCAGCTACTTTAACCAGGTAATCATCTTGCCAGTTCGTACTGACGGCCTCTAGAGCCAGTCGTACCGAAGACCCCTTCGTGATGATGGATTCTTTTTTCCAGCGTGGCTCGTTGACAAGTGCGGTTCTATCTAGGACAATTACGTCGGGCTGATAACCTGCTTCGTCACGGACGGGCTTGAGCAGACAGTCACCTGGAATTGAGTAAGGCAATTGCAGTCGCCTGATTTCAAAATTGATTTCACTGGATATAAAACCCGTAACTTCCGAATGGTCGCCGGTTCCTATCGTACTTATGGACAGAGTTCTCTGGATACCAAGCAACGAACTCATCAAACGTGATTGTTTTGGATATGGTTTGGATCATGTTGTGGTTTCCTCTGTCTAGCGATTAGTATGCGAAAAGCTCAAAGATTACACAAGTCCTTGTGCTAAAATAGCACAAGGACTTGACAACGGAATTGTTATAACTTATTTATTTGGGATTTCAGGTAAGGCATTTTGCAGCATACTTTCAAAAAAAGTATCCAGAGAAATTCCTGATGCTTTGGCCATAGCCGAAAGCACGCTTATTTCGGCAAAAGAACAGAACAGCCCCGCTTCTAAGAACCAAGGTTGTCCATCGGGGTCGATGCGAAAATCAAATAAACTGTAGTGGCGACAGCCCAAAGCGATGTGGCATTTTCTGGCCTGGGCCCAAACTCTCTCCGTAATCGGATCGCTCTTATCAACTGCCCACGGCTTGGTACTATTTTTAGTGGAACAATCCAAGCTACCATCGTCATTTTGTTTGAGCTTGTCGGCATAACTCCGAATCGGTTGGGTATCAGGATCTACAGGATACTCTTGCAGCGGCAAGCAGACTAGCGAGCCCGCTTGGACAATAATCCCACAGCGAACTTCTCTACCCAATTCAATGAATTTTTCTACTAGAATCTCATCTGAATGAGTCAATACTGTCTGCAAAGCCGCATCATAGTCAGCAGCATTTTTAACCAAAGTCACTCCAATGGAATTATCACCATAGAGCGGCTTGAGGACGATCGGCAAATCAATCTCAGGTCGATCGCCCCCCGCCCGGACAACTTCTCCCTGCGGCACCCTTACTCCAGCGGCTGCTACTACTGCCTTAGTCTTCGCTTTATCAGCTACCAGCGCCATCAACTCTGCCGTATTACCAACATAAGGAATACTCAGCATATCGAACAAGCTGCGGTATTGAGTCATGCCGGGGATGCAAAACATCTGCGGTACCATTACGTCAATCTTTAGCTCTGTCAGCACCTGTACAGCGCCCGCTAGAGACATGGGATTAGCGGCTGCGATCGCACCTTCATCGAGAGATGTGGGAAAACGCCATTGACCATCGGGAGAAATATAGGCAATATGAAATTCATAAAGTGCTGAATTAGCAGTATTTTTCAGACAATTTTCGGCAAAAAGCCGCGATAAATTACAGTAAAAATCGCTAACTGCCGAGCCGACTAGATGCAAAACCCGCAATAATGACATACTCACTCTCCCCCTATTTCCACAAGTTCGCCAATATTAAAATCAATCCGAATCCACTCATTCGGCTTCTGTAAATCTCCCCATAACAACAAGGGAATGTGCCAATGATGCACCATCAAAAACGGCAGCGGATCGTCCCACTCGAAGATGGCATCTTTGCCTTGAGCGATAATTTGTAACCGCTCATAAACTAGCTTGGGCGACCACAAATGAGTCACCAATCGCCAAATTTCATGGTAAATCCAGTAAGTCGGGCGACTAGATGCCAAAGGCTGCACTGTCTGTGGTAAAGGGTCGGTTTCCAAATAAGCTTTTGCCACATCGGGATGGTCGTAAAACACCGTAATGGCTGAATGGGTGCGCGGGTTGCATTCGATCGCGTAAATCTCTCCATCATCCGCCGCCTCCATGAAATCAAAGGAAACTTGTCCAGTTAGATTGAGACTTTTGGCAAACTGACGAATCCACTTTTCGATATCCGGGCGATCGACATGCTGGTAATTTATCTGAAACGCCGACGATTTGCAACAACAATGCAACTGAAGATGACCATTACGAACTGTACTGTGAGTGCAGTATTCTTGCCCTGGAATATACTCTTGCATAATCCAAGGTGTACTCTCCGAAATTGGTAAAGATTTGACAAACGCGGCAGTTTCTGCCTTAGTTGCACAGGGTAACTTCGTCAGGTTTAACCTGCGAATAGAATCGTAGGGAATACTTTTGATAATATATGGACGCTGTGCATCAGTAAAATCAAAGTCGATTACTTGCTGCGGATTAGTAATCCGGTAGGACTTCGGAACTCGCAGCCCCAACGCTTCGGCGGCTTTTGCCAACTCATATTTATTATCCAAACGTTCCAGAGTTTCGAGATCTAGCTGCATTACCGTACAGTGAGGAGAAAGTACGCTTTTGGCTTTGGCATCGTAGTAACTTCCGCCTGCGCTACTGACAGGAACGAAAACATCAACTTTCTCTTGTTGGACAATTTTTAAGAGTGCATGAGCGTATTCCTCTGTCTGGGGATTTGGTACTGTGTAAAAGCGATCGACTGCCCAAGAGTAACGATGACCTGTCAGCCAGTATTTGTGGGTTTCTACCAAAATTACCCGATGACCGGCCTTATGGAACGATCGGGCTAGCTGTAATGCTTTGGTCCTCTTGCCGCCGCCGACCAAAATCGTTTGGGGAGAGTCCGCGATCGTTCGAGACTGAAACGGTTTGATGATGATGGATCTCAGTAGGGCGATCGCTGTTAAAGCGAGATTCAGGGGCAGTACCAATAGCAGCAAAATTAAGGTTGCTATGGTTTTGACTGCTTGGAAGCTCTTAGAAGGCGCCTTTGTTTCCTGTTCAGATGGCATCGCTGCTGTTGAAACTGTTTCGATCATAATTTTTTACTAAGTAAATACTCTAAGAAAGCGGTGGTTTTTGAATCATTAAACCGCTGTTGAAGCGAAGCCGGCGCAGAGTCTCCAGAACAGAGAGATGAATCATGCCTTCTGGAAGCGCGGATTTGATATGACGCACGGGTGGTTAAAAACCGGGTTTTTTGACATCGGACTTCGTTACAGCCCGCCTGGGCAAAAAACCCGGTTTTTTTGGTTTTGACGCCTAAGTTTTGTTCTACTAAACGCGCCGAATTAAAGTCAATCCATCTCTCGCCGTCAGAGAATCGCTTACTGCTTCGTAAAACTTACCCAAACTTAACTAAAGCCATCTTTAGCCAAAATTCAGAACTCACTTCCTGCGCTGTTGGGTGGTCGGCCATCCCAAGATAAGCAGGCTATCCCCCAATAGCCTTGGGTTCCCAATTTAAAATATTCTTGCCTGGCATTTAAATCGCTGTCTATCAACACGCCGCAAGCCGGACAATTATAAATCCTTTCGGCTAAAGGCATATCTTTTTTATGCCCGCAACTGGCACAAATCTTAGAACTGGGAAACCATCGATCTATCAGCACTAAGCTCGCTCCATACATTTTGCACTTGTACTCTAGCTGTCGCCTGAATTCGTAAAAACCTAAGTCAGATATTGCCCGAGCTAACTTGTGATTTGCCAGCCAGCCTCTAACATTCAAGTCTTCAATCTTAATTAGCTTGAAAGTTTTAGCCAAATAAGTTGTCAACTTGTGAAGGAAGTCTTTACGAATGCAGGCTATCGTCCGCGCGAGCCTGCGGAGCTTGCTGTAAGTTTTGCGCTGGTTGTTTGAGCCTTTTATTTGCCGATGAGCCTTTCCCTGCAACCGCGCCAGCTTGGTTTTCGCTTGCTTTAGAGGTTTTGGCGCATCAAATACTTGAGAGTTTGATAGGGTGACAAAAGATTTAACACCTACGTCAATTCCTACAGAACCTTCAGGTTGTTGGACTGGCAAACCTTGGGCATCAACACAAAAAGAAACTCTCCCAGCGATTTCCTTCTTTTGAAATGGTAAAAGTTTGAGATACAAACCCATGCGGCAGTGGCTCGTGAAGCCGAAAAGTCCCCAAAGTAGGAATCTTGATGCTGTTGCCAGATTTTAGTAGAACTTTTCCATTAGAAGAATCAACCGTGAATGATTGCCCGTCTCGGCGGCTGGCAAATTTTGGATGGGCGGCTTTTCCCAAGCGATACCGACTGAACGCTTCTTTCAAGTCAATCAAAGCGTTTTGGTAAACACGAGAAGACAACTGGTTCATCCAAGCGCATTCAGGTTGTTTCTTGACGTGATTGGTAAGAACTTTCTTGACGTAGTTGATGACCTTTGAGTCTGAAAACTCACCTGCACCGTACATTTGGACTCGCAAGCTCAAACCCATGTTAAATACTACAGGCCGAAATCCTGCGTGCTTTGCCATCAAGGTTGCTTCCCTATTATTCAATTTTAGCGCTCGCTTGACGGCAAACATGGTTAAACCCCCTCTCGGTAATTAACTGTGGACAAGTTTAGTAAACTATTTGGCACGCTATGTCCAACTCCAGTCTTCTGATTGAGTGCGCTTCACTAACGCGGCTAAGGCAGGAGATTCCGGCGCGGTACAAAGATCCAGGTACGGATCGAGATTATTTGCCAACTCTTCGGCTTGTTGTAATTGGGCCGAGAATGCTCGATCGAGATTATCGATTTTTGCCAATTGCTCGGCGAGACTTTCGAGTAAAGAGGCTAAAATCCCGACAGCGGTAACGGGTCTCACGGTCAAACCCCAGATGTGGAAAGATTTCCAGCTCTGCCTGACCCCACGTACATATCTTCCCCATCGCCGCGGCGCGGATAGTCCTGACAGATTTCTCGATGAACCAGTAGGGCTTTATCCAGCTCACCTCGAGTCAAATCATTCATGAAAAAGCATTCACCAATGGGGCGGGGAGCCGCAGCACGTTGAAGACCATCACGGGTACGACTGATCGATGTTGTCGCTTTCCAGAGCAGTTCTGATGTGAGATAAGGGCTATCAATTGCTAGTCCGAGGCGGCTCATTAACCCTAAGATCCGATCGCGATCGGCGATCGAAATGTAGCCCCGCTGCCCAGCAATAGTCGCCGAAAAAGCCATATCGATGGCGACACTGTGGCCGTGGAACATCGGAATTTCCGGCGTTAGTTCCAGCGTCGGACTCCAAGTGTGACCGTAGGCAATCACCCGATCCAAATCTAGCTCGTGTAGGTTTGGTACTTCTAAGGCCAGCATCGACTCAATCCCCTTGTAAGTGAGCCGATGTGCCACTTCTTGAAGTTCCGATGTGCCGTCTACATAACCAAAATGGGTGTGCAGCAATGCTTCGCCGTAGTTTTCTAACAACTCAAAGATTTCTGTGTTACCTACTACGGCGATCTTAATTAACTCTGCCATCCCATTTCGTATTTGGTCGATCGGCAGAGTTTTCAGGAAAGAGAAATCTAAAATTACTTTCTGCGAAGCGTGGTAAGCACCGAGGCGGTTTTTCAGCTTACCGTGGTTCACAGCTACTTTGATCGCCACACTGGCATCAATTAAGCCAATTAAGGTTGTGGGTACGCGAATGTAGTTAGTCCGACGGCGATAAGACGAGCAGGCATAACCAGCTACGTCTGTCGTCAATCCACCACCGACTACCAAAACAGGCTCCTTCCGCACGAGTCCGAAATCAACGAAGGCATCTATGATGCTTTCAAACGTTTTTAACGTCTTATCAGGTTCCTTGATATTAACCTGAAAGACTGTTAAATCTATCTGGTGATGCTTGAAATAATGATGCATCTGTGCACCGTACAGACCGTAGACTGTTTCATCTACAACCATTAAACAGCGACCAAATTGGCGGTAACTATCGGCAATCTCAGGATTCTCAAGCTTGAAAGCACCATCTACGTATAGCAAGCTGAAATCTATTTTTTCGTACCCCTCAATCTGAAAAGCTCGATCGGTAGCTGTAAATGTTGCTTGAATGTCACCCATAAGGTTTTTCCACTTTCATGTTGATAAGTAACTGTAAGTATCCGGCCGACCTTCAAAACTCTCAATCCTTTTGCAGAAAAGCTTTCTAGGCACTCTCTTGACAAAATTATCCTTTTATATTATCTCAACAATTAACCTAGAAAGTTGTTTTCAGAGCTGTTTATTAAGAAGAGGTTAAATACTTATCGTACAGCATTTAGACTGAAATCCGTGCTAGGGGATCGAGTTTAGATAACCTCAATACTTACACCTAAGTTAACATAACGGATTTCAGATATTTATTCAACCTTATTCAACACCAAAATTCGATAATACCTCTTGGGGAATAGACGATAATCTAGCAATTCCACATTTTTCAAAAGTTTAGGAGGATCTCGGTCTTTGAGAAGGTATGTGTGTTCCTGAATCGGTCTTTGAGAAGGTATGTGTGTTCCTGAACAGGAAGTGAATCAAATGCTGCCACTTGTCAAAATCTGAATTGGGAATTGTGGCCATTGTTGGCAAAATATGCTTTGTAGAAATTACAGTATTCGATCTGACGATACATCCGGGGCTATAGCCAGATTTACTTCGCCCGACAGCACTTGACCAGCAGACCCACTAGCTAATTGACCGTAAGAGTTTACGCCCAAACCATTAACTTGACGCATCAAAGTGCCCATTTCCAAAGCACTCATCGCATAATTCCAGCCCAAATTGCTTTTAATTCCCGCCCTTTCCAAAGCTTGCTGCATCGTATCAGTCGTCACCACCCCAAAAATCACCGGTACACCAGTTTGAAAAGCAGCCGCAGCAATTCCTTTAGAAACCTCACCAGCTACAAAATCAAAATGCGGAGTTTGACCCCGAATTACCGCACCCAGACAAATTACCGCATCGTAGCGACCAGAAAGAGCAGCTTTGCGGGCCACCAAAGGAATCTCAAAACATCCGGGAACCCAATAAAAATCAACTTGATTTCCCTGAGGATTGATATCAACCCCGTGGCGCTTCAAACAATCTTGACATCCTTCCAAAAGTTTGTTGACAATCAAATCGTTAAAACGACCGATGACAATTGCAAACCGGAGAGATTCAGTTTGAGTAAAAGTTCCCTCGAAAACAGTCATAGTGTTCTATTTTAGATTTTAGCATTTATTTTTTTGCAAGAAGGCAAAATTTAGAAAGCAGAAACATCTCCTCGGGATTTCACTTGGAAAAACCTACAGTCTGCTATCTAGAAATATTCGGGCTGGTACGTTTTCAGGTCGAGGGCCTTCCAGTTACCTACAAATGCTTTCTACCTTCTACCTTCTACCTTCTACCTTCTACTTTCTACCTGCGGTCGGGCTGGGAAAATTTAAACTACCAAAAAGTTCAATACACCCACTGCAATAACAAGCAAAAACCAGAGACCAGAACCAGCAAAAATTAGCGATTTAGACTGATTCCAGTTTTGGGGAGAGGCATAAGCAACTGGCACGCCAACCACCATTACAAAAGACAGCAGTACCAAAGCTAGTAAAACCAATTGAAACAGAATTGATAACATCTTTTCTCCTTTCGATATAACCGTGCGTTGTGGATGAGAAATAGTTTGTCCTAACCTAGAGAAACATTCCAGGTGAGAGTTTTTGGTTCGCTCAAAAACCGGTTGAATTCCCCGACTTACGTCGTGGAGATTTCAAAATTTTAGACCAAAGTTGCATCTCCCAGATCGAGCTGTGGAGTAACTCTAAAATCTCAAATCTCAAATCGACTGACAGTATCCCGATAGTAATCCAGAAATTGTCGGTTGATTGATACGAAAGAGACTGTGCAAATTCGGGCGTTGCGCGAACAGGCGCCAGCGGCTCTTGAGATTTGCATCAATTTTATCATTGTTCGCTACTTCACATACTCACCGACCGTCGCGGACGGTGATTCCTAAGCCTCACAACTTAGGTTTCTGCTTCGATCGCAGCAGCCTCGACCCTCAAGGAGATTTGGTCTTATGCTCGCTCCACAGACTAACCCCGCAAGAGAAAGCGGTTTTATGTGTCGAATACCAACAAAAATCTTTGTTGTTTGATTCTAGGGGTGGACTGCCCATTGCCCTGTCCTCTTTTCCCGGTCTACCGATTTTTCTTCCCCGTTGCAATTGTTGCAAGCTTTGGAGACGCGGGTTTATGCCTCCATCGTCACGGGTGGGTCATTGACCACTGAAATTATACCCGTAAAGCCGTCCTAAAAGGACGGGGTTTCTACCCAAATTTACTGATGACAGAACACTGGGTTCGAGACAGGCTGAAGGCTGAGTTAAGCAGTCGAGGTCGCATTAAACCTCGGAAACCGGGTTGATTCCTAGATTTCTGGTTCTTCGCCGCAAATTTTTTACCTGAACCCGGTTTCTAGCCCCATGCGTAAGTCCTGTTACAGCCCGATCGCCCGCTCCGGTATCAAAGCCCCAGAAATTGCTAATCTGGGAGTGAGAGATGCGGGATTTTCGGTTATGGACTTAGTTTTGTGCCACACAACAGCAGATTTTGACGCCTTGGGCGCGGCGGTGGGACTATGCGTGCTGCGCCCCGGTAGCAGAATCGTGCTGACTGGCGGATCTCACCCGACGGTACGGGATTTTTTGGCGCTGCACCGCGACGAGTACCCGCTGATCGAACGCCGATCGGTCAATCCGCAACAAATTCGATCGATTACTATAGTAGATGCCTCGGGGCGCGATCGACTGGGAAAAGCCGCAGAATGGCTGGATTTGCCACAACTCAACGAAATAGCGGTTTTTGACCACCATCTCCAAGCCGATTTAGACATCCCCGCCACGGTGACACAAATCGAAGCAGTCGGCGCAACCACCACATTAATTGTCGAAAAACTCCGCGAAAAACTCCAAAATGCAGCCGAAAACGGCGATACAACATCCAGCCTGCAGCCTTCTGAAGCCACAGTTATGGCCCTCGGAATCCATGTCGATACAGGTTCCCTCACCTTTGAGGGCGCAACTGCGCGAGATGCAATGGCTTTGGCGTGGTTGATGGAACAAGGAGCCAGTTTGCGGGTAATCTCTGAATATGTAGAACCCGGTTTGTCTCCGCAATTGCAGGATTTGCTCAAGGAAGCGCTGAATAATTTGCGATCGGAAACCTTGCACGGTTATACAGTAGCTTGGGTGCTGCTATCCACTGAAGCCTACGTGCCCGGACTTTCGGCCCTAGCTTCTCGCTTGCTGGATTTAACTGAAAGCGATGCTCTACTTTTAGGCAATGTCTATAAATTTAGCGAAAACGACAACCGCAACATCGCTGAATCCGCAGTTTCCAACCGCTTAGCTATTATCGGTCGATCGCGCATTGAAGGCACAAACCTCAGCGAATTGTTCAAACCCCTCGGCGGTGGAGGCCACGCCCGCGCCGCTTCCGTAGCTGTACGAGATGTCGATCCGCTGCTAACTTTAAATGAATTAGCGGAGGAACTCAAAACTCAAATTCCCCACCCTCCGACAGCCCGCGAGTTAATGTCCTCTCCAGTGCGGAGCATTCGCCCGGAAACCTCCGTCGGAGAGGCTCACCGTATCCTCCTGCGCTACGGACATTCGGGGCTGTCAGTGGTCGATGCGGGCGATGGCGTCCCGCCCCGCAAGCTACGACTGGCGGGAATTATCTCGCGCCGTGACATTGACATCGCCCTCCACCACGGTTTCAGTCACGCCCCAGTTAAGGGTTACATGACTCCGCAGCTAAAAACGATCGCCCCGGATACCTTGCTGCCAGAAATTGAAGCTTTAATGGTGACATACGATATCGGGCGTTTGCCAGTATTGGAAAACGGCCAACTCGTGGGAATTGTGACTCGCACTGACGTGTTGCGGGAATTGCACCAGCAAAAAGCGCGCGATAGTGGAAGTAATGCTGAGTTGTCTAATTATCCTGTATCTGAGTCGGTTGAGCAGTTGTTGCGATCGGGCATTAGTAGCGAATTATGGCAATTATTGTCGATCGCGGCCAACATAGCACAACAGCGCGGCTGGCAACTTTATATTGTCGGTGGAGCAGTGCGGGATTTACTGTTAGCGACGGATGATAAACTGGCGATCGCAGATATTGATTTGGTAGTCGATGGCAACTGCGGTACCGACGATTCCGGCGCTGGAGTCGAATTAGCCTCAGCCCTGCAAAAGCTTTACCCCAACTCGCGTTTAGACATTCACGGTCAATTTCAAACCGCCGCCCTATTGTGGCACAAAGACTCTGCTTTCGGCTCGCTGTGGCTGGATATCGCTACGGCTCGTACTGAATTTTATCCTTATCCGGCGGCAAATCCTGAAGTTGAAGCGAGTTCGATCCGCCAAGATTTGTACCGCAGGGATTTTACAATTAATGCGCTGGCTGTGCGGTTGGGTTTTCCGCGCAGCGGCGAATTGTTGGATTTTTTTGGCGGTTTGCAAGATTTGGAATCGCGGCAAATTCGAGTTTTGCACGCTAACAGTTTTATCGAAGATCCGACGCGAATTTATCGGGCGGTGCGGTTTGCGGTGCGGCTGGGATTTTCAATAGAGTCGCAGACTGAAGGATACATCCGCCACGCTTTGGAAAGCGGGATTTATTACCGCATTCAGGGGGAAAACGGCCGAGCTCCGGCTTTGGAAACTCGCCTCAAAAGTGAATTGAAGTACATTTTGCAAGCTCCTTATTGGCAGGTTGCTTTGGAAATGCTGGGAGATTTGCAGGCTTTGCGCTGCATTCATCCTACTTTGGAGTTGGATCGGGAGTTATGGCGGCGGCTGCGTTTGCTCGATCGATGTTTGAATGGAAGGAAGAAATCCGAGGGAAGTCGGAAGAAGGAAGAGGGAAGTCGGAAGAAGGAAGAAGGAAGAGGAAAGAAGGAAGAAGGAAGAAGGAAGAAGGAACAAACTATTCCCAATGCCCAATTCCTAATGCCCGATGCCCAATGCCCAATTCCCAATGCCCAATTCCCAATGCCCAATTCCCAATTCCCAATTATCAATATTCCTGATTGGCTGATGCGGCTGGAAGTTTCGATCGCTTATTTAGCACCGGAATATCGGGTTAAGGTGGCTGCAAATCTTCAGTTACCTGCTGACAGCATTAAACGGCTGGAACATTTGGAAGCTGGAAATCAGGAATTAGCAGAGAATTTGCCGAAGTGTAAATCACCCAGTCAGTTGGTATTTCTGTTGCGGAATTATGAGGTGCCGCTGTTAATTGCGATCGCCCTCCAAAGTCCCCGAAGCGCCCGCCGCCAGATTTGGCAATACCTCACAAAGTGGGCTAATGTTGAGCCGCCTTTAAACGGCAATGACTTGAAGGCTTTGGGTTACAAGCCCGGGCCTGGGTTTAAACTGATGTTGGATGATTTGTTGGCGGCTGCGTTGAATGGCGATTTGGGCGATCGGGCTAGTGCGATCTCTTTCTTAGCACAACGCTATCCTCAATCTTAGTATGGTGTGTGTTAGCAGCGGGTTATTTTTTGTACGCACTGCGACCAAAGAAACCGGGTTTTTTCGCAAATCTGCGCGCTGTGACGCCGTATTCTCCTAAAAAACCCGGTTTCTGACCACCTGTGCGTAATTCCTATAATTGCTGGCACATCCTACTCAACTTTTACTATCCGTTAAATTCCCTACATTTATCGTTGCCGAACTTTCTTACTTCATCGGTTAAATCCGTTAAAAAATCCGTTGCCGAACTTCCTTCACTCTTGCGATCGCACATTATCAATATTCCGAGAATTCACGTGAAAAAACAGCGCCCTCCTGGTTTGATCGCAATTGTCCTTTACAAAAGTTTTGTGGCTGCCCTCTTGACAGTAACTTCGCTCGCTTTGCTTTTGGCACTGAAAAATTATCAAGCATTGGAGGATTTTTCAGAATCGTACTTCTTAGAAAGTAAATTAAAACTTGTTGAGCTTTTACTAGATAAAGTTCTAAGTATCAAGCCTAAAACATTACTGTTTAGTGGACTTGCCGCAGGACTTTACGCCGCTTTAACTGCTGTTGAAGCAGTTGGTTTGTGGTACGAAAAAGGCTGGGCAACTATTTTGGTTTTAGCGCTGGTAGGCATCAGTATTCCGCCCGAAATATATGAGTTATTTCATGGTTTTACCGTACTTAAGCTGGCGGTTTTTATCGCAAATATAGCGGTGTTTTGGTATTTGCTGCACCATTTGCCGAAGCACGGTAAGAAAGATTAAAGTTCACATGATTCAGAGGAAACTCACTTGATTCGATCCGTGTCACCATCTTCCATAGACTTGCATTGCATTCCCAAGCTTTCCAATCAGGAAATGAATCTGCGTCGATCGGCGTCGATCGGCGGTTGAAGAATCAATCAAAGATTTATGCAATAAGTCTAATTTCCTCCCAACACGCATCAAAATCACCAGTTGTTTTATTTCCTCAAGCTCAAACTCGACATAGCGTCATCCTCTCGATCGCAAGATGGCTTATAAGTCAAATAAAAACCTAAATATTTACATAAAGCTGCGAATCGTAAAGATTTGGTAAACCGAAGAGGGGTGATACCCCCCCATGAGTTATAGTGATAATCATATAGATGCACCCTGATGGCTTTCCCGTTCCAAAAGAGCGGGATTTTTATTGGCAAAATATTGTGTTAAGTTTTAAGACGCCTGCTACAGATAAAATAACCGCCAGAGGCAAAGATGACCGGGCAGAGCGAAACCGATAACTAAGGCACCGATCGCCGATCGAACATCAGGCCTAAAGAAAGCTAAACAACCCAAAGGCGGTAGCATAGTTTGGGAACCGGCATCAACTAAAGATGAACTTAGCGCCAGCAACAGTCCTGCAACAGGGCAAATACACAATTAACGAGACTTTAGGTAGAGGAGGGTTCGGCATCACTTACCGAGCTACCCACACCCAATTAAACCAAACCGTCGTACTCAAAACCCTCAACGAAAGTCTGCGCCAACACCCAGCCTCGGCCCAGTTTCAGCAGCAGTTTATTGCCGAAGCCCAGCGCCTGTCTCGATGCCAGCATTCAAACATCGTCAGGGTAATTGACTTTTTTGAAGAAGCCGGACAGTCTTTTATCGTCATGGACTACATTCCGGGCCAAACTCTCGCCCAAATAGTCGAAACCGATCGCCCTCTACCATTCGCCCAGGCACTGCACTACATTCGGCAAATAGCCTCAGCGGTAAGTACAGTTCACCACAGCGGATTGCTACACGGAGACATCAATCCAGAAAATACGATCCGGCGAGCCGATTCTCATCTAGTAATGTTGATAGACTTCGGTATTGCTCGCGACTTTACCGCCGGGAGGAAACAAACTCACACTAACTTGCTCTCCCCAGGATACGCGCCGATCGAACAATACCTCTATGACGGTAAATGTACGCCGGCTACAGATGTTTACGCGATCGCCGCCACCCTATACTACTTGCTCTGTGGCGTAGCACCCGTAGCAGCACCCCTGCGCGATCGCATTCCCCTGGCTTCTTTGCGGCAATTTCAGCCCAACCTCAGCCCCGGCATCGAGCGAGCAATCCTTCAGGGACTCGAAACCGACCCCCAGAAACGCCCCCAGACAGTGGAAAATTGGCTTACTATGCTGCAGCAAGAAACAGAGCGACTATCCGCAGACAGAACAAACAAGCAAAGTCTGCGATTGCCCGCACCTCCTCCCCCACAATTGACTTTCCTGGCGTTTGTCGTCACGGCTGCTATTGCAGGCTGGATGGGTTTTGACTTGGCCTGGCGCTACAACAGCATCAGTGCCAGCAACAACAGATCCACAACTCAATCCTTCCCATCTCTGGAAGATTTGCTCAAATCCCGCGATTTGTCAGGGCCCATGTTCGGGCAGCCATCTGTCGAAAGCAGCCCTTTCCCTCCACCCCAACTCAACAAACAGCCCAAACCCACGTCAGACAGCAGTATATCGGAAGCGATCGACAACTCAACAGCTAGCGCCGAACCTTCTGCCTCCCCAAGCCCGGAGACTCCCGCCCCAGATCCTGAACCAGAACCTTCTGCATCCCCAACTTCCGATCCCGAAGCGCAGGCTTTTGAGTCCCCCATTCCAGAACCTAAAACCGAAATCCAGCCAGCACCGGAAGCAGCATCCGCACCCGTACCAGAAGTTCCACCCCTGCCACCCGAACCCCGCAGATACTCCCCTCCCGTACCCACCCCCGCCCCGTCTGCTGCCAATAGTTCTGAAACATTCCCACAGGAAGAATCCGCGCCGACAGTACCGTCGCCGGCTGTAGGATCGTCGATCGAACCGCCCATACCAAGCCAAAGCGGCAGCAATGCCGATAGTTCGATCGCACCTTACTCGTCGCCCCCCGTGCCAGAACCGACAGTGCCTTGGACTGAACCTGCGACAAATTAGTATTCTTTTTGTTGCTTAAAATGGCGAACGAATCCTTGGTTTGAGGATTGAGTAAATATCCATCGAGTGTGGATTGAATAACCCCCTCCCGAACCACTGACAATTTCGCACAACCTGGGATCGACTCACAAAATACCAATAGCTTCTGCCTGAATTTATTGAATATTTCCTATTTCCTAAGCACTCCGAATTTCTGTCCATAAAAATGTATAAATATTTGATATTTTGTGGGAAATCATGTTAATATTGAGGCACGGCGGCTAGGTTGTGTGAGGTCGCGCATTAGTTCTGGCAATGCTACTAAGCTTGAGAAATCTGTTAGTAACACCAGATCTGAGAATGCAGCGAGTTGCCCTGCCCGGTGCCGAGATGCGATCGCCCTCCGTGCAAACAGTTGTTTTTTTCGGTGCAAGCCAGGGCCGTGCGTCGATTCGGGCAAACTTCCTTTCTTTGGAAGCGCCATCGAGGATAAGCAAGTTATAATTCGTTGCGGAAGCGTACAGAGATTTTTTTATGAGTAAACCCCCAGTTCATGCCTTTTTTGTAGGCAGAGCAGTTGCCGAAGCACTGTACGAGCAATTAGAAAGCGCAGCAACCAACGCTTTATCCGAACTCGGCAAATTTGACGCCGAACAAAGAGAACGCCTGCGCCAGTTCACAGATCGAGTTGTGGAACGGGCTAACCGAGCAGCCGATGAGGCGATGCAGACCAGAACAGGTACTGCAACCACCAGCACTACTACCATTCAAGACATCCATCCCGCAGACTTGCAAGTAACGATCGACGAGCTGCGCGCCGAAGTCGCCCTCGTGCGCTCCGAATTGCAGCGCTACCGCAGCAGTTTGCCTTAACAAAGGGCGATTCCAGCGGACGATAGCTTTGCTAGTGACGATCGCAACAACTACTGATTGCGAGCGACGAGCGCAAAGCAATGCGCTCCTGCGCTCCTTCCTACCCGCAATCAAAGCAACAACATAAAATAAGCAATTTGGGAACCCAAGTGTCTGCTCTCCTTGATGACTCTGTTAATCGCCAGCGCTCCCCCAAGCGTACTAGCGACGCCGATGAGCCAAAAACTGCTGGTAAATCATACAAAAGTAAAGCTTATCGCTGGAATCGCGAAAAATATTCCCGCCAGCGGCGCTTCTTCGACATTTGGGCCTTTGTCTTGCTCTGGTTGGCTTCGCTGTGGTTCGACAGCAAAAACTGGAGCTACTGGGGAGGCGTAACTGAAGAAAAGAAAGTTGCTAGACGCCGCTTTCAAGCTATCTGGGTTCGAGAAACACTATTGGATTTGGGGCCGACTTTCATTAAAGTCGGACAATTATTTTCCACCCGCGCCGACTTGTTCCCGGCAGAGTTTGTCGAGGAACTTTCTAAGCTGCAAGATAAAGTCCCTGCTTTCAGCTACGAACAGTTAGAGGTAATTGTCGAGCAAGATTTGGGCAAGACTGTTGAGGAACTCTACCGCAGCTTCGATCCCGTGCCCCTGGCCGCTGCCAGTTTGGGCCAGGTACACAAAGCTCAACTGCACTCGGGCCAAGAAGTTGTAGTAAAAGTGCAACGCCCTGGACTGCGGAAGCTGTTTGAAATAGATTTGCAAATTCTCAAGGGCATTGCTCGCTATTTTCAAAACCATCCTAAGTGGGGCCGCGGCCGAGATTGGATGGGGATTTATGAGGAATGCTGTCGCATTCTGTGGCTGGAAATTGACTATCTCCATGAAGGCCGCAATGCTGATACTTTTCGCCGCAATTTTAGTAGCTGCGACTGGGTGCGGGTGCCGCGAGTTTATTGGCGCTACGCGGCTCCGCGAGTGCTGACTTTGGAATACCTGCCGGGGATTAAAATCAGCCATTACGAAGCTCTCGAAGCCGCCGGGATCGATCGCAAATTAATCGCTCAGTTAGGCGCCAAAGCTTATTTGCGGCAGTTGCTCAACGATGGCTTTTTCCACGCTGACCCACACCCCGGCAATATCGCTGTGAGTGCTGACGGAGCCCTGATTTTCTACGATTTCGGCATGATGGGTCAAATCCAGTCCAACGTTCGCCAAGGACTGATGGAGACTCTCTACGGCATTGCTTCCAAGGACGGACAGCGGATTATGGATTCTCTGATCGAGTTGGGCGCTTTGGTTCCCACGGGCGATATGAGTCCGGTGCGCCGCAGCATCCAGTATATGCTGGATAACTTCATGGACAAGCCTTTTGAAGAGCAGTCGGTGAGCGCGATTACCGACGACCTTTACGATATTACCTACAACCAACCTTTTCGCTTCCCAGCTACTTTTACTTTTGTAATGCGAGCTTTTTCGACGATTGAAGGGGTGGGCCGAGGCTTAGATCCCGAGTTTAACTTTATGGAGGTGGCACAACCTTTTGCCATGCAGCTTATGACTAATGGAAATGGCACTGATGCAACGGGCAGCATTTTTAACGAACTAGGCCGTCAGGCGGCTCAGGTGAGTTCGACTGCCCTAGCTTTGCCCCGCCGGATTGAGGAGACTATTGATAAACTCGAACAGGGAGATTTGCGGATTCGCGTCCGTTCGGCCGAAGCTGAGCGGTTGATGCGCCGCATGAGCAACGTTCAAATGGGCACGAATTATACTTTGATGATGAGTGCTTTTACTTTGTCGGCAACAATTTTGTTTGTCAGCAATCAAGTCTGGCCGGCTGTCGCTGTAGCTTTGCTAGCTGCTGGTGCTGGGTTTGCTCTGTTGCGTTTGTTCAGGCGGATCGATCGTTTGGATCGGATGTCGTAACAGATTCCCATAAATCCGCAGTTCGGTCGATCGACCCGAATAGTCGATCGACCGGACTATACTTTAAATACTCGTACCGCGAAAAGTCCCGATCGAATGTTAAGTTTTGCATTGCTGACCAGAGATTTTGAAAATTTAACAAACGGCTCGTGCAATAATGACCTAGGCATTCTCTAAGTTTTCTCTAACCTTAAAACATTTATGTCACCGCTAGGGTGACAAAATGCTAAGAATAACTGAGACCAGAATAACTGAGGAATACACTTCAAATACCTGCACAAAAGGCGGGAAAGTTCCGATAAAAATTGGTAGTTTTTTGAACTTTAAATGTCTATCCTACCAATAGGAA
Source organism: Oscillatoriales cyanobacterium (assembly GCA_004293365.1). Lineage (GTDB taxonomy): Bacteria > Cyanobacteriota > Cyanobacteriia > Cyanobacteriales > Microcoleaceae > Microcoleus. The sequence goes on along the minus strand of RDYN01000016.1, from coordinate 44,671 downwards.
ATCAAGAGAGATTTCACTCAGAGTCGCGAAAATTCGATCGTGGCAATTGGGGATAACACCTTGATTAGCGACTTGGCTAATGATGTTTGATAAGATATCTCTGCTCTCTGAGATGTAGTTAAAAATATCAGCAGCAATTTTAAGTTTCCTTCAAATTTTGAGAATAGTCGGTATACAAAGTTGCCCGAGTTGTATCTACTTTAGAAGTTCGATGAGTCCAATCACCCAATCTATGAAACGCTCTTTCGCAGGTAAAACAGACACAGGGCTAGTTCGTTCCGTAAATCAGGATTCGTACTACATAGACCCTGACGGGCGATTTTTCATAGTGGCCGACGGCATGGGAGGACACGCGGGAGGTCAAGAAGCCAGTCGGATTGCGACTGGGGCGATTCAATCTTATTTGCTCGAACATTGGGAAGGGCCAGAAGATTCTCCCCTGTTGTTGTCCCAGGCTTTGTTAATTGCCAATCAAGCAATTTTGACCGATCAGCTCGAACATCCCGAGCGTGCTGATATGGGGACTACGGCTGTGGTTCTGATATTTAGGGATGAGGGCAGACCATGGTGCGCTAATATCGGGGACTCTCGCTTGTACCGGCTGCACGGATCTCACTTGGATCAGATTACTGAAGACCAGACTTGGGTGGCTCAGGCTGTTAAAAGAAAGGCCCTGACTCCGGATCAGGCTCGCAGTCATCCTTGGCGTCACGTTTTGTCCCAGTGTTTGGGCCGCGATGATTTGCAGGAGATAGATATTCTGCCGGTGGATGTAAAGCCCGGGGATCGCTTGTTGCTGTGCAGCGACGGCTTGACTGAGGAACTTTCCGATCCTTTGATTGCTTCGCCTCTGAAGTCGATTCGCGCCTGCGAGGGCGCTGCAACTGCTTTGATTGAAGCGGCTAAGGATAAAGGGGGACGGGACAATATTACTGTGGTGATCGTCACGATCGACCTCAAATAATCTCCTCGCGCGATGAGCGCACCTAAAAATATCCAAATCCCAAAATCTCCCAATCTCCCAATCTCTCAATCTCCCAATCTCCCAATCATAAAATCTAAAATCTAAAATCTAAAATCTAAAATCGAATGGTTCGCGTTATCGGTTTGATCAGCGGCACGTCGGTGGATGGCATTGATGCTGCTTTGGTGGATGTGGTCGGTTCTCAAACAGACTTGAAAGTGCAGTTGGTTGCCGGCAAGACTTTCCCTTATCCTGCTACTTTGCGATCGCAAATTCTATCGGTTTGCAGCGGCTCAGCGCTGTCCGTGGCAGAACTCGCCGAATTAGATGATGCGATCGCCCAAGAATTTGCGGTCGCAGCCTTGACAATTCAAGCAGGATATGATAAAGCAGAATTAATCGGCTCTCACGGTCAAACCGTCTACCACCGACCGCCAGGGAATACGGAACAGAGCAATTTTTCTGCTCCACCCACTCCTGGTTCAGACATGGGTTACAGCTTGCAACTCGGGCGGGGCGCGCTCATCGCTCAATTGACAGGCATTACTACTGTGAGCAATTTTCGATCGGCAGACATTGCAGCAGGTGGTCAAGGAGCACCCTTAGTCCCCATAGTTGATGCTTGCCTGCTGGCCGAACCCAACCGCAACCTCTGCATCCAAAATCTCGGTGGAATTGGCAATTTTACTTATCTTCCTGCCAGGAAAGATGAAGAATTGGCTGACAAGTCTGCGGTTTCTCATCTGGGCGAAGGTATCTTGGGTTGGGATACCGGGCCTGCAAATTCGCTCTTAGACTTGGCAGTGCAGCACTTCTCTGACGGAACTAAAACTTGTGACGAAGGTGGAGCTTGGGCGGCAAGCGGCACTCCCTGTCAAGCTTTAGTAGAGAATTGGCTGCAGCAAGATTTTTTTATCCAAGCACCGCCCAAATCTACAGGGCGAGAGTTATTTGGTGTAGACTATTTTAACCGTTGTTTGGTCGAGGCTCAAGCTTACAACCTCAGTCCTGGTGATGTGCTGGCTACTTTGACGGAACTGACTGTTGCTTCGATCGTTCACAGTTACCAAACTTTTTTGCCGCAGATGCCCGATCGAGTTTTATTGTGCGGGGGCGGCAGCCACAATCTCTACTTAAAACGCCGATTGCAAGCACAATTGCATCCAGTGCAAGTGTTGACTACTTCTGAGGCAGGCTTGAGTGTAGATTTTAAAGAGGCGATCGCTTTCGCGGTTTTAGCCGCCTGGCGGGTTCGGGGTATTCCCGGCAATCTGCCTCAAGTTACTGGTGCTTGTGCACCGGTTCTGTTAGGAGAAATTAACTCTTGTTGGCACAGTTGGGCATGATAGCATAGAGTCTGAGGGACAACGGCTGTGCGTTGTTGCACCAGCATTGTAGCCAGCAGGAAAAGCATAGGAACAGCACTGTGGCTCACACGTTTTTAATGGAATCTGGCCAATGGACGCTCGAAGGAAGTTGGATTGAGCGCAATGGCGTGCCAATTACGGTGAAAGGCAAAACTTTAGTGAGCTGGAACCGAACAGATTGGTTCAGTATGGTGACGAAGCTCGTGTTTCCAGGAGGCGATCGCGAAGAGATTATTTTGCAGTACCGAGGACACCTCAACAACGATGAGCGGCAGTATACTTTTGTACTCCAACACAGCGAACTCGGCCGAGTCGAGGGCGAAGGTTGGATTGCTCCTCAGTCGATCGTCCAGCGTTACTGGGTACTGGGAGACGAACGCCAGCGGCGGACGGGTTTTGATACCCTCCACCGCGTTGATGACAACCGCTACTACCAATCTAGCGGCATCATGTCCGGTCATTACTTGACGAGTACGATGGAGGCAACTCTGGAACGTCAGTCGGAATAACTCTTTCTAGAGTTACAAGTTGTCAGTTATGGGACTTGAGTAGAAAATTAAAGGTTTTGCTAGTCGGAGCTCGCCTTGCGATCTCATGCCCGGTTGATGACCACAAAAACGGTTTGTAGTGCGGACTTCAGTCCGCTCCCTGAATGCGGACTGAAGTCCGCACTACAAACCCTACTTATTGGGCTCAATCGATGGGACATGATATGATGTTCGACTTGCTCAAGGCTTGCTCAAACCGATCGGCTGCAACTTGAGAGACTTTAGAGGAGATTAATAGCTGTAGTGAAGTGTTAAGCTCGCCATATCAAACAATTGGCATTTCTAGCAATTACATACGATCGATTGATGGTCTCCGATCTCCGAATCTGTGGCTGTAATTTATTGTATAAAAAAATATAGATATTGTCGAAAGATTTATGATTTTTGAGAGGCGGAGTGATAAATTATTGTTGCTTTGTGCTGCGAGGTCGATCGGACTATTGCCGAGACTCGATCCCAACTTTTAGTAGAATCAAAAGACAATACAGTACGAGTTTGTCAGACCAGAGGATGAGTTCTCCATAGGTCGGTAAAAATTGTTTCTACCAAATGCCTCTAACCTTTAAATTCCTCCGTATATCAGTGTCGAACTCTGAGGATATTCTTGCTTTGTACGTTCGAGTGACGCCCCATCACCCCCAACTCCTTTCCGCCTGAGGGAACAGAGTAAGAGACGGAGGTCGCCGACTGCGACTCTGAGCTATTCAACTCCTGGATTGGGTTCTAATCCCCAATGGTGTTTGAGAAAATGGCGGTACATGGTTTCGCGCAACATCATTTGCTCGTAAAGTTTGACCAAAAACTCCTGAGCTTGCTCGCGGCTCATGTCACTTACCTGTGTTTTGAAGGAACACAGGCTAAATTGCTGCTCCAAAGACAATTCTGCTGGTTGGCTCATGACGAAAGACTCCTCTATAAGTAAAGGTGACTTGACAGTGAAACCTGGATTAACCAGATTTGTAAGTTGTTTCTGTAAGTTGCTTCAGCGATCGGCTGTTGGTTTCAGGATGTCCCGCAAGCCTATCTCGCTTTAGTATATTACAAAAGGTAACAATAATTTGACAAAATTACCATCTGCCCTAAGAAATAACTTAACCATAGAGATGGTAGCATGTCCGCAAAAGTTCCTTCTGCCCACTTATACCACTCTATATACTTGTCAAAAGAAAAAAGGCTCAGTATGAACCAAAATAATTGCAGCCATTTATACCAACTCGCGCGGAAATTCTCTCTGGGTGAAGGGGAGAGCGGGTGAGGGGAGATGGGGAGAGTGGGAGAATTTCTATTTCTCTGTTCTCCCTTCCCTTCCCTTCTTCCTGGTATCCGTTATCAAATCATTTGCCTAGCTTCCTTTAGACTTTTACCAGAAATAATTGGTTGAAAGCCCCAAGGCTTGTAGGGAGAAATTTAAAAAAGACGATTCATTATTCCAATCCTCGGACTGCCAGGTAGAGGTCGCCCTCTTGCAGTCAACTGTCACAGGTCAACTGAATCTGAACATCCATTCGTTAAATCCGCTACACCTGTTAAATCCCGCACACCGTTCGTTCCCAAACTTGGAAGCGTTCTCACTAATTCGAGGGAGGGACATTCGGCGGTGGAGCAGCCGCTCCGGGCCTGAAATTGGGGGCAGTGGGTGCGGGCGACACAGGAGGAATTCCCAGATTTCCCCCAGAGTTCCTCGGCTGCTGTCCGGGCGCTGGGAGAGGAGATTGAAACCCATTGGGATTGAACTGCTGCTGTCCGGGCGCTGGGAGAGGAGATTGAAACCCGTTGGGATTGAACTGCTGCTGCCCCGGAGCTGGGAGAGGAGATTGAAAGCCATTGGGATTGAACTGCTGCTGGCCCGGAGCTAGGGGAGACGGCAGGGGTTGAGGGTAATTGCCCGAAGGTGCCGCAGGAATCCCGGAATTGGGAAGTGACGGATCGTTCGGCTGCCCAGAGGGAGCCGAACTAGGAAGAGTTGCTAGGGCTACTCGATCGCCCCCTACCTCTCTCAATTTGTCTAAAACCTCGACAACTTTGGCGTATTTAGCATTTTGAGGAGCGTACAACACCGTCAAGCCGGCAGGATTTGTGCTGTGGAAACTCTTTAAAACTCGATCGAGCTGTTGGTAATTAACAGGCAATTGGTCGATATAAGTTTGCCCGAAATCGTCAATGCTGACAATCAGCATCTCTCGCATCTGCGCTTGTCCCGTCTTCGCCTTCGGTAAATCGACATTAATTGCTTGCTGGCGGGTCATTCGCACAGCCGATAGCAAAAAAAACGTCAGAATACAAAAGATTATGTCAATTAAAGGAAGCAGTTCAATCCGAGCATCTTCAGCAGGAGTATCCAAGTGAATCTTCATCATTGCTCCTTGCTTTTAATTATTAGAAGTTGAATCAACATCAGGCTCCGAACCTTTCAATTTCGGCTCCCTGAGACGTTCCCCCGATTCTTGAGAATTGAGAGAACGCCTGTTCAAACCATCGGAACCAAAGGAAGAATTGTTGCGATCCGTATCAGGCGATCGACCTTTAGCATTAGCCGTCGGCCAGTATTGTCTGTAAAGCAATTCCAGTTCATTTCCAGCTTTGCGAAATATTTTTGCTTGGTTGAACAAAAAAGCTTGAAATATCCGATAAAACACCAAGGTAAAAATTGCTACTACCATCCCCGAAGCAGTGGTAATCAGTGCCTCACTAATTCCCAAAGTCACCCCCTTCGTTGCCTCGGCGCTGATGTCACCCGGATTGGCCTTCTGGATCGAGTTCATCAAGCCCAAAACTGTTCCCAGCAAGCCCAGCAAAGGGGCGAGAGCGATCGTCGCTTCTAAGATTTTGTCCCCGCGGCGCATCGAAGCCAGCTCTTCATCGGCTGCGGCTTCGAGGGCGAGTCGAAATAAATCTGGTTCGGGATTGTACAGGCGCAGGGGTGCAGAAAGAAATCGCCCGATCGGCTGTCGGTTGGCTTGTCTGGCAATCTCGCTAGCCGCCCCCCAATCGCTGCGCGCCACGTCGAGAATGCGGTTAACTATCTGCTTCTCCTTGCTCAAGAGGCTTGCCCAGAACCACAAGCGCTCGATAATTGTACTTACAGAGACAATCGATAACACCAACAGGGGCCACATGGCGGGGCCGCCTTTCTGAAACAGTTCTTGAATATTCACAATATTTTTGCTCCTGCACTACCCGCTAACTTTTGCTTCTGTTCTACTTTTTTTTACAAATTATCGGCCATTTAATTTTAGCGATTAATGTACTCAGGACTGACGCACTCGCCACTAAAGAAACCGGGTTTTGCAGCCTAAGGCCTCGGGCTGCAAAGAAGTATCTTACTCGATCGAATCCGGTTCCTGGGTAAGTGTTGGTACTATTTTCTGGTGTATTGGGGGATCTGAGGCGGCTACTTCCTCAGAATTCCTCTAAATCTTCCTGACACATATCTTGCAGCGACTGGTGTTGCTGGCGGCGGGAAGAGCGGCGATATTTTTTTGTTTGCAACTTCGGTTCGTACTGCTGTGTACCGTCGGACTTGGTTTGCTGCTTCAAACTGGATTCGGCGCTGCTGGAGTTTTGCAGAGTTTGCTGGCGGACGATCGCCTCTTCCAGAAAATTCAAGTAATACTGGTAGCGCTCCCAATCGCCCCGCACCACACAGTTAGGCTCATCGCGGTGCGAACAGTCGCTAAACTGGCAGCTACCCAAAGCCAGCCTCTGACGCGCTTCTGGGAAATATTCAGCTAACTCCGACGGCTCGGATTCGAGAGCCGGCTGATTGAACCCCGGAGTATCAGCCAAAAGCCCGCCGTCGGGAAGTTCAAAAAGTTCGACGTGGCGAGTCGTGTGGCGCCCGCGGCCGAGTTTGCCAGAAACAGCGCTCACTCGAAGGTTCTGCGCCGGAATCAGTTGGTTGATCAAGCTGGATTTGCCGACCCCAGAAGGCCCACAAATTATCGTTATTTTGTCTTGGATGTGGCCCTCAAGCAAGTTCGGCAAAGGATTTTGTACCGCATTTAACGCATCTAACGGATCGACTGAATTTGCTAGTAGGGGGTTATCCTCATAAGGGAACACAACACCCTCTATTTTGTCTACTAAATGCTGGTCAGCTACTTTTTCTAGAGAAACTTTATTTTGCAATTTAGACGCAGCTTCCTGCACTCCTAAACCGCTGCGAACGCTAATAAACATTGGTTCGTAGCCCCAACCTGAAAGCCGATCGCGCCACTGTTCCAACTCCTGGGCCTTCACCAAATCGCATTTGTTCAGGCACAAACTCACCTCTAAACCTGTAGATTCAGCCTTGACTAAAAACCGAGTTAATGAGGCGGGGTCTAAATCCGGTTCGGCGAGGGCAAAAACCAGGAGAATGCGATCGGCATTAGCTACAGGCGGGCGGTTGAGTTCTGTGCGGCGCGGTTCGACTTCAGAAATTGCACCCCGGCGGTCAGTCCAGTCCGGTTCGTCTACCACCACGCGATCGCCCACCATCACCTGTTGACCAATTTTTTTCAGTCGAGTGCGGCGAGTGCACAGGAGAGTGGGAGCATCCGCCAGGGCTATATTCTCGTGAATGCCGGCTGCTGGATCTAGCCTGACTCGGTAGAAGTTAGCCTGAACAGCAACTACAGTACCGACGATCGAGGAAGAATTCAGGCTCATCCTGCTTCCTGGTTTTCTGGGCTTTTTTGCACTTTCATCGCAAAAAAGCCGGGTTCCGACTCATCCGCCATAAATTGCGTTTCGAGAATCTGGTAGCCTTCCATTTTCAGACTGTCGGGTACTTGTTCGATCGGCTCCCCAGCATCCAACCACACCTCCAAAACAGCACCAGGTGGCATTTGTTCCAAGCGCAATTTAGTGCGGACAAAATTCAGAGGACACGGAGTCCCCCGCAGATCGATTTTGGCATCTGGAGATTTGGGATTTTCTATTGTGGATGTTGAATTCATAGTATGCCTTTTCTTTTCAAATTTCCCATCTCAAATCCTGAAAGCCTTATTTTATCGTGAACCAATTGCCTGCCAATTATTCTACCTCCGATTTTTGACACCAATTGGTGTCATTTTTTGGAGGACTATTCCCACAAATTGCCCAACAATTATTCTACGACCGATTTTTGACACCAATTGGTGTCATTTTTTTGAGGACTATTCCCACAAATTGCCCAACAATTATTCTACGACCGATTCTTGACACCAATTGGTGTCATTTTTTTGAGGACTATTCCGACAAATTGCCCAACAATTATTCTACCGCCGATTTTTGACACCAATTGGTGTCATTTTTTTGAGGACTATTCCCACAAATTGCCCAACAATTATTCTACCTGTACAAAATGAGCGCAATTGCGCTGACTTTTTTGACAGAGAATTAAACAAATTGCCGAACAATTATTCTACCTGGGCAAAATGAGACCAATTGGTCTCATTTTTTTGATAGAGAATTTAAAAAATTGCCACGGAACGATCGAACAGGAAAATTTGACACCCATGGGTGTCAAAAAATTGCTTATTTCTGAAACAAATTGCCCAGAAATCCTTCCAAGCCGCCTTTACCAGTACGATCGCCCTTCAGCTTAGCAAGCTGCATCAGCAACTCCCGTTCCTCAGCAGTCACCTTAGTCGGAATATCAATAGACACAGCAATCAAATGGTCGCCGCGACTGACTGGATTGCCCAACTTAGGCACTCCTTTTTTCTCCAGAGTCAGAACCGTACCAGGCTGAGTCCCAGTAGGAATCAACAATTCCGTCGGCCCATCTACAGTTTCCACTTCCAACCTGCAGCCCAAAATTGCCTGCAAGTAACTAATCTTCACTTCCGAATTAACGTTAATGCCGTCCCGCTTAAATAGCGGGTCTTCATTCACAGCCAAAAACACGTAAAGATCCCCCGGCGGCCCGCCCAACTTGCCAGCATCCCCTTCATTGGAAACGCGCAAGCGAGTACCGTTGTCAACCCCAGCCGGAATAGTGATTTTCAGCTTTTTCATCACTTCTTTCTGACCGCGGCCGCCGCAAGTTTCGCACTTGTCCTCAATCACTTGCCCGGTGCCGTTGCAGGTGGGGCAAACTGAAACTTGAGTAAAGCTGCCGAAAGGCGTGCGGGTAGCGCGTCGGACTTGACCGCTGCCGGAACAAGTCGAACAGGTTTGAGGTCGGGTTCCCGGTTTGGCGCCAGTCCCGTTACAAGTTTCGCAGGTTTCTAGGTGCTTGATGCGGAGTTCTTTTTCCCCACCAAAAACTGCTTCGCGAAACTCCAGCCGCAAATCCAGTCGCAAATCATCTCCGCGCACGGGGCCGCTGCGCCTGCGACCTTGTTGTTGTTGGCCGCCCGCCCCTCCTTGAAAACCCTGAAAGAAGCTTTCAAAGATGTCAGCAAAGCTGTCGCCGAAGTCTTGGAACCCAGGCGCGCCTGCACCGCTGACGCCTGCTTCGCCGAAACGATCGAAACGGGCGCGGGTTTCCGGTTCGGATAGTACCTCGTAGGCACGGTTAATTTCTTTAAACCGCTCCTCAGCTCCAGATTCTTTGTTGACATCTGGATGGTACTTGCGAGCTAGGCGGCGGTAAGCACGCTTAATTTCCTCTTTGTCTGCGCTGCGAGAAACGCCTAATATTTCATAGTAATCACCGGCCATAAAGCTGCTTGCCTGGAGGTAAATAACAAAAAGTGTACGAAAAAGAAATGGGCGGCCCTTCCTGAAATTACTAATTAAAAATTAAAAATTCTCATTGTTAACTTTTAACTTTTAATTTTTAGCTGTTCAGTTGTTCTAAAGGAAAGGATTCATCTCATCAACTTCAGGTTCGGGAACCTTCGGTTGTGGTTGCGGTTGTGGTTGCGGCTGTCGCTTGGACTGTCGTTCCGGTTTTGGTTCCGGTTTTGGTTCCGGTTTTGGTTCCGGCTGTCGCTTGGACTGTCGTTCCGGTTTTGGTTCCGGTTTTGGTTCCGGTTGTGGCGGAGCTTGGGGCGCCACCAGCAGCTCTTCTGTCAGGAAAAGGCTGTCGTCGGTAGCTGCAACCTCTTGTAGTTCTGACATCATCTCGCTTTCAGCCTCTGGCGAGGAGGGGGCTACCCCGCTGCGGGCTTGCTCGTAGACTGCTGTCCCGAGGGAGTATAGCAGTTGCTTGAAAGCTTCGATTTGTTCGGTGAGTTCCTCACCAGTGATGTCGGGGTTAGCCATAGAGGCTTTCAAAGCTGTTGCTGCTGTTTCGGCTACGACTTTGAGCTCGTCGCTCAGCAATTGTGCGTTGGTTTTCAAAGTGACACCACAATTATAGACCAGGGTGTCGGCTTGATTTTTGAGTTCGACGAGTTGAGCGCGCTTGATGTCCTCGTCGGCGTAAAGTTCGGCTTCTTGGCGCATCCGCTCGACTTCGGTTTCGCTCAATCCCCCTGTATTGGAAATTTGGATGCTTTGTTCTTTGCCGGTTCCCTTGTCTTCTGCGGCAACTTTGAGAATGCCGTTAGCATCTATTTCAAAGGTAACTTCGATTTGAGGTACGCCGCGGGGGGCTGCGGGGATGCCTTTGAGCAGGAATTTACCGAGACTTTTGTTGTCTTTAACTAATGCGCGCTCGCCTTGGAGGACGTGAATTTCTACGGAGGTTTGCCCGTCTGCCGCGGTGCTGTACATTTGCGATCGACTGGTGGGGATGGTTGTATTGCGATCGATTACTTTGGTAAACACACCGCCCAAAGTTTCGAGTCCCAGGGAAAGCGGCGTCACGTCTAACAACAGCAAATCTTTGACTTCACCGCCCAATACCCCGGCTTGAATTGCCGCGCCTACGGCTACAGCTTCGTCGGGATTCACCGATTTATCGGGAGAGGCGCCGCCAAAATATTTGCTAATTGCCTCTTGAACTGCCGGAATTCGGGTTGAGCCTCCGACTAAAATAATTCTGTCTATATCTTTCGGGGTAAGACTGGCGTCTTTGAGGGCTTGAGTTACCGGATCGATCGTCGCCTGCACCAAATGACCCACCAGTTTTTCAAACTGAGCCTTAGACAGATCCATTTCCAAATGCTTGGGCCCTTTGGCATCAGAGGAGATGAACGGCAAATTAATTGATGTGGATTGCGAGAGAGAAAGTTCGATTTTCGCCTTTTCCGCAGCTTCTCGGAGGCGCTGCAATGCCATTTTGTCTGTTGAGAGGTCGCTACCTTCTTGAGTCCGGAAAGCTTCTACCAGCCACTGGACTATGCAGTCATCAAAGTCATCTCCTCCGAGATGGTTGTTACCTGCGGTGGCGTTGACTTCAAAAATTCCGTCTCCCAATTGCAGGATCGAAACGTCGAAAGTACCGCCGCCGAGGTCAAAGACCAAGATTTTCTGTTCGATATTTTGCTTGTCGAGCCCGTAGGAAAGGGCGGCCGCCGTCGGTTCGTTGACGATCCGCAGGACTTCTAAACCCGCGATCGTACCGGCGTCTTTAGTAGCTTGCCGCTGGGCGTCTGTGAAGTATGCCGGTACAGTAATCACGGCTTGGGTAACAGTTTGTCCCAAATAAGCTTCAGCATCTTGCTTGAGCTTTTGGAGTACCATGGCCGAGATTTCTTGAGGGGTGTGAACCTTGTTCCGAATTTGGACGTTAACAGTGTCGTCTTTGCCTTTGATGCAGGTATAGGGAGTACGCGATCGTTCTTCTTCCGTGTCGTCCCACCGGCGCCCGATAAATCGTTTGATGCTGTAGACAGTATTTACAGCATTAGTTACAGCTTGCCGCTTGGCTAGTTGACCGACTAAGCGATCGCCCCCCTTGCCAAATCCTACGATGCTCGGAGTTGTGCGGCCGCCCTCGGAATTGGCGATCACGACGGGTTTACCGCCCTCCAATACAGCTACGCAACTGTTGGTCGTGCCTAAGTCAATTCCAATAATTTTTCCCATAGCGCCTCATAAAACTTTGTGGGATGTTTGGAAACTTCCAACTACAAGTTGGGGTATAAAAAACTACTAAGCTTGGTTTTAACAAGCATCACCTGACTGGATTGGTAGGAAACAAACTTGATATTTTAATGCAGTATCACAGACTCGTTAAAACATTGTTCACAATTTGTTCAGAAAGGGCTGACCTGCTTTTAGTCCTGAATTAAGAAGTTGGTGAGTCTGCCACCTTCGGGCCCCCGAATGCTCTTCGGGGGTCACAGCAGGGTTCAGAATGCAGTAGCTTGTATCCCGATTAACTTTCCGAACTATCGGGATTTTCATCTGAGGCTACCACAGATATCCCAGGCGCTGCAACTTTCACTTTGGCGTGGCGCAAGACGCGATCGCCCAAAATGTAGCCGCGTTCTAGTTCTTGGATGATTGTTCCTTCCTCGTGTTCGTCTGTGGGCTCGCTGAGGAGAGCTTCATGGAGGTTGGGGTCAAATTGTTCGCCTTCAGGGCGCATCGGAGAAACCCCAATTTGTTTGAGACTATCTACCATTTGCTTGTAAACGCTTTGGTAGCTTTTGTGAATGTTCATTTCGCCGTCGTTTTGCGGCTTAATGTGCGATCGAGCGCGCTCGAAATTGTCGATTACCGGCAAAAGAGGCTTGATCGTGATACACCTTGCCTGTAAATCTAACTCTTCTTTTTCCTTTTGGGTGCGCCTGCGGAAGTTGTCAAAATCTGCTGCTAGGCGGAGATTTTGATTTTTTAGGTCTTCTAGTTGAGCCGCTGTGGCTTGCAACTGAGTTTTTAAAGCCTCTTTTTCATCTTTTACCGAGGCGAGTTCCCTCTTCCACGATTCAGCCGCGTCTGCTGTCGGGCTGTTGGTGGAACTGCCGGTGATAGGATCCCCAGATGCGTTTGCTCCCTTGCGATCGCCCTCGGCGCTTTGATAAGCTTGAGCAAGTTCGAGTTCCCAATCGGCTGCTTCGTTCGAGTTTGCTGGTGCCGGCGGAGTTTCGCTTGCCATTGCTGAACCTTCTGGGGTTTCCCCAGTTGAGTTAGGATCTAGATCTTGCTGTTTTTCCTCGTCAATCATAAAAGCTGCGCGACAGAACCCTATCAATTCTAGCAGATACACCATACACGGTAAATGTAGAGAACTATAATTTATTGTGTATGGCACTATTTGATTCCTAGGAAAGCTCCGGCCTATGTGCAGCAATCTCTCAAAGCTTTCAATATTTTAGGGAAATGACATCTCGATCTCTAGCTCTAGTAAGACTGTCCTTGGCGCTAACACAACGTTTTTTGTATCGCAATCTGGGAATGAGACAGCATTGATAGCAAGTTTATAAGTATATTAAGCAGTTGGATTTCCTAAAAATAATTGAGATGTTGACGGCTGATACTTCAATATTTGCTGCAAACGAGAGTTAATTAAAGTTAATCTGTATGGTTGTTTTATTCGCAGATAGAGGCTGGTCTTTTACCATTGAATGCGTTGAAAAACAGGGAGGTGTCCTCGATTATTTGCGAGTAAAATGAGAAAGATTAGGTGGTCTCGGGTTGCCAGTCGGTAGATAGGAGCGATATCTAATTTGCCTCTGGACAAAATTGATGAACCGTCAAGCTTTCGTCACAAAGGTTAGGACACCAGGTAGAATGACATGAATATTGGCAGCGAAAAAATTAGAGCTGCTCAAAATCTGGGCGATCGGAGTCCGCTCGGGCGATCGCCCGCAACCAGATCGCAGATAATTAATCAAAATATATCTCAAAAGACCGATCGATCCTTTCGTCAAAGCTATCATCATCAAAGATCGGCTATGGGCTCTTTAACCTAGTACAGATAACCGCGCCACCACGGGCACTGTAATTTGACCAAACAATTTGCGAAGATAGAACGATCGTGGAAAGGCGACACACCTCGGGATCGATCCCCAAGTGATGTGCCGTGAGGCTATAACGAGAGTATCTCGCAGACCCGATCGGGTAAGTAAGCAACGCCGGCCCCCAACAAACAAGATTTGATTGCAAGCATCGACCAATCCCTCCAACGTCTCGTCAATTTGTGGACGAAAATGAGAGAGGACTACGAGCTTACACTTTAAAGATAGGGATTGAGCCATAAAATCAAAATAGCTCATCTACAAGCAAAGCATACGGGGGTTAAAACCCCGAGTTGGTTTTCCTCTCAGCACTTTTTGTGACTGAGTTTCCCACAAGCATGAGTGTTTTTTATGACTAACACATCCCAAGGGTTTCGCTCTACCACATCGATAGTTGCTCTGAGCAATTTCAATCCGGCTCTCAACAAGATGATTCAGTCGGGTTACGTCAACGGCGACCAACTGAAGCAAGCTCAAATTGAAAGCCGGAAGTCGGGCAAGCGGTTGACGGAGGTATTAGAAGCACTTACCGGGCAGCCGTTGCCCCCTGAATTGCTGCGGCTTTACAAGAAGCAGCAGATGTTTGAACGGAAGATTGTCTACGGGGTAGAAGCGTATGACCCGGAAATGAGCGAAATGTCGAACGAGCAACTCGGAATTATGCTCGAGGGGTTGAAAATTTCGATCGACATTTGTCACCAAGGTCGCTTTTTACCAGTAGCGAAGACTGAAACCGAGCCGGCGGCAGTTTTAGTAGCAATGGTAGATCCCGACAACCTCAACGCCATCGAAGATTTGCGGCGGATTTTACAGCCCCACGGCTTAGCTTTGCAGCGACGGGTGATTACGCCAGACGACTATCAGGACATAACTTCGTCCTATCAAGACGACCAAGTTAAGGTAGCAGCCAAATTAGCAGAAGCCGAAAAGCAGAGAAAGCTGGAGTTAGGGGAGGGAGATTTTGGCGAACTCTCGCTCGAAGAGGATACTGCCGACCAAGAAGACCTAGCTAACACCATAGATGATGCTGAGGCTGCTCCGGTAATTAAGGCCGTCAACATCATTTTGGCTAAAGCTTTGTCGGAAAAGGTGTCGGACATCCACGTAGAACCCCAAGAAGAGTTCATGCGGATACGGATGCGGAAAGACGGGGTGCTGCAAGAGTATTTCCGGTTTCCGAAGCAAGTAGTCCAATCGATTACCGCTCGTTTCAAGATTATTGCCAACCTGGACATTGCCGAACGCCGACAAGCTCAAGACGGTCGCATCCGCCGGGTTTTTGAGGGACGCACGGTGGATTTCCGGGTGAACAGCTTGCCTTCGCGGTACGGGGAAAAAATCGTGCTGCGGATTTTGGACAGTTCCAGCACTCAGTTGGGTTTGGGTTTGTTGATCTCGGATCAAGAAACTCTGGCTTTGGTGCGAGAGACTGCTAGCCGTCCGTTCGGACTGATTTTGGTGACGGGGCCGACGGGTTCTGGTAAGTCAACTTCTCTGTACTCGATTCTGGCGGAACGGAACGATCCGGGGATTAATATCAGTACGGCGGAAGACCCGATCGAATATGCTTTGCCGGGAATTACCCAATGTCAAGTAATTCGGGAAAAAGACTTGACTTTTTCCAACATTCTGCGGGCATTTTTGCGGCAAGACCCTGACGTGCTGCTGGTGGGGGAAACCCGGGACAAGGAAACGGCAAAAACAGCTCTGGAAGCTGCGTTGACTGGACACTTAGTGCTGACTACCCTGCACACGAACGACGCGGCTGGGGCGATCGCCCGTTTGGACGAAATGGGGGTAGAACCCTTCATGGTTTCGGCCGCTCTGTTGGGCGTGTTGGCTCAGCGTCTAATGCGGCGGGTTTGCGACAAATGCTGCATTCCTTACCAGCCTACCGCTGAAGAACTCGGTCGTTACGGTCTGTCGGCTTCTCAAGAAATCGATCTGACTGTCAACAGAGCAAATGTCGTACCGGTGGAGGAAAGGAAAGAACTAGCAGAACGCGATCAACTTTGTCGCAAGTGCAGCGGCCTGGGCTACAAAGGACGGGTAGGGGTTTACGAGTTCCTGAAAAATACTGAGCGGCTGCAAACTCTGATCACTCAAGGAGCTCCCACAGAGCAAATTAAGGAAGCTGCGGTAGAAGAAGGGATGAAAACGTTGTTGGCTTACAGCTTGCAGTTGGTGCGGGAAGGGGCGACTACCTTTGAAGAAGTGGAGCGCGTGACCTTTACTGACTCGGGCTTGGAGGCGGAACTGAAAGCCAAACGCAAGCAGGGACTTACCTGCAAAAGTTGTCGGGCGGAATTGAAGCCGGAGATGCTGGATTGCCCCTACTGCTTGACGCCGCGCTTTTTGGATTGATTCATTAGTCATTAGTCATTAGTCATGGGCATGGGGGATGGGGCATGGGGCTCCGTGGGCATGGGGCATTGACCCGCGCAGGGCCTTATAGCATTGGCATTTCCAGAGTATTGGGCAGTAGTTAACAGTCAACAGCCAACAGCCAACAGCCAACAGCCAACAGCCAACAGCCAACAGCCAACGGCCAACAGCCAACAGCCAACTGACAACTAGGAACTGACAAGTGAGCTAGATTGGTCAATAACTATCAACTAGATTGAGAAGAGGTATCTATGGGTCTGATGATTGAAGACGTATTGGAGTCCCTGGTAGAGCAAGGGGGTTCGGACATACACATCCAAGCAGGCGCGCCTATCTTCTTCCGCGTCAGCGGGAAACTAACTCCTCAGTCGCAATACGGCGACATTCTGTCTGCTGAGGAAGTGCAGATTCTGATCTTCCAAATGCTCAACAATATGCAGCGCAAGCAGTTGGAAATGGAGTGGGAACTGGACTGCGCTTACGGGGTGAAGGGATTGGCTCGGTTCCGGGTGAATGTGTACCGGGAGCGGGGTGCTTGGGCTGCTTGTATGCGGGCTCTGGCTTCTAAGATTCCTAATGCAGATGCTTTGGGCGTGCCGCAGGTTTTGCGGGACATGACGGAAAGACCCAGGGGTATGCTGTTGGTGACGG
Organism: Oscillatoriales cyanobacterium; assembly: GCA_004293365.1. GTDB lineage: Bacteria > Cyanobacteriota > Cyanobacteriia > Cyanobacteriales > Microcoleaceae > Microcoleus. The sequence continues at coordinate 27,993 of RDYN01000016.1, read as the reverse complement.
GACAAACTGGTTCCGGGAAAACTACTACGATGGCGGCTTTGTTGGATTTGGTCAACCGGACGCGGGCGGAACATATTCTGACTGTTGAAGACCCGATCGAATATGTGTTTCCGAATGTCAAGAGTTTGTTTCACCAGCGTCAAAAGGGGGAAGATACTAAGAGCTTTGCTAATGCGCTGAAAGCAGCTCTGCGCGAAGATCCGGATGTGATTTTGGTGGGGGAAATGCGGGACTTGGAAACGATCGGTCTGGCAATTTCGGCGGCGGAAACGGGTCACATGGTGATGGGAACGCTGCACACTAATTCGGCGGCTGCTACGATCGATCGGATTTTGGACGTGTTCCCGCCCATTCAACAACCCCAGGTTCGCGCCCAGGTATCTAACTCTTTAGTCGGAATTTGCAGCCAAAATTTGGTTGTGAAAGTTGGGGGCGGCCGCTGCTGCGCTATGGAAATCATGGTGAATACTCCAGCTATGGCTAACTTGATCCGGGAGGGCAAAACTCCCATGATTTACTCCCAAATCCAAATGGGGGCAAAATTGGGCATGAGGACGATGGAAATGGCCCTCGCTGAACTTTACAAGGGCGGTAAAATCACTTGGGAAGCGGCAATGGGCAAGGCTTCTAAGGCTGACGAACTCGAACGCTTGATCGGCCCGGCACCTGTGGGTACAGGCAAGGTAGGGGCTCATTAATTCAGTCAGTCAGTCGATTTTAGATTTTAGATTTTAGATTTTAGATTTTATTGCAGCGCAGTGAATCTGGGAGCTTGAATTACGGTCTAAAATTTGGGGATTGACTCTCATGAGTGTTGGGGAATTGTACCGATTTTGGGGCGAATTCATCAGTCATTAGTCAGCAGTCTGCAGAAATAACCAATCGCTAATGACTAATGACTGATGACCAATGACTAATGACTAATGACTTTTAATAATTTTCCAGAGGCAATCTATGGCTACCAATGTTATTAATCCCAAGCCGAAAAGTGGCTTCGATCTCACTAGGATTCAGGAGGAATTTGAGTATAACCTTAGCAGTCTTACTGTTAAGGATATGGCGATTTTTGCTCGTCAGTTTGCGGCTATGTTTAATGCCGGGGTGGCGATCGTGAGATGCCTTTCTGTGCTGCACGAGCAGTGCTCTAATGCTAAGTTGAAACGAGCGCTCAGGAGCATGAATGCTGACGTGCAAGAGGGGATAAACTTGGCAGAGGCAATGGCTAAGTTTCCTGATGTTTTTGACCAACTGTTTATCAGTATGGTGGCGGCGGGAGAGGTGGGCGGTGTGCTAGATGAAACCCTCGACCGTCTGGCGACGATGATGGAAAAAAATCACAAAACGGAATCGGAAATTAAGTCGGCGATGTCTTATCCGAAGACGGTGCTGTTTATAGCGGTCGTGATTTTTTTCGCTATGACCATATTCTTGCTCCCAACTTTCGCGAAAATCTTTAAGGATATTGGGGCGGATTTGCCAGCTTTTACGCTGTTTATGCTGGGAATTAGCGCTTTTTGTACTGCTTGGCCTCCGATCCAACAAGTGACAGTTATTGGGGTAATTATAGCGCTAAAATTTGCCTTCGATATGTACTACAAAACTCCAGTAGGTCGCCTGCAAATCGATAAAATTGCGATGAAGTTGCCAATTTTTGGAGATTTGATTGAAAAATCGGCGGTAGCGAGGTTTTGCGTCATCTTTGGCTCGCTGACGCGATCGGGCGTGCCGATTCTTAACTCTTTGGAAATTGTGCGAGATGTGGCGGGAAATCAGGCGATCTCAAATGCGATCGAATATGCGAGACAGGAAATTCAAAGCGGTGGCATGATCAGTATTGCTTTGCAAGAACAAGCTGTTTTTCCGTCTTTGGCAATTCAAATGATGGCAATTGGCGAGGAAACAGGGGAACTTGACAAAATGTTGATGAAAGTTGGCGCTTTCTACGAAACGGAAGTGGAAGAAGCGGTCAAAGGACTTACCAGTATGCTGGAACCTTTGATGATTGTGGTCATCGGTGCGATCGTAGCTTCGATTTTGCTGTCGATGTATCTGCCGATGTTCGCAGTGTTTCAGAAGCTGTAGACAGTTGACAGTTGACAGTTGGCAGTTGACAGTTGTTATTTAAGAGTTGTCATTGGCTTTGTTTGAGTTGTTAATACTGTTCAGTCAGCGATATGGTCTTGGCTAATCTTTGAATAACCAATGACCAATTATTGCCAAGTAATGAATAACCAATTGCCAATTACCAATTACAAATTGCCAATTACAAGTTGCCAATAATGAATAACCAATGACAACTGACAACTGACAACTGACCAATGACTGATGACTAATGACTAATGACTAATGACTAATTAATTGATTTAAAATGTCTGTCAAACAATCACATTACGAGGCTTTACTAGCACAGTACAGCGAATTTTCGGCAGCGATCGCCCTGCTGAAAAAATATCGGCTGTACATGGAGATGATTCCGAGTATCCGCCGCGCTAACGAAAGTTTAATTACCATTCCTTTGCCCATTGTGCGCTTGCGGGAGGGGGTTTCCTATGCGGGTAGGGGGGGGACTAGCATCTCTCCGGGACAGGCAGCTTGTTTGCCTTGCGATTTGGCAATTTTGATGTGCGATCCAGAGTGGAAAGTTAAAATTGGGGTGGAAATTTTGGTTTTTATTCACCGCCCGGGCGAGGATTTTTCTGATTTGTTGGGCCGCTGGCGGCAGTGTCAGGTTTGGTTGGATAAAGGTTACGAGTGGGTGATGCCTTACCGCTACAGACATATTTTTAGTGATGAGGCTGAGGCGGTTCATCCGCTATTTGTTTTGTTTGAGGAAACGAGCGATCGCATTCAACGAGGTTTGATGGCGGCGGGTTTGCCGTTTGTTGTTGAAAGTTTTGACTCTGCAATTGAGGAATTAGAGGATGAAGAGTTTCTCGGTAGCCCAGAATTGGGGAGTATGGGTGAAGAGAGTTATGAGTTGTAGGCGGTGGTGCGATCGATAATTAAGTAGGTTTGGCAAGGGATAATTGGTATATTTGAATTGGACAAATGTTTAATTGTCAATCAACCGCAGATGAAAGGCAGATAAAACAGATTAACGCAGATACATTTCAAGATAGGAAATTTATTTGGGGATTTCAAGAGGTATAGTATGTTTTATTTTGTTGTGTTAATTAAATTTGATTTGAATATGTAATTTATCAAATGAACCGCAGAGAACGCAGAGAGCGCAGAGAGGAGAAAAAGAGCAAATTAGAAATTTATTTATGTGAGTACAATTTTTTATTAAATTAGGAGCTATTGAGATGAGGTTGTTAAAATCTTGGCGTTTAGTTTTATTAGCTCTAGTTTTTGGGATGGCTGTAATTGTCTCAAATTGTGGCACTCCTGCAAATATTAGCAATAATTCTCCAACTGCGACAACTCCTGCTGCTGTCCCACCGGGGGCTTTAGTCTACGGTGCGGGAGGGCCGCCGGTGAATCTGGAACCCGGAAATGTTACTGATGGTAATTCGGTGATTGCGATCGACCAAATCTACAATCGCTTGACTGATTTTAAACCCGGAACCGTAGAACTAGAACCGAGTCTGGCTACTGAATGGTCGAGTTCTACAGATGGCAAAACTTGGACTTTTAAGTTGCGATCGGGGGTGAAGTTTCACGACGGGACGGATTTTGACGCGGATGCTGTTAAGTTTAATGTCGATCGCTGGTGGGATGCCAAAAATCCTCACGGTTATCGAGATTCTGGCAAAACTTATCAGATTTGGAAAAACTTTTTTGCTGGATTTAAGGGCGATAAAGCTTCCCTGGTCAAGGATGTGGCGGTTGTTGATAAGTCTACGATTAGGTTTGTGTTAAATAGGCCTTTTGCTGCCTTTCCTTTGGCGATTGGGTCGGGTTATTTTGGGATTGCGAGTCCGGCGGCGGTGAAGAAAGCGGGGGCTAAATACGGCACTCCGGGGTCGCTGGCGGTGGGTACGGGGCCTTTTGTGTTTAAGGAATGGATCTCGGGCGATCGCATTATCTTAGAAAAAAATCCTAATTATTGGAAAGCGGGAACGCCGAAAGTCAATCAGTTGGTAATCCGTTTTGTGGACGATCCGGCAGCGAGATTGGCTCAATTGAGGGCTGGTCAACTGGATTTTACTGTGGATTTAACGCCGGATCAATTGAAAGAGGTGCAGGCGGATACTAATTTGGAAGCTGTTTTGCGACCTTCTTTTAATGTGGGTTATTTAGCGTTAAATCCGGGTTACGCACCTTTGGCGAAATCAGAGGTGCGGCGGGCGATCGCCCAAACAATCAACAAGCAAGCTATAGTCAAGGCTTTTTGGGGAGAACTCGGCAAATATGACTCGCAATTTATCCCGCCTGCGCTGAATTGGGCGGAGTCTGACAAAGTTAAAGATTACGAATTTAACCCGCAGCAAGCTAAAGCAGTGCTGGCGAAGGCCGGTTATCCGAACGGTTTTGATTTGAATTTGTGGTATATGCCGGTCAGCCGTCCCTATTTTCCCACGCCGAAGCCGATTGCTGAGGCTTTGGCTGCGGATTTAAGCGCGATCGGGATTCGGGTAAAGTTGCTGACGAAGGATTGGTCTGCTTATTTGGCCGATCGGCTAAAACCTCCGGGCTTTCAAGCTTTTATGATGGGTTGGACTGGAGATTATGGCGATCCTGACAATTTTTATTATCCTCACTTTGGGCCCGGTTCGACGGCGGATTTGGGAAATTGGAAAAATCCGAAGGTTTTGGAACTTTTGGATAAGGGAAGGGCGAGTGGGGATAAAGCAGCTAGAGGGAAAATTTATGCGGAAGTTAGCGAGATTTTGCATGGGGAGGCTGTGCGTTTGCCGATCGTACATTCGCAGCCGCTTTTAGGGAAACGCAAGAATGTTAAAGGTTGGATTCCGAGTCCTTTGGGGTCGGAGTCTTTTGAGGATGTGAGTAAATTATAGTGAAAATTTGGTTGGTAGTGAGGACTTCAGTCCTTCTAAAATTCAGAGGATTGAAGTCCGAACGATCGAACATTTTTGCGGACTGAAGTCCGCACTACAAACTTATAATGATCTCGCATTTAAAATAAACTGATGTTTCAATAAGTAACGTTCGTAGTGCGGACTTCAGTCCGCAAAAATCTGCGGACTGAAGTCCGCACTACAAACTTATAATGATCTCGCATTTAAAATAAACTGATGTTTCAATATATTGTTAAACGTTTGCTGTTATCTTATCTTTATATGAATTTACCTTAACAAACAGTATGGAGAGCAATCAGCAACCTGCCAATCATCAGCCACAAATTATTTTGATTACCGGGAACATGGCTGCCGGAAAATCAAGTGTGGCCCAATCACTTGCCGAACGGTTGCCCAAAAGTGTCCACCTTCGCGGCGATATCTTTCGTCGCATGATTGTGAACGGACAGGCCCAAATGGCGTTAAATTTGTCAGCAGAGGCATATCAGCAGCTTCAACTGCGGTATCACCTGGCAGCAATGGCAGCGCGACACTATCTCCAGGCTGGTTTTACGGTCGTTTATCAAGACATCATCATTGGTTCGGCACTGGCTGAGGTACTTGCCACTTTCCACGATGTGCCGTTGTCCGCGATCGTTCTGTGTCCGAAGGCAGAAGTTGTAGCTGCACGGGATGCAGCAAGAACGAAAACCGGATATGCCAACGAAACAATGGTTTATGCCTTCGATCGCATTCTCCGTACCGAAACTCCTCGCCTTGGCTACTGGCTGGATTCAACCCATCTAACGGTAGAAGAAACGGTCGATCGGATTTTGGCAAATTTGCAAGGTGAATGAGATCGAGTGATGTTTCAATATATTGTTAAACGTTTGCTGGGACTATTGCCAGTTCTGTTCGGAATCACTCTGCTAGTATTTGCTTTTTTGCACCTGATACCCGGAGACCCAGCTACAGTGCTTTTGGGAGAACGGGGAACTCCCGAACAGGTGGAAATTTTGAGGGCGAGATTGGGTCTGAATCAGCCTTTACCTTGGCAATATTTGGCTTTTTTATGGAGTTTGATTCGATTCGATTTGGGAAATAGCATTATTAGCGGTATACCGATTGTTGATGAAATTAGAAGTCGCTGGCCGGCCACCTTGGAATTGTCTGTGGCGGCGATGTTATTGGCTCTTTTGGTGGGAATTCCGGCGGGGATTTTGGCTGCTGTTCGGAAAAATAGCTGGCTGGACAATCTGACGATGAGCGGTTCTTTGATTGGGGTATCTTTGCCCGTTTATTGGTTGGGTTTGATGTTGATTTATTTGTTTGCTGTTTCTCTGAAATGGCTGCCCCCTAGCGGGCGAATTAGTGTGGATTTGGGGTTTGGTTTTAAGTCGATTACGGGTGTTTATGTTGTGGATTCTTTGCTGAGGTGCGATTTGGCGGCTTTCCGGGATGCGATCGCCCATCTCATCCTCCCAGCCTTGACTTTAGGAACAATCCCCTTGGCGATAATCGCTCGGATTACTCGTGCTGCGATGCTGGAAGTGCTGGCGCAAGATTACATCCGCACGGCGCGGGCTAAGGGTTTGCCGGAATTTTGGGTGATTTTGAGACACGCTTTGAAAAATGCGTTTTTGCCGATCGTCACAACTATAGGTTTGCAGTTCGGCACGCTTTTGGGTGGCGCGATTTTGACTGAAACAATTTTCTCGTGGCCGGGAATTGGTTCCTGGATTTACAGCGGGATTCTGACGCGGGATTACCCAATTGTGCAAGGAGGAGTAATCTTTGTGGCTGTGACTTTTGTGCTGATCAATCTGGCGGTTGATATTTCCTATGCTTTTTTTGACCCGAGAATTCAGTACCGTTAATTAGAAGGGAAGTTCTACAGAAAATGCTTGTTTAACATCCGGCTGTAGCAGGTAGTAAATGCTAGCAATGGCAAAACCCAGAGATAGAAAATTGACTGCTGTACCTGCGCTACCAAACATTTTGGCAATTTGCGTGACGACGGCGATGACATGGATAATTAATGTTCCAGTCCAAGCCCATTTTTTTAGTTGAAGCAAACCCCATGCTAAGACTAGGGAAATAATTCCGATAATTATCGCGATTCCAGCAAAAATTGCAATGAAGCCGCCGATGACAGTGCCAACTTTTGCGCCGAATCCAACTGCGCCGAGACCGCCTAAAACGCCTGCAAAAAGTAAGATGAACAAGCCGTCAAGCAGACTGAAGATGCCACTAATTAACTGTAAGATTGCCAGAACTGTAACGCTTTGAGGACGATTCATGTTGAAGCTTTTCCATTTTCAACGGATTTGCAAAATATTTTAACCTGTTGCGGACACAGGGCACATAGATATTCAGGAGTTGGACAGGGTACGATCGACAAACGGGTTTATGAGATGTCAGCGTCTTCATACTGTGTAGTTACCGGGCGCGCACTGTGCGATCGCCCTACAAGACAACCCACGACTTACTGGAAGCCGATCGCCCGCGCGGCAGATCCCGCCTCCGCAGAAAGTCAGTTGAGTGCGATCGAAGTTTGAACTTACCTCTTGAGACTGAAAAAACTTAACATTATTTAATAAGTTGCAAAGATTAGCTATAATTGTTTACAGGTGCTGGTTGGGGAACTTTTTTTAAATCACCCGATCGGATGAGTCTGAAAGACGATGTCGCGCATCAGCAAAAATTTTACCTTTAAGGTAATCCTGAGATTTAATTAGGTGAGTCGGTATGATCGTTAGCCCCAAAAAGGAAACTGCTCAGGTCAAGGTGGAAGATACTCAGATTGCAGACACCAAGACCCCAGAGACTAAAATTGCAGATAACAAAATCGCCCAAAAGCAGTCCCCTAAGAAAGCTGCGCGGAAGATGCCGCGGTGGGCGATCGGTTTGGTTGCAGCCGGGTTGCTAGCTGTACCGACTACCTTATATATAGCAAAGAGTCGATCGCAGCCGAAAGTAGATGCGATCGCAGCGATGACAGTGCCGGTGGAAGCGCAAAACCTGACGGTGCGGATCACGTCTAGCGGGACGGTACAACCCGTACAGCGCGTGAATCTCAGCCCGAAAGGCTCCGGCCGGATCGCAGAGTTATTTGTCGAACAGGGCGATCGCGTCGAAGCAGGACAAATCGTTGCTCGCATGGAAAGCCGCGACGTGGAAGCTCAACTGGCTCAAGCTAAAGCCCGCGAAGCCAGCATTCGAGCCAAACTTGCAAAAATAGAAGCCGGAAATCGATCGGAAGACATCGCCAGCGCCCGCGCGCGTTTAGAGCAAGCCCAGGCTAGTCTAGCGCAACTCCAAGCCGGAAGTCGCGTCGAAGAAGTTGCAGGAGCCCGAGCCCGTTTGCAGCAAACTCAAGCCCGCTTGCAGCAACTGCGAGCCGGCAGCCGCGTGGAAGAAGTCAGCCAAGGGCGAGCTCGTTTAGCCCAAGCTCAAGCTCGTTTAGCAGACGCTCAAACTGGCAGTGTCAAACAAGAAATTGCCCAAGCACAAACGCAAATTGAATCGAGTAAAGCTCAAGCCGAACTAGCAGCTCAGCGGGTGGAACGCAACCGCCCGTTAGTGCAAGAAGGTGCTCTTGCTCAAGATAAACTCGATGAACTGATTAAGGAAAATCGCACTGCCAAAGCTAGAGTAACAGAATCTCAAAAACGCCTGCAACAACTGCAAGAAAGTCGGGAGTCGCAAATCCAGCAACTCCAAGCTGCTGTGGAAGTCGAGCAGCAAGCATTGAAGCAGTTGCAAAACGGCACGCGATCGGAAGAAATTACCAAAGCCGAGGCAGAAGTTGCTGAAGCTAAAAGCAAATTAGCACAAACAGAAAACGGCAACCGTCCAGAAGAAATTGCCAAAGCCGAAGCTGCAGTTGCTGAAGCAAAAAGCCAATTAGCCGCCCAAGAAAACGGCGCTCGCCCGGAAGAAGTAGCTCAAGCTCAAGCTGAATTAGCCGAAGTTCAAGCTCAAGTCCGCTACCAAGAAGTACAGTTAGAAGATACGAAAGTTCGCGCTCCTTTTGCAGGAGTTATTACCCAAAGATACGCGATTCAAGGAGCTTTTGTAACTCCTGCAACTTCGGCATCGGAAGCTACTTCGGCTACTTCGACATCGATTGTCGCTCTGGCTAGAGATGTGGAGGTTTTGGCGAAAGTCCCAGAGGCAGATATCAGTCAAATTAAACCGGGTCAAGTTGTTGAAATTGTGGCTGATGCTTATCCAGATAAAGTGTTTAAAGGCAAGGTTAAGTTAATTGCGCCGGAAGCTGTTAAGGAACGGGATGTGACGCTGTTTCAAGTGCGGGTGGCCATTGACACGGGCAAGGATTTTTTGCAGTCGGGGATGAATGTTGACTTAAGATTTGTAGGTCAAAAGCTTAGCAATGCTTTGGTTGTTCCGACTGTGGCCATTGTGACGAATAAGGGTCAAACAGGCGTGCTGGTTCCCGACGAGAAGCAGCAGCCGAAGTTTAAGGCTGTGACTGTTGGATCGACTATTGGTAACAAGATTCAGATTTTAGAGGGTGCTAAGGCGGGCGATCGGGTTTTTACTGAACTTCCTCAAGGTAAAAAACTTGAGGATATTATTAAGAATCAGAAATAGTCATGGGTCATTAGTCATTGGTCATTAGCCATATCATGTCCGGTGGATTGAGCACAATCAGATTGGTTTGTAGTGCGGACTTCAGTCCGCAACCGTATAGCGGACTGAAGTCCGCACTACAAACCGTTTTTGTTATGGTAATCGGCAAAAAACCCGGTTTCTTGGGTTTTGATGAGTAAGTCCTGCAATCCAAAATCCCCAATCGAAAATCCAAAATCCAAAATCTAAAATCGAATTATGGATATTGTTGAAAGTGTGAAAATGGCTGTCACAACTTTGACAGCCAACAAGTTACGCAGCAGCTTGACGATGTTAGGAATTATCATCGGTAATGCTTCCGTAATTTCGATGATCGGTATCGGCGAAGGAGCTCAAACCTATATTGCGGGACAAGTTAACTCTCTCGGGTCAAATTTGCTGTTTATCATTCCCGGAAGTCCTGACGCGCAAAGTCGCCCGGTGATTCCTCCTCAGACTTTGGTGTTGGAAGATGCTGACGCGATCGCCTCTCAAGTTCCTTCTGTCGAAAAAGTCGCACCCACTCTCAATGACAGTCAAATCGTTACTTACCGCAATAAAAACGTTTCGTCTTCGATTGTCGGAACTACTCCCGAATTTCTCTCGGTGAGAAGCTTTGATGTTGCTCAAGGTCGTTTTTTAAACAAGCTAGATTTAGAAAGACAAGAAAATGTAGTTGCTTTAGGTTCGGAAGCTGCTGAACAATTGTTTGGCAATACGCAGCCTGTCGGTCAATATGTTCGCATCAAAAACGCGACTTTTCAAGTCATTGGAGTGATGCAGGCTAAGGGTTCGAGTTTTGGCGACAATCAAGATATGAATGTTTATTTGCCGCTAACAACGATGGCTAATCGTATTGTCGGGCGTTCGTCTCCCTACGGTACTAAGGTGACATTTATTTCGGTGTCTGTGAAAGATGAAACTTTGATGCGGGCGGCGCAATTTCAAATTGAAAATCTGCTGCGCTTGCGCCACAATATTACTAAAGAGGATGATTTTACTGTCCGAAATCAGAAGGATTTAATGAAGACTTTGGGCAGCATTACTGGTGCTTTGACTCTGATGTTGGCTTTTGTGGCGGCAATTTCGCTGTTTGTGGGCGGCATCGGGATTATGAATATTATGCTGGTTTCTGTTACTGAACGTACTAAGGAAATTGGACTGCGAAAGGCGATCGGGGCTTCGCCTCAGGATATTCTGATTCAGTTTATGATTGAGGCTGTGATTTTGTCGGCTGCTGGTGGCGCGATCGGTACTGGATTTGGTATCGGCGGTGTGCTTTTAGTGTCGGCTTTTACTCCTCTGCAAGCTAGTGTGTCTCCAGTGGCGATCGCCCTTGCGGTTGGTGTTTCTGGCGGTATCGGCTTATTCTTCGGCGTTGTACCTGCAAAACAAGCTGCTAAATTAGACCCGATTGTCGCGTTGAGAAGTGCTTGAGAAGTCAGTGGTTATGGGTTATTAGTTCTTGGTTATTGGTTATTTGTTGTTGACAATTCCCAATTACAAATAAACATCTCCCATAATTTTTGTGGAACAGGCATCCTGCCTGTTTTTGAATGTCTTTTTGGTGCGCACTGCGCACCCTACTCAAATAACTGAAGTCCTCACTACAAACCTCATTGAAGATTGGAAGGACTGAAGTCCTCACTACAAACCTCATTACCAAGTTATGAATTTTCTTGAAAGTGTTAAAATGGCCGGTCAAACACTGCTAGCAAACAAAACTCGCAGCAGCTTGACAATGATTGGGATGATTGTGGGAAATGCCTCGGTAATTGCGATGATTGGGATTGGAGAGGGTGCTCAAAATTTTGTGGGCGGACAAGTTAAATCCCTGGGGACAAATGTATTGATTGTGAGACCCGGAGTTCCTAATGTTAGCCGCAGTTCGACTAGAAATGCGCCTCAAACGCTGATAGTAGAAGATGGTAAGGCGATCGCAACTCAAGTCCCGTCGGTGCAAGGCGTCTCTGCTGAACTAAACAGTTCGGAGATTGTTCGCTACGGTAATAAAAATGTTTCGTCTCTCATATTTGGCACAATTCCCGAATTTCTGACTGTCAGAAACTTTGAGATGGCTAAAGGGCGATTTTTGACTGAACTTGATGTCAAGCAAAACAATCAAGTTGTGGTTCTCGGTTCAGAATTGGCCGAAAAATTATTTGCTAATACCAATCCCCTGGGCGAACAAGTGCGAGTCAAAAATGTCAGCATGAAAGTAATTGGAGTATTTGCGGAGAAAGGGACATCTTTTGGTACGAATTATGATAACTCGGCGGTTGTGCCGATCGCCACAATGGCCAACCGCATTGTCGGGCGCAAGTCTCCCTACGGTTTGGCTGTCACTTCGCTGTTTATTTCGATTAAAGATGAGTCGAAAATGGATGCGGCTCAATTTCAGGTGGAAAACTTGCTGAGATTGCGGCACAAGATTACCACAGAAGATGACTTTACTGTCAGAAATCAGAAAGATTTAATGGCGACAATGGGTTCGATTTCCGGGGCGCTGACACTGATGTTAACTGCTGTTGCTAGCATTTCGCTGTTGGTGGGCGGCATTGGAATTATGAACATTATGCTGGTTTCTGTCAGCGAGCGCACCCAGGAAATTGGGCTGAGAAAGGCGATCGGGGCTTCCCAACACGATATCTTGTTTCAATTCATTATCGAAGCTGTAATTTTATCTGCCGCCGGAGGGATCGTTGGGACTTGCGTAGGAGTCGGCGGTATCTTGCTGGTAGGTAATTTCACGCCCCTGCAAGCTGGTATTTCGCCTGTGGCGATCGCCCTTGCTGTTAGCGTGTCCGGTGGCGTCGGTCTCTTCTTCGGCGTGATCCCGGCCCGTCAGGCGGCCAAACTCGACCCGATCGCAGCCTTAAGAAGTGCTTAACAAATAATCGCGCACATAGCATACTTAAGTACATACCTGCACAAGTACATACATAATGTTACTGGTTGATGCTAACCGCGATATATATATGTTGAAAAATTAATAAAATTAGTCGGATGGTAAATTTTTAGCAACAATAATGTACTTTAAATAAAAAATTAATCGGAAACTTTATCAAAATGAGTGAAACATTAAAGATTCAATGAAGTTTCACTCAGGGGATTTACTTACTTAAGAAAAGGCCTAATAATCTAAACTACGAGCAAACACTCATAGCATCGATCGATGGCTATGAAGGTTGGCTATTTGATTAAAATTATCCAATAAAAACAATGGCTTCTATTACCAGCAGTCCCAAATTCGACTTTCTCGAAGGAACTTCAGGGCCAGACACAATTAACGGCTTGGATGGCAACGATATACTTTATGCCAAGAGCGGAGACGACTTGCTCCTAGGCGATCGAGGTAAAGACAAAATCTGTGGCGACTCTGGTAACGATACAATTGCTGGCGGCCTAGACGACGATATGATCTGGGGTGGCAAAGGCAACGACCTGATGTTTGGCGACTCCGGCAACGACACTCTCTACGGCGGTGCAGGCAGCGATACCATCAGCGGTGGTGAAGGCAATGACATATTTGCGATCGGCAAAGGCAACGGCGGCCAAACGGTAGCCACAGCAGACTACATCACCGACTTCGAGAAGGGCAAGGACAAAATTCGCTTGCTCAATGGTCTTACATTTAACGACTTAAACATCCAACCAGGCACAGACGCTAACAGCAACAGCACGGTAATTCAAGACAAACTCACAGGTGAATATTTAGCAGTATTGCAGGGAGTCAATAGCAGCACCGTCACCCCCGACAACTTCGCAACTCACCTTTCGGGAAACTGCATCAGAGAGTCGAACGGAATGATGCTCGACGCCATCCGGACAGCCGGCACCCCGCCTCCAGTAGCCTCCCGCAACATGGCAATGGTTCACGCGGCCATTTACGACGCTGTTAACTCGATTACCAAAAAATACAGCCCTTACCGCGTCAATATAGATGCACCAGCGGGGGCATCAGAAGAAGCTGCGGCTGCGGCGGCTACCTACCGCACTCTGCTTAGCCTGTACCCTGCACAAAGCATCAAATTTGATGCAGCATACGCATCGTCTTTAGCAAAAATTCCCGATGGGAAATCGAAACAAGACGGAATCGCGATCGGACAACAGGTTGCTGAGAAAATTATCAGTTGGCGCAGTACAGACGGCGCGAGCAAAGTAGTGCCGTACACGCCCAAAACCGAACCCGGCAGTTGGGTGCCGACTCCTCCCGCCCTGGCCGCGTCGCTGGCGCCCCAGTGGCCCGATGTGACTCCCTTTGCGATGACTAGCGGTTCCCAGTTCCGCCCGTCGGGCCCGCCCGCCCTCGATAGCGCCAAGTACGCAGAGGAGCTCAACTTCGTCAAAGAAATCGGCAAAGTTGACAGTCTGACGCGGACGCCGGATCAAACTGCGATCGCCAAATTCTGGGCCAACGGCGCTGGGACGTTTACTCCCCCCGGCCACTGGAACCAAATCGCCTCAGAAGCATCGGCCCTCACCGGCACCTCGTTGGAAGATAGCGCCCGCTTGTTCGCCCTGCTAAATATTGCCGAAGCCGATGCAGCTATTAGCTGCTGGGATGCTAAGTATCAGTACAACTTCTGGCGGCCCGTGACAGCTATTCGCCAAGCTGACACAGACAACAATCCCAACACAACAGCCGATCCTCTGTGGACACCGCTGCTGATAACTCCGCCCTTTCCTGAGTACACATCGGGCCACAGTACCTTTAGCGGTGCAGCGGAACCAGTTTTGAACTCTGTATTTGGTTCGGATTTTGGCTTTGCAGATAAGGGAGACAAGTCTGTTAACAGCCTGCGAACCTTTGACAACTTTGCCCAAGCGGCCGACGAATCGGGGATGAGCCGCCTTTACGGAGGCATTCATTTCATGAGTGCTAACGTAGATGGTTTGAGTGCGGGTAGAAATATCGGTAACTATGTGGTTCAGAATTTCTTGGTTTAGGAAAGTGGCGAGTTGATGGAAAATGGAAAATTTTTGATTTTCGATTTTCTGAGTTGGTGCATCGCTAATTTTGCAAATGTATGAAAACAAGCACTGCGTACCTTAGCGCTATCAGTAGCGCGTCAAGCCATTTTTGGGTATTAGGATCGGGAATTAAATAATTTATACAAGGAAAGTGGGATGGGCGTCCCGCCCGTTCAGAAAGGACGGGCGGGACGCCCATCCCACAAGAACCATCAAATTATAAATTATTTAATTATCATTCCTTAGTGTTAACTATTCGAGTAATTCCACAGTGCCGAGATATCCGTCTACTCGGACTTTTTGACCGTCTCGAAAGCGCGTTGTAGCTTCAGCAATATTCATCACTGCGGGAATTTTGTACTCGCGAGCGACGATCGCGCCGTGAGACAATTGGCCGCCAACTTCGGCTACAATTGCCTTTGCTCCCAACAGTAGCGGCGCCCAACCGGCATCGGTGTAGGGCACTACGGCGATCGCATTTTCGCCTAATTCTGTGGTGACACTCCGGCAAATCTTCACAAAACCTTCGACGCAGCCGATACTGGCGGGGATTCCCTGCATGATACCGGTTGCCGATGTTGCGGGGTCGATCGACCTTTGGCGAGAATTGGGCAGCAAATTGCCGTAGACTACAGGGGGAATCTGGCGATCGCGATCCATCAACAGGCGATCGCGCCTCAGCCTAATCGTCTCCTGAAAACAAACACTCGCACCGCTGCGAATCCACTGCTGAATCTCCGCAAATTCCAGATAAAAAATATCTCCTGGTTCTTCAAACACCTGCATTTCCAATCCGCAACTTTCAATTTCCAGAAAAGTCCAGCGGAGGTGAGCCAACAACCGAGCATAAATTTCGCTAATTTGGTTTTTGACTGTAGCTCGTTCCTGACATTTATTTAAACGCCACTTCTGAGCAAAAGTCAAGCTTAATTTACCAGTTGCTGCTAAATTAGGAACAGCAGGTTTTTGAGCCATAGTTACCAGCAATTTGCGGTAAGTTTCCGGCTGTTCCCGCCAAGTTGGAACAGCGATATCCGTTCCAACTTCGCTCAAATATCCGTAAAGATCGAGCCACTTTTCAAAGTCTGCTTGCAAAGCCGGACTTTCAGCAAATATCAGTGCTAAATCTGCGGCTGAAACATTTTCGCCTGACTGGTAAATAGCAACTTCTCGCAACTTGTCAGCCAACTGCTGCAAAGCTCGTACCGAAGCAATTTCAGGAGCATTTTCATTGTCAAGCCATTCATCGTCAACGCGAAAAATTGCTTTGCGAATTGCCAGCCCGATCGGCCCTAGGATATTGTAGTAAGTAATCGGCTTCAGCCACTCCTGAATTTGCTCAGATTTATCCAACAACTGCGACAAATACTGATATTTCTCTCGCTCTTCCCTCAACATCAATCCGTTAAATCCCGTACATTGCTCGTTGCCAAACATCTGGACATCCGTTAAATCCGCTACATAATCCGTTGCCGAACTTCCTTCTTCCTTCAAAAGACTTTGCAGTGCGGGGAGGAAAATAGAACTGCGATCGCCCGCAAAATCTGCATTGAGCGCCCGCTCACGCTGCACCAGACGCCACAAACCGGGTAAAGAGGGCAAAATCTTCCCCAAAGGCGGCTTACCCATCTTCTGGCCTCGGAGCAAAAACTCCAAACCCTGCTCCGGCAATCCCATCATCCGAAAGATTTCGCCCAACAAAGTCGCGTTAAAATAGGCGTGAGAACCCAGCAAAGTCGCCGTTTCGTTGAAATTTAGATGAGCAGCTTTCTCGCCCAAAACCACCCGAAAAATCTCTCCCCAAACCCCGCAAGTGAGCGGCCGATTAATCGACCAAGTTAGCGGGCGAATTGCACCAGGAATCACTTCAGCGGCAATAGTGCGAGTCCAAAAAGGTTGCAAATTAGTAATCGGGCGGCTTTGCAAAATCCAAACTTTTTCCCCATCCCAACTCCACTCAATATCCTGCGGGATGCCGTGAAAAAAAGCTTCGATTGCTTGCGCTTGTTTGACCAATTCTGCTATAATTTGTTTGTCAATAATTGAACTAATTTCAAGTTCGCTTAAATTGTGTTCTAAAGTTTCAGGCGTGCTAAAATCAATTTCCAAATGCACCGGAGTAACTTGTCCGCCGACAACAGATTCCGCACCTCCCGGCAAAGCTTCAATAATAATCTGGGAACCGCCGTCTAAAGGATTGCGGCTGAACATGACTCCCGCAACTTTGCCCTCAATATAAGGCTGAATCAAAACAGCCATTTGAGTATCGGGGAGTTGTCGCTGGTGGCGGTAAGCCACAGCTTCGGAACTCCAATAAGACTGGCAGCAGCGGTTAATTGCATCAAGCAATTCTGCTTCAGTCAAAACAGGGCCAATAGTTTGATATTGTCCGGCGGCGGAACTCGTATCGCCGTCTTCTCCCGCTGCCGAAGAGCGCACAATTATGCGGTTGGGAATTTTCGCTTTCAGGTTGTGGATAACAGAATTACTGATGGAAAGGCGATCGGATTTTCCCTTATTTCCTCTGGCTATTTTCTTGTTCTTAACATCCGTTAAATCCCGTACATTGCTCGCTGCCGAACTGCCTTCTTTCTGCTTTCTTCCATCCGCTACAAAATCCGCTGCCGAACTGCCTTCTTTCTTATTTCTTCCATCCGTTACATCCGCTACAAAATCCGCTGCCGAACTTCCTTCTTCCTTCAAAGATGCCAAAATCCAGCCAGAAGGAACATTAAAACCAGCGCGTTTTAGCTGAGATAATTTAGCAGCCTTTTCGCCGCAGATTCCAGCATCCAGCGAATCATCGAGAGAAAACAATTGTTCCGATTTAGATAAAGCCATATCATCACCCTGACTGAGATTAATTGCAGCTAATAAAACTCCCAATCCTGCTGCTGCTAACAATTCCGGCACAGATTGACGCCACACCCAAACCCAGATGGGCGTGCACAGACAGCCTCCGCGGGAAGCAAAGAGTCTCGCCCGATCGCCCTTTTGCCACCACCGCCGTGCCAAACCCCACACCAGCAGCCCCCAAATGCCAGAAGAGACAGCCACCGGTGGCGAAAACACCAAAAGACCCCAAACAGCGTTAGTCACGCCTCCACCTCGGGCGATCGCGTATCTGGCCGCCACTAAAGGAATTAAAAGGGCGATCGCGATCGCAGGTGAATCAGGAAACCAAAATCGCCCCGCCAAAACCGGCAGAATACCCCTGGCAATTTCCGCCAACACCGCAGCAATCCCCGCCAACTTCCCCCCGTGAATAAAAGCAGCCGACACGCCAACATTCCCCGTGCCCAACCGCCTCAAATCTTTACCGCCCAACAGCCGCACCGCCCAGCGAGTCAGCGGCAAAGCACCGAGAGCAAAACTGGCGGCTAACAGAAGTGCGATCGACAACAGCGGCATAAAACAAGCCCTCTAATTTCAATCTCTAAGTATTATGGCTGCAATTCACTCAATTTTTCAGTCTTCCGATACATTGCGCGATCGCCAATAGCATATAAAATACTAGAGAAGTACAGTAAATAAGGATTTGAACCTAATGGTAGATCACAACCTAATGATTCCCATCGCAGTTCTTGGTGTTGGATTTGTGGCTGCGGTTAGTATCGGCTCCATTGCGTGGTACAACTCCAAGCGCCCCCCGGGTTGGGAATCCAAAGAACGGCCTGATTTTGTTCCCAAAATTGATAAAGATGATTTGATGGCAGATGTTTCTGAGTCCAAAGGCAAATAAAACAAACTTTCTTTAGACGAAGACAAGCTGGGTGAGGACTTGTGGATTAATGAGAAAACTTTGTCATTGCCAGCCCGAGTGCCGCAAGTTAAAGTCCTTAATTTTCCATTTTTAGCACAAGTCCTATTTTTAGAAATCTTAATTAAAAAAATATCTACGCAGTCTTGAATACCACTGGTGTAAGATTAGAAATAAATTCTAGGTACGTAGTTGCGCTTCAGCGCTCTGGAGAAGATATAATGGGAGCATCTCAGTGCCGTCTAATCTGCTAGCAATAGCAATCTCTGCTACTTTGTCGATCGCCTGTTCCCCTAAACTCCGATTTTGTTCGAGCACGCTTTCAATTCCTACCTACATATTGTTAAAAAAATAGTAGATAATACCTAAGTCAGTTAGCGTCTTCCTCTCGACAGGTGTCTCGTCTAAAAAAAACTCAGCTAAAGACAGAAGGTTTTCAGTTTCGTTGCCGAAATTAATCATCGGCATTCAAATAAGTTTTTTTTGAAGAGCAAGAAATCACTGTCGGTGTGGTTCAGCTCGATATAAATAGCAACAGCAAGATCGATCGCCCTTACATCGCCGTTTTTGTGCGTTGTAAAGGCAGAAACAATCAAAAAGTCGGATTTTTGGCAAAATAATTTTCGAGAAGCTCGATCGCCCGCTACAATACACTAAGAGCCGGCACCGCCTTTTGCAATGAATCCAGAATCAACTCTCGCCAGACTACAAGCTACACTTCCCGACGGAAAACTGCCTTCTAGCTACGGGGTATACTTCAAAAACACCCTAGTAGCCCTGTGTCACGCCCTAGAAGACCACATATTGCAAACCAGCAGCGGGGACGATCTCGCACTCAAACCGCTGGTTTTGGTGACATTTCAGCAGGGAAAATGGTATTTGCAAGAAGCCGATCGCTACCTGGATATTGCTAATGCCTCTCGACAGGTTGTCATCGGTGCAGTCGCCGACAGCGGTTTCGCTACCCACAAAACCGGTCAATTAGAAAATGTATCTTTAATAGAACTCGATGAGCTCGACCCGATAATTCAAGAATGGAATTTAATCATCCTCGCCCCAACCTACAAAGCAATGGTGCTTTGTCGCGAACTTACGGCCGAGGAATACTTACCAGAAGGCAAGCCAGAAGTCGATACAGAGCGAAAATTCTACGGTTTGTGGTCGTTTGACCAGTCCTTGGTGTCAGCGGCAGCAGAAATTTTTATAGAACAAACGCGACATTATAATTCCTCTCTAGCCGACAGTTTGCTGGAAATTCATCACGAAATTCTTGCAACCAAAGGCCCGCCCCTGGCAGACATTAGCGGCGTAGTCACCCGGATCGTCACTTACCTGCAAAGTTCTCAGCAGCAAATGGTGGCAATTAACCGCCAAACTCGCGATTTGTGGGAATTGGAAGGTCAAGCTTTGCGCGTCAGCCGCAATTTGAACGCCAACAAACTGCAAGCTTTTCTGCGGATGGCCCAGCGCGTAGACGAACGCGACACCTCAAATCCCACAGCTTCTTTGCAGGTGGCGGCTTTGTCGGAAACTTTGGGTCAATTGTTGGATTTGCCGGCTTTGCAGTTGCGGAGGCTGCGGCTGGCGGGATTGCTGTTTCGAGTCGGCTTGGTGTCGGCGCCGAATGAGGTATTCGATCGCACTTCCGATCAATTCGACCAACAGACTCTGGCATTTTGGCGCGATCGCAGTTTCATCGGTTCCCAACTCCTGCAAGCAATGCCGGAACTAGCACCAGTCGCCGAAATTGTCAAGCACAAACTCGAAAATTGGGACGGCAGTGGCAGACCCGAGGGTTTGCGAGGCGAAGATATACCCATTGCTTCGCGGATTGTGGGCTTAGTCGCTTGTTTTCAAGATTTGACTCAACCGCGGGGCGATCGTCCGGCTTTGAGTTTGACCGAAGCTTTGGAAAAGTGCCGGGAACAGTCCGGTACTCGCTTCGATCCGGCTTTGGTGGAAACTCTCGGGAATGTCGTCAGACTCGCAGACATGGGTTTGATGGAGTTACCCACGCGCCCCAGCCAACTGCCAAATATCTGGTTGGAAGAGTTGGGCGATCGAACTCCCGCAGCAACTCCGGCATTATAAAATGAGTTCGGTAATTCAGTGGACAGTGGACAGTTATTGTATGGTGCGTCAGGACTACGGATTTAGTACGAATTCCGCAACCTAATTTTCTGTGTACGGCGTGTACCCTAGTAATCGACAACTGACAACTGACTAATGACTAATGACTAATGACTAATGACCAATGACTAATGACTAATGACTAATGACTAAAAACCAATGACTAATGACCTCGAAGCCATACGCCAAGGCAAAATTCATATATTGGCGGGCATGGATTTAGCTGGCGCCGACTTAGCGGGAGCCGAACTCGCCGGTGCCGACTTATCTCAAGCCAACTTGACAGGAGCTAATCTCGCCGGTGCTAACTTGCAGCGGGCGGTACTGCGAGCAAACCTTCGCGGTGCTGACTTGAGCGGTGCTGACTTGCGCGGCGCAGATTTTCGGAATGCTGACTTGCGCGGTGCTTCCTTTGCTAATGCTTTGGTGCGCGATGCAAGTTTTGGGGGTGCTTTTTTGACGGCGGCCTCGATCGGCAATTTGGACTTGAGCGGTGTCGATTTGCGCGGCGCCGATTTGCGCGGCGCTAACTTGGCTCGCGCCATCTTGCAGAGTGCAGATTTGAGCAATGCCAATTTGTCCGGTGCAGATTTGTCGGGAGCTGACTTGGAAGAAGCTATCCTGAATGGAGCCGTACTGCGCGGTGCTAACCTGACGGGGGCTAATTTGCTCTGTGCGGCGATCGAACAAACCGTCTGGGATGGAGCAATTCTCGATCGAGCTTGTCTCCAAGGCACGCCCCTGAGCCCTTAAATTTCAAAAATGCGGTGCACTGAGCGTAGTCGAAGTGTTACTTTCAAGGCCGACAAAAATAACAAGATGTGCTTATAAAGTGAATAAGCACAAGCTATTTTAACATTTCTTAATGAGAGGTTATAATAGCGACTGTAGATGAGCAAACGAATCAATGGTAGCAGCTTTGTTTAGCGGTACATCCTTTCAAGGTCAAAGTGGCGATCGCCTTGTCAGCAAAGTAGCAGGAGCTGCGATCGCAGCCTTATTCAAACGTTCTGAAAAGGCAGAAGCCAACATCCGAGTCGAACCTGTGGCCAAACTCTTGCAGGGAAGCATCGACGGTTTCGACTTCGTTGGCAAAGGTATGTTAATGTACAACGGCCTCCGCATAGAAGTGATGGAACTCTACTTGCAAGCACTCTCCATTGATTTTGGGGCGATTTTTGCAGGTCAAGTTAAATTGCGGCAGCCTACCCAGGCAAATATGCGAGTAGTATTAAGCCGATCGGATTTAACCACCTCATTCAATACACCTTTTGTAGTTGAAAAACTCCAAAAGCTGAAATACCAAGAGCAATCTCTGCACTTTCTAAACACTGAAGTCAGCTTCGGAACAGACAAATCAATTCGGCTTCAGTCCGAAATTACGATCGGCCAGGACAGCGAACCAGTCAAAATAGATATTACAGCTCAATTGCAAGTAGAAGACCGACGCAAAATCCAATTTGTCAGCGTTACTTACGGCGGTGACGGGCAAGCAATAGACTTGGCTCAAGCTATAATTGCCCACGTAAATAACTTGCTAGACTTGGACAAATTTGCCTTAGAAGGCACTCAACTGCGAGTAGACCGCTGTCGAGTTCAAAACGACGAGCTGGTTTTTTACGGTTGGGCTGGCATCGAACAGTTCCCCAAAGGCAAGCGATAAGCCTCAGCCTGCTGAGCTTGGTCTACAAATCTGATTGGTTGGAAAAATTTTATAGCTTAACAAAACAACCCGCCCCGGCGGGTTTTGCTATTTTAGCCACAGTTTTGAAGCTGTGGCGTTGCTAGCCTAAAAACTCTCTGTCTTTTGGCGTATTTCCCGAACTAAGCGGACTAATTGTTAAGTACGTTGTTGCGCTTGAGCGCTCTTTCATAGAGCGCTCAAGCGCAACAACGTACCTGTGCAAAGTAGCTGATTCACGGAGATTCTAGATCTCGCCTCAAAATCAGCACTCAGGTTGAGGCGATCGCCCAAATAGTCTTGATAAAGTTAGAGTGTCTTGGAGACAGCAACCGGGTGTGAGGAAGGAAATTTAGGAGTAAAGGGCGATCGCGAAGATTGGAGAACCCGGTAAATGAGAGTCCCGAGGACGCAAGTCCTATTAAAAAATAAATAGCCTATAAAGAGGAAAAATGCTTGGATTTTATTTATTTGGTCTCTACCTCGCAGTCTTGTCCGTATTTGCCGGGCCCAGCCGCCGCAGCCCGGAGAAATGGTGGGTAGAAATCATCACAGATTTCCCCCACTGTACCTACTATTTTGGCCCCTTCGACACAGACAAAGAAGCATCCAGCAATACTCCAGGCTACATCGAAGACTTGGAAAGCGAGGGAGCCAAAAGAGTTAGCATTCGCATCAAACGGTGTCAGCCTTCGGATCTCACTATTTGCGAAAGTGAATTCTCAGAGAGTATCACTGCTTAATAACAAAAACGGTTCGTAGTGCGGACTTGAGTCCGCAGCCAGAGAGCGGACTTAAGTCCGCGCTACAAACAAAACTGTCCGCAGCCAGAGAGCAAAAACGGTTTGTAGTGCGGACTTAAGTCCGCAGCCAAAGAGCGGACTTAAGTCCGCGCTACAAACAAAATCGTATCTAATATCAGTTCTGTTTGAGTTTTCAATTATCGAAAAAGAGAAATATAAATCATAAGAAGGAAGACAAAATCTTCCGCAACGGTTTCAGCAATTAAGAGCTTCCTCATCGTCGGGCGTGGTTGCTATAACTCAAGCCTCAACAATAAAATTAAGCATCGTTTTATTCTAGTTCTTGATTGGCGTTTTTTTCTATAGGCAGATTACAACTCTCCCTCTTCTCCACCAAAATGCTGATGCTAGCCAGCATTGACTCTCAACAATTACGGAGGCAAAATCAGCACTGAGGACGATCCCATCGAGCTATTTGTCCGGCTAATTTAAGAACAGTAAAAACTACTTGACTTCGGAGATAGCTACTATGTTCGGACTTTATATATTCGCTATGTACATCGCTGCTTTCTGGATACTAACTCAACCGATTGGCGGCAGTAGAGGTCGCGAGTGGTGGGTAGAAGTTGACACAGATTCGCCC
Organism: Oscillatoriales cyanobacterium; assembly: GCA_004293365.1. GTDB lineage: Bacteria > Cyanobacteriota > Cyanobacteriia > Cyanobacteriales > Microcoleaceae > Microcoleus. The sequence goes on along the minus strand of RDYN01000016.1, from coordinate 4,466 downwards.
AAGCGCACCTATTACTTTGGCCCCTACGAAACCAAGGATGAAGCTTCTAATAATACGAGCAGCTACATCAAAGATTTGGAGAAGAAAGGAGCTAAAAAAATTAGCATTAACATCAAGCAAGGTCGCCAGCCCAGTCAGCTAAAAGCTAGCGATGAGTAAAACCATTTTTTCTCTCATCATACAACAGTAGTCGTAGGGTGTGCCGCCATTGTGCAATCTCTGGCATTTTATCTACAATCTAATAGCGACGCACCTTACACATTGGGCCAACGAAACAAACTCAACAAGTTTCTTGTAGCAACCTTTTTTCTAAGCGGTATTAGCCGATCGCACCAGTTGCTTCTCAGAATTAAGATTAAAGTGCCATCTGGTTTAAAGTGCTGCGGGGATTAAAAGTGCGATTCGCCTTGATTTTCTCGTAGCATTCGCGTTCCTCGACGGTGAGTTCTTTCGGTGGGACGATCGCCACTTTGACCAACAAATCCGTGCGTTCATCTTTCTTCGGTTTCGGCCATCCCTTCCCCCGCAACCGCAAAGACTGGCCGGATCGCATTCCCGCCGGAAATTTTACAACGATCGTACCTTCAGGCGCCGGCACTTCAATAGAAGCTCCCAAAACCGCTTCATCGGGAGTTATCGGCACTTCGCAGACCAAATTCTCACCCTCAAACTGGAAGAAAGCGTGAGGCAAAACTTCTAACTTCAGGTACAAATCTCCCTGCTGCTTCGTGTACGGGTCAACTTGACCTTTGCCTTTCACCCGAATTTTGCTGCCAGTTTTCACTCCCGCAGGAATAGAAACTTCACCAGTAGCGACTCGCTTGGAAGTTCCCCGAAATGCTTCCCCCAGAGTCAGGGAAATTGTCACCTCAGTGTCGCGAGTGCCTCCAGCGCTGCGGTTATCGTAGCCAGCGAAATCTTCAAATCCGCCAAAACCCGCAGGCCCGCCGGTGCTGGTGCGCTGGCTGCTGTAATTCCACTTGCTGCTGCGGCTGCTGCTACTACCCGCACTGCTAGCTGCGCGCCCCAGCAAGGCATTGATAAATTCGTCAAAACTGCCGTACTGGCTGAAGTCAACGCCGCCAAAGTCTACATTCGTACCTGCCCCGCCGCCCGGCCATCCGCTGGGAGCTGCAGCCGCTTGCTTCCAGTATTGACCGTATTGGTCGTATTTTTTGCGTTTTTCTGGATCGGAAAGCACTTCGTAAGCTTCGTTTACTTCTTTAAAACGAGCTTCGGCTTCTTTGTTCCCCGGGTTCATGTCCGGGTGATATTTCCGGGCTAGTTTGCGAAAAGTTTTTTTAATTTCGTCAGAGCTGGCGGTTTTGTTTAGTCCCAAAATAGCGTAATAGTCTTTAAAATCTGTTGCAGCCATTAAGTAATCCTCTCTTTATTAGTTGTTAGTTGTTAGTTGTTAATTGTTAGTTGTTAGTTGTTAGAAAGAATAAATCCCAAATTAGCAGGATGGCTAATTATAGCAACGGCGCCCGACGGTGAGGACGTTCTCGCGTTGCGCCTCTTCCGACTTCCATCGGACTTCTTCCTTCTTCCTTCTTCAAATTATAGGTTATCAAAGTTTTGGACTCGATCGAGTTCGGTTGTTGCTTGCGGGACATCGCAATTTCCGCACCCCGCTGCTGTTGGAGATTTTGAGGTGTTGGCAGCTTCGGGATTTTGGCGCGGTGGCGAGAGCACGTGAGAGCTGAGGCCCCCAGGAAAAAGCTGCTGCGGTTGTGGGCGCGATCGCCCGTCCGGTTGACTCACACTGACGATCGATCTTTTTTGGGTCTTTTTTGCGTTGCCGGTTCGCGATCGAACTTTTCTTTATCTAGCTTTTCGCTCAATGCACATCCTAGCACGTTCTCATCAGCAACTCCCGTCCAATTTGCTACCTTAATTTTGACGAAATTATACCATGAAGCGCGGATTAATTCAACAAGCTTTCGATATATTTTTTTCTTCCCTACTGCTGCTATACTTTTTTATTTTAACAGCACCTACATAAATTTTAGTCACAACAATATAACATAATCAGTCTGCTGTCTGTTAACTAGAACACACACTTTGAGAAAAATTAAGATAAAATAGTAACTCAATAACTTATTAACGTTACGAGGGTGATAATATCATGAATTATTTGCTAAGTTGGCCTTGCGGCTGCTGCGACGATTGGAAAGATAGTTCCGAGAGTTGTGTGGTGCTCAGAAACGGGCAGCGCATTTGTCAGTCGTGCTACGATCGCAAATACAAGAATCAGAAGCAATCCGCCAGACGCAGGCGATCGAACATACCTGTATCACCGCAGACCGTCACAGAGACTGTCCCTTACTAATGCGCCTGAGTTTGAATCAAGCCAAATATTTCGACAGCCTTGCACCAGCAGTTGCCATTAATAATCCACTAAAAAAAATAATTTCGTCATCAGCCATCAGTCATCGGTCATTGGTAATCTGTCACTAATTTATTTATTTATCATCAGTCACTGGCTGGCAGATAACAGATTTTAACTTAAAAAACTAATGACTGACGACTAATGACTAATGACTAATAACTAAATGATAGTTCCATCAGGAATCGTGGCGTTTTTCAGGACTACGACAATGCCGCTGCGGATGTAAAAACCTTGGTTTTCGCGGTTAGCTTCTTCCACTCGGTCTTTATTAATGATTTGAACGTTTCGGCCGATGCGGGCATTTTTGTCCACAATCGCGCGGCGAATTGTAGTATCTGCACCGATACCGAGGGCGACGCCACCGTGATCCAAACTCGAATGGCGTTCCGCGTCGGGTTCGTAGAAGTCAGCACCCATAAGCAGGCTATCTTGAATCGTACATCCAGCTTCAATGCGCGCTCGAACTCCCAACACAGAATGGTCGATCCGGCACTGTTTGAGAATGCAGCCTTCAGCAATAATTGATTCCGTCACGTGAGTATCTAAAAGCTTAGTCGGCGGCAAGAAACGCGGGCGAGTGTAAATCGGCGCATTTTCATCGTAGAAACTGAAAGGAGGCTTAGGCTGTTTTGTCAGCGCCAAGTTAGCATCGTAAAAAGCCTCAATGGTTCCGATATCTTCCCAATAATCGTCAAACAAATAAGCTTGAACGTTGTGGTCTTTTGAAGAAGCTGGAATAATCTCTTTACCAAAATCAGTTTGGTTGGGAGATTCTTTAAGGAGTTTAATCAGAACTTCTTTTTTGAAGACGTAAATCCCCATCGAAGCAATGTAAGGACTTTCCTGAGCCTGCTGCGCTGTCAGTCCCAGTTTAGTCGTATCCACCTGCATTTGTTTGAGCGCATCGCCTTTTGGCTTTTCGCTGAAAGAAATAATGCGTCCGTTGTCGTCGATTTTCATCAAACCAAAATCCGAGGCCCGCTTCTCGTCCATTGGCAAAACCGAGAGGGTGATATCGGCGTTGGTTTCGCGGTGTCTATCCACAAACTTTTGGTAGTCCATGCGGTAGAGGTGGTCGCCTGACAGAATCAAGTATTCGTCAACGTCCCACTGTTCTAGCAGCGAGAGATATTGGCGAACTGCGTCGGCTGTCCCTTGAAACCAGTTGGGGTTTTCCTGAGTTTGCTGGGCGGCGAGTACCTCGACAAATCCCTCGGTGAAGCCAGAAAACTGGTAAGTGCGAGAGATGTGCCGGTTGAGGGATGCCGAGTTGAATTGGGTGAGGACGTAGATTTTGACTATTTCGGAGTTGATGCAGTTGCTGACAGGAATATCGATGAGGCGATATTTACCTGCAAGGGGAACTGCGGGTTTGGCTCGCAGTTTGGTTAGGGGGTAAAGGCGGGTGCCGACACCGCCACCGAGGATGATGGCTAAGACTTTTTTCAAGGAACTTTCTCCCTAGGATCTATGAACTCTCCAAGTCCAGTGTCGGATGGTGAGGGCTTCTTGACAAGGGGGGGAGCGAGGAAGTTTTGAGTAAAAGTTCAGTTGCTGGCGCAGAAACGGGTTGTTTAATCCCTATACTTTGTTCAAAGCCTCGACAAGAGTTAAAAAACTCGGTTTATGAGAGTTGGAGTGCGTCCGGAACTGGAGCGAGCAGTTTTGAGTTGTGAGTCAAAATACTCATGAATAAATAATGTATATTTTCAAAAGTTGGGAGTTGTAAACTACCCCAGCCCTAGAATGGCGGGGCTTTTAAGTAGCCCTGAGCTATTTGTATTGAGCAAACAACACAAATAACCCGAACCTCTGGGGCTGTTTACAGAAGCCCCCACAAGACTTATCATCTTTGCTCCGTTGACGTCGGCATCACCCGACCAGTTACAATTATCACATTTAAACTTTTTCTCGGAACGCCAACCAATATGCAGGCAGCAGTGACACGTTTGAGAAGTATAGGCTGGAGATATTGCTAAGCTGTTTCGCATTTAAATTGTGATAACGGCATTTCCTTTGTTTTTGAGTTTTCGTCCCCATTTGATAATCAATCCTCCTTCATTTAAAAGCTTAT
>RDYN01000117.1:16108-17581 GCA_004293365.1 Oscillatoriales cyanobacterium | reverse complement strand
CGGATTTTTCAGACTGCTGTGTTTGACTTTCGGGTAAAGTTGTCGAATTTTCGAGCAAATTTCCCGCTGCGACATCCGTCAAAGTTTCGACAACTTCAGGAATTGGCAAACTTGCGGAAGTTTCCTGAGTTGAAATTCGACTTTCGGATGAATTTGTCGAATTTTCGAGCAAGTTTCCCGATGCGACATCCGTCTTAGTTTCGACAACTTCAGAAATTGGCAAACTTGCGGAAGTTTTGAGATTAAAGTTGAGGCTTTCGGGTAAAGTTGCGGAATTTTCGAGCAAGTTTAGATGTGCGACATCCGCCAAATTTTTGACAACTTCAGAAATTGGCAAACTTTCCAGACTTGGCGACTGCGAAAAATCAGATTGAGACTGTACCTCGGTAACTTCCGGCAAAAACTGACTCTCAATCAAAGACAAATAATCAACAGCCTTCGCAAACTCCAACCTTGGGAAAAAAGGAGACAATTTCCAGCGTTTCGCCACCTCTAGCATATCACGAGTCGGGCCGCCGCCGTGGTCGCCAACTCCAGGCAACCAAAGAGAATCTTGCAAACCAGTTTTAGTGTACCAATCAAAAGCATGACTTGCCATTTTGACCGATTCTATATTTTCGCCGATCGCGCCAGACATCATGCTAAATATTTTAGTACCATCCAACCCTTCCCACCAAAAAGCACCGTAGGGAAATTGAGTCGAATCATTCCAGCGCAACTTCTGCGTCACAAAATAGTCAACTCCACCTTGCCGCAAAATCTGAGGTAATTGCCACCCAAAACCAAAAGTATCCGGTAGCCAAGCCACCCGCATCAACTCCCCAAACTTTTCTTTCGCATAACGCTGTCCGTAAAAAACTTGCCGCACCATTGACTCAGTCGAAATCAAGTTTAAATCCGGTTCAACCCACATCCCACCGACAACTTCCCAACAACCCGCAGCCACCTGTTTTTGAATCGCTGCAAATAAGTCAGGGCGGTGCTCTTCCATCCAAGCATAAAGCGCTGGAGTTGAATGACAGAAAATCAAATCTGGAAACTCGGATTGCAATTTCAATACCGACTCAAAAGTTCGTTCCGCCGCTTCCCAAGTTTCCGGGACAGGCCACAGCCAAGCTAAGTCTAAATGAGCGTGACCAACCAAATAGATTTTACCTGTATATATAGATGTATGGTAAGTTTCAAGTGAGTCTGGTGTGGATTGGGAATTGGGAATCGGGGATTGGGAATTGGGAATTGGGAATTGGGAATTGGCTGGCGAGTGCCTGACTTGATTGAGAAAAGCTGTATCGGCAGTTTCACCTATATATATAGATGTGGAGTTCTGATTATCTCCAACCTGAGAAACTTTATTTCTTCCTCCTCCCTCTGTGTCCTCTGCGGCCTCTGCGGTTAAATCATCTAACTCTCCAGAAAAAGAAGGAATATCGGCAGTTTCACCTATATATATAGATGTGGAGTTCTGATTTTCTG
>RDYN01000117.1:0-16090 GCA_004293365.1 Oscillatoriales cyanobacterium | reverse complement strand
AGTTCTGATTTTCTGAAACCTGAGAAAGTATCTGCCTACTTCCTCCCTCTGCGGCCTCTGCGGCCTCTGCGGTTAAATCATCTAACTCTCCAGAAAAAGCCCGCAGACATCCCAGTAAATTGTGTCGCAAAACAGATAAAGATCGATCGAACTTTGCACGATTCGGCAAAGCAGACCAATCAATCAAACCAAGCGCCAAATCAATCTGAGATTGCAGCGTTTCCCCCTTGACAAACCCGGGGCGACTTGCTATGATTTCGGTTGGGAGGTATGGGCAATTTTTATTTTGTAAGTTTAGGGCGATCGCATTTTGCAAAATCTCTAATTCGTCCGCCACAAAACCCGGCTCGAAACAAGTAGAATCCGCAGCTTCGTACAAACAAATCGATCGCACTAAAGCACCATTATCGTGACCCGGACTTATCAAGCGCAAAATAACTAAAAATTCATCTCCGGGATTGACCGACGCGCTCAACAAAACTCGATCGGCACAATCGAATAAATCACCTTGTCCGACTAACTCACCGTTGACAAAAATACTCGCATCTTCCGCCCACCAAGTCAAGCCCAGCAACAACCGCAAACCCACCACAGGATAGCCGTGCAAATTGTCAGGAATGACAAATTTCTGTCCTAAATAAACAACTTGCTTCCCAGACGGCCAAGCAATATGTCCTTTTTCGTTAAGTTCGACAACCTGCTTGTTAGAAATACCTACCGAACCGACAGCAGCCGAGTCAGCATCGCAGTACCTCCAGCCAGACTGAACCTCCACTTGACTGAGGCGGCGCAACTTCTCTACAACTTCAGAAATATTATTACTAGCAGGTGGCACAGAAGCGTTCATTTTTAGCTAAAATAGGACTGGCGCAGGAAGCGGGATCGGAATTGAACCGCGAAGACGCGAAGCACGCGAAGAAAGAAAGGTTTCAGAGGGTTTGAAATTGCGATTCAGATCCAGGTTTGATTTTACTGCAAAATTCAGCAATTCCGGCGCGCATCTAAAATCAGCAATTCAATAATTAAACTTATGTCCGACGGTTACTACGGCCCATACCAAAGCCGACTATTAAATTTTATATCCAAACAGTCCCGCCAAGTCGCCGATAATTGCGATCGCACTTGGCGACAAATTAAACAAACCACCCTCAGCGCTACCCAAATTCTACTTTATCCAGCTTACCTGCTCGTCCAAAGTTCCCGAATGTTGAGCCGACAGTTGCGGGAATCCAGTCAAAAAGTAGATTTACCCGAACTTCAAGAATATGACGGCGGCGAAAATCCAGATTTTTCGGGAAATTGGTATCCGGGAGAAATTTCTGATGAAAGTTCGATCGACCAAATCTTAAACCTCGCCGAGAATTTGCTAAACTCGGCGCAAGCAGCCACAACTTTAGCTTGTTTTCCGCTGTTAATCCAGACAAATCCTGCAACGAAAGAGAAAGCCGCGCTCGATTTACCTCCGGCAATCAATCTTAGCCGACAAACCGCTAAACATCAAACAACTTCCGTCTTAGAACCTCCGCAGCCTAAAACTCAATTAGACAGAAAACCGAAAGTTGAGGGAATCGCGAGTTTTATCCCCGCCCGCACTTTAGTATTGGTGGGAGGCGACAATCGCATATTGGATATTTTGACACCCGAACAGCAAGAACTGCTCGAAAGTCGCATAACTTGGGAAGTCGCCAACGAGGGGCCCGAACGCCGGGAAATTGCTCAAAAAGAATTACAATTTAACCTCGGTTTAGAGTCGGCTGCGAAAAAATCTCGGTTGGCGCCGGTGCGCCGTTTTTGGGAATTGATGGTCTGGCTCCAGTCGAGTCCGGTTGCTGTGAAAAGAAATCAGTTTGGAGAATCAATCCTCGCAGTCAAAGGCGCGATCGACCGCAATACCATCTTAGTTCAAAGAGCGACGGCATCGATCGCCCCAAGCGCAACCCCACAGCCGGCGATGGCTCAATCAAATTCGATCGACCGCAATACCCCAAAATTAGAACCTAATTTTAACAGCAAGTTCGATCGCACCGGCAATCCGATCTCCTTTGTCACATTACTCGATCGCGCCGCCGTCAACCTCGAAGAATTTACCCTCCCCCCAGCAGCCAAAACCACCGCCGGGAATCCCGAGGTCAAATTTGATACCCCCGCCCCAGAAACGAATTTAGGTCTGTCCGCCCGCGAAATCCTCGAAAAATACGCGAAAAACATTGAAAAAATGATTTGGTCGTCCGTAGACCAACTGCTGGGCAAGGAAACGGCAGCTAGTGATAATACTGAAAAAGCTGTCGCAATTCAGTATTATTTAAAACAACGTCAGGAACAGAATCAAACGGAAAATAGCCCAGAGGTCGATCGACCTTGGCTGAATTGGCAAGACTTATTCGGAGAACCAGCACCGCAGCACTTAATCGCCGGAAGTGCCGAACCCGAGGCAACAGTTCAAAGCCTAGTATCACAAAATAACCCAGAAGTCAAGCAGGAAATTGCAGAAACAGTAGAATTGTCAGAAAGTCGATCGACCGCAGTCTCAATATCCCCTTACCCCGAAGCAATTCACAGGATGCTCGCCCAGCTCAAGCAGAGCTTGCTTACAAAAGTCCCACAAAGTCAACCCCAAACAAACTCAAATTTAGCAGTCACTCCAGAAAATAAATCAGGACTCGCAGCAGAATCAACCCCAAAGCGCGCGCCGGAGACCCAAGTGCCAAAAAACACAAACCCGAACACCGCACAAACCAGCAAATCCCCAGCAGCAATCGCCCCCACCACCAGCAGATACACCGCCGCCACCAGCATCACAGCATCCAAAAATCAGAGCGCAGGTCTCCCGCCCGCAGACGAATACTTAGAAACCAAAGCAGAAGCGATGGGTTACATTAAACACCCACTAGAACAAGTGCTCGAATGGCTCGACTTAATCATGGTGCGCGTCGAAAAAATCGTCGAGCAAATCTGGAATTGGGCAAAAACCAACTTGCCAACAATCCTCAAAAGCAAAAATAAAATTGACTAATCTTTAGTTAAGCTGTTGTGCATTTAAATTGTATATTTCAAATCCCGATCGAACAATCCTCGAACCCTCTCCCTCTCCAACACCACAGGCAATCTAGATCCAACACAGCTTATCAGAACGTCAAATTGAAAACCCCGTCCTTGATGAGGATGGCTTTTTGCCATTGTTAAGTAAAAAACAAATCCATCTTCACAAATCAATATGGTAGAATCAGCACATCAGACAAGATGTAAAAACCTACCCCTGGACTGGGGGAAAGTCTACGCCCAAAACATTTTTGAGGAGATATGACGGGAGCACGCTTCGTGCAAACCCAGTCAGCCTGGGAACCCTAGCAATAGGGATATTTTGACAGAAATGTCTTAAGAATCCCCGTGCCTGTATGTCGGGGACTGTCAAGATAAAAATGTTGCCGCAACAGCAGCAAATCAGCCCGCTATTATGCCATCTTTGGAGACTCCCACAGTGCTAACCCTCAAAATCGTAGTTAATGTAGTTGTTCTATTCTTTGTTTCCCTGTTCATATTTGGGTTTTTGTCCAATGACCCAGCCCGGAACCCCAACCGCAGAGACATGGAATAAACCAGCTATCCCGTGGCTGACTCGGGGGCATGTCACCGCAGCCCCCGCATCAGCCAGCAAATCGCCAAAAATTAGTCCCACAAAACTTGACCAAAAAAATGGGATTCAAGCCCCGTCCTTATAGGACGGCTTTAATTCAATAACTTCCGAAATTAATGTCGAATACATCGTAATATAAGATAACAGCTTGCCCAGATTGAAATATGCTAGTTTTTGAGTTCAAAGCATACGGTAAAAAAGAACAATACACCGCGATCGACGAAGCCATCCGAACGGGACAGTTTATTCGGAATAAATGCCTACGATACTGGATGAAGAATCGTGGTGTAGGCAAAAAAGAACTGTATAAATATTGCACTCAATTGCGAGCTGAGTTTAACTTTGTTAAAGACTTGTACAGTCATGCTTGTCAAGCTGCTGTCGAGAATGTAGAGCGTGCCATTAATCGGTTTTACAGTAACTGTAAAAAGAAGGTTGCGGGCAAAAAGGGATATCCAAAATTCAAGAAACACGGTCGCTCGATCGAGTACAAGGTTGGTGGTTGGAAACTTTCAGAATGTCGGAAACGTATCACTTTTACCGACTCCAAAGGTATCGGGCTGTTGAAACTAAAAGGCAGTCGCGACTTACATTTCTATCAGGTAGAGCAAATCAAAAGGGTACGAATTGTACGGCGTGCAGATGGGTATTACGTGCAATTCTGTATCGATAGTCCTCAAATTGATTTAGGAGAGCAACAACCGAAAAATCGTGCTGTAGGCATTGATGTCGGAATTAAATACTTTTTGGCTGATAGTGATGGAGGAATTGTTGAAAATCCTAAATTCTATCGCAAGTCCGAGAAGCAATTAAATCGCGCCAATCGGCAAAAGTCTAAAAAGTTCAAAAAGGGCAAACCGCAATCTAATAACTATCAAAAGGCAAAAAATCGGTATGCTAGAAAGCATCTAAGAGTAAGCAGGCAGCGAGAAGAGTTTGTCAAGACCGTGGCACTCCGCTACATCCAATCTAACGATTTGGTCGCCTGTGAAGACTTAAATGTTAAGGGCATGGTAAAAAATCGAAAATTGTCTAAATCGATTAGTGATGCGGGTTGGTCGAAGTTTCGGATGTGGCTGGATTATTTTGGGAAAGTATACGGGACAAAAGTTGTAGCTGTAGCTCCCCACAATACCAGTCAGAATTGCTCGAATTGTGGCAAAAAAGTTAGCAAGTCTCTATCAATCAGAACGCACCTTTGCTCGCATTGCGGGTATGTTGCAGATCGAGATACAAATGCAGCAATTAACATCTTGAAACGTGCCATAAATACGGCGGGGCACGCCGAAATTAACGCTTGGGGAGAGACGCCCTCTAGTTCAGTTGGGGCAACCCTGCTGGGTTATGGCGACTCTGCGAACCAAGAATCCTCGCGCCTTCCGTGGCCGGGGAGTGTCAACTCGCACCACTAGCGAGGTTATCTTATGGCGAAAGAAACCCGGTTGACAGTTGACAGTTGACAGTTGACAGTTGACAGTTGACAATTGACAGTTGACAATTGACAAGCTCTCCTGATTTTGAGGCGATTGCCAAACCACATATCCTTGACTCTGAGGGCATTACAGAATCGCGAACAGTTGTGCTTGATACCGTATACACCATAAACCCAGGAGAGCAAATTGACCTAGAACGAAGAGGATTAGAGCAATGAATAGTCTTCTTTTAATTTCTCCCTACAAGGGTGGAGGCTTTAAACCAATTCTTTCTGGTAATCAACCCAGTTTCTCAGGATGAGTCGGTTAGCTGCGAGGCACACCAGAAGATTTCCGGTTAACCTTGCAACGCTGCCCGTTAAATGCAAAAATTTGGACGATCGACTCTCCGCTATAAAAAAACCTCTAAAATCTAAAATCTAAAATCTAAAATCTAAAATCGGATGATTCACCTGTTGTAACTATGCCCTATCCGGTACCGCCGCCCGAACCCTCTGCCATCATCTACATCGCGAAGCCCAAAAAAGTCGCCCTCACTGTAGCGACAAATGATGGAGACACCCGCAGCAACTCCGCACAAATACCGGAAGCCAGCCCAGAAATCGTTCAGCCCGAACCAACATCCCCGCAACCAGAACCCTCAGCCGCACTCCTCGGTACCACGGAAGCCACCAGTCAGTCTCCTGAAATCGCCGCTCCCCTAACCTCCGTGGAAAGTGGCGGCGCAGCGGCGGGATTTCAGCTTCCGGTTGTTCCAGCAGAAAAATCCGAAACTGCGGAAGCCCAGCAAGATACCTCGTTTACTTCTTACCAATTGGGTTCAGTAGAAAATGCCATTGCCGCTCGGAACCGTCAACGAACAGCAGGGGATCAGAGCAAAAAGGACAATAATGCTGTCCGACAGCCAGAAAACGGGTATCAGGCTAAAGGCGAGCAGTTAAAAGATAACTCCCCCGAACCTGCGGAGATTGTTGTTCCCGAACCGCCAGAAACGCCTCCTGCAAAACAGCAAGAGTTCGAGATTCCAACGACGCCAACGACACCAACGACGCCCCCAGGGCCCAAGCGAGCCACTCCCCCAGCGCCGAAACCGCAGCCCAAACCGGCCGTGCCCGGAGTCCGTACCGCGCCTTCTCAGCGGACGGTGCCATTTCCGGTGAGTCCGGCTGATACGATCGAAATTAAGGCCGACAGCCAAGAATTTGACGACAAACAACAAATTGTCACGGCGGTTGGTAGAGTTGTGGTGAGGTTCCGACAAACAGTGATTGATGCCGATCGCGCGATCGTCAACCTAGTCACCCGCCAAGTGATAGCATCCGGTAACGTCGCCTATACTCGCGGCCAACAAGTAGTCCGCGGCCGGCAGATGGAATTCAATCTCGGACTCAACTCCGGCGCCGTCGAACAAGCCAGCGGCGAAATATTCCTCCCCGCAGCAGGTAGCGAGTTAACCCCCACACTACCCACAGATATTAGTGCTGGAACCATTCTAGAACAGCCCCTGAGCGATCGAATTACCAGCCAGCAGCCCCTGCGCGGAGTCAAATCCCCCGGCGCTGCTACTGTTACCATCGGCGGTGGCGGCACTGCTGGCGCTGGCGGTGGCGGACGGATATCAGCCCCCCAAATTGTCGGCGCCGTCAACCGCGTCCGCTTTGAAGCAGAACGCCTCGAATTACTGCCAAACGGTGTCAGAGTAGCAACCAACATTCGGATTACTAACGACCCGTTTTCCCCGCCGGAACTCGAATACAGAGCCCGGAGGGCAACAATTACCAGGATTTCCCCCACGGCTGAGGAATTAGTCACCAATTCCCCCCGCTTGGTATTTGACAATCGCGTCAAAATACCCGTGTATCCCCGCAGGCAAGTTTTTGACAGCCGACAGCAAAACGGCCCCTGTTTGACTTTCGGCTACGACGGTGGCGATAGGGGCGGTTTGTTCGCCGAGTGCGGTTTTGAGGTGTTGCAAAACGGGCCCGTGCGCCTGACTCTAACGCCCCAAATTTACCTCCAGCGAATCGTGGAAAAGAACGGTGGCAATCCCTTTTCCCCCGACAGCTACGGGCTGAGAGCAAAGTTGGGCGCGACTTTGGGCCCGCGCACCAGCCTGGAAGGATCGGCGTTATTTCTGAATTTTGATAATTTCCCAAATTTAGCTGAAAATGCTTTTCGGGGCAATTTGCGGCTGCGACAGTCGATCGGCAATCACAATCTAGCCGCAGAATATAGTTATCGCGATCGACTGTTTAACGGTTCTCTAGGCTTTCAAACCGTCAACAGCAGTCTCGGGGCCGTCCTCACTTCCCCACAGATGCAAATCGGCAATACAGGCATCAATTTCAGCTACCAAGCTGGATATCAATTTATCAATGCTGACACCGATCGAGCAGATTTGCTCGATCCCGTGCGCGAAAACAACCGCATCGATTTAGGCCGCGCCCAAGTCAGTGTCGCCCTCAGCCGCGGCTTCAACCTGTGGCAAGGTCAACCGCTGCCCCGCACTCCCACCCAGGGTTTGAAGTACACCCGGACGCCGGTGGTTCCCTTCTTGCAACTGGCTTTGGGAGTCCGAGGAGTTGGCTCTTATTATAGTAGTGGCGATCGACAAAATTCGATCGCCAGCAGCATCGGCATTCAAGGGCAGTTCGGCCATTTCTCCCGCCCTTTCCTCGACTACACTGGATTTAACGTGACTTACACTCAGGTAGCGCGGGACGGGGTATCGCCTTATTTGTTCGATCGGCTAGTAGATTTGAAAGTCCTGTCTTTTGGACTTGTGCAGCAAGTTTACGGAGGCTTTCGAGTCGGGTTTCAAAGTGCTATTAATTTAGACAGCAGGGAAACAATCAGTACGAATTACACTTTAGAATACAGCCGCCGCAGCTACGCAATTATTTTGCGTTTTAATCCTGAGCGTCAAGTCGGCAGCCTGACGTTTAGAATTAGCGACTTCAACTGGAACGGCACACCCCAACCATTTTCCGGGGACGTGCGAACAGTAGAAGGAGGCGTGCGTTTATCCGATTAATTCAATTGGGTAATTGGTAATTAGTAATGGGTAATTGGTAATTGGTAATTGGTAATTGGTAATAACGAAGCAAAAACAATCACCAATTCTCAATTTTTCAATTCCCAAGGACTAAGGACTAAGGACTAATGATAAAGTTTGCTCTTCGGGGACAGCACTCCTGACAACTAACAACTAACAACTGACAACTGAGGGAGGGCACGCACCATCCACCGCCCCTACCAACTGACAACTGACAACTGACAACTGACTAATTACCAATTCCCATGACAGAAGTGACGGCAATATCTGCACAAGCAGCGGCTCTGCTGGTTCACTACGGTTTTGACCTAGGTGGCAAAAAAGCAGAGAAATTGGCTGGTGAATGGTTGACCAAGTATCCCGCCTATTGGTTGCGTTTAGCAGTGGTTGAAGCGCTTTATCAAGGGCGCTACAAAGCTGTTTCTGTCGGACAGCTATTGAGTATGTGGCACCGGATAGGTCAACCACTATATCATTTCAATCGCGAGTTTGAACGCTTAGTTTGCAACAATTTTCCTCAAGATTTAACCTTTGAAAGTTATGCTCAACCGTCGCAGGAAGAGATACTTTTATCCCACCCGGAATCCGAATTCGGTGTCGCCGAAATAGATACGAGCAAGCAGTCAGAAGCAGAACTCGATCGCGCGCCAGATGCAGAAGTCCCGAATACAGAAGCCCTGGAAACAGAAAAACTGCCCGCCGCGGGCGATCGCACTCAAGAAAATACAGAAGTTGTAGTATATGAAGATGTGGATGTTACCGCCCTGGCCGATGGAGCCGAACCCGATCGCAAATTAACAGACAAACCTGTCAAAAAATCATTCCCAGTTGTCAAACACACTGATTTTCACGCCAAGTTAAAAGCCGTTGCTCGAGAAGGCCGCAGAAAGAAAGGAGAAAGGACAAATAAGGTCTGAATTTGGGGAATGAGATATAGGCATTATCAGAAAGATTCGCGGACGACTGGGCATCGGGCATCGGGCATCGGGCATCGGGCATCGGGCATCGGGCATCGGGCATCGGGCATCGGGCATACCTCACCATGCTTGAGAACCGCTATATAGCGCAAAACACTGTGATTTTGGTCAAGCGCGACCAATGACCAATGACCAATGAAATCTGACTGCTTCGGGAGTCAACTGTCAAACAATTTTAGATTTTGGATTTTGGATTTTCGATTGGGGATTGAAGATTTTTGATTGTCAACTCTTCCTTCTTCCTTCTTCCTTCTTCCTTCTTCCTTCGTGTCACAGGTCAACGGTCAACGGTCAACTTTTCGGACTTCCACCCATCCGAATTTCCGAACAAAAAGATGCTTGTTCCGTACCGTCAGCTTGCTTAACAACGCTAGTCCGCAAGCGCAGATTGGGGATGAGATACCACAGCCTTTCTTCAGCACGGACGGTATCTGATTCTGTAATCAATGTCAGCACATCGTCGCCGCCCATCACGTAACGGGTGTTTCCCTTGGCTTGCAACACTTTGCCTTCGCTGGGATTGTCGGGATTCGGGACGATCGCTAATATTGTAGAACCAACTTGTTTGGCAGCAGTGCGATCGGGAGTACCATCCCAAGAAATCCGAACGCCCCTGAGTCCAGTTGAGTCCGGGTTAATCGAGTGCTGTTGGCAAAGTTTGACGACTGCTGCATCGCTAGCTGTCAGCATTTCTATTTTGAGGTCAGATTTACCTGCTTGCAATTCCCCAGAATTGAGATTGTGTACGGTGCGCTGGGAAAACCATTTGCCTGCACTTAACTCGAAAAACTCGATAACATCCATGAAATTTGTCTCTAAACTTAAATACTTCTTGATTTGCGATCGCGACTTGCGCGCTATCGAGTCAGAAAACTGGTTTCTTCTTGAGTAGCTAGCGGCCAGACCAATGATTTTAGCTAGAAACCCGGTTTAAGAGTGCAAGTCCTATTCTACATTTTAAAGGAATGGGGCGCACCTGCAAAGCTTTCCGGGAGGTTTGAGTCAAGCAGGCAAACATCTAGCAGTCTGATGCAGCCCCCATTGACCGAAAATTAGAGCATTCGGCACCGTATTTCGCTGAATAAGTCTTGTTTGCACATCAAACAGAATGGCGATCGCTCAAAAATTTTAGCTTAACTCCGCCCAAAAACGGGTACAGGCTGCCAACTTAAGTTTTGGCGCCAAATTTTAGACCAATATTCAACTTTCCAGATTAACGGAGCTGCAAGTCAATTCTTTAATTGTAAGGGCGTGAGCCCTAGCCTCCGTCTCAAACTTGTACGGCGACTTTTCCTGAGCGCAGCCGAAGGAAGTCGAAATATCTAAAATCTAAAATCTAAAATCTAAAATCTAAAATCTAAAATCTAAAATCTAAAATCAATTGGTAGTGTGGAGCGATCGACAATCATTGCCCAAAACCCGTTATGTTAAGAAAAACAAAGATATATGTCAGATAGTTGTCGATCGGCAGATTTAGCGCTGTTAAATTGAATTATATTGACCGCAGTTGATGGTAATCGCAGGCCTGGGAAATTCTCAAAGCAGACTCAGACCAAAAAACCAGCGATTCATCCTACGCCTGACCAAACCGAGGGCAGCAGCCCGGTAGCAAATAGCCTTCAAATATGCCATGCTAAGTAAACGAGCAAAGTAAGCAAGAAAACTTTCTCGATCGGGTTTTGGGCAAGGTGCAGCTAGCGATCGCATACATTTAAAAAAAGACATCCACAAATTTATGAGCGAGTTTACACAAGGGCTGGATAAAATGCAGCCCGCAGAACAAACGCACTGTTTGGGAATCCTACCAAGTCAGCTAGCAGCGACTTCCGACTCAGAGAAATTATACAGCTTACTAACAGATTACAATTTTATTGAAGCCAAGCTGTCAGCAGCGGGAGCACAAGCGTTAATAGAAGATTACGATTTAGCAACAAGTCCCGATATTATCACCTCCGCCCAAAAAGCCGACAAACTCAAATTAATTCAAGAAACAATCAGGCTTTCTGCCCACATTTTAGCCCAAGATAAAACCCAACTAGCGACCCAACTAATAGCCCGGTTGATGCGCTTTGAAATCCCCGAAATACAAGCACTGCTAGCCCAAGCAAAACAACAGAAAATACCCTGGCTGCGGCCGCTAACCCCCAGCTTTACCCCTCCTGGCGGCAGATTGCTGCGAACCCTCACCGGACATACAGATTGGGTACAAGCTGTAGCAATCGCCCCCGACGGCAAGCGAGCAATTTCTGCATCCTCCGACCACACTCTCAAAGTTTGGCACTTAGAAACAGGAGAAGAAACTGCCACCCTCAAAGGTCATCTTACCTACGTCAATGCTGTAGCCGTAACCCCAGACGGAACAAAAGTAATTTCAGGTTCTTGGGACAATACTATTAAAATTTGGAATTTAGCCACTGGAACAGAAATATTAACATTTGCAGGCGATACTTTTGCAGTAGAAGCAGTAGCAGTAACTCCCGACGGCAAGCGAGTAATTTCTGGTTCCTGGGACGGCAGCATAAAAGTTTGGGATTTGTCAACAGGGGCAGTAATTTTCAACCTCAAAGGTCACAGCAGTTTTGTGCAGTCCGTAGCAGTAACTCCAGACAGCAAGCGGTTGATTTCCGGGTCTGGCGACAACAGCATTAAAGTCTGGAACCTAGAAACAGGAAAAGAACTTTTTACCCTTACCGGTCACGCAGATTGGGTAAAAGCTGTAGCAGTAACTCCCGACGGCGAACACATAATTTCCGGCAGTTACGACGGCACAATCAAAGTTTGGAGTTTGAGTGCCAGAGAAAAACTTTTCACTTTAGGAATTCACAGCAGTTTCGTCCAAGCTGTGGCAGTCAGTCCCGACGGAAAACGGGTAATTTCAGCCGCAGGCGACAAAACGCTGAAAGTTTGGAATTTGGAAACAAAAGAAGAACTATTTACTTTTACCAATCACATCGCCCCGGTGAATGCTGTAGCTGTCACCCCCGACGGCAAGCGGATAGTTTCTGGTTCCTCTGACAAAACTCTCAAAGTTTGGCACTTAGAAACAGGCAAAGAAAATTTATCATCTGCCGGTCACGATGACTGGGTAAATGCTTTAGCAGTGACTGCCGACGGTAAAAAAGCAATTTCCGGTTCTGGAGACAACAGCATTAAAGTTTGGAATCTCGCAAATGGAGAGGAACTTTTTAGTATTCCCGGTCATAAAGATTGGGTAAAAGCAATCGCTGTTACCCCGGACAGCAAGAAAATAATTTCAGGTTCAGGAGACAAAACAGTTAAAGTTTGGAATCTGGAAACAGGAGAAGAAATATTTACTCTCACAGGTCATACAGATTGGGTAAATTCGGTTGCTGTCACCCCCGACGGCAGGCTGGCGATTTCGGGTTCTGGAGACAAAAATATTAAAGTTTGGAATTTGGAAACAGGAGAGGAAGTTTTGACATTTATCGGTCACGCCGACGGGATAAAAGCTGTGGCAGTTACTCCCGATGGCAAGCGGATAATTTCGGCTTCCGGCGACACAAGTCTGAAAGTTTGGAGTTTGGGAAAAGAAAATAATATTTTGGCAAATTTATGGAATTTAGTCGTAAAAAATCAACTTTTTACTCTCAAAGGTCATGAGAGTTTTGTGAATGCTGTGGTAGTTACCACAGACGGTAAATGGGGAATTTCTGGGGGGAGGAAGAAACTGATTAAAGTTTGGGATTTGTCGAGTAAAAAGGAAATTTTCACTTTGGCGGGTCATGCGGATGCGATTACAGCTTTGGCGACTGTAGGAAATAAGGTGATTTCAGTTTCGGATGACAATACTCTGAAAGTTTGGGATTTGTTGAGTCGAAAAGTAGTTGCTACTTTCCGGGGAGATAGTGCTTTGAAAGCTTGCGCTATGGCACCGGATGGGGTGACAATTGTGGCGGCGGAAGCTTCGGGACAAGTGCATTTTTTGAAGTTGGAAGAGGGGAAGAGTTAGTAGTCATTGGCCAAACCGGCCAAACCGGCCAAACCGGGCAAACCGCCCAAACCGGGCAAACCGGCCAAACCGGCCAAACCGGCCAAACCGGGGATTGGTCATTGGTCAAACAGGTCATTGTGTCGATCGCACTTTTGCTAAACTAGAAAAGTGCGATCGGGCGATCGGCCTTTTCCCCAATAGTGCGAATTGAAACGAATTGCTCAATTTGTTGGGTTCCAAACAAACTTACCTGTCTTGTCGATATAGCCTATCTTCTCGCCAATTGTTATCCGTGCCATTCCTTCTGAAAAATCCTCAGCCCGATCGAAGTGGGCTGGAATCACGAGCTTTCCTGTCTTGTTGATATAGCCGTACTTGTCACCAATCCGTGCCCATGCCAGCCCTTCTGAGAAAGCATAAGTAAAATCAAACTGGGCTGGAATCACGACATTTCCTGTCTTGTCCATATAGCCGTCCTTATCGCCAATCTTTACCGCCGCCAGCCCTTCTGAGAAATCCGAAATACTATCAAAGTGTAGTGGAATCACGGTCTTTCCCGTCTTGTTGATATAGCCGAACTTATCGTTAATCTTTACCTTCGCCAGCCCTTCTGAGAAATCCCAAACAAAATCAAACTGGAGTGGAATCACAATTTTTCCTGTGGTGTCGATACAGCCATACTTTTCCCCAATTTGTACAGTTGCCAACCCTTCTGAGAAATCCAAAGCACCATCAAACTGAGGTGGAATCACAATTTTTCCTGTCTTGTCGATAAAGCCATTCTTGTCACCAATCTGTACTCTCGCCAGCCCTCCAGAGAAAAACGAAGCCCCATCAAACTGGAGTGGAATTACGATCTTTCCCATTTTGTCGATAAAGCCATACTTGTCACGAATCCTTGCGACTGTCAAGCCTTCCGAGAACCACCAACCGCTATCAAACTGAGGTGAAATCGCAATCTTTCCCGTGTTGTCAACATAGCCCCACTTATCGTCAATCTGTACCATTGCCATTCCTTCTGAAAAATCATAAGTCAGAACGAACTGAGGTGGAGTTACTATCTTTCCCGTCTTGTCGATAAAGCCGTACTTGTCGCCAATTTTTACACTTGCCAGTTTGTCTGAGAAAAAGTCAGCACCATCAAACTGGGGTGAAATCACTATCTTTCCTGTGGTGTCGATATAGCCGTGCTTGCCATTCTGAATAATTGGAAAAAGCCCGATCGACTCTTGCTTCTCTTCCGGCGATGAAATTGCTGCTAGAACCAAATATTGAGGGTGATGCAAAACTGCTGTCGATTCCTGCGGTAGAAGAGTTGCAGCCAAAACAGCCAGACATAAAAAACTCCAAAAATTTGTTTTCATATTAAATTCTCTATCTCTCAATACAATAACCTATTCCTCTTGCTCCTTCCCCTCTGACTCCGCGCCCTCTGCGCCCTCTGCGGTTAATTAAAAAAATTTCCTACAGCAGCATCAAAAATAGGGCAGACACCGCCCGCCTTACCAAATTAACGCCTCTGCAACTGTACCCCACGAATAGAATAATCCAAAAGCTCGATCGGGTGCATCAAAGTAACAGATTTCCCCTGCAACTCCAAATGCTTCTTAATTTGCAAAGAACAACCAGGATTAGAAGAAGCAATCAACTGAGCTCCAGTATTCAGCAAATTCTCCACCTTTTGCACGCCCAACTCATCAGCCACATCCGGCTGAAGCATATTGTAAACCCCCGCACTGCCGCAGCACAAAGCAGCATCCACAGGTTCTTTCAACTTCACACCAGGGATTTGTTGCAACAACTGACGCGGCTGCAAACTAATCTTTTGTCCGTGCAACAAATGACAAGCATCCTGATAAACAATAGTCAAATCTCCGTCAATCAAAGGATTGAGTTTCGCCGTAATTCCCGCACTTGCCAAAAATTCCTGCACGTCCTTCACATTAGCAGCAAAATTCTCAGCTTTCTCCCGATAATCCGGGTCATCAGCTAAAATATGACCGTATTCTTTCAAAGTATGGCCGCACCCAGCAGCGTTGATAATTACAAAATCAACACCAGTATTTTCAAAGCTATCAATCATTTGTCTCGCCAAGGATTTTGCTTGTTCCGCTTGTCCTTGATGTTCCGGTAAAGCAGCGCAGCATCCCTGACTTTTCGGAATCACAACCTCGCAGCCGTTAGCCGTCAAAACTCGCACCGTAGCCTCATTAACAGGCGAGAATAACAGCCGCTGCACGCAGCCTAAAATCACCCCGACTCGATAGCGTTTCTCTCCTTGTGCGGGAATGACTTCCGGCAAATTATCCCGAAAAGAATCAACTGTTACCTTCGGCAAAATTGATTCCATCGCCGCCAAGCGGGGAAATACTTTTTTCAGCAAATTAGTTTTGCGAATTAGTTTTGGCAGTCCTAATTTTTGATAAAGAAACAGCGGTACAAGCAAAGGCCGCAATCTGTGAGGATAAGGGAAGAGATTAAAAATCAGAGTGCGAATTACATTGTCAGAAAAAGTGCGTTTTTGATTGCGGGCGACTTGGTGGCGAGTTGCGGAAATCAACTTGTCGTATTGAACTCCAGACGGACAAGTTGTCACGCAGGCCAAACAGCCCAAACAAGTATCAAAATGCTGCGAAGTTGCTTCATTTAAAGGTGCGTCGCCTTCATTAATTGCATCCATTAAATAAATGCGGCCTCTGGGCGAATCCATTTCTTTGCCCAGTACCCGATAACTCGGACAAGTAGACAAACAAAATCCGCAGTGCACGCAACTATCGATTAATTTGGGATCGGGCGGGTTGTTGGCGTCGAAACCTGGAATTTCAAGGCTTTGCAAGTGGGGATTTTGGGCTAGGAAATTGCTTTCTTTCGCGGGCTTGAAATCGTCGCTGGGAGTGGGAGATTTTTCTGAAGTTTGCATACTATATTACCTAATTCTTTTGGTTTGTAGTGAGGACTTTAGTCCTCTTCCTGGAATTTAAGAAGGACTGAAGTCCTCACTACGAACCTTAAATTCCTGGTTTGTAGTGAGGACTTTAG
>RDYN01000116.1 GCA_004293365.1 Oscillatoriales cyanobacterium | reverse complement strand
CCTAACCTGAATCGAGTCAATCACCGAGAAGAAAAGGTTTGTAGTGAGGACTTTAGTCCGCATCAAAGAAAGGACTGAAGTCCTGACTAGGAACCAATAATAGGATAGATAACAACTCATCCACTCAATCTTAATAACTAATCGCTCTTTCTAAAGCATCTTGTAACTGAAGTTCTAAAGGTCTATCCGATCGCATTTGCAAGCCCGGTAAATCGTGTTTTACTAACAGTTTTTCGCCGGTTTCCGCAGCCGCGCTCGGCCAGAGTACCCAACGACTACCTTGGGTAAGAGTGTTTAAACTTGCAGAGTTTTGAGTCAGCCAAATTATCGATAGTTGCGATCGACTATCGATCGCATCTTCCCCAGCATTAACCGCCGCTAAAGTTTCCAAAACAACCCGGTTCCCCGACACAAGTCCAGTCCCGGCCGTCCAAAGTTTGACGTTTAACAGGCGCTTGCTAGCATAGAAGTAAAGAGACGCTGCTACTGTCACCGCTCGTTCAAATTCCTCTGCTTGCCACGTGGCAGCGCTGTCGAGAGCAATAATAATTTCTTGACCGCCTGCTGCAACTTCTAACTCTCTCACCCGCAGTTCTCCGTAGCGGGCGCTGGTGCGCCAGTGAATCAGGCGGGTGGGGTCTCCGTGGCGGTAAGGTCTCAGGTTGCGGGTAAGGCCTTCGGTAGCGGTTTGCGATCGGCTGCGATCGTACAATTGCGGACTGTCTTCTTGACCGATGCGATCGATCAAAGGGCAAGTGCTCAACGGCAAAACCTGCGGGTAAACCACCGCCACCGCTTTTACCGGGCGGCTGCGGCGGCACCAAAACAACCCTAAAGGCGCCGCCGTTCTCAAGTGCACCTCTTGCCAGCGATAGACGCCCCGCTGCCGGACTTCCAAGTAATATGTATCCCTGTAGATACTTTTAGGCTCTATGACCTCGATCGGGCGGACGAGCTCTTTTCCCAGTACAAACGGCAAGATATCTAGGACTTGCAACAAAGTTTTAGGTTCGCGGGCGCGATTTTCGATTTCTAGTTCCACAGTGATTTTATCCCCCGCACTCACCGGTTCGATCGGGTGGCGGCGCACTTCCAAGGAACGCAGCGATTTTGCAGGCAAAACCGCAGCTACTCCCAGCAGCGCCAAACTGCCACCGCTGAGCGCGTACAGCCACCCAGACATTGTATTAGTAGCAGACCCAAAAAAGAACAGCGTCATCCCCGAGAGCAGCCAACCCGCGTAGGCTGGAGTAACAGCGCGATTTTCGAGCCAGTCGGCAATTTTATGACTGATATTCATAGGAGTTAAAACTGTTAATTGCTCGATCGCCCATCAAGCCTAATTGTAAAATATTCTCAGCATTTAGCACCGAATTAGCAAGGGAGCGATTAGATTAGAAATCGGGAATTTTTTCGCTAACACCTTGACCCTGCCCAACAACGGATACAAGATCCCGACACTCGATCGCCCGCGGTCAATCCCCAAATTTTAGATCGTAGTTGAAACTCCCAGATTCACGGCGCTGCGAGTCAATCTAAAATCTAAAATCTAAAATCTAAAATCGACTGACTGGAGACAAAAAAATGAACCCATTAAACAATCCTACACCCGTTAAACCCGACGCTCAAGCCCGCCGCACACCACCACCGCCACCCCCCTTGGCTGCAACTCCCGCGCCACCACCACCACCACCGGCGCCTGCTGCACCCGCCCCGGCGCAGCAGCAGCAACAGCAGCATCAGCAGCATCAGCAGCAACAGCGGGCTGTTGAAACTCCCGTAAGCACGATCGAACAAATGGTCAGAGATGCCCATACCGCCTCAGCTTCCGACATTCACATTCGAGTCGGCCAAGTACCGAGATTTCGGATTCGGGGCGTCATGCAAGTAGCAACCAGCCACCCCAAAGTCACACCAGAAATTTTTGAACATTACTTAGCCGAAATTCTCAGCCCCGAACAGCGAAAACAGTTTGCAGCTACCAAGGAATTTGATTCAGCAATTTTTTATCCAGGCTTCGTGCGGTGTCGGCTAAACTGTTTTGATTCCCTCAGCGGCGGCGCCATAGTATTGCGGTTGATCAGTTTAGAAATACCGACTATCGACTCCCTGAGGTTGCCGGAAGTTCTCAAAAAGGTCATTTTGCGATCGCAAGGATTAATTTTGATTACGGGGCCCACCGGTTCGGGGAAATCGACAACAGTAGCTGCAATGATCGACCACCTCAACCAGATGGAACAGAAGCACGTAGTTACAATTGAAGACCCGATCGAATTTATCCACCCTTCTAAAAAATGCTTGGTCAGCCAGCGGGAAGTGGGCTTGCACACCCACGAGTTCCAGCAGGCTTTGCGGGCAGTTTTGCGGGAAGATCCCGATGTCATCCTGATCGGGGAAATGCGCGATCGGGTTACCATCAATACAGCCTTGCAAGCAGCTCAAACAGGTCACTTAGTATTAGGAACCCTCCACACTCGCAGCGCCATCAACGCTATTAACCGCTTGTTGAACCTCTTCCCGCCCGAAGAACAGCAGGCAATGCGGATTCAAATTTGCGATTCTTTAGTAGCAGTAATTGCCCAACTTTTGTTACCAACAGTTGACAACCGCCGCGTCGCAGTTCACGATATTTTGGTGAACACGCCAGCCATGCACGAATACTTAATGAAAGGTGACGATGATGAAGCTTTCCGGTTGATGCAACATGACACCTACGAAGGAATGCAGATTATTAACCAGGATCTTTACAAACTCGTACTAGAAGGCCGAGTCACCATCGAAGAAGCAGCAAAAACTTCTCCCGAAGCCAGCGATTTAGACCGCCGCTTGCGGACAGGAGGCTACGAAGTTGGGTCGGCTCGCGACTTTGAAGGTAGCAAAAAAGAACGGAGCGTTCGCGCCTAGTAGCAACATACAGGGGTAGGCACAGCACGGCTACCCCACCCATTAACACTATTTGAGATTTCTGATTTGAGATTTGAGATTAAAAACTTGGGAATGACTTATTGTGTATGGGTTTCAATCGCTAACCGACAGTTGCATTCTTTTGTTTAACTACTAATATGGGTAGCAATATTTTCGGCTCTAGCGCCATATTTGGCGCTGTTGTGGCTATCTTTACTTAAATCTTAACTGTATTTAGTACCCCGAAATACATTCGGCTTAAATAGTAAAATTATCTCAAGTCTATTGTTAAGTTTTATTAAACAAGCTCGCTTTACATTAACTTTAAAATGGCGTGAAAATTCGCAGAGAATTGCAAAGAAATAGTAAAGGTATATTTTTAGTATTGCCAACAGGCTGCAACTTCAGTTTATAGTTGTAGTGACAAATTTTTGACAGATCCAGTTTTAATTTTGCCGCTCGCCAAAGCCAGCAGGTTAAACAAGCGCTTAATAAAACTACAACAAGTAGGCTTAATACAAGTAATTAGTAGGATAGCCGAGCGCGTGTCTTTCCGATTAAGTCGCTTTCTGTAAGAAGAAAAATCCTCAGACCAAGTAGACTTTTAAGGATTTTGTCCCTCGAAAATCTGTTTGACAACTCTGAATCAGCAGCCGTATTTCTACAATTTACAGGAGCCAAGAAAATGAAGAGTGCGTCTAACCCCTCAGAAATGTTTGAAGGTAACAGCAAAGCCGCAATAATCGATCGCATCCAGCGCCTAGTTCCCCCAGGTTCCCCCGAACCGCAAGATCCTGAAATCCTAGCAGCTCTACAAACTCTAACCGCACAGCTAATCGCAGCCTATCAAGCCGACGGACAACTCGATCGCGAACCTTTTACCGACGTGCGCGATCGCAGCATTCACCTGTACGCATCCGCCTGCAGCAGCAAAATCAAAGGAAAAACCATTCTCGTAACCGGCGGAGAAGGATGCGTCGGCACTTTCTTAATCGAAAAACTCCTCGAACTAGGCGCCACCAAAATCATTTCCGCAGACAAAGCTCGATGTCAAAACCCCGAAGAAACTATCGGGCACTTTAACAAAGAAGGTGCAGTAACTTTCTATGCCGCCGACATTCGCAACTTCGAGGCGCTGAAACACATATTTGAGGCAGAAAAACCAGACATTGTTTTTCACCTAGCAGCCCAACGCCAACCCGGACTAGCTGAAATCCAAATCCGAGAAACAGTGACAACCAGCCTGTTAGGATGCAAACACGTCATCCAACTGTGCGAAGAATACGGTATAGAAAACTGCGTCTTCTCTTCCACCGGCAAAACATCTCGATACTTTACAACCGAAGTTTACGCCGCCTCCAAAAAGTTAGCCGAATGGCAATTTGCCGCTTCAGCTCAAGCAGGAAACGTCACTTATGGGATGGTTCGCTTTACTCATATGTTGGAAAATAGCTTGTTCTGCGAGCAAATGTCGAAGAAAGTAGAGCAAAGTAAAACTGTCAACGTTCACGCTCCCCACCGCTACGTCACCGCTCAAAATCTTGTCGAAGCCATACATTTATTGCTGAACGCAATGATTGTATCAGTTCCCGGAAAACTGAAAATTGTCGCCGTCAGCAATCTCGGGTGGCCGACAGAAACCTTGGAAGTCGCTCTTTATAAAATTCTTGAATCCGGCAAAAATCTGCCGATTTATTTTCAAGGACTTTTGCCGGGATACGAAGAACCGTTTTTCCTCGGACAGTTTGACTGGAGCAAACCTACAGACATCCATCTGCTAATTAATGTTCAGGAAGATCCTTTTAGAAGGATTGATGATGCTGGCGACATGGTAACTGTAGAATTAGCTCCTTTTTCTTTGCGCGTGTTAGAGCGACAAGTGTCGAACCTGGAAAACTTAATCAGCACTCCAGATTTGCCGGAAGTGCAAATCAAGCACGCTCTAGTCGCAGCGGAAAAAGAAGTGATTGCTTCCTCTTTTGCATGGAGTTCCCCGGAAGAGTTGTTGAAGATTTTGCAGTGGGGAGTCAATCCCAAGAAATTGCAAGGTTACGGAACAGAAATTTCTGACTACAGGGAAATTATCGAACTCCTCCTGCAAGGAATGTACGGGCGGCTCAACGAAGAAGTCTTGAACAGTGCGGGAGTTACTGCTGATGAATTTGAGCAATTAGTTGACAGTCTTTCTACGCTGGATTCTCTTCAAGCAGAAGTGGGATATTTGCGATCGATATCGAGATGTTTCAGACAATCTGTACTCCCGGCACACTTCACCCAAAAAAAATCTGAACCGGTTCCTGTCCGCGATGCAGCGTAATTGGAAAATAGTTTAGAGATGGCTTTGTTGATTTTAGTGGATTAAAAATAGAACATCCCAAACCCGGTTTCTTTGAGATACCGGGTTTCTTAAGTCTGGGCCTGTTTGAGGTTGAATTAAGTGATTTATAGCCGAGTCTCAGAAAGATGAGGTACTATCCGGCATGGGCCGGAGTCGGGCATAGGGCATAGGGCATAGGGCATAGAGCATACCTCATTTTTTTGAGAACCGCTATATACCAAATCCGGGCTATTCATCCCCGTTATAAATTGTAGGGTGCGTCGCTCGCTGGCAGCTTGGTTGAGGGCGAGAATTATTCGTGGATCCGCACCCTACGTCTCTGAGATCGTAAAGGGGTAGCTAACCCGGATTTAGTATTACTTAAGATTGCAAGAATCGACATGATATGATATCGTGTTTGAGCGAAGGACGGCGATCGAATAGGTTCCCTCGTTCGGAAGGAAATTCCTAGTAGTGGATGCGGACTAAAGTCCTCACTACAAACCTTTGATTGATCGTTAGCAAGAAGTTTTATTTAGATTAACAAAAGTACGGCTGCTGTTGCTAGCAATAACAGGATTCCGGCCGCACCTGCGAGGGGTTTTGCTGCTATTCCTGTAATCCATTCCGGTACTTTGTTGGTTTGATTAATTACTCGTTCTGTATCTACGGTAGTTATACCCCAAATCCATCCGGCGTGGAGTCCGATCGCCAATCCTAAGCTTCCATTGTCGGCGGTGCGGGCTAAGGTTAAAACCACGCCCATCAGCCACAATCCCGGGAGTTGCGGTATAGTTTCTTTGGCAGCCCAAATTAGGTGGGCGATCGCAAAAATAAAACTGGCGATCGCGCCTGCGGTTAGTATTGAGTAATCTTGCTGGAGTAGATTTTGCAAACAGCCGCGAAAGATTAACTCTTCTGTGGCGCTAATCCACACTGCTAATAACAGAGTCACCAGAGTTGAAGGCTTCAGGATTGAAGCGGGAAAATTAATGATTGTTTCGCCTGTTTCGGTGGAAATTTCGCTTTTTTGTAGCTCGATCCAGCCTGCGGTTAATTGTAGACTAAATAAAATTACTAAGCTGATTATTCCTAATCCCAATCCCCGCAGTAATGACATCAAAACTGCGGGTTGCCAATCCCAACCCCAGTTAGCAAAAGATGTATTTTCGAGCGAACTTGTCGCCCATAAAATGAAGGGAACAATCAGGTACAGGGAAGCGAGTAAAGGTAGTTTTTTGTTTCCCAGGGGTTGGGGTGGATGCCATTTGAGGGCGATCGCCAGCACGATCGCAGCAGGAAGCCACAAAACTACCCAAGTTGAGAAAAACAAGATTATTTTGACAATTGCTGGTATTGATGGCGACATCGATCGCAGGTAACTTATATTATTCCACATTTAAGGGCTTGCAACCATAACACTGGAAAGCTGTTAACTGTTGACTGTTGACTGTTGACTGATGACTGATGTCTAATAGACATAGGAGTTAAAAGCCAGTCTTGAACAGGCATCCTGCCTGTTCCACAAGAATTATTGCAGATATCTAATGACTGATGACTAAGGACTAATAACTAAGGACTAATGACTAATGACCAAGGACTAATAACTAAGGACTAATGACTAAGGACTAATGACTTCAAAAGCGATCGATCCGGCGCTGAATTTGTCTGAGAGACTGGTACATTTCGGGTAAGCGGTTGTACACAGCAGCGGCTTTGAGAAATAGTTTGTGGGGAATTGCTGGCACCCCCGTCACGATCGCACCTGCGGGCACGTCGCTGTGAATTCCGGCTTTGGCTGTGGCGATCGCACCATCTCCGATTTTAGCTTGGTTGGCTATTCCTACTTGACCGGCCAAAATTACATTGTTGCCAATTTGTACGCCGCCTGCTAAGCCGACGTGGGCCGCAAAAGCGCAATTTTTCCCGATTTGACAGCCGTGACCTACGTGTACTAAATTGTCTATTTTTGTATTTTGGCCGATGCGGGTTTCTCCGACTGCTGGCCTGTCGATCGTGCTGTTGCAGCCCACCTCAACGCCCTCTTCCAATACCGTGCACCCAGACTGCTCCATTTTCACCCATCCGGAGGCTGTCGGCACAAACCCAAAACCTTCGCTCCCGATCGCCGCACCGCTGTGAATGACGCAATTTGCCCCGATGCGAGCACGTTCGTGAATGACGCAGTTAGCGTGTAAAACTGTATTTTCGCCAATTACCGCATCTGGGTAAATTACGACATTGGGATGAATGCAAACGTTATTGCCGATTTTGACTTTTGCTTGAATAACTGTGTGGGGGCCGATACTGACATTTTCACCGATTTCAGCTTCGGGGTGAACTGTGGCGGAGGGATGTATTTCGGATGGTGGGCGAAATGGTTGGTAAAAAAGGCCGATGGTTTGAGCAAATAGCAATCGCGGATCGGCTGCGGAAATCCAAGCAATGTTGCGATCGGCACATTGAGCTTGGAGGCCTTCATCTAAGGGTAAAATTAAGGCTGAAGCGTTTGTGGTGGCTGCACGATCGGCAAATTTAGCTCCTTCTATGTAGCTGATCGTACCGGATGCGGCTTCATCGACTGGGGCGGGGCCTGTAATTTCTCGATCGTCCGCGCAGGAGGCTTTGAGGCTGTGGTTGTTGGCTAAGTTAAGTTTCTCTACTATGTCGCTAAACTGCATAAATAAAAATTTGCTGTTAACACCTATTCCTTAAGGTGAAAATCATATCATGTTCGATTGTTTGTAGTAAGGACTTTAGTCCTCCTTTATTGCCTAAAATTATGAGGACTGAAGTCCTTACTACGAACCTGGGAAGGACTGAAGTCCTCACTACGAACCTCGGAAGGACTGAAGTCCTCACTACGAACCTGGGAAGGACTGAAGTCCTCACTACGAACCTGGGAAGGACTCTTCCTTCTCACTACGAACCTGTTCGATCGCCCTTTTTGAGTTTAGCAGCGCCCATGCAAAAGGGAGCCGATGTCTTCTGCTCCCACTCACTCTCAAAAAGCTGTAAAGTATTCAGTTATTTTTGGCAACTACTGCACAGAAGAGGCTTCTACATCTACGGTGCGGGCTGTACCTTCTGAATAGGTGCTGGTTGGTTCGGATGCTGATGCTGTCTCTGTTTGGCGGGATTTAAAATAGTCGATCGCCATTTGGGACACTTCGGAAATCAGCAATACTGCGATCGCCACATCGTCAATTTGTCCGACTACCGGGAGAAAATCCGGCGCAATGTCGATCGGGCTCGCCAGATATGCTAGGGTTCCCAGAATAATCCACCAGCGGTACTTGGGGTTGCGGATCGTGTCGCGGTACCAGTTGTAAACAGATTGTATAGAAAAGCTCATGGGGTTGTCCTCTCGTTATATTTTCAATCTTGACAAATTATCGCTCAAAACGCTTGTGGAGATATCCCCCCTAGGGTTGGGAAGAGAATTCTACTCCGAGGTATTTGGAATTGGGTATCAGCGATTTGTGGCGACTTAATACCTTTTTTACCAATTTCCCCCCCCTATAATTGTTGGGTTTGTTTGGATGGGTTCTTGAAAAACCCACGTGCGTCGCTGTCACATTGTCGATTTTTAGTTGTAGGGTGCGGATCCATCGAGAATCCCTAAACCAAGATCGACAATTTCATAGCGACGCACCTTGCACTTCGGGTTGAAAAAATAAACCTTTTTTTTGGCAAAATTTAAACTCAATGGTATTCTCAAACGATTCTGCAAGGAATATTCTTGAGTGTAAAATAACACCTTTATTTTAACATTGTGGATGGGGTGGATAGCGAGAGTTGCGGATGTTTTTATCATCGAAACTCAAAATATCTTGGGTTAGGGGCAGCCCTATTTGAACAAACAAAATGGTACACTAAGGAACAGTTTTTTGGTATAAGTTGACACCGAATCTTTTTGAACTCGACGATGGGGTCGATCGCCCAAATTACTGACATTTTTATGATGAAAACTCAGTCAAAATACACGTTCACTCTGTAGCCTATTTTCCCTAACCCTTGTATTCACGGGAGTTCAGCCTGATACTCATTTCGGTATGCGTTTCAGCATCCGATTTTCACAGCCAGTATTATCACCGATCGCCCTACAGTCAATCTAAGTACAATAAAGCAATTAAAGTATCATTAAATACCCGTACTCCGAGTTTGGACAGAGCGTTAAGTTCGATCGAAAAAAGGGCACTTTTCACCCATCTTGAAACACCCATTTTTGGTCGCCGATCGCAATTTCGCAACCGTTCGCCAACCAAAAAGGCTCGTTAGCAGCCAGCCTCTGTCCTCCGACAAAAGTGCCGTTGGAACTGCCGCTATCGAGAAGTTGATATCGCTGTTTGCCAACTTCGTCAGTGGCGCGGCGGATTTGGGCGTGGTAGCGGGAACTTTGCGGATCTTGCAATACTAAAGTGTTAGTCGGTTCCCGTCCAATTGTAAAAGGATTGGCCGTTAAACCGATCGCCTGTCCAGAAAACTTGTAGATTAAGTATGCGGTGTTTTTGCGATCGCTGCTGGCGAGTACCGTCGGTGCAAGTGAAGGTGAATTTCTCGCAGGTGGGAGACTGTTTTGGGCTAGTTGTTCTGTCAGTTGTTGCAAATCGCGATCGAATGATGCTGCTGTTTCAGAAGCCGGAAGACTCGCCGGAGAATGACCTGAAATTAAGTTTAACTGCTGGACGGGAGCTTGAGGCGCGATCGGGCGGCCAGCTTCAGCAATTCTCATTTGCAGGGCGGCCGAATTTTCTGCTTCCTGTCGCGCACTCATTCCCTCAACTTGGCGAATCACTCCGTTGGTTTCCGGGAAGCTGACATCGCCAATTCGCACGTCTTCTAAGTTAAAACCTAGGGGATAAAAGTCTTGGACGCGATCGAGCAAATTTTGGCGCAGCAACAGCCGACCTTGAGTGATAAGCTGTTGTAAGGAAAATTGCCCGATCGCTAATCCCATACAATCTTTAACTGCACTTGCTAAAGCCGCAATGGGATCGGACAATTCCAAAGCTACCCGTTTCGGATCTATAACTTGATAAATAACCGTCAAAGTCGCATCAATTAAAAATCTATCCTTAGACAAAAAATCTCCGTGGGACTGCACGTCCAAATTGCGAAGTTTGGTATCTACGAGGACAATTTGACACTGTTCCAGCAGGGGAAGGGCGAAGCTGAAATGGCGCCCGGATTTCAGGGTACGCACGGCGCGGCCGTTTTTGACCAACAAACCTGTGCAACCCGCCCCGATAAAGTCCATGCTAAACCCGGCCCAGCGTTCTGGAGTCACGGTTTGAATCAGGGGAGAGGCGTTGTTCATGGGATGCAGTTGAGGGAGGTTCGATTCTACTTTTAGGGTAACAAATTGCTGGCGGTCGATCGGGCGATCGGTGTGCCGGTTCGGCAACTTCTATACTGTACGCCTCCACAAGTCCCCATTCAGCACGTACTGGATCTAGTTTGCATCTAGAATTTATTTGCTATACTTTACTTTACGAAGCGATCGGTCAAATGAAATCTTCATAAAAAGCGATCGCGACCAAATAGTAAAATAAGTTTAATAATAAAAAAGTGAAAATTAGGTTATATTAAAGTGTAATTAAAAACATCACTTTTGAAACAGACTGCACAGAAATCTGTTCTGCAACCTGCTTAGGGCGAAGGCGTTATCTCGCGAAAAAGTGTTTGTCTGTATACTCTTAATATAAAGTAAGTCGATCTATCTGAGCTATGGTTCCAAATTTTTATATTATAAGTGCCTGACGACAAGTTAAAGTTTCTTAATTCATCCGAGCCTGTATTCGTACTTCTTGAATTTTCAACACGATTTCCGTTTGAATCAAGTATTTCAAAATCTCCATCTGCTTCCATGTTTTGGAGATAAATATCAAAGCGACTTTGATCTGGAACATAAAGTCGATACAAAATGGGATTTGATTCCTGGTTACTCGTACTCAGTTCGCCTCGATAGTTAACTTCAGAACCCAATGGCAGAGAATATGGATAACCACTCAGGGTATTTTTGTAAGAATCACGTTCGTTTTTGTAAGAATCTCGTTCATTTATTAAATCTTGATGTTCTCTCACAAAGCAATCAAGCTTAGTCTCAAAAAAAGTAACTTGTTCCGCAATATTTTTGGGCTGCGAGCTATCGTTGCGACAGTTATCTGAGGTTAACTTGTTATTTAATGTCGAGAGTTTTTGTTTGACCTGTTCGCCTTGCTGCTCCAGATTTGAAATTTGACTTCCCTTGCCCAGATTAAGCGATTGAAGGTTATTAATACGTTGGTGTTGATCGTAGACAAAATATCCTATTACAGCTATTAGTCCTGTGAATAAACAACATAAAGTAGCAAGAACTTTGATTTTTCCCTGTTGGCTTGTACTCTCGTTGGTAAGAACTTGGATTGTTTGCTGTAGTTTTGTTACATCCCCCAATCTAGGGGTATAAGGAAAGTCAGCAAGTGTTTCAATTTGGTTACAATGCTTACCTCTCATAGCTTCCCAACTGCTGTGTAGGAATGCTGACTTACATCCAGCACAGAAAACAATGCGATCGCCAGCCTTTAGTTTATCCTTGGTAAACGGGTCTTTGCGTCCTTCACTGAGAAATTTTTCATGTCTGTTCTCATTCACCTCATGGATATGCACACTCATAATTCAAACTTATTATTGATTTGAAGCAGGGGACAGTGCATTACTCGCCAGCACATAGCCTCTGCACTCACAGGAGTCCGCGCCATAGAATGCACGCCATATCTGCTTGTGCGGGTTCAATACAATCGCAAACTGCCAATCATTTCCAAATAAACGCTCCTGCGTTGTGCGATCGGTGCCTGACATGAAAACATCTAAATTATTTGGATGCGTGTGATACCAACCAATCACCTGTAGCTGCGTACCAAGCCGATCCACATAGTCAAGCATTTCTTTCCATGTCTCGTGAGTAACTTCCAGATAACCAGCGCTACCTCTGGCTAGTCTTCCTGGAATTGCTTGTTCGGCAATTGCATAGACAACATCTGTATCTGGATTGCGAAAAGCATGACCCAAAAGAATGCCTCCTTGCTCGACAACATTTTCGTGTGTTGTATATCCCCAAGCAATATGCTGTTTAATTGTATTAAAAGCATCCATTTTTAAGTAAAACTCATAACCAAGAGAAGAACCTTGCTCCCTTCTGAAGTTTGAGCTAAAATAGTGGACAGTTTGCAAATCTGTCTTTTTTGTTTCAGCAGGAGAGTATGGAGGCTGAGACTCCTTGATCTCAAACTTAACCCTGTTTGCGGACTCGTTGCTTGGCGTTGGTTGAAATTTAGGGTTGTTCTGACTTTGAACATTCCTGTCCGATACCACCTGAAATGTCTTGCCACTGGGCAATTGAACATTGTCAGTAGGTAATTTCCCATTATTACGCTCGCGTTTGTACCATTTAGCTGCTTCGTGATTAGCAATTTTTTTAGCATCTGGCTTTACATAGCCTTCTTCATATTTAAGAGAACGAGCTACTCGCAAGAGATAGCTTCCAATATCTTTTTCTGGCGCATCTCCATCAATGTAATCAATCCATTCTCCGCTTCTGCGGAATATTCCAGACTGCGTGAAATGAGGATGAAAAATAATGGGAAAATCACCTACCAATCGAATTTGAGGTAGGTTATTTTCAATTATTGGATGTTCAAAAAGAATATTGAAAGAGATTTCCCCTTCTCCTTGAGGAGTTTGCCAAGAAATGCCTCTTGGCTCAACTGCAAATAAAAATCCTTGATAAAGACGAAGTAAATTGGTAGGCATCATTACCAAACTCTTGATATTCATCTGAACGTACAGAATTTTCTCATAGGACATAAACTTGATAGCGGGGACTTCAACATTAGGCATAGAGCGCTGTATTGCAGCCTCTTTTTCTGAATTCCTTTCCATATATCTCTCCAAACTACTATCACCGTATTGATTCACCCCTCTCTGCAATAATTTGAGAGAGGAGTAATTTGAAGTTGCTATTGAATCTGAAACTTTTTCTTGATCTCAGGCTGGATTGTAAATCTCGACTTGGTTGGATCGGGAAGATTTGTGCGATCGCAGGGAAACAAACCACTTGTATTCTTACTCAAAAACCAGTCTCGCGCATCACTATTTGCAGGACTGTGAGGGTTTGTGATCTCCAGATCGAACTGCAAAGTGCGGATCATGCGAATTACATGATGTCCTAATCCTTCAGAAATGTCCCAAGTCCCATAGCACCAGTTGCCGTTACTATACCAGTTTGGATGGTAAGGAGGCGGACTGGTTTGCATATTAATTAATGGCGGACGATTCGGGTAATCCTCTGATAGTTCGAGGGAAATTACGTGTTCATTGCGATAGCTGGGTGTTGAGCTAATAATTGTCCGCACTTTCACGGTTAGTTCGTATGCTTCAACATAGGGGGCATCGCCCCTAACAGCCTTCCACTGGATCAAATCGCCCCTAATATTAACCATTTCGCTGTGGTCGTTCTTCAAACGAATTAAGCGAATTTCTTGAGGTGTAGTCATATCTCTGCTCTCCTTTAAATTCCTGCATCGGTAGCAGGGACAACACGAATAGTATTTTTTTCTGATTCTTGCACGCCAGCATTACGGAAAGTTTGACCGGGTTCGATCATGTTGCCACCTTTAATTGCCAATCCATAGCCTTGACGGTCTGGAGTTATAAAACTAGCTGTGATTAGTTCGGCAACTGCTTCTTGTGCAGTAATACTGTCATCTAAATTTACAGTCATCATTCTGCCATCTGTAGGATGAACGAAATTAACGTTAACGTCTGCCATTTTTACTTTCCTGTATAAATCAAACTTGAGTGAATGGATTGTCCAGAGATAGTTCGTAGTATTTGTACCTGCGCTCTGGATCGTATACCGCAACAACATGGCGGTGTGGTACACCTAGCTGCCAAAGGCTCATATTTAACAAATCTTCGGCTGTCTGAGTTAGGTTGAACTCAGATATAGTACGTTTGGCGGATACCTGCTCGCTTCGACTAGCCTCACTTACATCACCTCCTTTACTTGTGCAGTTCTTGCAGATAGTCTCTGTATCAAAAATCCGAAAGCTTGGCTTGTTCAATTCAATTTCTATACCGCATGATTTACACGATACAGACTGAACAAATGTGCGATCGGAACGAAAATCGAGAGTGGCTCCCGCACCTGATAAGTCGTCTTTGGACACGAATTCCAGAAATTCTTGTAATGACATGGAATTGGTCAATGGGAGTGAGATTATTTCGGGATAAGTAGCGTGTCCGTAGCAACTATCATTTTTATTTAAAGTCAAGATGTCAAAATCATTTACCTTCCCTTGAAAATAGATTTTTCTGCCGCTTTCAACCTTTTGACCGCACAGAAACTTTACAGCTTCCTGCACTTGAATAGCAGAGACAATAGACGATGTTACTTGTACAGTCGGCATTTTTCCTTCTTCAAACCGAGTGCGTTTGAAATCGTCACAAGAGTATCGCATTCGTGCTGCTGCTAGCTGCTGTTTTGTCGCTCCGCATTGGTAACAAGGTGCTTCAGGAGGAACGAAAACTGTCACATGACCACCAAGTTCGTAGATACCCGCATCGATCCACGGTGTATTAGCCAGCCAGCAACGTTTATTAACTGCAAATCGTGTCTCTACGTTGTCTAAGCAGCCCAGCACCAGATTCATGGAGCGAAATATCCCTGTTCCCAATTCCCAGACAACATCTCCATGAAAATAGTGAATGCTTACATCTTCTTCCAAAGCAAGTTCCTTGGTTCGCATCGCTGCAACCTCTGCTTTCAGCTTCCCCTTATCTGTTTTCCGAAACAATACAGTTCTGCTCAAATTCGAGGTAGATATTGTGTCAAAATCAGCAATGTAGATATTGCCAACTCCTAAAAGCGCAAGATTTTTCAGCGTTTCATTACCAATGGCTCCGGCTCCGACAACAAATACATGGGCATCTTTAAGTTTTTGTTGATCCCATCCTGCAATCCGTTCTTGCCGATCAAAAGGATTTTCTTCAATATCAGTAACTTGACTAATAGAAAATTTGGTACTCATCTCTAACTTCTCCATGTGTGATCGCAGGTTTTGCACTTCCACGAACCGTTATCCAACTTTGTGATATTTCCTGGTCGGGAATCATCAGAAGTGCGACAAATCGGACATACTTTCGGTCGGGTTAAAGTTGTGTTCCCAAACCTGCCACTTCTACGAGTTACTGTTGGCCGTACCACAGGTGGTTGCTGTGTTGAACCTAGCACCTCAAATTTTTTCCTGGGCGATTGCGGAGGAGATTCTTGAGAGAACGTAGTTACTATAAATCGTCGCGTCCATTCATATAAAATCCGAAATTTATTCAGCATATATTCGTTGAATCCGAGTATGTAAAGCTATCTCCACAGCTACATTGCTTATTGATTGACTTCCCGACACCTTCGGGCTCGATCGCCCGTCGAAACACGAAACCCAAGCGAGGAAAGCGTGTACTGCCCGATCGCACGCACCACAAATAGAGACCAAAATGCTTGTAGCATTCAGTACCAACTCGCTCTCGTACCAAGCAACTCATCGCTACCTACATATATTTCGGATTCACACCCAAACTTTTATGCAAAATTTGGCGTTTTGTTACAAAACTTTATACTTGCCTGCTAACCGCGTCTGTGTCTGCACCCTAAACTCTTTACACATAGCCCGATCTTTTTACAACAAGGCCATAATCGCATCGGTTTCTTAAATGATACACTAAGCATACTCAGCCAGCAACTAGCCATAGCTATAAATTTTGGTTAGGCTCTGGCTATCAACTAAGCGAGACAGACTGCGATGACATCCAGCGACGATATTTTTGCCGATGCCGCGAATAACGGGTCTTCTGGGTTTGCGGTGATAAGAAAAGCTAATTAGAAAAGCAAGCTAATAGTCGATCTCGAAAATTGTCGAAATTAACAAATCCATAGGCTTGA
>RDYN01000115.1 GCA_004293365.1 Oscillatoriales cyanobacterium | reverse complement strand
GTGGGCGCCGCTGGCGGTAAAACTTGGCGGTGAACGCTGACTTTGTGACTTTCCCGCTGAGTTTGCATTTCCACGGCGATCGCCTCAAATTCAATTTCCATGCAGCCGTAGGGAATCTCTAACTCGATACTCGATCGCATATTTCCTAACCCGGTAGCTGTAAATTCGGTAATCCAGCGCGGCCCGTCGAGAATTAGGTAGGTTTGCCGATCGAATACCCAAACTTTTACATAAATCCGCGGCATTAATTCCGGTAGTTGCACTTTCACTGTTACAGCCTGGCCCGCCAGGATTTGGGCGCGCGGCAATTCCAGGATCGGCATCGGTACTGACTCGTCTTCTGACAAAATGTAGGGAGTTAGCCCAGTTGCTTCTGGTTCGACTTTTATGGTTTTTTGGGCCACTGGTTTCGGCTGCGGGGGTTCGTCAAACACCACAAATTCTCTCGCTTCCGGGCCAGTAGGTTGCGGTTGGGAAATGGTTTCCCTGATGGCTGGTTGCACTCCAGTTGGGCTGCTTTCTTCGACGACTGTTATGGCTTCGCTGGTATTGGGGGCGGCTTTTGGAGTTGGCGACAGGCTGGTTGCTTTCAGCCATTCGGGGGATTCGCCGGTGCTGGCTAGGGAACTCAGTCGCGACCAGAATCTATTTTGGACGTTTAAGGTTTGAAATGCCTTTTGTGAGGGGGGTGGCGTAGGTTCTGGGGCTGGTGTTTCTGGTTCGGGAGTGTTTTGGGGTTTTTGGTCGATCGCCCCTATTTCGGCGTTTTCTGGGGTAGTTGGGATGTCTGAGGGTTTGGTTGGTTGGTCGATCGCCCCGGCGGATGTTCTAGACGAATTGGTGATTTCAAAGAGCAATTGCGATCGGCTGCTGTCGGGCAGTTTGTTACCGAATGCTGGCAATTCTAGGCCGCCCGCACTTGGAGTCTGGCGGGAATTTAGCTGAGGGGGTAGGGATTCATTCGTTACAGATTCATTGGTTGCAGTTGTGGCTGCTGCGGGAGATGGCAGATCTAAGCCTTTTTGTCCTACCCGGAGGAAGGATGGATGGACTTCTTTTCGAGGTGGTCTGAGTGCTGTTGGAGAGGGTTCGGCTTGATGTTTTTCTTCGATGAAATCGTCTTTAATTGCTTCTAGCAGGTGTTCTAAACCGGCTGTAATTGTGAATAGTTTGGTGGCTAAAGTTACACCGCCACTGCTGAGAATTGCTTCTCCTAAAATTAGGCGACTTTTGCAGTCGGGTGGGATGTAGGTAACGCAGGCAAAGATGCAGGGAGGAGCTTGTTCTGGCATCGGCTGCTCGATTTGGGCGAGTATTTGTGAGGTTTGGGGGTCTCGCAGGTAAATTTGCAGTTGTGCTGAACCGATGAGTTTTTGGAGTTCTTGAAGTTGGGATTCGGGGATGGGAGGTGGTGTTATTCTGATTTTTTGAGGTGGTTGGGGAATGTCGATTTTGCCGGAAATGATTAAGGGGCGGCCGAGTTGGGTGATGAAGGTTTCTCGATCGAGCACGAGTTCGAGTTCGAGTTTGACTGCGGGTTTCGGCGGCTGAGGCGTTTGGGGAAGGGGGAATTGGTAGATTTTGGTCGGCTGCGGTGGAGGTGGAGGTGGGGCCTTGATTTGGGTTGGTGTCCGATCGACCGGTGATGCGTTTTCTAAGGCTGAGGGGGAAGCGGCGGCTTCGGAGGAGTCGATCGCGGGTAGGGGCTCGGAAGTTTCCGATTCTGCGGGCAATACTTCTAATTGCACGCCGTACTGCCAAGATTTTGCTGGTTCTGAGTTGGGATCTGGCAAGCAGGAGAGTTCCCACATTCCCGGTTTGAGACGAGTGTAGGGAATGATCACGACTAATCCTTCCGGGTTGGTGCGGGCCGATCTGCTTTGGACTTTCCGCTGGGGGGCTGTTTCGTCGAAGGATGTGTGGATGATGCGAATTTCGATGTCGGTGTTGGGGTGCTGAATGCGCGCCACGACGCGATATTTGCCTTCTAGAATTTCCACGTCGGGGGTTTCTAGGGGCAACCAGGCGCGATCGCCCTCTTTCTGTAGTAAAAATTCTAATTTTTTCATTTTTGTTTCCCCTTGAAGGCTCCCGCTTGATTTGTCACAGGTTGGTGGTGGTTGGTTGAGCGACAGCTACAGATATTGAATTACTTTATGTTTTATAGCCTATCATCTGCGTCGGTCAAGAGGCTCGATCGACAGTTGACAGTTGACAGTTGACAGTTGACAGTTGACAGTTGACAGTTGACAGTTGACAGTTGACCGCTGACAGTTACATA
Organism: Oscillatoriales cyanobacterium; assembly: GCA_004293365.1. Taxonomy (GTDB): domain Bacteria; phylum Cyanobacteriota; class Cyanobacteriia; order Cyanobacteriales; family Microcoleaceae; genus Microcoleus. The sequence goes on along the minus strand of RDYN01000115.1, from coordinate 13,972 downwards.
GTACGAGCATCAAACTGTTTATGCTAAAGGGTCTTAGCATATATTGATTCTATATATTTATCTCAATATTGGTAGTGGCGGTTGCTATATTGTTGCGTACAATTAGCGCCATCCAAGAGCGATCGACTTACCAAACAGAGCAATTCTTCAATCCAAAATCCCAAATCTAAAATCTAAAATCCATTGACGGCGGCCCCACAAGCCGCTACGCTGTGAAATTAAGGTTGCTTTGCTCGAAGAGGAAGCGGCCAGCGCAGCCCGAAAATCTAGTTGCACTGTCCAAAGCTGCGACCAACAGCTAAGGACAGCTACCGCCAAACTGAGTACACCAGTATCCGAACAGGAAGTCTTGCAGATAACCGTTGTCGGTTCCCAAAAAGCCGTGTTAGAAACCATCCACATCTTGTACCGGCTGGGATTCGCAGCCGTCGGCGATTGGAGTAAGTTGCAGCGAGGGGCAAAACCCGGACTTGTGATTAGTGTCCTGATTAAGCGATCGAAAGCCTAAAAATGGGCGGGCCTCATCGGTAATATCGGTTGATCCGTAGAGTCTCGTGTCGGACTTAGGCTTGGCCTTGGGTCGTGTCAACAATCGCGTTAAACCCTCAGTCCGGCAGGGGTTTAAACCCCTGCCTCAAAGCAAAAGTCCTCTCAAGAGGACTGAAGAACTCATCAGTCCTCTTGAGAGGACTTTCGCTATTAGACAGGGACTTGAGTCTAAGAGCGGTCTTTCGGGTGAAGCGCGATCCGGGACGATCGCAATCCGTAGAGTCCCGCGCCGGACACGGCAATGCCGTTTCCCTACAGATTTCCAATTGTGGAACAGGCCGAAAAGCCTGTTTCTCCCCACAATTACCAAGGACTGCCGATCGTACTAAAAGCAGCCCAATAATAAGGATGCGATAAATTTTTGCTCTCGAGTTTGGGGATTGACGGCGGCAGCGGAGTTTCCCCCCTAGAACTTCGCAATTGCCCATTTTCTATCGTGACTTTACCTTTAATCGCAGCAATTTGTGCTTGTCTGAGAGCTTCAGCTTTAATGATTGGAGGATCTTGAGGTTTGCTGATTTTTAACTGCTGGTAAAACTCTGTCATCAGCGCCAGAGTCCCCGCATCTGACACGTACCACAAGCTGGCGAGGGCAGATTTTGCTCCCGATTGCAGCGCTAAACCGCCAAATCCGAGTTCTGCTTCTTTGTCTCCCGAGGCTGTTCTACAGGCGCTCAATACTAACAGTTCCAGCGGCGGATTGTTCCATTTCAAATCTCTCATTTGAGATAATCTGAGTTGGGTGTCCCAAAATTGAATGTAGGAGTTATCTGGGGTTCCCGGGCGGAATTCCGCGTGAGTCGCGAGGTGGATGATGCCGTATCTTTGTTGCAGCCGCTGCGATTGCAAGTTGACGATGGTAAAATCTTCGTTGATAAAGGATTGACCAGGCCACTGTCGGGCGATCGCACTTAATTCTAACGGAACAGCCGGTAGCGGTTGTTTGTTCGCGGTTTCTGAGAAATTTTCTGCTCCCATTGCTAGGACGTGGGAGTTTCTGAGATCGGCGTAATTGATGTCTATCAGCTTGAATGCCGGAATCCGCGACATACTGTATTTTTCGATCAAAAATTGCTGGCCGTCGTGCATTGCTGCTAGGGGTACCGTTCGCAAACCTTCGCCGACGCAGAACAGCAAGGTGTCAATTTTTGCTATTTTCAAGTCTGCTTCTAGCGGTGCAATTATCCATTGATAAAGTTGTTGAGCTGATTCTAGATAGCTGGTAGTATTAATTTGTGCTACTTTGGTGATTTCGCTGGTAAATGCTTGGACGACTGGCACCAGTTTGTCTTTTTGGGCTGAGGGGACGCTGCGGTTAATTGGCGGGCGATCGGGCAATATTAAGATTAGTTCTAGTTGGTCTGTACGCGGAATAGCGTAAATTAAAGCTGGTTTTTTCTTGGTTTGAACTGCTAGGCGGGAGAGAGTTTTTGATATTGATTGGGCGGTTTTATCCCGGGCGGCAAAGTCTTGTTCAAAGTATTTTTGATAGTCTTCTTCCCAGTCTTTTTCGATTCGGGTGACGGCTTCGGTGAGGTTTCCGCGATCGAGAATCTCTCTCATTTCTTGCCCTTGAAGCCCGCCCGGATATGGCTTTTGGGCAATTGTAGCGAGGTTCGCGGTGCTCCAGCAGAAAAATATGGCTGTCAAACAGTAAAAAATAGCTCTTTTGATTTTTTTCTGAGCCGCGAGTTTTTGGCGGTGCTGCTGGGATTTGTGGTGCATGGTTTTGGGGCGTTGACGGCGCAGTAAAAAGCGTTTTTTCCGAGTGCGATCGCCCTGCTCCGTTGCCGATCGCGCTTCCTGCAAATAATTAACTGTGCTGGCGATCGCGATTATAGCATTCAACACCAACGCCAAACATCCCCTATCGGCTGAAAAGCCCGCACCGCCTGATTCCTGACGCACCAACGACCGCCCCTGGTACCCAGAAATTCGCAAATTATGTAAAGTTTTGTAAATTATGCAGGAGTTTTGCATAAAAATCGCAGATCGCGACAGATAGGCAAATAGAAGGCATTGCAGGGGATATGGCGGCGAGAGCGCCGGCGCAAGTCGCTCTCGGAGCATTCGCTGAACCCCGGCGGCTTGCATAGCTGGTTGGAGACTATTTTTCTGAGTAACCTTGGAACAAGAGATGCCTAGTAAGGATGAAATTGACGATCGGCTGAAACAGCTAGCCATAGCTGCTCAAAATCACCAGCCTAAAACTGTAGGGCGACGGAAAGCTGTTACCAGATTAGTGATGGAAATTGAAAGATATAAAATCATTAACTGTCCCCGAAATCTAAATTTTAGCTGGGATAATTATCAGGAAATTTGTGATGAATCCTACCAGGACTTGATGTTGCGAATCTGCCGGGAGATTCATAACTACCGCCCTGACAAAGAGGTCAGTCAGTGGGTAAACTTCTTGATGATTAAATGTTTTCAAGAAGCTACGCCTAAAGTTATAGGTCGCAGCGAGTTAAAACGTTCATACTACAAAGATATGAATTTTTTTTTGAATCAACACCCAAATCAACCGGAAGATGAATCGGAACGACTCGCAAAAGCTCTCATCGACATGATTGAAGAAGATCCGGGCGATGTTTTCAAAAGCGAAGTGAGTAGAAAGCACCCCCACGTCAATTTTCAGTTGTTGCTTGTCAAGCGAGAGATAGAAGATGTAAGTTGGGAGGATATATCCGCAGAGTTGCGAGTAAGTGTTTCAAGTTTAAGCAGTTTTTACCGGAGGTCTTTGGAGAAATTTACGCCCCGATTCAGAGAATACTTGTAGGACATTAAAAACCCAAAAACAAAGATGGATCATGAATAACACAGAAGTTGATTTAGTTTTGACAATTCCGATCGCCCCAGCAGCGCAGCGCAGCGCTCAAACCCTTGCACAGCAACAAAGTAACCCAAAAAAAGCCAAACGGGTTTATCTCAATGCTTTGGCCGTGCACGCAGTCAATTTGTACTTTCAGTGTATGGAAATAGACACTGATTTGGCCGCCAGCGATATTTGGAATCCTGTAGTCCAGAAATTCATGGATGTTGCGGATTTGGATGTCAAAGGTATTGGTAAGCTGGAATGCCGCTGGGTAAGCGCTGGTGAAGAATGTATCTCGATTCCGGCAGAAGTGCGATCGGACAGAATCGGTTACATTGCGGTGGAGATGGCCGAATCTCTCCAGGATCTGAAGTTGCTGGGATTTGTCAAAAATGGCGATCGAGAAAAAGTTCCACTTAGCGAGTTGGAGTCGATCGACAACCTGCTAGAATACTTAGACGAGCTCAAGCCTGTAAATCTCAGTCAATGGTTGGACAATATTTTCGATAGCGGTTGGCATACAGTGCAAACCATGTTCGAGTCAAAACCAGAATTGCAGTTTGCCTTCAGAAATAGTAACAAAGCATTAGATAAAAGCCCTACTTCTGGCGCTAACATTCCAGTTAAAAGGTGGACAAATCTAGAGGTGGCAGACGGTGAAATCGTAAAAATGATAGTAGAAATAACACAGACGAATCAGGAAGAGTTAGATATTTCTGTAGAGGTCTTTTCTGGGGAGAAATTAACTTATTTACCCGAAAATCTCCAATTGCTCTTGTTAGACAATCTAGGCCAAAGTTTAATACAAGCTAGAGCCCATAAAACCGATAGCTTGGTATTTAAGTTTAGCGCCGAACGCGGAGAAGACTTTAGCGTGAAAATCGCCTTGGGTGATGTGAGCACAATTAGAAATTTTTCATTTTCAATATAGCCATCAAATATCCATAGGGGGTGTATGTTATGAGCAAGTTAGTTTATCTCAAATTAGATGGTGATTTGCGGAACCAAGGTTTTCGAGTCACCTTGCAAATCATAGAAGATGGCGGCGAGGCTGCGGACGATCTGACCAAAAGTTTGCCTGCAAATCCTGCCCTAGCAGATCTAATTGAAACACACTGGAATCAAAAATATCGTTCTTTGGGAACGGCTTCTCGACACCAACGAAAAATTGTTTTTCCTTCAAAATACTCCTTGGTAAAGTCATACAATAAAAAAACTTTTCCTTCAAGAAAAATATCTTGGCGAGTGAAGATAAAACAAGTAGAGATCAGAAGTTCTCTGAAAAGATGCCAGGAGTCTGGTGAAGAAGTGGCAGCGGCGATGAATGCTTGGCTGAACTCAGAAGAGTTTCGAGAAATTGATAAACGGTTGTCAGTGAGATTGAATGTTGATGAAGATATTAGGGTTTTAATTCGTACCGAAGATCCGAATTTGCACAAGCTACCTTGGGAATTGTGGGATTTATTTAAAATTTTCCCCAAAGCCGAACCATCGCTGAGTCAATTAAACTTTGGAAATACAAATCAATTCCAGAAGCCAGTACGCAAATCCAAGGTAAGAATCTTAGCAATTCTGGGAAATAGCCATGACATTAATGTGCAAGAAGACCGTAAAACCCTCGAAGAGATATCTCCGAATCATGCGGAAGTAATAGTTTTAGTGGAGCCAGATATCAAGCAAATTACTGATGATTTGTGGGAACAACATTGGGATATCATATTTTTTGCTGGTCACGGACAAACTGAAAATGGCACTGGCAAGATTTATATTAATAAAAATGACAGCTTGACAATTGATGAGTTGTGGATTGGCTTGAGAAAAGCGGTGGACAATGGTTTGCAATTGGCAATTTTTAACTGCTGCGATGGCTTGGGTTTGGCTACAAAGTTAGATGATTTTCAGAGAATTCCGCAAATGATTTTGATGCGGGAGTTGGTGCCGGATTATATAGCTCAAGAATTTCTGAAGTATTTTCTAACAGAGTTTGTAGCTGGTAAGTCTTTGTATGCAGCTAAGAAGGAAGCTAGACTGAGGTTACAGGTTTTAGAAAATGAGTTTCCTTGTGCTAGTTGGTTGCCTGTAATTTGGCAGCATCCGGCTGCGAAGCCTGCAGTTTGGAATGATTTTTTACTGCCGCCGGATTCGCCTGCTGCTGCGGAGAATTTAACTGCGGCTTCTAGCGCTCCAAAAAGACCCCAGGTTAAGGGTTTTTCGCGTTTTAAGTCGGTGATTTTGGCGAGTGCGGGGTGTACCCTGGCTGTGATGGGTGCGCGCTTTCTGGGGGTTATGGAGCCGTTGGAACTGTCAATGCTCGATCGACTAATGAGCCAGCGCGAACCTGAATTAATCGACAATCGGTTGCTGGTAGTGGAAGTGACAAACAAGGATGCCGAGAAGTACGGCTATCCCCAAAATGATGCTACTCTAGCAAAGGCGATCGACAAATTGCAGCAGTTTCAACCTTTAATAATTGGTTTAAATATGCACCGAAATTCGGCAAGAGAGCCTGGGCGAAAGCAATTAATCTCCCTGTTCGATAGCCATCCCAATATTATTACTGTTTGTAGCTACGGTTCTACTGATAAAAATTTCGATCCGCCGCCAGAATTGTCTCAGGCTAAATTAACCAATCAACTTGGTTTTAGCGATTTGACTCCCGATGAATTGCGCCATGAAAAAGGTAGTAGTATTCGCCGTCAATCTCTTTCCTATGAACCAAATCTTTCTAGTTTTACTAACAATTGTAAAATTTCCAAGAGCTTCAGCTTTTTCTTAGCTTTGCGTTTTTTGGAAAATCAAGGAATAAAATCACAGATAACTAACAATCAAGAGTGGCGAATTGGTGATGTTACATTCAAAAGATTGGCAAGTCGAACTGGAGGTTATCAAGATTTAAATGCGCCAGTCAGTCAAATATTGCTCAACTACCGCGCCAACCCCAAGCCAGCTTTTAAAGTGACTCTTCAAGAAGTATTAGAAGGGAAAATAAACTCTGATTTAGTCAAAGATAAAATTGTTTTAATTGGTCATACTTCGCAAGCTTCGAGGGATGAATCTGATACTCCTTATGGTAAAATGCCGGGAGTTTGGATTCACGCTCACATGGTTAGTCAAATTCTCAGCGCTGTAATTGATAAAAGGCCGCTATTGTGGGTTTTGCCGCAATTCCAAGGGTTTCAGTGGGGAGATGCTGTTTTTGTGTGGCTGGTGGCTGTGACGGGCGGGCTGTTGGCTTGGCGTGCTCGATCGCTCTTGGTGTTGGCGATCGCTAGCGGTGGTATGATTTTTGTGCTGTACCAAGGTTCTTTGGTAATTTTGACTTTCGGTGGCTGGATGCCTTTGGTTCCGGCGGTTTTGGCTTTAGTGGCGACGGGTGGTATCTTGTTTGTGTACGATCGATCTTAATTAGCCTCGGCGCTTGAAATCTCGCAGATTTCTCGGCGGTTGAAGCCGCGTCTACACAAGCAAAGTCCGAGCGAGCGAGGGACTGGGAGAGAAGAGGGTTTTTATGTGTAAAATGCAGTGGCAGTTAGTGTTGGGTTTCATTTTGGCGATCGATTCTGCGTCAGGGCTGGCAAATCCGGCAAATCTGACTACTGTAGCAGAGAATAATTTGGTCAAAAATCATCGAATTGCGATCGCAAAAAACGCCAAACCCCAGAGAAAGCCGGATATAAAAACACCGATCGCACCACCAGACAAAAACACGAAACCAGGGGCAGGATCGAAAGTATCGAAAACACCTAGCACACCTCCCGATTCTAATACTAAACCAGGCGGAGGACTCGACCCTTATAAATCCTGCAAAAGAACCAATAAGCTACTAACTTTTTTAGCACCCCGTCAAAATCACCGTGTGACAACTTCTCCCTATCCTACTTTTTGGTTTTACATACCCTATGGGGCCGAAGATATAAAAAATGGAGAATTTGTGTTAGTGACTCAAGACGAGAAGACTTTGATTTACAAAGCTTCTTTCCAGCTACCTAAAACTCCTGGCATTGTGAATATTAGTTTGCCTGAATCTGCCAATTATGCTTTAAATGAGGGTAAATTCTATCATTGGTATTTGAGAATATACTGCCAGACAAATACAAATAATCGAGCAGATTTGGCTGTAGATGGATGGGTGCAAAAGGTAGCCGCAACGGCTGAAACAGAGCGCCTGATTAACGCAGGTGCACCTGATATTTGGTACGATTCGCTGACTCGTTTGGGCAATTTGTTGTTGGCTTCACCAACCGATAAAAAATTGAGAAGAGACTGGAATAAATTGTTAGAATCTATTGGGGAAAAAGAGTTAAGTCAAGAACCGTTAGCGGGCCCGGTTGTGGTGAATAAGGACTGAAGTCCTTACTACGAACCGGTTTGTAGTGAGGACTTCAGTCCTCTGAATTTAGAGCCAATTACCAACTAAAATGTATGTAGCCCAAATATTCGCCGCCTGATGTCTTTCAAAGAGAGACTTCTGTGCCAGATGCAGCGCTTTTGCCCTCGTCATTCCAGGTTTTGACAGTTCCTCATAAAACTGTACCATCAGTTCGGTATTCGGCGCATCCCGCGCTTCCCACAAAGTTGACAAAGTGCTGCGCGCCCCCGCACGCACCGCAATTCCTGCAAGTCCTAAAACTGCTCGGTTGTCTCCCGATGCGGTTTGACAAGCGCTCAAAACTAGCAATTCAATATTAGTCGATCGCTCTTGGGTACCGGTTTCGATTAAACTAGCGATATCTTGACCTTTGAGCCGTTTTTGGTAAGCCACAATATACGTTTCATCGGGATCTGAACTGAATTCGCCGTGAGTTTTTAAGTGTACTGCGGAAAAGTTGCCTGTTTGGAGTTGATTTTGAATATTGGTTTTGGTAAAATTGGCTTCAAGGAGGGGTTGACTTGCGGGTATTTTTTTGCTAATTCCTTCTAATTCTTCCTTTATTTTTTGGATGACTTCAAAGTTTTTACCGTCAATGTTTTGCGGTTGGCCGATACCGCCGACGAAGACTTTGAGTTTTTGTTGTAGCGGTTGAGGTGCAAAAAGTGTGAGTTGCGGCGAAATGGCGATCGCATATTTATCTTCTACTAAATACTTATCTGATTTTTCATCATAAAGCACCGCCATCGGTATATTCCGCAAATCGCCATCCTGTACAAATACTAAGGTTTCAATTTGAGGATTTTTGTCGAGTTCTGGTTTCAGCGGCTCGATCAACCATTGGTAGACTTTTTTAGCATCAGCTATTACTTCAAGGTTGTATCCTCGTTCGCTCAAGTTATTTCGGAGTTGTTGCAGAGTAGTTTCTACTGTTTTGCGAGGTACGCGAGTTTCGCGATAGGTTAGCGGCTTTCCCGGTACTTGAAAGATAATTGCTATTTTGTCTTCTAAGATAATTGGATAAATTAGCGCTGCTTGTTTGTCGGGTATTTTATTTATCGCAATAGTAGGAGATAAATTGCACCGCAAAAAGTTTTCAATTTCTGCTAGCTGGAGTGCGTCTATTTGTTGAATTGCTTGTTCTAAATTTGCCTGATTTGGTTGAGAATTTCCCTCGGTTGTCACGAGTAAATCTACGAGTTCGCGGTAAACTGGTTCGGCATTGTCTCGGAAGGAAAACTGCACGTCTGGATTGACGGCGATTAAATCTTTGCGTAAAGATTGGAGTGTTTGAACTGATGTTTGATAAGCTGCGATCGCACTTTTGGTCTCTCCCTTACTTTTCACAGTCAATCTGCCCAATTGCCACTGCCACCGATAGCCAATATCCGCCGCCTGGATTGACTGTGCAATGCCTAAAGCTTCGGTAGTTAATTGTTTGGCGTCTGATAGTTGTCCGGTGATTTCATACAATTCGCCGAGACTGCCTTTGGCATAGGATTCGGCTTGCAAATTGCCTAATTTAGTAGCATCTTTTGCTGCGGATGCCAATAGTTTTGCAATATAAATTAATTCCGGGTTTGCTGCGGTTTTAGTTTTGGTTGGGAAAGTACAGTGTTTGACTGCGGGCGGCAAAGGTAGTAAGATTTTATCGATGTCCAAATCCCTTGTTTGCACTTTCAAACAAATCAGGCTTTCGGCAAAGTCGATGCGAGCGTAGATGGATTCAGTAGTGGGGGGCAAATTGTCAACGGTTGGCTTGATTTCTTGCCATAAATTGCCGATATCTGAGTCGGGTTGAGTTTCCACAAGCAGGCTCAGTTTATTTAATTTAGCTTGCAACTGTTCGGTTTGGGCAGAAAGGGCGATCGCCCTTTCGTAAAATTTCAAAGCTTGGGCATAATTAAGCTTAGCATTTTTGCGGATATCTTCTTGCCGTTTGGCGATCGCGCGCTGGAGATTTCCCAAACTCAGATAAGCAGCGCTGACAGCTTGTTTTAACTGCAAGTTTTGGGCGATTGCCAAACTGCGGTTTAACATAATCTCCGAAGTTTTCAAAGCACCAGTCACGCGCAGCACATCGCCTAATGTTCTCAATCCCGATGCGCTGATTTCGGTGTTGGGCAATTTTTCAAGAGTCGCTTTTTCTGTGGGAGATAGTTGATTGTCAATTAAGGTTTGGCAGTTGAAATTGGTAAGCTCTAAAACTGGGAGCAAACTATTGCAAGCTTGGCGGTAAAGTCCCGCTGATTGGAGATTTTGGGCGGCGGTGAGTTGGGTGTTGGTTTTGGGAGTTCTGGGAATTTGAGCTGTAATAGGTATTTGCAAGCTACATAAAAATGCTGTTGTTGCTGCTATTATTAACGATATTTTCCATTTTTTTGTATTCATTGTTTTCGCAGGATTTAGGGAATATTTATGCGGATATGGGTTATTTAATACAGGGTATTGGTGTCAACTTTCGACGCGCTTGCCCGACAGTCCGGCGGGGGTTTAAACCCCCGCCTCATAGCGAAAGTCGGTTTTAACCGACTGGGGAATTTGACATAAATTGTCTGTGGAATCTGACAGGAGTGCGATCGATTTTACCGCGCGCTTGTCCGACAGTCCGGCGGGGGTTTAAACCCCCGCCTCATAGCGAAAGTCGGTTTTAACCGACTGGGGAATTTGACATAAATTGTCTGTGGAATGTGACATAAGTGCGATCGATTTTACCGCGCGCTTGTACGACAGTCCGGCGGGGGTTTAAACCCCCGCCTCATAGCAAAAGTCGGTTAAAACCGACTGTGGAATATCACACAAATTGTCTGTGAAATATGACATAAATTGTCTGGGAAATATGACTAAAAATGTAAGGAATCTCAGTCCTCTTTTAGAGGACTTTCGCTATGAGACAGGGGTTTTCAACCCCTGTCGGACTGTCGGAAAAACGAAATAATTCAGGCAGGCTTTGGGGTTTTTATCGATCGCACTTAACCGGATTTTGCCAATTGCTGTAAGGTATCACGTTGCGCGATCGAGCCACCAACCTAATCGTACCATCAGCATCTCGCTCCCATCCTTGAGCCTCCACTAATTCCGTTTCCAAATTATCACCCGAATTTGCCCCCGAATTGCTGACAATTTCTCTGGGAGTCGGGCGCACACCGCCGCGCCCGACATTCACAAAACTGCTGCGGCTTCCCCGATTGCAAGGGTTTTGGATAATCGCGGTAACTCCCGGCTGCGGGAGGGCTATTAAACCGGAACTCGGATCGATATCGGGTGTGTTGATTTCGACGGTGCCGCTGAGATTGGGGTTGGTGCGCGATATCGCGGTAATGTCGCTGCTGGGCAAATCTTGCGGGTCAAATTGAGTTAAATTATTTCCTAATTGAGTTTCTAAATCTTGTCGGCTTGGTGTTTGGAATCCTAAAACAGCTTGGGCGTCGATCGCAATTCTACCGCCCAAACCTTCAAAAGCGTTAGCGGAAATGTCGCTATTTCTGACGCCGGCAAGGGTATCGGTTTTGATGTTAATGTTACCGCCGTTGCCCGGTTTATCGCTGGTTCCTGCGGTTGTGGAGATGCGGCTGCGATCGCGCATCTGAATCGCGCTAGCATTGATGCGGATGTTGCCGCCTTCGCCCACAGCCGTTTCCGCCGTTAGAACGCCGCCGTTGAGCAATCGAATTTCGCGCGATCGAATTTCCAAATTTCCCGCGTCACCGCCTCCAAAACGCGCATCAACGGCTGCTTCTGCGCCGTTTTGTACTGTCAGGCGATCGGTAAAAATGTTGACGCCCCCGGCATTGCCCGAACCGCGAGTGCGCGCAAACAGCCCGCTGGTAAAAGGGTTATTGGTTTCAGGGTCTACAGTTCCAGAAACCCCACTCAATTGCACACTTTCACTAGCCTTGATAGTAACATCTCCGCCACTGCCAATACCGCGAGTGCCTGCCGATATTTGGGCGCCGTCTAATACCCGCAACTGTCGGGTGTTGACAGTCACATTGCCGCCGTTTCCTGTTGCATTTTCTTCATCAACTTGAGTAAATATACCGCTAGGAAAACGACTTATTGAAGTCCCTGCAAGTTCTACAGAATCCTTTACAGTTACAGTTATATTCCCACTTTTACCAGCACTTCTGGTACCAGATCCTATTTGTGCGCCATCTCGAACTATTAATTGTCGGGTTGCAACAGTTAAATTGCCACCGTCTCCCATTGCTATAGATTCTACTTGTGTCAATATGCCACTTCGCTGTTCGTTGCCACCGCTAATTACTATTGACTCGGAAGCATTCACTTGCAAATCTCCAGCTTGCCCCGCGCCAGATGTATTAGTAAACACCTGTGCACCATCTCGAAGGATCAATCTCTTGGTATCAATCGTCAAATCACCTCCTGCACCCTCTCCTTCAGTCGAAGAAGACAAAGCCGAAAGTGGCGGATCGCCGGGAGTGTCAATTCCGATGACTTCCACTGATTCCAAAGCATTGATGGTAAGACTCCCGGCATTACCGCTGCCTAAAGCAGTTGTTGATACCAAAGCCCCGTCAGAAATAAATAACCTGCCTGTATTTATTGTCAAATTTCCTGCTGCACCGGCACTTTCCGTCTGAGCAAATAAGCCGCCAGGTTCCCCATCAGGAGTGGTACCCGTAGCTTCTATGAATTCAGATACATCAACTCTCACATTACCTCCTCTACCGTCACCAAATGTAGAAGTAGTTGCCTGTCCGCCATCTCGCAACAACAAATTGCGCGCCGAAATTTGCAAATTCCCGCCGTTACCTTCGCCGATAGTTTCTGCCAAAAAACCGCTGCGTTGACCGTCAGGACTGCCAATAATTTCGATAGCTTCCGCAGCGGTGACACTGAGATTTCCTCCCGGTTCTGCTTCTCTCGTCAAACTCAAAACTGCCGAACCTTCAGTGAGTCTGATGTTGCGCCCTGCAAGCTGAATGTCACCTCCTCGCGTCCCGCTAGCATCAACAGTTGCTTTTTGCGACATTTCGATATTGCCAAGGGAGGAAGCAGGCTGAGGCAAAATATCGGAAGTAAACAGAGATTCGTTGTTAGGAGTTCTGGCCTCTCCATTGCGAACTGCTAACAGCGAAATGCGTCCCGCCGGCGCAGTCAAATTGCCACCTTGAAGTTGGATATCTGCGCCTGCTAATACCAAACTTCTGCCCGGTTCTACAGCAAGTCCAACAACGTTGTTATCTTCCCGGACTATCGCGCCTGTTTCTTCATCTGGTATCAAATTTTGACCGGGCCCTCGGACGATAATTGGGTTAGCTGTTCCCAATTGCAAACCTATTGGCACGCTGATGGTTAATAGAGGAGTTGTTTGGGGATTTTTTGCGCTGAACTGCGTGCCGTCAGCAAATATCAAACTGTCAGCAGTGCTTGCCAAAAAGGAACCGCCGATGCTGAGTCGAGCGTTTTCACCAAAGATAATGCCGTTAGGATTTAGCAGGAATAAATTAGCATTGCCGTTAGCTTGGAGAAGGCCGTCAATATTAGAAATTGAGCTGCCAGTGACGCGAGTAATAATATTTTGAACATCTAGAGAGTTGTTGAAAAAAGCTGTACCGCCGGTGGGGACAGAAAATTCTCTAAAACTGTGAAATAAGTTATTGCCGGCTTTAGTACCGCCGTCGATAATATCAGTATTGTCGTTGTTGGTAACGGTGGAATTGATGGGGAGAGTGGTATCGGGGACGATTTGAGCTAATGTTGGGGGAGCGGTTAGGTAGCAGAAAGCGAGGGCGGTGAGAAGCTGGAAGGGAAAGGGCGATTTGTTCATCGCGGGTTTACATATGAAAAACCCAAATATTTTATCATTCTTTTAGCCCGATCGCCAGATATTGCGATTGCTCGATCTCTCGATAGCCCGATCGTCCGATATTTCGATATTTCGATATTTCGATATTTCGACAATTCGATCGTCCGACATTTCGACAATCCAATAGTCCCACATTTCGACAACCAATAGTCCGACATTTCGACAATTCGATCGTTCGATCTCTCGACAGCCCGATAGTCCGACAGGGGTTGAAAACCCCTGTCTCATAGCGAAAGTCCTCTAAAGAGGACTGTGGATTAGTATTTAAGTCGATCTTAATTGACCAAAAAATAGCATTTACCAACACATCTTACAGTCCTCTTCAGAGGACTTTTGCTAGGAGGAAGGGAATTAATTCCCTGCCGGACTGTGAGGCAAGCGAGTTAGTATTTAAGTCGCAATTAAT
>RDYN01000114.1 GCA_004293365.1 Oscillatoriales cyanobacterium | reverse complement strand
TCATAGCTGAAGTCGTCTTAAGACGACTGTGGAAATTAGGGCTGAATAACATAAGTCGCGATGAATTAAAGTCGAAATAATATTTAATATATACTGATAGCGATTACCCCTATGATAATTCTCAATCCTTTAAAATATAGGACAGACCTTAATTAAATTCAATACCATAACCGCGCTATATTCAGCAGTCCTCTTTGAGAGGACTTTTGCTATGAGACGGGGGTTTTGAACCCCCGGCGGACTGTTGGAGAAGCGCAAGAACCCCTCAAATTTTAATCTTGTTCCCAAGCGGCGGCTGCTTCCCATCCCAAGCCGCGACGAAGGACAATCGGTTCGCTTTCTGTTAAATCGAGAATGGTAGAAACTTGATATCCCGGATCGGAATCATCATCGACAATGATATCTACTAACTTTAAAAAACAGTCAAATAGTTCAGCTTTGCCAAAGCTTTCTGCTTTTCCAGATGGCACTGGTGCAGTACCTTCATCATCAGTTGTTGTAATGTGAGCAGATGTGGAAATAATTGGATTTCCCAAAGATTCTAGAAGTGTAAAGCAAAGCGGGTGGTTGGGAACGCGAATTCCCGTGGTTTTGCGTTTTGGGTTCATTACCAATTTGGGCACTAATTTGGTAGCTGGTAGCAGAAATGTGTAGGGCCCGGGGATTAACCGCTTGATGATTCTGTATGCTTCATCGGTGACGGCAGCATACTCGGTGATATTTGACAATGAGGAACACAGAAATGTTAATGGCTTATCATTTGATAGTTGCTTGATCCGCCTGACTCGTTCTACGGCAGATTTGGAGTTGAGATCGCAGCCGATCGCGTAAACTGTATCTGTGGGATAAAGCATCACTGCCCCATCTTTGAGAGCTTTTGTAATCTTCTCGATCCGGTCTTTCTGGGGTACAACTGGATGGAGTCCGTAAATAATTGCCATGTTAAGATATTTCAGGCTAAGTGGGCGATCGACAAATGTGCTAAAACAATCAATGTTGAAAATTAATTGTTAATAATGAATAAAATAGCGTATTTTGACTGCCCAACCGGCATTGCTGGCGATATGTGCCTCGGAGCTCTCGTACACGCGGGTGTTCCCTTAGACTATCTAATCGAAAAACTCCATTTACTCGGCATTTCGACTGAGTACCAATTGCGGGCCGAATTAGTTCACCGCAATACTCAACAAGCTACTAAATTTTATGTGGATTTAGCTGCAGATTTGCCTTTAAAATCAAACAATCCGGCTGCTGACTCCGCCCTCGATCCCTCGGAAACTGAATCCCCGACTTTCGACAGGCGCCACCACCACCATCATCATGATGGAGAAGAACATTCTCACAGTCACGGCGAAGCTGATGCGGAAATTGGCCACACTCATCACCGCCATTTGCCGGAAATTGAGCAGATTATCATCGCTGCAAAATTGCCTGCGCGCGTGGAAGCGTGGAGTTTGGCCGTGTTTCGCAAATTAGCAGATGCAGAGGGTGCCGTACACGGTATCTCCGCCAGTGAAGTTCACTTTCACGAGGTGGGGGCTACGGATGCAATTATTGATATTGTCGGTACTTGTTTGGGTTTGGATTGGTTGGATATTGATGAGTTTTACTTTTCGCCGATGCCGACTGGTGCGGGTACGGTGAAGGCTGCACACGGCAAGTTGGTTGTGCCCACGCCTGCTGTGATGCGGTTGTGGGAAACGCATCGAGTGCCGGTTTATAGCAACGGGATCGATCGCGAGTTGTGCACTCCTACGGGTACTGCGATCGCCTGTACTCTCGCCTCTGCTTTTGGCCCGCCGCCGCCGATGCAAGTTCTGAAAATTGGTTTGGGTGCAGGTTCGCGAAATCTGGCAATTCCTAATATTTTACGCCTCTGGATTGGGGAGAAGAAAGGTTCGGCAGCGAGCAATGTGCGGGATGTAACGGATGTAAGAAAGAGGGAAGAGGGAAGATTAGCAGCGGATTTTGTAACGGATGTAACGGATGGAATAACGAGGGAAGATTTAACTAATTACCAATTACTAATTACCAATTCGCAGGAAACAGTCTGTGTTTTGGAAACGCAAATTGATGATTTAAACCCGCAGGCGATTGGGTATGTTTTTGATGCTTTGTTTTTGGCGGGAGCTCTGGATGTTTTTACTACACCAATTGTGATGAAAAAGTCGCGGTTGGGGGTGTTGTTGACTGTGATTTGTCATCCTGAATTTCAGGATGCTTGCGAGGCTGTGATGTTTCGGGAGACTACTACTCTGGGAATTAGGCGATCGACTCAACAGAGAACTATTTTGGATCGAGAAATCCAGAAAGTTCAAACAGAGTACGGCGAAGTTAAAATTAAAGTTGCTAAGTCTGGAGAAACGATTGTTAATGTGCAGCCGGAATACGAAGATTGTGCGGAAATTGCTCGACTTAATAATGTTAGTTGGCGCGAAGTTCATCGGTTGGCGCTGCAAATTTGGTACGATCGCACTTAGGGTAGAAACCGGGTTTTTTGCGAAATTATGCGTCGGAGTCGGCAAATAAGGTAAAAACCCGGTTTCTGGAGTCGGGGTGCGTAAGTCATCAGCTTATTAAATCCGCCGGCGCGCGTCTAAAATTTGTTGTTGCAATTCATCGAAGGCGGGCAGTTTTGAGTTAGGATTTTTGTCAATGAGATCCTTGATTTGGTCGATTAGCTCGATCGCCAGCGGTACGCCAAGCTGCAATTGTTCCAAGACATCCCGCTGAGCAAAAACGGCTTCGGGTGTGCCTTCTAGAATCAGTTTTCCGCAATCCATCACAAACACCCAATCGGCCCAGCGATAGATGAAATCGAGGTCGTGACTTGCTAAAAGTATTGTGGTTCCGGCTGCGTGAATTTGTTGCAGCAAACCGATCAGTTGTTTGGTGTGGCGCGGATCGAGATAGGCGGTAGGTTCGTCTAATAGCAGCAGTTTGGGTTTGAGTACCATGATATCGGCGATGGAAACGCGCTTTTTTTGTCCTAAACTGAGGTTGTGGATTGGTTCGCGGGCGAGTTCGCTTAAGTTGAATTGCTCGATCGCCTGTTGCACCTGTTGAGCAATTTCGGATTCTGCCAAACCCAAGTTGTACAATCCGTAGGAGATATCCTCTTCTACTGTGGAAGCGACTAATTGATGTTCGGGATTTTGAAAGACGAGTCCGATTTGTTGGCGCAGTTTCACGAGAGATTTGCGATCGTAGCGAAACGGTTCGCCTTCCCAGCGAATGATTCCCTGTTGCGGTTGGTACAAGCCGTTTGCTAGCAGGAAAAAGGTGGTTTTGCCGCAGCCGTTTTGACCGATGAGTCCGCAGCGCTTCCCGGCGGGGATTTTCAGGCTTAAATCGTGAATTGCCGATCGCGAAGTGCAGGGATATGAGTAAAAAGTGCGATCGAATTCGAGGATTGATTGAGACATTTATTTATCATAAATAACTAAAGTAAAATAGGTTTGTAGTGAGGACTTTAGTCCGCATTGAGGAAGTCCTGAAGTCAGGTTTGTAGTGAGGACTTTAGTCCGCATTGAGGAAGGACTGAAGTCCTCACTACGAACCTACTTTAGTCCGCATTGAGGAAGGAAGTCCTCACTACGAACCTACTTTAGTCCGCATTGAGGAAGGACTGAAGTCCTTACTACGAACCTGTTTTGTCGTGAGGATTTTAGTCTTCGGGAAGAAGGACTGAAGTCCTTACTACGAACCTAGAAGAAGGACTAAAGTCCTTACTACGAACCTGTTAATTTATTCGCACTTCCATCTTTTTCTATTAACTGCCAAAGTTGAATCTCATAACAAAGATGCTTTTCAAACAGTTGACTCGCCTCCAATCCTTCAACCACCAATTTCTTAAACCAGCGGCGAAATATCCAACGCAGAATTTTATGAATCGGGGGAACCGCGATCGAAATCAAGTCTGCAACATAAATCATTGTATTCAGTCCATACCTGCGGAAAGTATCGACATATAAATCAATTGTTGGTACAATATGAGCCGAAATATCCTCAGCTTTTACTAAATTAAACCCCGCTTGCATCAATGCAGTTTCCAGTTCTTGCACCACATGACAGTTAGAAAACATTCCTTCTGTATAATCAGGATTAGATCGCAACATATCCGCAAGAAGTACATAACCTCCGGGATTGAGCACCGCCGCCGCACCTTTAGCTATATCGACAGCAGACATATATTGACTGCTTTCGCTAAAGAGAACTAAATCGTAGGAATGGGTGGCTTGGAAGTCTTCAAATTTGGTGAGGTGGAAGATGGCGCGATCGCCCGTACACTTGAGAAAGCGCTGTTGTTGAAACGGATCGGGTGCGAGGCCTTCGACTCCAAAAGCCCGATCGAGCAAATAAGCCGCATTCCCCCCAATCCCGCATCCTACGTCCAGGACAGTCTTGATGTCTTTCGGGATAAAATCTAACAATTTATCCGTATAAGCTTGCTGAGCGTTACGCAGCCGCCCGATGGTGAGTTCTTCAGCGGGTACGGGCAGAGTTTTCCAATAGCCGTAGTGAAGATAGGGCGAATCTGTCAGTCCCAAATAGTAATTCAGCGCTGCATTTTGGTAGCGAGTTACTTTGGAAATAGAAATTGATTGTGACTTCGGCATTGGGAGAATTGGATAAATTTTAGGATTTCCGGGAGGGTTGAAATTCTTCCCAGCGCTTGCATACCTGTTCATAGCATTGAACCGGAGAAATTGCCAACTTTTGCCACAAAATCCAAAATTTCGTTGTCATTCGCGATCGACAAAAATACAATTACTTGGTTGAGTTCCTAGGTAGCAATGATTTCGAGATTTTAAAGTTAATAGTTCGCAGATTTTTTCCGGCTCTAACGCATATTTTATTTCTCCTCCATTCCACAAAAAAATCGCCTGTGGCTCTGTGAAATCGAATTTTTATACTGGCGGGAACTCGTCATAGAGTTCGGGTTCAACATCTGGCACTTTAGCTAAAACAGCGTCATACTTCTGGCGAATTCCTCGCTTTGCTAAATCTTCTAAGTAGGTTTCGGTCATCAGCGCCGACAGCTTTTCCGCAACTGCTGTCGCTATAAATTGATCGATAGAAATCCCATCTTGCGAGGCTAACGCTTGCAAATCTTTGTACAATGAGTCAGGAAGTTGAACATTCAAATTACTCATAGCAAGGCTCCAATATCTCTTAAAAACTCAGCAGGTGCGATCGCTCTTATCCCAAACCGCTCAATGCCAAAAAAGTCACGAATGTTGTACGTTACTACACTATCACATCTTGCTGTAACCGCTAGTTCCAGTACCATATCGTCTTTAGGATCGGGTAGATAGGGTCGCCATAGAAAGAAAATGCGATGTCTTGTGGCGACGGAGCAGTGAAATTCTATGAAATCTTCAATATCTGTGGCACTGACATAAAGATTCGGTAACTCTCTCAACAATACCTCTCGATATTCTAGCACCAATGGCACGGAAAGATGGATATCAAATTCCCCTGTACCTACTAATTCTAGTAAGCGAAAAGCACTAGCTTTCCTAGAACGCAAGCCCGAAACAATGATGTTGGTATCAAGAACAATCTGTGGAATTGGCATGGGAATACGATCGTTGATTGCATTATAACTTTGCAAGTAATGAAAATGGCAACTCTGAATAAACAGAGCGTAAGCGAAGCCTGCGTTTAGGCCAAAAAGCCGATCGCCCATTTACCCTCACTGTTCGTGATTCTGCCATTTTCCCCGATTCTGTGATAAATTGAAAAAATGAAAACATTATGAAAATCTGCGATAGTCGATCGGGCTGTCTGCCGTAATCTGTGGCAAATTTAGCTAGCATTTTGGAATATATGCCCAAAAATCCTCAAATTCTCCCCTCATCTCCCCTTTTCCCCTTCTCGCTCCTCTCCGCTCCCGTTTGGAAACAGTATCAAATAATTGGATTGGGGCTGTTGCTGGGAGTGTGCGTCACTGCGTGCAACACTCAGACGACAGCGGAGCCTCAAAGCAATCAAAATCGAGCTTCTAGCCCTAATGCCACCGATTGGTTCCGAAAAGATAAAAAAGTCATTCTCACCACCTTCACGGTGCTGGCAGACATGGCGCAGAATGTCGCTGGTGACAAAGTAATTGTTCAATCCATCACAAAGCCTGGGGCGGAAATTCACGGCTATGAAGTCACTCCTAGCGACTTAAAACGAGGGCAAGGTGCTAGTCTAATTTTGGATAACGGATTGAATTTGGAACGCTGGGCAACTCGATTTTATAACAGTTTTCCTAAAGTTCCTCGCATTACTGTGAGTGAAGGAATTAAACCGATTAATATTGCCGAAGATTCCTACAAAGGTAAACCGAATCCCCATGCTTGGATGTCGCCTAAAAATGCCTTGGTTTACGTTAGAAATATTCGCAGAGCTTTATCAAATGCCGATCCAGCCAATGCTGCAACCTATGAAGCGAATTCGACAAAATACAGTCAGCAAATTGAGGCGATCGATGAAAAGCTCAAACAAGCTATTTCAGCGATTCCCCCAGATAAACGCTACATAGTAAGTTGTGAAGGCGCATTTTCTTACATTGCGCGCGACTACGGCTTGAAAGAAGTTTATATTTGGCCTGTAAATGCCGAACAGCAATCTACACCGAAACAAGTTGAACGGGTGATTGATACAGTCAAAGCCAACAAAATACCTGCTGTATTTTGCGAGAGTACCGTCAGCAACGAAGCACAGCTTCAGGTAGCAAAGGAAACCGGGGCCAAATTTGCCGGCGTGTTTTATGTCGATTCCCTATCTCCATCGGAAGGCCCTGCATCAACCTACCTTAAGATGCTTGAATATAACGTCAATACTTTGATAAAAGGACTACAGGGTAATGGGTAATGGGGCATGGGGCATGGGGCATGGGGCATGGGGCATAGGGAATTGGTAATTTGGAGAAATTGGTATGGATAGAATCAGTATTGACATTGAAAATGTCACGGTTGCTTATCACGGTAAAGTAGCCTTGCACAGCGCCTCGCTGCAACTTAAAGCGGGGACAATTTGCGGTTTGGTGGGGATGAATGGTGCGGGAAAATCAACCCTGTTTAAGGCAATTATGGGGTTTGTGAAGCCAAACACCGGACGAATTTTAATTAATGGCTTGCCGATCCGTCAAGTGCAAAAAAGCAATCTGGTTGCCTATGTGCCTCAGTCGGAAGAGGTAGACTGGAATTTTCCGGTGAATGTTTTTGATGTGGTGATGATGGGGCGCTACGGCTACATGAATCTGTTGCGGATTCCAGGATCGATCGACAAACAAGCGGTGCGAGAAAGCTTGGAAAGGGTGGAAATGTGGCCAATGCGCGATCGGCAAATCGGAGAGTTATCCGGGGGACAAAAGAAACGCACCTTTTTTGCGCGGGCTTTGGCGCAACAAGCAACGGTTTTACTGCTGGATGAACCCTTCGCCGGAGTTGATATCAAAACCGAGAAAATGATGATTGATTTGCTGATGGAATTGCGGCAAACGGGGCATACAATTCTCGTTTCTACTCACGATTTAGACTCTATTACCACGTTTTGCGACCAAGTAGTGTTAATCAATCGCAGCATTCTCGCCTATGGTAACACCTCCGATGTGTTTACAGAGGAAAATCTCTCTCGTACCTTTGGCGGTGCGATCGGTGATTTATCCTTTGCTAAAAGTCGTTTAACTCAAGTCGATCGCCAGGAGCAATAATGGACTTAATTCAGTGGTTTGTCGCACCGTTGCAGCATGAATTTATGGTGAAGGCGATTTTAGTCAGCGCCTTAGTAGGGATTGTTTGTTCGGCGCTTTCGTGCTATATGACTTTGAAGGGATGGGCATTGATGGGTGATGCGGTTTCCCATGCGGTGATGCCGGGGGTTGTGATTGCTTATGTGCTGAATATTCCTTTGGCGGTCGGGGCGTTTTTGTTTGGTGTGGGTTCGGTAATTGCGATCGGCTTTATCAAAGCAAAAACTCGCGTTAAAGAAGATACAGTGATTGGTTTAGTGTTTACCGGATTTTTTGCCTTTGGTTTGGTGTTAATTTCTAAAGTCAGAAGTTCGATCGACTTGACGCATATCTTATTTGGCAATGTTTTAGGTATTTCGGATTCAGATATTGTTCAAACTGTGATTATTAGTGTCATTACCCTAGTGACGCTGGCAGTTTTACGCAAAGATTTAATTCTGTTTTGTTTTGACTCTACTCACGCGCGATCGATCGGTTTAAATATCACTTTTCTATATTACGTGTTGCTGTCTTTGCTATCGCTGACAGCAGTTGCGGGACTTCAGACAGTCGGGATTATTTTGGTAGTAGCAATGTTAGTAACTCCGGGGGCTACGGCGTATTTATTGAGTGATAATTTTGACCATATGACGCTAATTGCGATGACTTCGGGAGTATTTTCTAGCGTAATGGGAACTTATATCAGCTATCACATTGATGGTTCGACGGGCGGATGTATTGTGGTGTTGCAAACGCTGCTGTTTGTGTTGGCGATGGTTTTTGCCCCGAAATATGGTCTGTTGGTGAGATCTAGGGACTCAAGGGCGATCGATTAATCAGAGTGGGCGGTTAAAACTGCTCCAATACAAACCAAATCCGCCTCGATATTTAAGCCGGATTTGGTGTTACATCAAACTCAATATTTTCATACAAATCTGCCACAGAAAATTCTACAGGAATAGAGGTTAATGTAACTCGATCGCCCGCACAGCTATATTCCGAAAAAATCCACTTATTCGCGTCAGTTTTAGAATATTGCTGCACCTGTAGCCGATATTGGTCGATTAACAAATACTCCTGAAAACTCGGAATACTGCGATAAGCAGCAAACTTATCATCGCGATCGTAAGCTCTAGTACCCTTAGATAGTACCTCAGCAATCAGCAAAGGATTGGTAATTGTATCAGTGCGTCCAGATTGAAGTTCGATCGGTTTCGCCGCCACTATCAAATCCGGGTAAGTGTAATTATTAAGCTGGGGAACCCAAAGCCGTTGATCCGAACTAAAAGTCCGATATGGTTTCCCTTTTAACGCCAGTTTCAGCGCCCCACCTAAATTAAGGGCAATTTCATTGTGATCCGGTGAACCGCCAGCCATCAGAATAATCTCCCCATTGATAAATTCATGCCGATCCACAGAATTGACTTCAGCTTCTAGATATTCTTCAGCCGTGTAGGTTTTGGTTTCAACTTGCGCGATCATACACAACTCTCTCCTTAATCGACTGATTCCAGTTTATCATAAAAATTATTCTAATTCAATGTAAAAGCCCATAGATATTTGAGCCGAGACTGCTTAAAGAATTCGGCAAGGTCGATATTACCATATTGTTTGGAGGCCTAGCCTCCAGATACGGCAAATTAAAGAAGGCAAATTACGCCCTATTTCCGAACTGTGGGATGGCATTATCGATCGCATTTAATAAAGCCATCCAATTCATAATAATACTAGGGCGATGATGACACTACAAGTAAGTGCGATCGGCTGTGGTAAATTCCTGTGTTCGTGTGCAACTATAAATGTCATCATTTTGTGCCTCTAATTTTTGGATCTATAAAGAATTTCAAGATCACCAATCGCAGGTAGACTGTGGCTCGATCGGGCAAATCTTGGGAGAAATCGGATTTCCACGGACGTACAATGACATCAGGTTAGTCAAGGATTGTAAGGGTTTGATATCGCTGATTTTATTCTCATTAAGTTCGAGCCACCGAAGATTGGTCAAGGATTGCAAAGGTTTGATATCACTTATTTTATTGTTCGTAAGGATGAGATTATTCAGGTTGGTCAAAGATTTTAGCGGCTTGATGTCGCTAATTTGATTCTTCATAAGGTCTAGCAATTCAAGTTTTGTCAAAGATTCTAAAGGTTTGATATCGCCTATTTTATTGTCGCCGAGTCCGAGAACAGTCAGCTTAGTCAAGGATTGCAATGGTTTGATATCAGTAATTTCATTGATGTAGAGGTTGAGAGTAGTTAGGTTAGTCAAGGATTGTAAGGGTTTGATATCGCTGATTTTATTTTTTATGAGATCGAGCATAGTCAGCTTAGTTAAGGATTGCAATGCTTGAATGTCACTGATTTGATTGTTTTGAAGACCGAGTTGAGTGAGGTTAGTCAAAGATTTCAATGGTTGGATATCGCCGATCTTATTGTTGTAAAGGCCGACATTAGTCAGCTTGGTTAAAGATTGCAATGGTTTGATATCACTGATTTGATTATCGCTGAGACCGAGATCAGTCAGATTAGTCAAGGATTGCAAAGGTTTTATATCGCTAATTTGATTGTTCTGAACAAAAAGTTGAGTTAGGTTCGTTAAGGATTGCAAGGGTTTGATGTCACTGATTTTATTGCCGCCAAGTTGGATATAAGTCAGGTTCGTTAAGGATTGTATGGGTTTGATGTCAATGATTTTATTGCCACCCAGATCGAGTTCAGTCAGTTTAGTTAAAGATTCTAGCGGTCTAATGTCGATGATTTGATTGTTATCGAGGTTGAGTTTCGTGAGACTCGAAAGTTTCCGATTAGCGGCATCGCAATCAGTAGTCTTGGCTTCCTTCAACAGCACTTCAACAGTATATTTATCTTCGGGACTCAAAAAAGGTTGAGCGCGGCACCAATCTGCAAATGTTCGTCGAGTATCTTTTTGTTGCTTCTGGGTGACTGACGGGGAAGGTCTATTTCCCGATAGTCCTAAAAGGGCAACGGCATTTAAACCCAGCTTGACCTGAGTCAGTTTAGTCAAAGATTCCAAAGGTTTGATATTGCTGATTTGATTTTTTTCGAGGTCGAGTTCAGTCAGTTTAGTCAAAGATTGTAAGGGTTTGATATCGCTGATTTTATTGTTATTAAGGTCGAGTTTAGTCAGGTTAAGTAAGGATTGTAAGGGTTTGATGTCGCTTATTTGATTATTTTTGAGATAGAGTCCTTCCAGTTTAGTCAAAGATTGCAATGGTTTGATATCGCTAATTTTATTATTTACAAGACCTAACCAGCGCAGTCTTGTCAAAGATTCTAATGGTTTAATATCAGGTATCTTATTGTTGTTGAGACTAAGATAATCCAGGTCAGACAAGGATTGTAATGGTTTGATATCGATGACTTTATTATTATTGAGACCTAGCCGAAACAGGGTCAAAGATTGTAATGGTTTGATGTCGCTGATTTTATTATCGCTAAGCATGAGATTACCCAGGTTAGTCAAAGATTGCAATGGCTTAATATCGCTGATTTTATTGTTGTTAAGAGTGAGCCACATCAGGTTAGTCAAGGATTGTAATGGTTTGATGTCAGTGATTTTATTTTCGCCGAGGCTCAGATTCTCAAGCTTCGTCAAGGATTGTAATGGTTTGATATCGCTGATTTGATTACCACTAAGACTGAGTCGAGTCAATTTAGTCAAATATTGCAAGGGTTTGATGTCGCTGATTTTATTGTCAATGAGCCTGACAGACATTTGGTTATTCAAGGATTCGATGTCGTCATAGATTTGATCGTCACCGAGGTTGAGTTCTGTTAGGTTAGTCAAGGATTGCAATGGTTTGATCTCAATAATTTGATTATTACTGAGGCCGAGTTTAGTCAGCTTAGTCAAAGATTTTAGCGATCTAATATCGCTGATATAATTGCGGCTGAGTTCGAGTTTAGTCAGCTTAGTGAATGATTGCAAGGGCTCGATGTCGCTGATTTCATTGCTATCGAGGCTGAGTTCCGTGAGACTTGAAAGTTTCTGATTAGCCGCATCGCACTTAGTAGTCCCTGCTTTTGCTAAAAGTACATCAACAGTATGTTTACTCTCAGGACTTAAAGAATCTTTTTCGCGACACCAATCACCAAATGTTTTGTTTCCCGATCGCATCTGTGGAAATGACAAAGAAGATATATTTCCGCATGATGATAGACCGATCGCACTTAAAGCAAGTATCATCAACTTTAGTCCATTCATATGTTTGTGTCTCTCTAGAAATTTCATCGTTTTGTACCTGTGTTTTTTTGAGCTATCAAATTTGAGCGTTGGGTGCCACCAATAACGGTGAAGAATTCGGCAAAGTCAATATTGTTATATTGCTTGGATGCAAAGCTTCCAGATACCTATTCCTAGCCAGAGTCTGGGAACAAGAAACCTCACTTTCCAAGCATTCCCCAATAAAGCATTCCGTAAAGTTGACCAGCCTGCATTGCTTCCTCATCATAGCCTTGACTTTTGAAAAGAGCCTCAGCCTCTCTTATGTGGCTGATTGCTTGCTCTTTATTTTTTGTTTTGTCTTGGCTAAGCAAAGCTATTGCTAATTTTAGGTGAGCATCAGCATCATTAGAGTCACTTGCGATTGCAGTTTCCCAGTGAACAATCTCCTCCTCTATAGTCTCCCATTGAAGTTCTTCGCTATAACTCTGTTGTCGGGGAAAGCCTTCAAGACCGTAATTTTTGATATCCAGAAATGTGGCAATGACTTCGGCTTTTTTATGCTTGTCTCCCAAGCCAGTGCTGAAGTATGAAGTTAGAGGGACAGAACGCTTGCCTGAAAATAGCACCAGACAGACGCGATACTTGACGCTCTCACTATCCTCAATTTTCTGTATTTCCACACCTGAAATATCTTCAATCAAATGTTTGACAGTTTTTGTCTTGGAAATGAGTGGCTTCTCTTTTTTTAACGTCAGATGACCGAGATTTTTATCAAATGTAATAGTCTCTATTTCTGTGAATATTACCAAAAGCAAACCAATTACAGCAAATAAATAGCCAGGGCCGCCGGCAACTAAACCAAATATCAAAAAACTTCCCCCAACTAATAGATTTATCCAAAATCCAAACATTTCTTGGAATTTTAATATTTCTGATGCTTTGCTCATGATTTTATCTCCAATTACTTTCAAGCTTGGGTTATTATCATCATCAAATAAGCAGCGTTGAAAGTCAATTCATATAATTCATTGATTGATTTCATAAAAATCCTCATATCCAAGTTCATAAAAGTCATATTTTTACTAAAAAAATAAGAGAGGACAACCGTCCTCTCTACAAACCGCACAAATTAACTCAAATATCGGAGAAGTCACCAAATAACGAATCAATATCGTCTTCAGCAACATCCTCAGATTGAGCAACTGGTCAATGATTCAGAGACTCCGGCGACTTCACTGATACGGAATTAACCTTTGCTATTGGTAATTCAGCCACTGATTCCACAAGAACAGGCTCCGATTTATGTCCGTTGAGTACAGGTAATTCTCCTGCTTTATCTGCATTTTTGGTGGTTTCATTCCGCATGAATGTTGCCATCAAACCGTCTAGCAAACCGCCACCGCCGCCGCTACCGTTGACTGCGACATCGGGAACCACGCGAACGCTACCATCTGCGATCGCCTGAATAGCTTGCAACATCGTGTAACTCTCAATCCCCAGAGCACTGACACCAACTTGATAAGCATCGGCTTTTGCTTCTCCCATCAGGCGAATTCCTTGTGCTTCACCGCTGGCGTGTTCGATCGCAGCGCTAGCAGTTAATTGGGCAATTTTCACGCCTTGTTCTGCCCCCACCACCTCATGTTGAATGTTGGCGATCGCAGTTGCACGCACTAATTCTTGACGCTGGGACTCTGAATTGCGCTGTGCTTCGTAGGTTTTTTCCTGTTCTTGGGCAATTTTGCGATCGGTCAACGTTTGCATCAACTCCGCTGGTGGCGAAATCACACCGATGAGAGTGTCCACTGCTTGCACGTCATAGGCGCGCAATGCTTGACGCACGTGTTCCCCTGCTTCTGCTTGGCGATCGCTCCGCGCGATCAAAAAATCGAGTATGGTATATTCTTGAGCCGAATTGCGGAAATAATTCCCCACAATTGGACGCAGCACTTGGTCAATTAGATTCTGCATCGAACCTTGCCGCGAAATCACTCTCGGTGCATCTAAAGTACCGACATGAATGATTTGGAAAATTTCCAACTCAAAGCCAAATCCATCAAAAGAAAGCAATTTCATGGCACTTAACTTAGAGTCATAGCCGTGTTCTCCGCTGAACCGTGAAGTGAAGTTTAAAACTACATCAGTAGTGGGAACAAGTTCGACTTTCATCACTTTTGTATTGATGGGATGTTTGCCCGGATAAAGCGGCTCGATCCACACACCTTTATTGCCCTTGGTGACGAGATTCCCGTGGGTAAAAGCCTCCCCGCTTACATCTTTTTGCGATTCCCCCACAAAGGAAATTACTACGCCTACATAACCAATCGGCACTTCGGTCATTTTTACTTGTTCGACTTGCACAAACCAGGGATTGAGGTTCCACGAACCGGATAGAATTATCTGTTCTTGCAAGCCCCTGCGCCCGCCACCTTTGATGAAAGATTGCGCTTTTTGGAAATTGTTGTGACCGGGAATTATGGGGCCGGCGATTTCACCTTCATCAATGGGAACGCCGTCTAGTACGGTCACAATGCCCACACGCTCGGGAGCAAGTTTGTATACTTTAAATTCCGACGGTTCCATACCCTTTTGCTTGGCATTAGCTGAAGTAATGACTTCAAATAAGGCTGTGTTAATCCGATAAGTACCCGTGGTGATTACGGCTAGCTGCCTTCCTTTTTCTCCGCCGTTGGTGAGGAATTTGCGGGCATTTTGGAAATTGTCGCAATCGACGACTGTTCCTAAAATGCGATCGGGAGGAATTGTTGCTCCGTCATTGGCAATAATTAAACCAATTTCATCTTGAGGAACGACAACAACTGGTTCTTTTTTGATGCTATATTGCCAGGGAAAATAACCAAAATGCCAGCCGGGAGGCAGGGTATCTGCTTGCAAACCTCCTTCACCATCGAGGGCAATTAATCTACTGGATGGCAAGTTTTTGCTGGAGAATTTTTTGGTGACAATTCCGACTTCTCGTTCGCCGATCGCAATTAAGCCCAAAGTCCAACCAATTTTGGGGATAAACATGAACACAAAGAACATTGCGCCTACGGGAAAGATCCAAATCGGGATGGTAAAACCTTCTTCTGTCGCTGGTTGGACTGGTTGGGGTTGGGGAGGTGGCGGATTGGTTTGTGCGGGAGTTGGTGGGGCAAAAGTGCCTGCTAGTGCGATCGTGGTTGCGAAAGATGCTGCTAAGGGTAAAAGCTTGCGAAGCCAACGTGATTTAGTCATAGTTTTTAAGCTGCTTTAAGTGGAAATGTACGGGAAATTTGTTTACTACAATCAGTATTCAATAGATTTGTTTGAAGGTCAATTCATTAAAGTCATGAGTTATGCTCATAAAAGTCATATTTGGAATATGGGTGGCCAGAAACCGGGTTTTTTCCGAAAGACTTCGTTTATAATCCATAGATTAGCTAAAAACCCGGTTTCTTTGATTGTGATGCGTAACTCCCGTTGATATTAACCACCGCCACCGCCACCACCGCCGCCACCACCACCTCCACCGCCGCCACCGCCGCCGCCACCTCCACCGCCGCCACCGCCGCCACCACTACTCGAATCTCCATACCTCGTGATAACTATTTTTTCATGGTGATAGCCGCAATTAGTACAGTGACGGATAACTTGATCCTTTCCTTTCGTCTTTCGGGTAGGTGTAGAAATTACTTCTCTACTGGTTTTTAGCGTAAACTTTTTACATCTAAAACAAAATTGTGTAAGATAGAGGTAAATCGTCATTAAACCAAAAATAGGCAATGTTATTATGAGTAGTATGAGTAACAAAAATATGAATGAAAAAAATACCCCCAAAAATTGGCCTATGAAAAATCCTAGTCCTCCCGAAGATTGAGATTGATTGCCAGTTTGTTGCCAACTAGGTTGAGGTATATTCAGAATTACCTGGGGAAATGCAATCTGCACTTCTAATTCTTGTTCCGGTAGAATAGCCTGACTTGCCACAAATTCAAAAGTTTTAGGATCTACTTGACGGGGAACTGCTGCTGCACCAAAATTGGTAAACGACAGAACTTTCCCTGATAAAGCTGCTGGTAATTTCACCGTAACTTTTCCAGTATTAACTGGCGCTTTCCGACCCGCTGAAATCGCTTTCCAATAAACTAAAGTATTCCCACCATCTAACTGCAATCCACCTACCACGCGATATTTGATGACAAAAGTATGTGAGTCTGGCGGTTTTAATTCATGTTGCCAACGAATCCAAAGTTGATTGTTTTCAGTTCCTATACTACTAGGAATTATTTGATTATTTTCAGAAACAGTGACATCTTGAATTGCATCGACTTTATCTAACGGAATATAGCGATACCGTTCATTGTTGTAGGCTGCGGTGAATACATATTTTTGCGTTTCGGTGACTAACATATCTCCGTTTGTCTGAACGTCGATGATGACGTTGATGTTATCCCAGTAAGCTTAATGATGCTAGTAATGAAAAAACTATTTGTTTGAGGAGTCGTTTATTTATCATAGGATTTCCACAAGATAAGTGTTGACTACAATTATTCAACAGGTTTCTTGTGGAGTCAATTCATTAAAGTCATGAATTATGTTCATAAAAGTCATATTTTGAATATGATTTTGTAGGGAGTGCGATCGGTTTATCTCAAAATCAAGCAAATTCGGACACGGAAATGCCATTTCCCTACCCGATTATTTGTAGGGAAACGGCATTGCCGTCTCCTGAATTTGGGGGATATCAATATATCAACGGATAGCCAGAAACCGGGTTTTTTCCGAAATACTTCGCTATAACCCACAGATTAGCTAAAAACCCGGTTTCTTTGATTGTGGCGTAAGTCCCATTGATATCAACCACCACCGCCACCGCCACCACCGCCGCCACCGCCGCCACCGCCACCACCGCCACCGCCACCGCCACCACCGCCACCACTGTCATAGTCGCTACCACCGCTACTAAGACTATCACTGCGAGCACTGCCACTAATCGAAAACATCACAAACCCGAACCAAAACATTACAAAAATCATGGGAAAGCCCGCTTTTTCCGAAGTAGATTGAGATTGATTACCATTTTGTTGCCAACCAGATTGAGGTACATTCAAAATCGCCTGGGGAAATGCAATCTGCACTTCTAATTCTTGTTCCGGTTGAATAGCCTGACTTGCGACAAATTCAAATGTCTTAGTATCTACTTGACGAGGAACTGCTGCTGCACCAAAATTCGTAAAGGAGAGAACTTTCCCTGACAAAGCATCTGGTAATTTCACCGTAACTTTTCCAGTATTAACTGGCGATTTCCGACCCGCTGCAATGGCTTTCCAATAAACTTGAGTATTTCCACCATCTAGCTGCAATCCACCTACCACTCGATATTTAATCACAAAAGTATGTGAATCTGGCGGTTTTAATTCATGTTGCCAACGAATCCAAAGTTGATTGTTTTCATTGCCAGTGGTACTCGGAATTATTTGATTATTTTCAGAAACAGTGACATCTTGAATTGCATCGACTTTATCTAACGGAATATAGCGATACCGTTCATTGTTGTATGCTGCTGTGAATACATATTTTTGCGTTTCCGTAACTAACATATCTCCGTTGGTCTGAACATCGATCGCAACATTGATGTTGTCCCAGTAGAACGGTAGTTGTGCTTAATGATGCTAGTAATGAAAAAACTATTTGTTTGAGGAGTCGTTTATTTATCATAGGATTTCCACAAGATAAGTGTTGACTACAATTATTCAACAGTTATCTTGTGGAGTCAATTCATTAAAGTCATGAATTATGTTCATAAAAGTCATATCTTCAGTCAGGATAGAGGAGACGGCAATGCCGTGTCCCTACCCAAAATCATATTGTAGAGACACGGCACTGCCGCATAGAGGAGACGGCAGTGCCGTGTCCCTACCGCGATCAATTGTAGGGACACGGCACTGCCGTCTCCTCATTTCTTTATTTATTTTCAATTTTGAAATAACACACTTAATAAAGTTAAAACCGTGCACCCAAACACGGCTTCAAATGTATATCTTCGCGAAGGTTTGTAAGGGGAAGAATGCCAAACCCGCAGTTCTCCATTAAAGCCACGGGCGGCTAAACTCAACGAAACTTGACGGTAGTTTACCAAAGTTCGCTGAAGCAATTGCCCGATTAATATGCCTAAACTACGCATTCCTAGTTTCCAAGTGCGATAGCCACAGCGCGAGTTTTGGGCGATCCAAAGTTCATCGGCGATCGCCAATAAGCTAAAAATAAACCGATACATCAACAACAAAAGTTCTGTCAACAACGGCGGAAAGCGCAATTTTCTGAGGATTTGCAAGGTTTCTGTAAATGGCACCGTCAACAGGATGAAGTACATACAACTTGTCGATGCCAAGGTGCGCGGAAATAACAGACTCACTTGGTATAAGCCTGTGCGACTCACATACAGATACAAATTGCCGATGCTAATTCCCCAACCTTGCCAAATATCCCACTGCATTGTCTGGATTTGATTTAACTCAATTCCATTAATCGCCAAAGCAGGCAAACTCGTCAGCAAAAACATCAACGGTAGCGACAACAACCGCAGATAAAGTTTCCCCGGAATGCCCGCATAGATGACGATCCAGACTGCTAACCAAAGGCCGATCGACAATTGGACGATCGCCCCAGACAGCAGAGACAGAATCAAAAGGGCGATCGCAAACGATAATTTGTGAGTTGGCGGCAACCCACGCAAACGATTGGTGTAAGCCAGACTATCAATCTGATGATTCATTCCAGCGGCGATTTATCATCAGATTGCTGAGATTGCGATCGGCCTTTATAAAGCCCGATCGCATATCCGATCACACCAGCCCCCAGCGCCGCCTGAGTCGCAAATAATAGACTGGCAATTTCAGCGCTAGGCGGTTCAAACAAGTGATTGAACCAAGGTTTATAATCGGGTTGAATTTCGGTAATTGCTTTCTGTGCGCGATCGTCCGATCCGCCGTATTCACCCCGCACAAAAACTAGGGGAATCACCGCAAGGGCGACAACTCCAATTACTAACATCCAATTTTGTTGCGAAGTAGCTTGCTGATTTTTTGTAGGTTTTTGATTCACGACTTTATGACTCCTGTTTCAATAATTTCAGAATTTCTAACTCTGGTTTTCCGTAAGAATGCAGCCAATTCCAAACCAATAAAGTCAGCAATCCCTCACTAATCGCCAGAGGTACTTGAGTAATCGCAAAGATACTAGCAAACTTGAGAAACGAAGCCATAAAACCGCCACTCGCTGCCGGAAAAGCCAATGCCAACTGCATCGAAGTCACCACATAAGTCAGCAAATCTGCCAAAGCAGCCGCACAAAAAATTGCCACCCGTTGGCTACCAGTTCGCATCAGCAAATTATAGATAAAATACGCAGCAAACGGCCCAACAATCGCCATCGAAAACATATTTGCTCCCAACGTTGTCAGCCCGCCGTGCGCTAACAATAACGTTTGAAACAACAGCACTAAAGCACCAAGTACAGCCATCACCGAAGGGCCGAACAAAATTGCACCCAAACCCGTACCCGTTGGGTGAGAACAACTCCCCGTTACCGATGGAATTTTTAAAGCAGAAAGCACAAAAGTAAACGCACCTGCTAAAGCTAGTAATAATTTAAGTTCCGGGTGTTCTTTGGTAATGCGAGTAATTTCACGCAAACCCAACACAAAAAAAGGCAGTGCCACCATCCACCAAAACACAGCCCATTGCACTGGTAAAAAACCTTCTGAAATGTGCATAGCAGCGGCCGGTGTTGCCGAACCCAAGACAAGATAACAACTCAAGCCAGCCATCAATCCCAGGCTGACTAATTTCCGATTTCTGGCCTGCATACTGAACCTCGCAGATGAGACAATCTAAACTAACGCATCGGCGGGCATCCTGACTCAGAAAGCGACAAGACTCTCATTACAGTTGCGGGACAGCGCCGGACTTCCACCGAACTTTCCCCCTTTCCTCTAACGGCTGTTCCCCATTAGAACCGACTGCTTAGACATAGTTTAGTCGATCGCGCAACTCTGGGCCGATATTTTACAAAAATTATTTCAAATTAAGTAAATCAAGATGACCTATCTTCTTCTCTTTCTGACTTCGCGCCCTTAGCGTCTTCGCGGTTCGTTAAAATCTTCATATAATACCCAAAAATAAACGCTATAATATTAGTCAGATTTGAAAAAATTTATTATGTCAGATTACAACTTTTCTAAGCACTCACCCTCACCCGAAGAACGACAAAAATTCTATCAACCACCTGCGGATAACGAACTCAAAGAATTAATTCCAGGATTGCTAAAGGCAATATTGCTCATAATTTGGGCAGAACGCATGGACTGGTTTTTGGGTTTAAACATGGGTATTTACCAAGACTCAGACCAAGAGTACATCATGCCAGATGCTTTCTTAAGTTTAGATATAGAACGGTTTTACCATGAAGAATTGCGTCCCAATTACCAGTTAGGGGATGAAAATATTATACCAAGTTTTGTCCTCGAATTGCTTTCGGGTACTTATCACCACAAATACACCGGAAAGTGGGAAAAATATAAAGATTTAGGCATACTTTATTACGTGGTTTATTCTTCTCGCCGCCGTTGCGATCCTCGTTTTGAAGTATATAAATTAATCAATGGTTCCTATGAGTTACAGCCGGGAAATCCTGTTTGGATGCCAGAAATAGGTTTGGGAATTGGTTGTGAAAGGGGAAATTATTCTGGGGTGACAAGGGAATGGTTGTATTGGTACGATGCGGATGGCAAACGCTATCTGACTCCTGAAGAACAGGTGAAGGAATTAGCCCAGCGCGCCGATCGACTAGCTGAACGATTGCGCGAGTTGGGGATAGATCCTGATAATATAAGCTAATTGAGAGGAAAGAGTGCCAGAATGACGCAGCCTGCGGGCGATCGCCAACCGAGTTTTTTCACCGATCGCGATCGCCCTAAACGCAAGATTTTCCCGAAAATCCCGATTTTTGCGTCCCGAAATGTGTGAAAATTATCAAAAAAATTAGGAAAGATGCGGCCTTATTTGGAACAGACAGAAAGTTTGATGGCAAAAATTGAGATGCAGATCGACAAAATGGCGATCGGGAGACGTGATTAAATAATGCTCATGGATCTGCGTTCTTACCATATCATTTGCTTTGGCGATGAAGTTCCAGGCGTTCTAGCCGTCATCTCAGCAGCCCGAGAATACCGCCGCCGGACAAATCTTTATCCGCGAGTTTTGCTAATGTCTAAAGGAAGCTTGCAAGAAGGAATTGGCGGACATTTAGTCAGAGGCGGCCTCGCTTATTTAGATCGAAGTCAGGTTAGTCAAGAACTGCAACAATCTTTAAATTTAGACCCTTTCGGTTCACCGCCGACAATCTATAAAGAATTCCTGCAAAAATCTGGTGTCAGCGCGATCGCCCTTGACCCCAGCAAAGCCAGCGCAGCCCTGAAAGCAATGCTGGTACAAGCAGGAGTCGCACTCCTCAGCAAAGTAGAAATTAAATCAATCAATAAAGAAGGCAAAAAAATTACTAGCATAATTACCTCAAAAGGGACAGTTTATGTAGCAAAACAATTTATTGATGCCACTGTCAATGGCGAATTAGCTCAAGCCGCAGGTGTGCGAAAGCTGAATGGATTTGAAACCTTTGGTTTGCCTAACTCAGAACTTCCAGTCACCCTAGTTTTTGAAACTCAAGGACTCAGTGTCAGAAGACTGAAAGAACTCGATTATATTTATCTAAAACGCTTCACAAACCTTGCCGATTCTGAGGCTCAAAAATTTTTGCTGTCTGCTGCGGGGAAAGATGCCAAGCTAGCAGAAGAACTCCGCCTGGAAATGATCGACACCAGAGGAAATCTCAAAACTCTGTGGGCGGGCAACGATTACATCGATGTGCGATCGCCCGCACTGTCTGTAGCATACCATTCTTTTAGAGGCAGAAAGCTATCTTTTCCTGAAACCGGCATAATTTTAGATGAGGGAAATATCGCCATACTTCCAAAGGAAAGACTTTCGTGGAATGCGCTGTTATTTGCAGTCACCGCCAGCGAAGCAGAAGCCTTAGCGAGAAACGGGAGCAAACCCACAGCTAATATGCAGGTAGAGATGTCATTTGTGGCCGCTTGGCTGAAAAGTTTGGGTGCTACTTCTGTTACTTCTGCTTCAGAACTGTATATCAGACACGCCGGGAATGTGACGGGAGTTGTAGAACCTTTAACAGGCGCACAAATGCTGCGTGGTGGCGTACCAGCTACGGAAGCACTGGGAACATTTAGCTATCATTTTGATGTCCGGGGAGGCATCTCGGGTATTGGCGAGAAAGC
Organism: Oscillatoriales cyanobacterium; assembly: GCA_004293365.1. Lineage (GTDB taxonomy): Bacteria > Cyanobacteriota > Cyanobacteriia > Cyanobacteriales > Microcoleaceae > Microcoleus. Next base: position 468 of record RDYN01000114.1, on the reverse strand, counting down.
AAACAGTTTGGGGTGGTTTAAAAGTCTGAGTTTCAAACAGCCTACCTTCAATATTGGCATCCGCCACGCATTAATGAAAAACGTTCCTAACCTGGCAGTTGTCAGTCCGTGTTCGGGATTTGAAGGGCTGGCTTGTTCTGTGGGAAGAATTGTAGAATTCAACGCCGCAGTTGGTCAAGGTGTCGGTATCGCGGCCGTTAATGCCATTCTCAATAACAAAAATTTAGCCGATGTATCTAACCGAGAAGTGAGACAAGTTCTCGCCCAAACAGGTCAGTTACCTAGAATTTTTGGAGTTGCAAACAATGCTGATGGAATGCTATTAGCCCAATTCGAGACTCTAGTCGGTGCCGATGCTATTGCCTAATATCCAGGTTTGTAGTGAGGACTTTAGTCCTTCTTTTCCAGGTTTGTAGTGAGGACTTTAGTCCTTCTTTTCCAGGTTTGTAGTGAGGACTTTAGTCCTTC
>RDYN01000113.1:31999-54496 GCA_004293365.1 Oscillatoriales cyanobacterium | reverse complement strand
CTCACCTATAAATGTAATCAGTTGTCACTAACTGCCTGAGCAGCTAGGCTAACCGTCCCATAAGCTTTTAGGCTTATTTTAGGTTAAACGAACCGCACTGCGACGAACCAAAGTTGACCCCAAAGTGTATGGGAAGTTTGACCGAGGGAACCGAAGAATTTGGCAAATTTGAGGATGGTGATCGAACACTTGGAACCGTAATCTGTGTCGCCGATCGCCCATTGGCCACTTTGGCAATTGTTGCGAACGGCGATCGGGATTTCTGGTACTAGCAAAGCATTGCTAGGTTTGGCACCAAATACTGAAAATGTAGGTCTTTCTTTTGTGGTAGTCATTGTTCGTTTTTCCTAGGTTATTGATTTATTTTCTGACAAGTTGGAATCGGTAATTTGTAATTTGGAATCGGCCATTAGTAATCCGTTAAATCCGTTACATAATCCGTTGCCGAACTTCCTTCGATTGATTACCGAATGAGATGTGTTGTCGCTTTTGGTTCTGGATAGGTATACTCAAGCATCGCCTCTTGTTGAGCTTGAATAATCCGCAGCGCGGTGAGCAAATGCTCTAAGGTTTCTAAGTGCGCTGGGGTGAAGTGGATGCTGAAGCCTTCGCCATCCCGCGCGTAGCCCGGACAAACCAGCGAGGCCGAGCTTTGTTCTTCGTGGGTGGCGATGTATAGCCAGTCATCGTCTTCGAGCTTGTAATGCGTGTCTGTCCAGGTTCTCAGCATTTGCTATCTGTTCCTCCTTAATTTGCTGCGTACAAGGGTTTTGACGCCCACCGCCGATCGCTCGTCTAAAGTTAATGGCGCTATATCTAGCGTTTCTGCTGGGATAATTTGCACCTTCAACCATACCCGTGCGGTTAATTAGGTTGATTAAAGCGTCAACTAACCTCATGGTAGCGCGGGTTGATTTTCCCGTCAAGTATTTTGTTGAACTTTTCATCAAAACAGGCTAGAATGCCTGTCAGGAGGCGAAAAACCGTGGAACAAACATTTGGAAGACTGATCCGTCAAGCTCGCAAGGACAAAGCTTACTCACAACGTGAGCTAGCTGGTATGTTAAGTGTGGATTTTACTTATTTGTCGAAGTTGGAGAACGATCGCGCCGATTATGCGCCAAAAGAAGATGTAATCCGAGCATTGGCGCGGAATCTCGACATCAACGAAGAGGAATTGATTTTTCTGGCGGGGAGACTGCCTCAGCAGTACGAAGCGCTGCTGAAGCAGAATCCGAAGGAAATGCAGGCTCTTTTCCGGCGGATGCAAGAAAATCCAGATTGGCTCAAACAATCTTTTGAAGCGTAACAGAGGCCTATCACAGTGAGTATTTTTAAACCGTATTGCTTCTATCCCAAAGAATCGATCGAGCGTTTGGCTTCGGACATCCTAATGCAGATGCAGAAAACGCAAAATTTTGCTCCGAAATGGCCTTTTGAAGCGACAACGGTGGCTGATTTTCTCGATTTGGGCGTAGTCTGGGACTGCATTGAGCCCGATGCAGAAGGTGCGATCGCCGCGAGGATTTTGCCCCAGCAGCGGTTAATCGAAATCAACGAATTGATTCTCGAAAAACCGCCGGGGTTCATCGAATCGACGATCGCCCACGAAATCGGCCATTGGGTGCTGCACGTCAATCAAGACGAAGCAGACGGGACTGTGAAACAGTTGGAACTCAACCTCGGCAATACAGAAAAAACCGCCCAGGATGTCGAGGAAGCGTTTGTTTGTCGGGGCGCGGGTGCGGATAATAAGGTTTTGTCGATCGAATGGCAAGCCCAATATTTCGCAAGCTGCTTGTTAATGCCCCGATGTATTTTGGAAGATAAAAGACAGGGACGGGATTTAACAAAGTGGTCGCATTTATACAAAATGAGAGATGAATTGGGAGTGAGCATTTCCAATTTGACAAACCGCTTGCAAGAGTTTGGTTGGATTTACATTCCTAAGGGAACGCGCGAGATTTATGCCGGGAAAGAGGCGGCAAACGGGCAGCAGCGGCTATTTGGATAGAATTTGATGGGATTTGAGAGTTTATTTCAAATCTCTATCATCTTTTGAGGGTGTGAGGAATGACGGAAACAGATTTAGAGAATACTGAAGAAGAGCGAAACTGGAGACAAGACAAGCTGCTAACTATTGATGAGATTGAGAGGCTTCAAAAAGGGGGTGAAAATATTCATCTACTCAAAGGTAAACGGAATGCTTCAAAAAGAGATCTCTACAAAGACACAGAAGGAAATATTTATGTTAAACCTAAAGGTGGTATTGGAACAGGTGAATTCACTGATTTGAATATTAATGATTTTTAATTAATCAAAGAGGAGCGGGCAGATGGAGTCAGAAATTTACGCTTACTTTATGTTGACTGGAATGGAATTCGATCCCGACGAAGTGACTGCCAAGGTAAGCATCAATCCAACTGAAAGTTGGAGGAAAGGGGACTTAATTAGTGCCCGGGGTACTAGACGGCACAAAGAAAATGGTTGGAGTGTGTATTCTAAAATTGAAAAATCTGCCGACTTAGAAGAACACATTAATTCGGTTTTAGAACAGCTTCAGCCTGGGTGGAGTCCTTTGCGAGAGTTATGCAAGTTTTATGCTGCGGAGATTGCTTGCGTCATTTATTACAGAAGTGGCAGCATCCCAGCGATTCATTTTGAGAAAAGTATCGTTGAAAAGGTACATCAATTGAATGCGGAAATTGATGTAGATTTTTATGTTTTGCCAGAACAGATTGCCTCGGATGAAGCAGTAGCAGCATGAGGGGGTATAGCGTTGTTGAGCAATCGAGCGATCGCCCTTTTGGTCTGATTGCTTCCTCCTGTGGTACAGTATGATTGAAAAAAAACATGAATTACCCATGGTGGCTAGAAACCGGGTTTCTACGATTTTTACGTTGAGTGACGAGAAATAGACAAAGAAACCCGGTTTCTGGAGCGGCGCGCGCAAGTCATAAACAAATATACTGTGCAAATTATGCAGACAAATATCAGTTTGGTTCTGGAAGCTTGTCAAGAGTTAAATATCAGTTATGAAATCCTCGCGCCCAACCAAAACTTAGTGAGAATCAAACTGAACGGTGAGGATTATTACTTTGTTAATTTCAGTATGCCGTTTAACAACGAGCAAATCGTACACATATTTAAAGATAAAGAATATACCTATCACTTGCTGAAAGGCAAGATTAAAACTCCTCAAACTCTAGGATTTCTCTCGCCTTTTTGCGAGGAAAAGTATTACAAATATTTAGAGTTTAAAAATTGCGAAGAAATTGCAGCCGAAGTGAGCAAAACATTTTCCCTCCCTGTGATTGTGAAAAGAAATCGCGGTTCGGCGGGAAACAATGTATTGCTTTGTGAAACGAAGGAGCAAGTTCAAGCCGCGATTGAAATTGTATTTAATGTCAACAGCAAAGATTATGACTATGTTTGCCTAGCTCAAGACTATATTGATGTCCGACACGAATATCGGGCGGTTTTCTTTAATCAAAAGCTGGTTTTGCTGTATGAAAAAGACAAATCAGATGCTAAATTTGCGGGAAATTTAAGCCCGCTGCACTGGGAGGGTGCCAAAGCCAAGCATATTACCGATTTAGAGATACTTTCGGAAATTGAAAATTTTGTTCGCCCTGTTTTTGAAGAGATTCGGATTAATTACGGCGGGTTTGATATTGCCTTAGATACAAATGGGGAATATTGGTTAATTGAAATTAATTCGAGTCCTAATTTTGAGATTTTTGTAAGAGATAACGATCGCAAAATTGCGGTAACAATGTTTAAAGACATCTTGGAGAGCTTGATTGTCAACAAAACACCTTATTTGAAATGAAGAGTTGAGTAACGAGAAACTCAACCCAACCTATATATTTTAAACTTCACTCCATGCTTTGAAAATACCAGTAAAGATTAGCAACAGTTAAATCATTGATTTCTTGCCAACTTGAGGGGGCTAAAGCTTTATAGCCAGAGGTATTGGCTTTTTGACTGATATAAGATTCGTGTTGTTGACGCAAGCTAGGTTTGATCAAAAATCGTAATTGATCCAGTAGCGATTTGAAGTGAGATTTTTGTTGCAAGTTTTGGTAGAGCGCAATTTCTGCTGGTTCTGCTAGTATACCAACTTCTTCTTTAGTGGTTGAAACTGGTGTCGTTTCCATATTTAAACTAGCCAATTGTTTACGCTCATCCGCCGATAAACTTAGCATCCAATCTACCTGATTTTGCCAAGAGTTCAAAACTACTAGATCCTGATTATAAATCCGTGTGATTTCTGGAAATATAAAATCAATTTCATCTTTTGTGCAGCGCTCAATCACAGTGAGAATGTCTTGGCGTATTCTTTCTTGGAGGTGGGAAAGGGAATTACTTACAGACGCAGGCTCGTTCAGCAATTGATAAGTTAATGAAATTGTCTGCTCAATTGCCCAAGCACATTCAACTCTACGAAGATAGCCCACTGCACAAGTGGCTTTGAATAATTCAGGATTATTATAGTCAGCTAAAGCAGTAGCTAAAATGTGTTGTGCGCTTGTTAAGGTAGAATTTTTGGTATGTTTATCTTTCATTAATAAAGCACTTTGAATTAGTTTCTGTGCCATCGCAAATTTCCCATAAGCTTGACTTAAGATTAAACGATGGTGCTCAAAATTAATGCTTTTAGCTAACAGTTTTATTTCAGCAATAACATCTGCTTTATGGTCTTTCAGCAGTGCTTCTATACTGATAAAGCCGTGTGTAACTGTTAGCTTCAATTCCTTAATATCTTCCCTCATTTTCAAGGTCTGATGAAGGTTAACGGCTGACATTGCAGCTATGGCCACTACACCGACACCAATGACGGCAGTAGATGCTGACAGAATGCCCACATTAGCCGAGAGAGATGTTAAGCCATACTGAATCACATCTAATTTTTTGTCAATTTCTTTAAAACCCCGATCGGTTTGAACCATTTGCGCTACACCCAATACAAAATCTGGAATAGCTAACAAAGGCTCGGCAACCATACCAATTGCCGAACCTACAAAGTGACCTGTTGCCCTGTCTCTAGCTATTCCCAATAATACTCCTGCACTATTCTTCACGACTTCATAAGTGCCGGAGATGATACCAGCCTGTATGTGAGGAGGAAACACAAAAACCATATTTTTTTACCTGACTAGCGATTAATGTTACACATTATAATATATTATATGATTATGGTTAACTCTGTCAGTCCAAAGTGGAATTACTTAAATGAACGAATTCATGAAAGCATTTCAGAACATCGCCCAATATGCGGCTCTCGTCGCGGCGGATGATGATAAATCTTTAGAAATCAAGGAATCTGCTACAACCGTAATTAAGTCTGTCCAGCCTGGGTTTGATGAATTGAGGGAATCAGCCACCAGACTTGAAAAAGTTGTGCAAAAATGCCGAAACGATATCGATCGCGCTGAAGACGTTTGGACTTGCAAAATTGGGATTATCCAAGCTTCAAAACAGGAAATATGGCAACAGCTTGGGGAACTGAGCGGCTGTCATGTCAGAATCAATGAACTAGGTCGTAAATGTCAAAATGCCGCGATTGATGAATCTCAAGATTATTGGGATAAAATATTTGATGTCCGCGTTAAACAGAAGTGGTTTATTGATGCAGCCAAGAAACAAAAAAAAGGAATTGGCTGGGGAGAAAAAGATAATTTTATTAAAGATATTCCCATCGTTATGAATCTTGTTTGTAGGGAAATTGAACAAATCATTAAGCGCAGCCTGGATCTGGTTTATCAAGACCTTAGCACGATTAACTTAAAAGTGCTTACCCAGTATTTCCAAAATTTAGATAAGCAGACAAAAGATGTGTTGAATCATCAGATGAATTTAACTTTTAGCGAGATAGCAAATAAATTTGAGCAGCCGACAGTTTACTTGCCTGAGAACACCAAATCACTGAGGTCTGAACTTATTTCGGCTCTGGATAATTTATCCAAATACCGTTTAGGCGATCTTTTTTGGGAAGAGGTTGTAAAATTTAAAAAGGAGGTTTCAACCGCGATTGATAATTTCATTAATTCAATTTGTTGATGACAGATTATACCATGGAAGTAGAGCTTTAGTTAAAGCCCTGAGATTTTACAATAAATTTCTCGAAAAGCAAGATAGATATCAGCAAGAAACACCTGCACAACGTCAGGCTGAAAGAGCCTGGATTGATTCGCAATGGACTGAAATTAAGAGATTGGAAAAAGGTATTAAAGTAATTCTAAATTCTTCTCCATAATTCCTTAAGCTACTGTCATTGTACTAGAGCGCAGTTCTTCCTATGCTAAAATAAACTTAGTCACAATTTCATCAAAACAATGACAGCACAAGTGTTAGAACTAGAGGGAACGTGGGAAGAAATTCTCGCCCAATCAGCAAAATTTTCTGGACGCCGAGTTCGCATCATCGTTCTTGCTAACGAAGATGAAGAGGTACTCCCATCTCCCGAAGAAAGTTTTCGACAAGCATGGTTGGAAATAAAGACAGGAAAAACTAGACCTGTATCTGAACTGTGGGAAGGAATTGATGCAGCGATAGAGATGATGGAATCTCTGCCAGAAACTTTACAACAGCAAGTAGCAGAATACTTGAAAGAGTATATCGCAGACTTAAAAGAGGAACTTCAATGGGAAGAATCTTTCAAAAAAACGCAACCGCAACTTGTGGCTGCCGCCCAACGCGCAAAAAAAGAAATTGCGGAAGGAAAGGCACGGGAAATGAAACTGAATGAGCTATGAAATCTGCCACCCTCCCTTCCTTTTGGGAAAACTACAATTCTCTTGACAGTAGAGTAAAAGAGCAAGCTAGAAAAGCTTATCGTTTGTGGCTTGAAAATCCCTTTTATCCATCTTTGCACTTTAAGTGTATCAACCAAGAAGAAAATATCTGGTCTGCGAGAATCACGCGGAGCCATCGATCAGTGGGCATTTTACAAGGAGATACCGTGACATGGTTTTGGATTGGGAACCACGATGATTATGAACGTTTTTTCTAGTAATCAGGCCGGGGCGGGTTTTCGAGATGGTTGGTTTCAGGCAATTATTGTTAGCGAACCCGCCCCTACATCGCCTGGAATCTTGACTGTTTCACAAGAGTTAAAGCATCACATTCTCTCTAACACCTGAATTCCCAACAATCCTAAACCCAACTTCAAACTCCTCGCCGTCAAATCGCACAAAATTAGCCGCGAAGTCCGCAACGGTTCATCGGCTTTCAAAACCGGACACTGCTCAAAAAATTGATTGAACTTTTGACTTAATTCAAACAAATACTGACAAATTCGATTCGGCAACAAATCGCCGCTAACAGCATTCACAACTTCATTGAACTGCAATAAATGCTTTGCCAATACCAACTCGGCATCTGACTGCAAAATCACTTTCGCACCAGCATCTAAATTGTCAAAATCAATCTCTCCTTTGCGGCGAATTCCCTGGACGCGCACGTAAGCATAGAGCATATATGGTGCGGTATTTCCTTGCAATGCGAGCATTTTGTCGTAACTGAAAATATAGTTGCTGGCGCGGTTTTGACTTAAGTCGGCATACTTGACGGCACTCAAACCAACTGTTCGAGATACGTTGGCAATAAATTCTTCTGTTTCGTGTCTTTCTTCTGCTTTTAGTCTATCTTCTAAATCTTGGCGGGTGCGGACGATCGCCTCATCGAGCAAATCTTGCAACCGCACTGCATCCCCAGAACGAGTTTTTAGTCTTTTCCCATCCTCTCCGCATACCAAACCGAAGGGAACATGAACAATTTCCACATTGTCAGGAATCCAATTGGCTTTTCTGGCGACTGCAAATACTTGAGCAAAATGGTTGGCTTGTCCTGAATCGGTGACGTAAATTATGCGTTTTGCACCGTCTTCTTTGATTCGGTAGCGGATGGCGGCTAAATCGGTGGTGGCGTAGTTGTAGCCACCATCAGTTTTTTGGACAATTAGCGGCAATGGTTCGCCTTCTTTGTTGGTGAAACCATCTACAAAAACGCATTTTGCACCGTCACTTTCTACTAGCAAACCGAGACTGGTTAAATCTTCGACTACTGCTGCTAATAATGGATTGTAAAATGATTCGCCGCGTTCGGTTAGTTGGATGTCTAGTAAGTCGTAGATTACTTGAAATTCCCGCCGGGATTGATCGCACAGCAGTTTCCAGGCGCGGCGGGTGTCTTCGGCGCCTGCTTGCAGTTTTACTACTTCTTGGCGGGCGGTTTCTTTGAAGGTTTCGTCTGTGTCGAAGCGCTGTTTTGCTTGGCGGTAAAATGCGACTAAATCTCCTAAGTCTAGGGCGTCTGCGGTTGTTAATGCTTCGGGGTGAACTTCGCGCAAGTAGGCGATTAGCATTCCGAATTGGGTGCCCCAGTCGCCGATGTGGTTGATTCTGAGTACGTCGTGGCCTTGAAATTCGAGGATGCGGGCGATCGCATCTCCGATGATTGTCGATCGCAAGTGTCCGACGTGCATTTCTTTGGCGATGTTGGGGCTCGAAAAGTCGATCGCGATTCTTTGAGGTGCTTCTGTCAGTGAAATCCCCAAACGGGTGTCGGCGGCGATCGCGCTTATCTGCGCTTCCAAATAAGCTGGTTTCAGCTTCAAATTGATAAAACCGGGGCCCGCGATTTCTGGGGTTTCGCAGATGTCGGCAATATCTAGATTTTCGATGATGGTTTGCGCGATCGCCCGCGGTGGCTTACCTAACTTTTTCCCCAAACTCATCGCCGCGTTGCACTGAAAGTCCCCAAACTTGGGATTACCCGCAGGCGCTAGCATCAGATCGGTATCGGCATAACTCTCACCGAATGCGGAGGTGAAGGCTTTTTCAAATCTTGTTTTTAACTGTTGGGCGATCGAGTTCATCTTTTATATTTTGATTGGATGTTTATTTTAAACTCTACATCGAGCACTTTGTGCCAATAATCCTCTAACAACTTATATAATTTTCCTCTCCCCCTTTCCCCTTCTTCCCGAATCTCTAGAAAATTTTGTGTGCTTAGCTTTTAGGTGCTGATGCAGTCGAAATCACTGACCGTGCTAGCACAGATGATATTTTATCACAGTTGCGATCGCTACACAAATCCAAAAAGATCACATCTAGTCAACGATCGCGATCGCTAGATAATTTATTTAAATCAGTTACATTAAGGTATGTTAATATTTTTTTAATGCTCCCCAAAATTCTACGGAAGGAAGTAGTTATGTTATCTCAACCTGTTTTTGGCGATCGTTCTCTGACCATAGCCTTTTATCAAGCAGTAATCGATCGCTTCGATGACCCTCTGAGTCTTTCGACTCAAGCATTATTACGCGAGTGCACCCTCGGCTTCGCCCCTTGTCCCGAGGGAGTCAAAACCTTTTTCATTATCGCGCCGAGTCTGGATGCAGCAGAGCAACTAATTGGCAAAATCGACAACATTTTAGAGCGAGTTGCCGAACTCATGGCTGGAGTCGGACAAGTTGCCCTCTGCATCGTTCCCCCCGGCAGCGAGGCCGAGCAACCAGTAGATCTGCAAAGCTTAGAAAAAGTTCCCGCCGATTGTCTCGCTTGCAAATTCTTTACAATTATGTGTGCTGATGCTGCGAGCGATCGCTAAAATTGACAGTTAGCAACCAGCAACTCGCTGTGCTTGACTGAACCTGTGCCTCTGCCGGCGCGGGATATATTGCCTATTAGTAACAGTCGCTGGAATTAACAGGGCAAAGCGTGCAGGTAATTCGATCGAAAGCAAGGTTGCACTCGCTATCGAAGAGTGTTAAACAAGCAGGCAAAATTAATATACATTCATGCCCCCTTGTCAGTCGATCCGATTTTTACCTGCCGGCTTAAGCAGCCGTGCATCTACTGACAGTTGACAGTTGACAGTTGAGAGAAGGAAGAGGGTTCGAGGGAAGTAAGGAAAAGGGAATAAGGAAGAAGATATACACAGTAAGCTTTTTAGCGATAGATATTTTATGTTGCGTCAGGTGGATTTACTGAGCGCTGAAAAATAGAGTTTTGCTTCATATTAATTAAGTTTGCAGCGAGCAGAAAATTTTGTAAAAATAGAGAATTTGCGATCGCACGCTCACATCAGAAACCCGGTTTCTACGAAATTTTGGCGACGAGCAGATATATAGTTAGTAGAGTGCGTCAGTCCGTAGTTTCGCTTCAGTTAAAAGACCTTGAAACTGACGCACCCTACGCAGATATATAGTTAGTAGGGTGCGTCAGTCTCAAGTTTTGACAAAATTTAAACACATGGAAACTGACGCACTCTACGGGGATATATAGTGCGATCGCATCCCAGGCTCATAGAACTTGTTAAAAATTTCAGTTGAAAAATTGAATTATTAAATTTTATGCCTAACATTGGCGATAAAATCTAAAATTGCAATTCTCAAATCTCAAATCAAGCCATCATGGTAAAACTGACACCTAACCCCAGCTTTAGTTTAACGATTCGCGTTGCTCTGCCGAACCAGCCGGGAATGCTAGCAAGCGTCACCAGCGCGATCGGATCTGTGGGCGGCAACTTCGGCCAAATCGACTTAATCGAGCAAACCCGCGCCACTACAGTACGCGATATCACCGTCGATGCTTACAGCACCGAGCACAGCGAAGAAATAGTGCAAGCAGTGAAAGCGCTACCGAATATCAAAGTGATCGACGTGTACGATCGCACTTTCAACCTGCACCGGGGCGGTAAAATCAGCGTAGAAAGCAAAATTTCCCTCAAACGCCAGTCAGATTTGGCAATGGCCTACACTCCAGGAGTCGCCCGCATCTGTACTGCGATCGCCAATGACCCCCAACAAGTTTACAACCTGACAATCAAACAAAATACTGTTGCCATTGTTACCGACGGTAGCGCAGTTTTGGGACTCGGAAACCTCGGGCCGGAAGCCGCACTCCCAGTCATGGAAGGCAAAGCCATGCTATTTAAAGAATTTGCCGGAATAGACGCTTTTCCTATCTGTTTGAATACCCAAGATACAGACGAAATTATTCGCACAGTGCAGAATATCGCTCCGGTTTTTGGGGGAGTTAACCTCGAAGATATTTCTTCTCCCCGCTGTTTTGAAATTGAAGCAAGATTGCGGGAAACCTTAAATATTCCGATTTTTCACGACGACCAGCACGGAACTGCGATTGTCAGTTTGGCAGCATTAATTAATGCCTTAAAACTTGTCAAAAAAACAATGGCAGAAGTGTGTATCGTGATTAACGGCGCCGGTGCGGCGGGAGTTGCGATCGCCCGCTTGTTACGCAAAGCAGGTGCCGAAAACATCATCATGTGCGACTCCAAAGGCGTCCTTTCCAAAGATCGCACGGATATGAACCCAGAAAAACTCGAATTTGCTGTGGCTTCGGGCGGTACTTTGGAAGATGCGATCGCCGGTGCGGATGTATTTTTAGGTGTCAGCGCCCCCGGCGTGCTCACGCGATCGATGGTGCGATCGATGGCCGAAAATCCGATCGTTTTTGCCATGGCAAATCCCATTCCCGAAATTCAGCCAGAATTAATTATGGAGGATGCCGCGATAATCGCCACCGGACGCAGCGATTACCCGAATCAAATTAACAATGTTTTGGCATTTCCGGGGATATTTCGAGGTGCTTTGGACTGCAAAGCTGCGACGATTACGACCAGTATGTATTTGGGTGCAGCTTACGCGATCGCCTCTTTAGTCAGCCCTTCACAGCTTGACAAAGAACACATTATACCGTCTGTTTTTGACGAAAGAGTTGCCACTGCTGTCGCCGGTGCAGTGCAGTTGGCCGCCCGAGCCGAAGGTATCGCCCGCGATTAATTGAAGGAAGTTCGGCAACGGATTATTTAACGGATGTAACGGATAGAAGGATGTTCGGCAACGGATTATCTAACGGATAGAAAGAAGAGGGAAGATGCGACAACGAAAAGGGAATATGCCATGTATAAATTCATGGTCTTTGTAGCAGTTTTGTACTTCTTGTTTTGGGATTTTTCGGGTTTATTCTCATTTTCCGTTTCCTCGTTCCCGTTCATTCTTACTGCTTTTTCCTTCCCCATCCTCTCTTTTTCCCTGTCTATTCCCTCAGCCGCTCAGCGTTAAATTCCGTACACTGCTAGTTGCCGAACTTCCCTCTAACTTCTAACCTCTAACCTCTTCCTTCTGCCCTCGAACCTCAACATCTATCCGTTAAATCCGTTAAATCCGTTAAATCCGTTGCCGAACTTCCTTCTTCCTTGTTTTTTGCTGAGTGATAAAAATCACACCAATAAACCAGATAATCGACATAATAAAGATATAATTAATTATCCCAAGCCCAGCTAGGTCAGATGCAAAGCCAGTTAGGAGAAGACCGGAGCAATCGCAGCAACAGCAAATTGTTAGAACTGTCCCCGCTCGGGTTGGCATTGTGCCGGACGGACGGGACTTTTCTCGACGTAAATCCAGCTTTTGCGAGTATTATCGGCTGCACAGTTGCAGAAACTCTCAAGCTCAACTACTGGGAAGTTGTGCAAACACAGTGTACTCGCCCAGACAAGTATCTAGAAATTCCAACAAAAAATAGGTGCGCGGGCCCGTGCTCCGCAGCATACAAACATAAAAACAACCATCTCGTAACCGTGCGAGTTTCGGAGCGGGCAATTGAAACAGACGGAGAGTGGGCGATTTGGTTGAGTGCTGAACAAGTTGTTAATTGGGAGCCTGAAAATAGCGAGCTGCTGGAATCAGCGCCGCCGCACTGCAATTGTCATCTAGAAAAATTGCTGGCAAACCAGACGGACGAACTGGCAAAAACTCAGGAACTACTCCAAGAAAAAATCGCCGAACTGGAAGAAGCAAACTCGAAACTGCGGCTGCAAAATCAGATTATCGACCAAATTCGCGAAGCCGTAATTTGCACGGATGCGAAGGGCTTGATTACCAGTTGGAATAAAAGCGCTCAAAGGCTGTACGGGTACGATCCAACTGAAGTTATCGGTCAAAATATTAGTCTGATTTACGCGCAGAAACAGCGGAAATTAATATCAGAATTAGTTGGGAATCCGCTATTTGAAAAAGGCGAGGCAGAACTAGAAATCAGAATGAGCCGCAAGTCGGGGGAAGACTTCTGGTCGCACTTGTCAGTTTGTCTAGTTAAAGACGTTTGTGGCGAAGTTTTGGGGAGTGTGGGCTGCATCAGGGATATTAGCGATCGCAAAGCTTTAGAACAAGAATTAGCACAGAGACAAGCACTTTTTGATTCCTTTTTGCAGGAGGCGCCGGCAGGAATTTGCATTTTTGATTCGCAACTGCGATACGTGCAAATTAATCAATTTCTAGCAGAAATAAATGGCCTGATTCCAGCAGAACACATTGGCAAGACTTTAGGCGAAATACGGCCGGATATCGCTCCAATGGTAGAGCCTTTATACGAACAAATATTGAGAACGAAGCAACCCCTAATTAACATCGAAATGAGCGCTAAAAATCCCAGAAAGCCGGGGATTATGCGACACATGACAGCCTCTTATTTTCCTCTACTAGACAAAGACGGTGAGGCGATCGGCATGGGTGCAGTTGTGATTGACATTAGCGATCGCAAGCTTGCAGAAGCAGCCGTCCAAAAAAGCGAACAGCTCTACCGCACAATGGCAAGCAACATTCCTAACGGTGCGGTGATGTTGTTCGATCGCGAAATGCGCTTTACCCTGGTAGAAGGTATAGAATTAGCAGCAGTGGGGCTTTCTAAAGAGTTGATGGAAGGCAAGACAATCTCGGAAGTATTCGAGCCGGATTTTTGCGCTGCTGTCGAGCCAAATTATCGGGCGGCGCTGGCTGGAGAAACTGTTGTTGCAGAATTTGCCTATGGCGATCGCATTTACCTCGCTTATACTTTGCCAGTCAGAAACGAACGGCAAGAAATCACCGGTGGATTGCTAATGACTCAAAACATTACCGCTCGCCAATTAGCAGAAGAAGCCCTCAGAGAAAGCGAAGAAAAATATCGCTGCATTGTCGAAACAGCAGATGAAGGAATTTGGATGATCGATGCGGAGGGTAAAACTACTTTTGTCAACCAAAAAATGGCTGATATGCTAGGCACCACCGTAGAGGATGCGATCGGGCAGTCGCTATTTGATTTCATGGATGCAGAAGGCATTGCGATCGCCGAAGCCAATCTCAGCCTCCACCGTCAAGGAATTAGCGAACAGCGAGATTTTAAGCTGCGCCGCCGAGATGGCAGCGAGTTGTGGACGATGGCTTCTACTAATCCCTTACCAGACAAAGAAGGGCGCTATGTCGGTTCTTTAGCAATGGTTGCTGACATCACAAATCGCAAGCAAACAGAAGCCGCATTGCAGCAGTCGGAAGCCAAATTTCGATCGCTCTACGAACTAACCAGTTTGCCAGTTTTGATGTTATATGAAAATGGCATCTGCGACGCCAACACCGCCACCCTCAAACTATTTGGCTGCACCGCACCGCAACAGTTGTACGGCAAAAATCCCGGCTTGCTGTCGCCTGCTTTCCAACCCAACGGCAGAGATTCTTTGAGCTTGGCAGACGAAATGATGGATCTCGCCTTTGAGCGCGGAAACCACCGTTTTGATTGGGTTCACCAGCGCTCAGACGGTACTGATTTTCCCGCAGAAGTCGTGCTGACAATCATCGAAGTTGGAAATGAAAAAATTATCCAAGCAGTCGTCCAAGATTTAACCGATCGCTTCCTTGCAGAAGAAACATTAGTGCGATCGGAACAAGCCCTCAGACAGCAAGCTCAGAGAGAACAACTGCTGAATCAAATTGCCAACCAAATCCGCATTTCTTTAGATTTAGACACAATTTTAGCAACCGCCGTCCAAGAAATTGGCAATTTAATGCAGCCAGACTGGTGCATCTTCACTTGGTACCGTCCCAACAGCAATCCTCCGGTTTGGGACATAGTTTGTGAAGCCAAAAATCCAGATTTGCCAAGTTTGCTAGGTACTTATATTGTGGAGGACACATCTAGTGCCGGAGTCAAGCAAATTTTGCGCCGAGAAATTCTGCGAATAGATGATGTCAGCACTTTTGAAAATGCAGAATTGCGCGCAGCTTTCCAGGCAATCAAAGTTAACTCAGTGCTCTCGCTACCAATTCACACTGCTTCCGGCGATATTGGCGCGATTACCTGCTATCAGGCTCTGTCGGCGCGAAATTGGAGCGACTCGGAAGTCGAACTGATGCAAGCGGTGATCGCTCAAATTGCGATCGCGATCGACCACGCCGAACTCTACGATCGAACCCGCACAACTGCTCGATTAGCTCAAGCTCAAACCCAACAGCTAGAACAAACTTTGCACCAACTCCAGCGAACCCAAACTCAATTAATTCAAAGTGAAAAAATGTCAAGTTTGGGACAGTTAGTAGCAGGTGTCGCCCACGAAATCAACAACCCAGTTAACTTTATCTACGGCAATCTCAGCTACACCAGCGAATACACTGACAACTTGCTAAAACTGCTGCAACTTTACGAGCAAGAATACCCGCAACCTAGCCCCAAAATTTTAGATGCCAGAGAAGCCTTTGAAGTTGATTATATTGTGGAAGATTTACCAAAAATTGTCACATCTATGAAAGTCGGAGCCGATCGCATCCGCGACATAGTTTTGAGCCTGCGGACTTTCTCAAGATTGGACGAAGCCGAAATGAAGCAAGTTGACATTCACGAAGGCATTGAAAGCACGCTGATGATTTTGCAAAACCGCCTGAAAAATAAACCAGATCGCGCGCCAATTAATATTATCAAAGAATACGGTGACTTACCTTTAGTTGAATGTTATCCCGGTCAGTTAAATCAAGTATTTATGAATTTGTTGAGCAACGCGATCGACGCCGTGGAAATGGAGATAAATAAACCCGATCGCACGGACAACATTCTCGCAATTACGATCCGCACCGAACTAACCGACAATAACAGCGTGGCGATGCGGATAGCTGACACCGGCTCCGGGATGAGCGAAAACGTGAAGCTGCGCTTGTTTGACCCATTTTTTACCACAAAACCCATCGGCAAAGGCACAGGCTTAGGATTGGCGATTTCGCACTCTATTGTCGTAGAAAAACACGGCGGCGAGCTTACCTGCAATTCTGTGTTGGGGGAAGGTTCCGAATTTGCGATCGAGATTCCGCTGCGGCAAAAAAGAAATTCAAACCCAATGCAAAATTAACAGAAACCGGGTTTCTTCCGAGATATGTCGTCACCAACCGAGATTTTCTCATGTCGTCACCAACCGAGATTTTCTCAGAAACCCGGTTTCTTAGACTTGGCACTTTGCAAAATAGAAAACTTCTGAGAAACCGGGTTTCTTCCGAGATATTTTGCAACCAACCGAGATTTTCTCAGAAACCCGGTTTCTTAGACTTTGCTTCTAACCCAAACATTTTACGTAAACCCGATCGCACCTTGCTGTTTCAACACCCGTTGTCGGCAGATATCCGCTAGTTTCGTACATTTTCACAGCTTCTTTGAGAACGCTAGCAGTTTCTATCCAGATTTCATCAAAGCCGCGAGCGATAATTTTACTTTCCAATTCTTGCAGTAAAAATTTCCCCAAACCTTGTTTCCTTGCTGCTGGCAAAATATACATTTTGCGAATTTCTACGGCATTTTTCCCGCGCTCGATCGGGTAGTAAGCCGCCGTACCCACTATTTTATCTTGCCGTTCAACTACCCAAAATTCGCCGCCTTTATTCTGATAGTGGAGTTCTACATCATAGACATCTCGATCGGCTCCGTAAGGTTCGCATTGTAAACCGTACTCTGCTAAAACATTCTGAATTAAATGGAATGCCTCAGCCCGATCGCGCGTTTCCCAGGAGCGAATTAAAAAATCGAGATGTTGGGTTTTCATCGGTTGTTGTGAAGTATACTTATTTTTTGACTTTGGCAACTGTAATTTTACTGATAATTAGTGTTTTACAGTCTGGAAATGCACCCAACTTTTAACTATGAATTCTCGGTTCAGGATAAAGAGTTGCCAGCAACTGACTTTCTACCAATGATAATTGCTCCAGCCGCTCAATCACAAGAGCGCGATCGAAATAAGTTGTTGCCAAAATCCAATATACACCGTAATGGCGCGCTTCCGAAGCCATCAAACTGCGGTAAAACTTAGCTAATTGGGCATCGGGACAGCGATCGCCCAGCAACCCCAACCGTTCGTGACTGCGCGCTTCAATCAAACCAGAAACCAACAAAGAATCCAAAAGTCTCTCCGGTTCCTGCTTGCGAATTTGGGCGGACAAACCCCCACCGTAGGGAGGCGCAGCCAAAGGGCCCAAAGGGATCCCGCGCTCTTCTAAGCGCTGGTTGACTTGCTCGAAATGCTCCAATTCTTCGCGGGCGATCGCCGTTAGCATCCGCACCAATTTTTCCCGTGCTGGGTAGCGAAACATTAAATTTAACGCTACTCCCGCCGCTTTCCGCTCGCAGTGAGAATGATCTAATAAAATTGTATCCAAATGGGCGATCGCCTGTTCGATCCAAGCTTCCGAACTCGGCTGTTTCAAAAACTTAATTGTTGGTAGTGTCATTAGTCAGCAGTCAGTAGTCAGTAGTTAAATAGCCTTCGATCAAATCACCTTTCTCCGTTTGTAGTGAGGACTTTAGTCCGCATCAATGAGAGGACTAAAGTCCTCACTACAAACCTATTTAATCGCGGTAATTCCAGTAGATATTATACTATCTATTCAGTTGTAATTATAGGGTGCGTCAGGATTTAATCTTCCATCGCCTTGCCGATTGTTTAGCCTGACGCACCCTACGGGCTCGGTTTGTAGTGAGGACTTTAGTCCGCATCAATGAGAGGACTAAAGTCCTCACTACAAACCTATGCACTCGCGGTCATTTTTTACACAACTTTTCAAACACCGCATACATATCACCAGCAAACTTTTTCGGATTCCACAGCGGCGACAAATTAGCTGCGTCTTTAGACTTCACCAACTGTGATTGAATTGCCTTCCTCAATTCAGCATCTTTGCCCAACTTTACACCCAAATTCACATATTCCGCCCAAGACCAAGCCGCATTACTTTCCATTCCCAAAGCCTGCAAAAACGAATAACCCATCCTCGACAAAAACTGTTCTCCCGTGCGAGTCACCACCGGTAAATTAAACCACAAAGCCTCTAAAGTGTGAGTACCTCCATTATAAGGATAAGAATCTAACAAAACATCAGCCAGCAAATAGACAATTCTGTGCTCTTCCTCCGTAGCAAACCTCGGCAAAAACTTAATTCTGTGCCGGCTAACTCCCTCAGCTTCACAAGCTTGATGGTACGCACCCTCAAATACCCCAGCATCGCCCAAAGCCTTGTGAATTAAAATACTGTTCGGCACTTGTTTGAGAATTGCGACTTGTGATTTTACCAAGTCGGAATTGAATTTTCGACCTGGAGCGACGCACAGGTAAACAATCTGATCTAAACCGATCCGATTTGACTTTCTCAACGCCACCGGATCCACTCCATACCTCTGAAATCCTGACACGGCTACAAAAGAATCCGGCATCCTAATTAGCTGCTCGTCATAATATTTTTCCAGACCTGCTGGGTGCGAATGCCAGTCTGTAAGAAAGTAATTTTCCGAGGATATGTAAGGGGCGTCAAATCCGAGCCAAGAAACACAAACTGGTGCGGGTTTTTGGTGAAGAATTTCAGCGTGAATTGGGACGCTGAGAGAATCTAAATCGACTAAAACGTCTAATCGGTCTTGCTGAATTTGGTTGATAATTTCTGCGGACTTGGCAAGTCCGTTTGGGTAAGTTTTGGGGAAAGTGAGTTTTCCCAAACTATCAAATTGTTGAGTGCGATCGTCAGGAGTAATTATTTCGGAAGCGTACAGATATAAATTGGGTGTGATGGCGGACAATTCGCGAATGATGTCAGCGCTGCACCAACCTACAGAATGACGGCTGAAGTGATTGGACAAAAACCCTATTTTTAATTTGCTGGCTGGGGATTGTGGTTTAAAACTGTAATTTGCGGGTTGAGAAAAATTAGGTTTGATACATTTTTCGATATACTTTTGGGCAATTAATCTGTAAAGTTTAGAGTTGGCTGCTAAGTCATCTCGCACGTAGGGCGTGCTGAATAAGAAGTTTGCATAAAGCGATTTAATTTCTACCGAGCTAGCCGTTTCTAAGTTTTGTTGCAAGTACGACTCTAACTCTAAAAATCGATCGCCCGCAATTTGATTCAATCCCGAGACTTGATAGGTGCTGACGTAGTAAATCGCCGTCATAATTGGATCGGTTTCGGCGCACATTTGGCTGTATTTGTGCACGGCTTGCCGCGCGGCCGCTAAATCGCTAGTATCTCGGAGGATTCCGCACAAATGTTGGTGGGCAGCAATAAAATCCGGTTTGATTTCTAGGGCTTTTTGCAGGTTGGGTATGGCTTCTTTTGCTTTGCCCTGGTGGCGCAGAATTATCCCAATTTGACAGTAGGCTTCGGGTAAATCGGGTTTGAATGCGATCGCCCGCTGCCATGCAGCCACCGCCTCATCTAACTTCCCCTGCCGCGCTAATTTATCGCCTAAATTTATGTGAAAATCTACCTCAGCCAGATGGGGATTGAGTTCGAGAGCTTTTTGCTCGTAGGCTACGGCTGCATCCGACTGCCCTTGCTGCTTCAGTGCCCCTGCCAAATTCCAGTAAGCAGCAGCCAAAGTTGGTTTGAGTTCGATCGCCTTTTGGTAATTGACGATCGCCTCTACCAAACGCTCTTGTTTGTAGAGCATACTCCCCAAATTAGCATAGGCCTCAGCAAAATCGGGATTGAGGGCGATCGCCTCAGAATAAAACCGCATTGCTTCCTCAATCTGGCCGCTTGCTTGCTGCACGTTACCCATTGTCACGTAAGCAGCCGCCCAATTCGGTTGCAATTCCAGAGCTCGGCGACAAGCAGCGACGGCGGCTGCTAAATTGCCTTGGGAGTAATAAGTTTCTGCAACGACAGTCAGCGATGCAGCATCTTCTAATTGAGGTGTTTCGGATTGGTTGCGAAAATCGGAATTCATTTGGCGGCCTATCTGTGCTATCAAGTTAAAGGTTGAATCTAGATTATTTTGCAGAGTAGCAGTTTTAGCGGAACTACGGGCGATCGTCACAGAGAATTTATGAGCCAGAAGCAAGCGACACAGCGCCAACATCACATCAAGTGGAAACCAAACCTTCTGCTGGGGATACTCTTGTTAGCCTTAGCAATCCCCTTACCCTTTGCCCAAAAGACTCTCGCGCAAAAGCAGACAGCCGACTTTCGGCAGCGAGTATTTCAAACAGCCCTTTATTTCACCCTATATTTTGAGGGCGGATTCAGCAATCACCCCGCAGATAAGGGCGGCAGAACCTATCGGGGCATCCTGCAAACGGAATACAACTCCTACCGCTACAGTCGCGGGCTGCCGCCCCTCGACGTGACGCAGATGTCGGAAGCAGAGCTCCTAGAAATTTATAAATATTACTGGGATTCGAGCCTTTCGGGTACGATGCAGCCTGCTTTGGCGATCGTCATGTTTGACACTGCTGTTAATTTTGGTATTAACAATTCTATTACATTTTTGCAGCAAGCTTTAGGATTGCCGCAAACTGGTGTTTTTGATGCGCGCACGAGGGATGCGCTAAAAGTCGCTAATAATAAAAATACGGCGCTGCAAATGATTAACGAACGGATTATTTACCGCTACAAACGAGTGCAAGAAGATCCGAGTCAAATGGCTTTTTTCCGGGGTTGGCTGAGCCGCGATTACAGTTTGTGGGGCTACGTGAATAAGATTAAATAATTAAGCGTTTTCTTGGTAGTGAAAATGCTGCACTTTCAGTAGATAGCGGTTCTCAAAAATATGAGGTACGTTGTTGGGAAGAGAGCCCTTCTTAATTTAGTGGTTATTTATGCCCTCACGCCATGTGGGGGTTGCTGTAACTGTCATCGCAAGCTGTTAGCGCAGCAACCTCAGAACCGGCGCTGCGAGTGATACCAAATCCGGGTTATTCATTCCCTTTATAATCTGTAGGGTGCGGATCTCTAAAATCTTTGAATAGCAGTGAAAGTTGTTCGTGGCGACGCACCCTACGTTCTATTTGTCAACTCAATCAAGTTCATAAAAGTCATAATTTTAGTTTCATAAAAGTCATATTTATCAAGATATATTTCAAGATTTGAAAAAAATACTAAATTTTAAGTAAACCGTATATAACAAAAAGATACCGATAAAATTTGTAGCTGCAAAATCAATTTAACTGATGAAACCTATGAATATAGAAGAAGCAATCATTTGTTTGGATAATCTTGTCTGCGAACAAACGGGAAAACGCCTAAAGCCTTTGCAAAAGGCGATAATTCAAGGCGTTGTACAGGGTTTGACCTACAAAGAAATAAAGGAACACTATCCGATCGCCCGCTACTACGCAGTGGGCTTCCTGGCGCGCGGTGTCGGGTACAACTTGTGGAAAGACCTCACCAAGGTACTGAAGCAAGCTGGAATTATTGAACTAGAAGAAAAAGTAGTCGGAGCAAATCTTTGGGACTCTATGATGAGAACTGTACAAAAAGGCACAGAACTCCCTAAACCTCCTGTCCATCAGCCGTTGGAAAAGCTGCTGCGGATGCGTTACCGAATCCGAGAACACTTGGTGAGCACCGAGTACAGCGATACCTATCTGGCTGAAGATGAAAATTTGCCCGATCGACCTTTGTGTCTCGTCAAGCGCCTGAAAAGCCAATCAGAGAAAACCAGCAAGCTATTCGATATAGAAACGCGAGTGTTATATCGCTTGGGCCAAAACGATCGCATACCAGAATTGTTAGCTCGATTTGAAGAAGATGGATATTTTTATTTAGTCTATCAATTCATCGAAGGACAACCACTGTATCAAGAACTCATCGAAGGTCAACCCTGGGAAGAACATCAAGTTATTGCTTTGTTGAAAGATATCTTAGAAGTGCTAGTCTTCGTTCACAAACAAAATGTAATTCACCGCGACTTGCACCCTCAAAACTTAATCATGCGCGCATCAGACGGCAAGATTGTATTAATTGACTTTGGGGCGGTCAAAGAAATCAACACCTCCCAAAATAGCAACGGTCAAACCAAATCGCGCGGCGGTGGCACTCAGCAAGAATACATCCCCCCCGAACAAGCCATCGGTTCGCCGAAATTTTGCAGCGACATCTATTCTGTCGGGATCATCGGGATTCAAGCCTTGACAGGGATGCGCCCGATACAACACAATCTCGATAATTTAGGCAATCTCATTTGGCAGAAAAATGCAACTGTTACCCCGGAGTTTGCTAGGGTTTTAGACCAGATGGTGCTGTACCATTTCCCCCAGCGTTACCCGTCAGCAACCGAAGCTTTGGAAGCACTTCAAAACTTGAAAGTCAGTCAGTAGTCATTGGTAATTGTTCGTAGTGCGGACTTCAGTCCGCAATCTAAGAGCGGACTAAAGTCCGCACTAGGAACCGTTTTTGTTATGGTAATC
>RDYN01000113.1:14583-31938 GCA_004293365.1 Oscillatoriales cyanobacterium | reverse complement strand
CACTAGGAACCGTTTTTGTTATGGTAATCGACGGGACACGATCAGTAGTCAGTAGTCATTGGTAATTGTTCGTAGTGCGGACTTCAGTCCGCAATCTAACCCACATTCCGCACTTCTTAATATTATCCTGATAATTTATATGAATAAATGGCTGTAAAGCTTGTTCAGCAATGATTATAGGATTATTAAAATATATTGCTCTTTATGAAGAATTATTATCTATTTCCCGTACAATAATTGTTATTGAGAAATAATTGCAGATAAAATCCCTGGAATAACGGTTTTTCGTAAAAGCACTTCTGACTATGTTAAGAAGTGCGGAATGTGGGATCTAAGAGCGGACTAAAGTCCGCACTACGAACCGTTTTTGTTATGGTAATCGACGGGACACGATCTGATTTGAGATTTGACCAAATCCGGCTTTAATACCCTCTCTTGAGTCTCTTAGAGAGGGACTTTGTTTGTGTAGTAGTGGTTTCAACCGCCGATTAGTAGCTTGTTTTTGGGGCCGTTAGCGCAGCCCTTGGAGTCGATCGCACAATCCGCTACCATTACCCCTCGAACGAGTGAGTACAAACACTCTGCCCGGAAGATGAATAGGGCGATTCCCTAGGGGATAGCTACGCTTCACGTACTTTTTCCCAGAGCGCAGGAACAAGGAATAAGTAACAAAGAATAAAGGCAAATCCGAAAGAAAAAATAATTTTTTGTTTTAAGTAATAATAAATACAAATTATTGAATTATGACGAATACCTTATATATCAAAGCCGGTTACTTTAGTTGACACTCTATCTCAAGTTAGATAAGATCGTTAGTATTATGTGCTATCTACGCAGTTTTAACAATATCTTCAGCAGCTTGGTATATCTGGTAACAATGTAAGTAGAGTGTTTATTGTTACCTTTAATACCTAGAAACCCACCTAATTTGAGGGAGCGAGAAATTGGAATTTTTTGAACGAGCACAACAAGTGCAGCCGCCCTCAACCCCAATTATTGCGCTTCAGTCTTTTTCCAAAAAAGCTGGTATTGCAGTAATCGCGATCGGCTGTACAGTCATGTTGGGTTGGATCTTCGACCTGCAACTCTTAAAGAGCATTTTTCCCGAACTCCCGACCATGAAAGTCAACACTGCGGTCTGCTTTATTTTGAGCGGATTGTCTCTGTTTATGCAACAGCGCAAGCGCGACAAGTTAACAACAATTCAACGTCAAAAAATAGATAAAGCTTTAATTGTTTCCTGCTCAAGTTTAATTATATTAATTAGCTTCGTCACCCTATTTCAATATAAATTTAATTTAGATTTAGGCATCGATCAACTCCTATTTAAAGACAATTCTAACCTCACAATTCTCTCAGCACCGGGACGGATGGCGCCGAATACTGCTGCTGCTTTTTTATTGCTGGGAACAGCCCTGCTGATGCTGTCAGCACGCCGCCCCAAATACCTGCGAATTCAAACCTTAAGCTGTTGTGCATTTTTAATTGCATATCTGGGGTTTATAGGCTACATCTACGGCAAAGCTTTCTTTTACACAATGGGCCCTCATACAGGAATGGCTTTGCACACCTCCGTAGCATTTATGTTACTGAGCCTCGGCATTTTATTTGCCAGTCCAGAGCGAGGAGTGATAGCAGTAATTGCGAGCGATCGCGCGGGCGGCATCATGGCGAGGCGCTTGTTGCCCCAGGCAATAATTATCCCGCCTTTAGTCGGTTATTTCATCATCTCCGGAGAGCGGTTGCAAGCCTACTCCCCGGAGCTAGGAATATCGCTGTTAAGCCTATTGAACGCGATCGTTTTTACTGTTTTGATTTGGCAGAATGCGAAAACTCTCTGCACCGCAGACCGGAGGCGCTATCGAGCCGAACTGGGGCTGCTCAAAGCTAAATCAGACTTAGAAAGTCAAGTTGAGAAACGAACTCTTGAACTGCAACTTGCTAACGAGCAGTTGCAGGAGCAAATTCTAGATTCTCACACAACAGAGCAGGCGCTCCAAAAAAACTACAACCTTTTGCTCACCGTCATCAACAGTACGCCGACAGCCCTATTTGTCAAAGATATTCACGGCTGCTACATGATGCTGAACGCTGCGGGAGCTAGCATCATTGGCAAGTCTTTTGACGACATTATCGGCCGAGATGACAGCGAGTTATTTCCACCGGAAATTGCGGACAATATTACCAAAACCGATCGCCAAATCGTCACAGCGGGAAAAACGCAAGTGATGGAAGAAGAACTGCCAGTTCAAGGAAAATTGCGGACATTCCTTTCTACAAAAAATGTTTACCGAGACGGGCAAGGAAAAATCAGCGGTATAGTTACCATCGCGCGGGATATTACCGATCGCAAACAAGCCGAAGTCGCCAACAAAAGTCTGGCAGCAATTCTCGAAGCAACGCCCGACTTTGTAGGTATCTGCGATCTCGACGGGCACGCTATTTACATGAACAAAGCAGGCAGAAAAATGGTGGGTATCGACGAAAACGAAGATATATCCAACAAACAAGTTGGAGAATTCGCCGCAGCCTCAGCCCGCAGCACCTTCCAAAAAGCGATCGCCACCGCAATTTCAGAAGGCGTTTGGAGCGGAGAAACAGCCTTTGTGTCAGCCTCGGGAGTCGAAATTCCCGTCAGCCAAGTCATCATCTCCCACTCAGCACCCGACGGCCAACTCGCATACATTTCTACCATCGCCCGCGACATCAGCGATCGCCAACAAGCCGAAACAGCCCTGCGTCTGAGCGAAGAACGTTACCGATCGCTAATCGCCGCTACCGCTCAACTGGTATGGATGACAGACGCCGAAGGAAAGCCGATCGCACCGATGGACTGGATGGCATATACAGGCCAAAGCTTGGAGGAAGCCACAGAAAACTGGCTTTCGGCAATTCACCCAGACGATCGCGAGTTGACGGCGCAAGCTTGGATGCGCGCAGTCGAAACCAAAAATCTCTATGAAGTCGAGCACCGCTTGCGAGCCGCCGACGGCAGATACAGCTACTTCTGGGTGCGCGCAGTGCCAGTTTTAGCAGCAGATGGGAGCATTCGCGAATGGGTGGGCACTCACACAGATATTAGCGATCGAGTCCAAGTTTTGGAAGCACTCAAGCAATCAGCAGGCCAATATCGATCGCAAGCAGCCCAGCTCGAAAAAGCCTTCCGCGACTTGCACGAAACCCAAGCGCAACTAATCCAAACCGAAAAAATCTCTTCACTCGGGCAGCTAGTCGCCGGAGTCGCCCACGAAATCAACAACCCGATTAACTTCATCTACGGCAACATCACCCACGCCAGCCAATACGCCAGAGACTTGCTCGAATTGCTCCACCTTTACCAGGAAAAATACCCCAATCCCCTCCCAGAAATTGCCGAAGTAGCCGAAGAAATAGAAATCGATTACTTAATGGAAGACTTTCCGAAGATTTTGGAATCAATGAAAGTAGGAGCCGATCGCATCCGCGACTTAGTTGTATCCTTACGCAACTTTTCCCGACTCGACGAATCGCAGATGAAGCGAGTAGACATTCACGAAGGAATCGAAAGCACCTTGGTAATTTTGCAGCACAAGCTCAAAGCGAATGCAGTTCGTCCGGCGATCGAGATTATCAAAGACTACGGCAGCTTCGCCAAAGTCGAGTGCTATGCAGGTCAGCTCAATCAAGTATTTATGAATCTGTTAGCAAATGCGATCGACGCCCTCGAAGAATACAACAGCAAGCGTTCTCCCCAAGAAATATATGCTAGTCCCAACACAATTCGGATTAACACCAGTGCGAATTCAGACACAGTAACAATTCGGATAGCCGACAACGGGATGGGAATCAATCCTGAAGTCATCCGCAAATTATTCGATCCATTTTTTACTACTAAACCTGTCGGCAAAGGCACAGGTTTAGGACTATCAATCAGCTATCAAATTATAGTTGAAAAACACCGAGGAAAATTGCAGTGTATTTCCGCCCCCGGAAAAGGTGCAGAGTTTATCATAGAGATTCCGATTTCCCAGAATCTATCAGCAGCGGCGACAGAAAACATCAAAGAAAAGGAAATGGTGAACAGTCATTAAGGCACGTAGTTGCGCTTCAGCGCTCCGAAAGGCACATAGTTGCGCTTCAGCGCTCCGAAAGGCACATAGTTGCGCTTCAGCGCTCCGAAAGGCACATAGTTGCGCTTCAGCGCTCCGAAAGGCACGTAGTTGCGCTTCAGCGCTCCGAAAGGCACGTAGTTGCGCTTCAGCGCAGAGGGCTAAAGCCCAACTACATACCTCAGAGATTAGTTTCGCCACAGAAAACTGTCCGCAGTCTTGCAAAACAGTCATCTCCCCGTCTCCATCGATCGCCCAAAATCGAAATAATTCTTTACAATACAAGAGTAAATATAATTATTCACTTAAATAAATCCCTTGAAAATGCCCATAAACCAACTTTCTGCAACCACAGCCCCCACCCAAACACCGGAATTAGACTATGATATCGCGATCGTCGGAGGCGGCATAGTCGGCGCCACCTTAGCCTGTGCCCTCAAAGATTCCGGCTTAAAAATCGCCATAATTGAAACCCAACTCCCCGCAGCCGCAGCAGCCAAAAAACAAGCTTACGCAGTCACCCTGCTGTCGGGAATGATTTTAGAAGGCCTCGGCGTGTGGGAACAAATCTTGCCACAAATCACCACCTTCGAGCAAATTAGCCTCTGCGACGGCGACTATCCCGGTGTCGTCGAATTCCACCGCCCGGATTTAGGAAATACTGGCAAATTACCCGTACCACAAGCAGCTTTAGGTTACGTTGGCGAACATCGAGTAATGCTCTCAGCTTTGCAGGAATCCTTAGCAAAAAACCCGAATTTTAGTTGGGTTTGTCCGGCGGAAGTAGTCGAAGTAAAATATTTAACTAATTCCGCCGAAATTCAAATCAAACAACAGGGCGAAACTCGCACAATTCGCACTAAATTATTAGTCGCCGCCGACGGTTCTAAATCGCGCATCCGCAGCGAAGCCAACATCAGCACTCGCGGCTGGAAATACTGGCAATCCTGCGTTGCTATCACTATTAAAGCAGAAAAACCGCACAATGATATTGCTTTTGAGCGCTTTTGGCCGAGCGGCCCGATGGGAGTCTTACCATTACCGGGGAACCGCTGTCAAGTAGTTTGGACAGCACCCCACGCGGAAGCAAAAGCCTTACAACAAATGGATGAAAAAGAGTTTTTGACTTTGTTGGAACACCGCACGGGCGGGCTGTTAGGGCGTTTGGAGTTGGAGAGCGATCGCTTTTTATTTCCGGTGCAGTTAATGCAGAGCGATCGCTACGTGTTGCCCAGATTAGCGCTAATTGGCGACGCCGCCCACTGCTGCCATCCCGTGGGCGGACAGGGATTGAATATGGGCATTCGGGACGCTGGGGCGATCGCCCAAATCTTGCAACAAGCGCACCAAAAAGGCGAAGACATCGGTGATTTGCGAGTATTAAAACGGTATC
This sequence comes from Oscillatoriales cyanobacterium, assembly GCA_004293365.1. Taxonomy (GTDB): domain Bacteria; phylum Cyanobacteriota; class Cyanobacteriia; order Cyanobacteriales; family Microcoleaceae; genus Microcoleus. The sequence goes on along the minus strand of RDYN01000113.1, from coordinate 26,457 downwards.
ACAACTGGCGCAAAAAAGAGAATTTAATCGTATTAGGATTTACCGATTTCTTAGACAGATTATTTTCCAATACTTGGCTGCCAATAGTCGCATTTCGCCGCTTTGGATTGTGGTGTTTGCGAACAATTCCCCCAGTGAGGTTTTTAGCCTTGCGCTTGATGACCGGCTTAATGGGCCAGCCACCAGAATTAGCGCAAAATTAGAAGAAACCCGGTTTTTTCCTATGTTGCTTGCACTCTAGCGGTGTTGCCACATCCGCCAGGGGTTTAAACCCCTGGCTAATAGCAAAAGTCGGTTGAAACCGACTGAAAATCCGAGATAAAAATGAAAAACTCTTTAGTCCTCTTTAAGAGGACTTTTGCTATGAGACAGGGGTTTCAACCCCTGGCGGACTATCGGACTAACCGAGGTTGATCGCCACCCGCGCACAATCTAAGAAACCGGGTTTTTTCCTGAATATTTGCAATGTTACGAAGTTTGTCGCAAAAACCCGGTTTCTCAACCCTCGTCACCAACGTCAATCTGTACTTTCGCGCCCGATCGCGATACAATGCTCTACTCAGCTCGAACCCTGCCCTGACAGCAGTAGAAAAACCATGCAACCCGAACAAGAACAAGAGATTCTCAACCTGCGCGATCGCCAATTAACGCCCAAACAAATTGCCCGAAAGTTAGGATTGAAAGCATCCGAAGTCAGTACCTTTCTGATATCTCAGGCAGAACAAACAGCCCTCGCTAGCGCCGAAAAAGGAGAGTTATTGCCCGTTGCTCAATGTCTCGTCGATGTAAATTTTGCGAATGCCTTGTTGCGAAATGAAACCAATGAAGCGGGCGGTTTGGGTTTAGTGATGGTTACCCGTTCCAAGGGCTACAATCGTTTTGTTGTTACCTCTTATTTGATCGACTACTGGTGTTTGGGAGTGAAGGATGCCATGCCGCCACGTAACTGCAACGATAGCCAATATCAAAATCTCGTTGAGAATGCTTACTCGCCGTTTGGGCAAGAATACGAGGAGATTAGTTTAGAGGAAGCACAAGCCCTGGTTTGGGGCGCGATCGCCTATGCCAAAACATTAGGCTTTGAACCGCATCGCGATTTCGAGCAGTCGAAGGCTCATTTAGGAGAATCAACCAGCGAAATCAGCTTGAAATTCGGTCGCAATGGAAAACCTTATTATATTGAAGGGCCTTACGATAATACAACGAAAATTATCAATACGCTTAAAAAGTCTGTGGGAGACGGTAATTTCGATTACTTGCACGAGATTGGGTAGAAATTGATACGGTTCAGTTAATCCCTAAGAGGTATGAAATCAGCGGTTATATTCTTACTGCGCGCGCGATCGAATATTTCGATCCCGTCACAAAATCTCCCTCAAAATCATTCGCTGTAGGGGCGGGTTCACCAACAATAATCGCCTGAAACAAACAATCTCGAAAACCCGCCCAACCCAACCAACAAGCTCGATCGACCTTACATTCATCGTACCCAGAAAATGCGGTTTGCGATCGTGAGTTGGGTGCGGGCGGATTGATTGTATTGTTCGTTTTTAACAATCGCGCCCGACAAATATAAAACGAACATTAAATTAGATGCACCCCAAAAAAACCATAGCGCGATCGTCCCATTCCGCTATAAATCGTGCTAAAATAAGTATCGGTGTTATTCACAACTCTCCAGAATGACTGAAAATTTCCAAGAGTATGCAAACTTTATCCGAGAATTACTGCAAGCAGAACAAGATAGCAACAACGATATTAAAGTAATTTACCCGATGCTGGCACAGTGGCAACATCTCCTCAACCTCCGTTTTGCCGAAATTTTCCAGCAAGAAACTCAGAAGTTAATTGACGGCAAAAATACAGAAGCAATTAGCTCGATTCTCAGCATAATTGAAAATTTGAGTATTCACATTAATGACTTTCCGCTGGGAAATAGAGCAAATAATATTGAAATTGCCATTACTGGTTATCAAATAGTTTTAAGCAACCGGGAACCGTGTAGCGAAAAGTTTGCTCAAACTCAGAATAACCTAGGTATTGCCTACAGTGACAGAATTAAAGGCTCGCGGCAGGAAAATCTCGAACAAGCTATCGAATTTTATCAAGCTGCTTTAACAGTTTATACCCTTGAGGATTTTCGTAAATATTGGGCAGCGATGCAAAATAATCTAGGAGAAGCCTACAGAAAGAGAATCAACGGTTCGCGGGCGGATAATCTGGAGAAGGCGATCGAGTTTTATCAAGCTGCTTTAACAGTCTATACCTTTGAGGGTTTCCGTAAAGATTGGGCAGCGACTCAACATAACCTAGGAGAAGCCTACAGAATCAAAATCAAAGGTTCGCGGGCGAATAATCTGGAGAGGGCTATCGAGTTTTATCAGGCTGCTTTAACAGTCTATACTTTTGAGGATTTCCGCGAACAATGGGCAATGACTCAAAATAACCTAGGTGCTGCTTACTATTCTAGAGTCAACGGTTCGCGAGCGGATAATCTGGAACGGGCTATCGAGTTTTATCAGGCTGCTTTAACAGTCTATACCCTTGAGGATTTTCCCGCAGATTGGGCAATGGCTCAAAACGGTCTAGCTGCTGCCTACTTATACAAAATTAAAGGTTCGCGGGCGGATAATCTGGAACGGGCGATCGAGTTTTATCGGGCAGTTTTAACAGTCTATACCATTGAGGATTTCCCCGCAGATTGGGCAGGAACTCAAAATGGCCTAGCTGCTGCCTACTTATATAGAATCAAAGGTTCGCGAGTGGATAATCTGGAACAAGCGATCGAGTTTTATCAGGCTACTTTAACAGTCTATACTTTTGAGGATTTCCGCGAACAATGGGCAATGACTCAAAATAACCTAGGTGCTGCTTACTATTCTAGAATCAAAGGTTTGCGGGCGGATAATATAGAACTGGCGATCGAGTTTCATCAGGCTGCTTTAAGAGTTCGTACCCTTGAGGCTTTCCCTGAAAACTGGGCACTGACGCAACATAACCTAGGTGCTGCGTATAGTAACAGAATCAGCGGTTCGCGGGCGGATAATCTAGAAAGGGCGATCGAGTTTTATCAGGCTGCTTTAACAGTTAATATATTTAATAATTTCCCTGAAAAATGGGCAGGAGCTCAACATAACTTAGCTATTGCCTACACTGACAGAATTAATGGTTCGCTGCCAGATAATTTGGAGAGAGCTATCGAGTTTTCTCATGCAGCTTTAACTATCAGAACGCGCGAAGATTTCCCACAAGAACATACAGAAACTTTGTTTAATTTAGGTAATCTTTATCGAAGCAACCAGCAATGGCAACTAGCCTATGATAACTACGCCCCAGCCATTGAAACAGTAGAACTTTTACGTAATAAAATTAAATTCGGGGATGAAAGCAAACAGAAATTAGCCGAAGAATGGAATAAACTCTATCTGGGAATGGTAGAAACTTGCATAGAACTCGAACACTACACCGAAGCGATAGAATATGTCGAACGCAGCAAAGCCCGCAACCTTGTAGAACTCTTTGCCAACCGTGACATCAAACCTAAAGGCAATATCCCCGAAACAGTTCTCAACGAATTGTCGCGCCTCAATCGAGAAATTGAGGCCGAACAGCGACGACTGGAAATCGAACAGATAAACCGTAACAGTAATGGCGGCATAATATTGGGAGAACGCAGCCTCCAAATCGACAGCCTAACAACTAGCCGCGATTCTACTCATCTCACAAAATTGCGTAAACAACTCGATGAATTGATTGCTCGTGAAATTACACCGATCGATCCTGATTTTAGCCTAACCCAAAAAGTTAAGCCCATCCTCTACAAAGACATTCAAACTCTGACAGGTGAAAACACCGCTATTCTTGAGTGGTACATCGCAGGCGACAAATTTTTCACTTTCATCATCACCCCGCAAACGCCAACACCCATCATCTGGAAATCTTCAACAGCAAACTTTGAAGCCTTGGTAAATTGGTATGACGAGTATAGGAAAGACTACGAAGAGAGTAAATCACCAGAGAGAAAACCCCAATGGAAGCAAAAACTAGCCTCCCGCCTCCAAAACTTAGCTGAGATTTTGCATCTTGATGAGATTTTAAAGAATATTCCGAAACTGTGCGATCGACTGATTTTAATTCCCCATCGCTTCCTGCATCTTTTCCCCCTTCATGCGTTGCCAATCTCCCACGAAAGGGATGTTGAACGTGGATGCACCGATGAACAGAATTCGGCTATTACTGTATCCCTATCCAAATCAGAGTTATGCTTTCTCGACTTATTCCCAGGTGGAGTCAGCTATGCCCCCAGTTGCCAACTGCTGCAACAGGCGAAACAGCGACAACGCCCCAATTTCTCTCACCTATTTGCGATTGCTAATCCTACCAAAGACCGCTACTTACTTGAACTTCAAGCCGCGAATATCCGTCACAAATTCAAATCTAATGATTTCTTGGCAAAAGATGATGCTAATAAGAACGCAATTCTAAATGCGAAACTCAGCTTTGCCAACTGCGCCCATTTCGGTTGTCACGGCAAGTTTGAGCCTGATTCGCCTTTGGAATCATCCCTGGTATTCGCAAATAAAGAACGTTTGACACTGTTGGAAATCTTGAATCTTGACCTAAATCAATGTCGTCTTGTCACTCTCTCCGCCTGCGAAACTGGATTGACAAAATCCAAAACCAGCGATGAATATATCGGCTTACCTTTCGGATTTCTCTTAGCAGGTAGCCCTAGTATAGTCAGCACGCTTTGGGAAGTGGATCAAGTCACCAGCACTTTATTACTAATGCGGTTCTATGAAAACCTAGAAACTATGTCAACGGTTACTGCTCTCAATGAGGCACAGCAATGGCTGCGGAATCTGACTTCAGAGGGGCTGGAAGCCTTATTAAAAGACCTCAAACCCCAAATTGACAAAATTTTTGATCGACTACCCCTAATGGAACGCACGCGCTATGTTCAAGCTCCTCTGAACGGCGCAAAGAACCGCAAGCCATTTCCCTTTGTTGAACCTCATTACTGGTCTGGCTTCATTGCGATCGGTGTTTAGGACTCCTTACAAAACTCATCCAGATTTTTCTCGTTTATGTAAAGAATTATTAATATTAATAATGCTGGAATACCAACATAAGGCATTAGCAAAGTCATTGCAACACCAAAACCCTGTTTTAATGATTCTCTAAAGGCTGAGGTACAAATATAAGGACGCAATTTTTGACTTGACTTTTCTAACCAGCTAGGTTCATTCGGATCTTCCTCGCTCAAATTGTCCGGTAATTCTCCTGACTCAATTGCTATAGTTTCGGCGGCATATTCTAAATCGCCTTCACACGCTTCGAGCACCTCAAGGCCTGTCAGAGCATCGGGATATTCTTGTAGTTGGGAGCGATATTGTTCAATTTGTGCTTGGGTAACAGTAGTCATGGGGATAATGGCGATCGATTAAATGAGTAATTATTATTTTGCCATAAAATGTATTTTTTGTGCACGCAAGTTTCCGTAGTTAAAGAGTATTTTGTATCGTGCGTCGCTGTCAGAAGTTCGATCGCATTTAAATATATCTGATAGCGACGCACCCGACGATACTCGCGCAAAACCACAGAAACCGGGTTTTTTCCGAAAGCTGGGAGTTGTCGCCAAGTCTGTCGCAAAAACCCGGTTTCTCGCCACCCACCCACAATCAAAATCTAAGAAACCGGGTTTTTCCCGAAATCTAGGAGTTGTCACCAAGTCTGTCACAAAAACCCGGTTTCTCGCCACCACTTTTAGAATAACAATGGCTCAATTTTGGTCTGTACCTCCTCAATCACATCTTCAGATACAGACTCAACGAATCGAACACCGCGAACTTTCCAGTCTAGACACTTGATTTGATCTGCAAGAATAACTCCCTGAACTTTTAATCCAATTGGTAAAGCAACTTCAAAAGGATACCCTTTTTGTTGCTTGGTAATAGGCATAAATAAAGCTAAAGAACTTTTCTGATTATAAGCACGAGGCGACAGCACAAAAGCAGGTCTAAGTCCTTTTTGTTCGTGTCCTTTAGTGGGGTCAAAGTCTAAATAAACAATATCGCCTCGACTCGGAATGTAGGGATTTGATTGTGTCACCAAACTTCATTCCCCACAGCAACTCCACTGTCAATCTCAGTATGAAGATTTTCTGGGGTAATCGCCTCAATCAACTCCTCAAGCGAATAGCGCCGGCGAGTTATCGGCTCGATCGTCAGCCTACCATCTATCAAGACAAGCTGCACTTCTGAACCTTCCACTAAGTTAATCTCTTTAGCTAAATGCTGTGGAATCCGAACAGCAAGACTGTTTCCCCACTTTGCGATCGTCCCAACCATAGCCCAATCCTCTAGCTAGTGATATTATTCTGAGGACTTCACCCTTTTTTGAGGATGTATATACAGAGTGTCTACAGTATAGCAACTAAAATCCAAGAAACCGGGTTTTTCACCGAATCTTCGCCTGTAACCAAATATTCTCGCAAAAACCCGGTTTCTGGCCACCCACCCATCAAAAACAAAACAACCGCCAACAGCCAAAACTGTCAACAGTTGTTTCATATATTCAATGCGGATGGCGAGACTCGAACTCGCAAGGACATAATGCCACACGCACCTCAAGCGTGCGCGTATACCAATTCCGCCACATCCGCTCTTTCTGACAATCTCTGGGATTTTTTGCGTTACGAGTTAAAGATTCACAGGTTGAGGTTCCTGACTTTTAACTTGTGACTAGCCCTTTTAGACCACCGATTTAAAACCATAGCACAACTACCACCAAATTGTAAAATAAATTTTTATTAAGAATTTATGGGAAACCATTATCCAGAAGATACCGAAAGGGATTATTGTACAGAATATTGAGTGAATTAAGCAGCGAAGATGGGGTTCTCGAAAATTTTAATCGCTAATCGGGGGGAAATCGCCCTCCGCATACTACGCACCTGCGAGGAAATGGGGATTGCCACGGTCGCCGTTCACTCCACCGTAGATAAACACGCCCTGCACGTCCAGTTGGCAGACGAAGCCGTTTGCATCGGCCCCCCCACCAGCAGCAAAAGCTATTTAAACATCCCCAACATTATCTCGGCCGCCCTGACCCGCAACGCCGCAGCCATTCATCCCGGTTACGGCTTCCTGGCCGAAAACGCCCGATTTGCCGAAATCTGCGCGGATCATCAAATTACTTTCATCGGCCCAAGTCCGGCTGCGATGCGGGCGATGGGCGACAAATCCACTGCCAAAGAAACGATGCAGCGGGTGAAAGTCCCCACAGTTCCCGGCAGTGGCGGATTGCTGGCTGACGAACAGGAGGCTTTGTCCGTAGCGCGCGACATCGGCTATCCCGTGATGATCAAAGCCACCGCCGGCGGTGGAGGCCGCGGCATGAGGCTAGTCAGAGAAGCATCCGAACTCCCCAAACTCTTCAGTGCAGCCCAAGGCGAAGCCGATGCAGCCTTCGGCAATCCCGGAGTCTACCTCGAAAAATTTATCGAAAAACCCCGCCACATCGAAATCCAAATCCTCGCCGACAACTACGGTAATGTCATCCACCTCGGCGAAAGAGATTGTTCGATTCAGCGCCGACATCAGAAACTCCTAGAAGAAGCCCCCAGCCCCGCCCTCAGCCAGAAACTGCGAGATCAAATGGGTCACGCCGCCATTGCCGCCGCCAAATCCATCAACTACACGGGTGCAGGCACTGTGGAATTTTTGCTTGACAAATCGGGCAAGTTCTACTTCATGGAAATGAACACTCGCATTCAGGTAGAACATACCGTCACGGAGATGATTACAGGCCTCGACTTGATCGCGGAACAAATTCGGATCGCCCAAGGAGAAAAACTGCAAATTAAGCAGAACCAGGTAATTCTCAGCGGCCATGCGATCGAGTGCCGGATCAATGCTGAAGACCCCGATCGCAACTTTCGACCCCATCCCGGCAGAATCACTGGCTTTTTGCCTCCTGGCGGCCCTGGCGTGCGGATGGACTCTCACGTTTACACCGATTACGAAATACCAGCTTACTACGATTCTTTAATTGGTAAACTGATCGTCTGGGGGCGCGATCGACCTTCAGCCATTCGCAGGATGAAACGGGCATTGCGGGAATGCGCGATTACCGGCGTCCCCACCACCCTCAGCTTCCACCAAAAAATCCTCGATTCCCCCGAGTTTCTCAAGGGCGAAGTTTATACGAATTTTGTCGAACAGTTTATGAACCAAAATAGTCAGTAGGCAGTGGGCAGTGAGCAGTGGGCAGTGGGCAGTAGTCAGTGGGCAACTAACCAATGCCCAATGTCCCATTCCCTGTTTGGCCAATGCCCAATGCCCACTGCTCACTGCCCCATTCCCCATTCTTACATCATCATCGTCAGGATGCCTTGCTGGCCGAGCATCATTTCCCGCAGCAAGCTACAGATGCCGACCCAAATAATCGGCGTAATGTCCACTCCGCCGATCGGCGGTACAATCTTTCTAGTTAGGGCTAAAAAAGGTTCCGTCGGCCAAGCAATCAAACTCAACGGCAAACGGCTCAGATTCACCTCGGGATACCAAGTCAGAACGATCCGAAAAATAAATAGCAAAGTCATCAATACTAGAACAGAGCCCAGAATCCAACTTGCAACGGTAATACCAGTCATGGGTCTTATCTCGAAAATCTTAAGTTTTGTGAAGTCAGCCTTTCATAATTTTAACCGTTTCACAGGTGCGATCGAACAGGATCGGTAAAATTTTTCCGGCCTTATACCTTGGGATGGAAAGAGTTAGAGGGTTTGAGGGTGCGAGGCTTAGAGTTTTCCAGGGTAAAAATATTGCTTCAGCCACCACATCCATGGCAAAATCCGTTGCCGAACTTCTCCCTGAGAACTGACTGCTGATAAAATTAATAAAAATCAAATAGTTGTAACAAAGGCTTGGAATTTATGACTCCTTCACTCGCTAACTTTTTGTACAGCCTGCTTGTGGGCATTTCCCTGGTAGTGATTCCAGCAACGATCGCTCTGATCTTTATCAGCCAAAAAGACAAAATCAAGCGCACCTAAAAAGTCTGCGGGACTTAAGTCAGGCGCTGTAAGTCAATATTCGGCTGCACGTCGGGCATTTTCTTTTTTTGTGAAACCTCGGCTACCAGCAACTGTGAAGGCAAAACCTTCGGTTGACGGCCAAGCTGAGGTTTTTTTCCGTTAAACTCATTACTATAAGGTGCGCGAACCTCTTCTGAAAGCCCGATCGGAGCTAGTCCTTAGCTAGCGATTAAATAGACAAAGTGGTACACTTATAGACAAAATCCTGGTGTGCCATGCGATCGCCTCGCTAAATTGAACAAAGAAATACAGTGTTGAGGTCGAACAATGCTTTTATCCATCAAAACAAAGTTAAAGCTAAATAAGAGTCAGACAACAATCATGAGCAAACACGCTGGAATAGCGAGGTTTACTTATAACTGGGGATTGGCTACTTGGAGCAACCTTTATCAAGATGGATTGAAGCCCAACAAATACCTACTCAAGAAATTCTTTAACAATCATGTAAAACCTGAGCTTACATGGATCAAAGAGGCGGGAATTTGCCAGAAGATAACTCAATATGCTTTCGACAATCTTGGGAATTCCTTCTCCTTGTTTTTCTCAAAAAAAGCTGGATATCCCAAATTCAAGAAGAAGGGGCATCATGATTCCTTCACGATAGATGCAAGTGGTAAACCAATCCCGGTAGGTGGTACGTCCATAAAGTTGCCGACCATCGGCTGGGTAAAAACCTACGAAGGATTGCCTCACACTACCTGCAAGTCAATCACTATTTCACGTGCCGCCGACAGTTGGTTTATTGCTTTTGCCTACGAACAGGAGCCGCAGCCCACTGTAAAGCAATACGATGTCGTGGGTGTTGACTTAGGAGTTAAAGAGTTGGCAACCCTTTCAACGGTCGTTGTTTTCCCTAACCCAAAGCATTACAAAACGCATCTCAATAAGTTGCGTAGGCTGTCAAAGGAGTTATCGAGAAAGACGAAAGGCTCTAGCAATAGATTAAAGGCGAAACAAAAACTAGCGAAGCATCATGCAAAAATAGCAAACCTCAGAAAAAATACTCTTCATCAAATCACTACTTACTTAGGCAAAAACCACGCAACGATAGTAGTAGAAGATTTAAATGTTTCGGGGCTGCTAGCCAATCATAAACTAGCTCAAGTTATCGCTGACTGTGGATTCTATGAATTCAAACGTCAGCTAGAATATAAAGCTCAAAAGTTTGGCTGTGAAATAATCATTGCTGACCGCTGGTTTCCTTCGAGTAAGACTTGTTCTAACTGCGGACATATTCAAGATATGCCACTGAGAGAAAGGAATTACAACTGTGGAAGTTGTGGTCATTCGATGGACAGAGATTTGAATGCAGCGATTAATTTATCACGTTTGGCTAAAACGTGAAAGCTTACCGAGGGATAACCGCTCCCATGCTCCCGATGAAGTAAGAAGCAAATGTCTAGACTTGTCTAGGATTTGTATAGCAGGCTGCCCTGTGAAACCGCAGTCGCAATAACAGACTGACAGACTTAATGATAGATGTAAAATCTAACTCGCTAACATAGGAAAGACATAGGAGATAGGCTAATGGTCAATTTAGGATTGAACTTGAGCAGCCTGTTAGGGATCATCCTAGCAGTAGCAGGGGCAGGACTGTACTTTCTGCGATCGTGGCGTCCCAAACTAGCCCGAGACCACGATATTTTTTTTGCAGCCGTGGGCTTGCTATGTGGCGGCATTCTGTTATTTCAAGGATGGCGGCTTGACCCAATTCTGGCATTCGGTCAATTTCTGCTTGCAGGTTCCGCCATATTTTTTGCAGCCGAAAGCATCAAACTGCGGGGAGCGACCACAGCCCAAGCTAAAAGTCGATCGCAATACGTAGATGAAGAGCGACCAGTCAGCAACGCCTACGCTTACGACGGCTACGATAACGACTTCGACCAGATAGAACCAGAGGAAGACTACCCGCAGCGTCCCCGGATTAGAGGGAGTCAAGACAACCGTTCTTCGCGGGAAGCCTACGACGATGAGCCCCGCCGCCGTCCTTCGTCGAATCGCAACGGTAGCGCGAACACATCTCGGGAGTCGATCGACCGATCGGCCTCGCGCAAACGTCCGGCGCGCCCCGAAGCCCCGCCCGCCCAAGGCTCTGACAACTGGGACGTTTCAGACAACCCCGAAGAAAGACCGGCCCGCAGCAGCCGCAACCGCCCCCCAACTTCGGAAAACCGCAGTTCCGGGGCGCCGCCGAGAACCAAAAAAACCCGGCCTGCGGAAGCATCAAGGTCTCGCCCCAGCAACCGCGACGTAGAAGCACCGCCGTCAGACTACGTGGAGTATCGCCCAGTAGAATACCCGGAAGACCAACCCGATAGTTCCCCCAGTTTCGACAAATAGGCAAAGATAAGTAGGTGGGTCAAACTCAACATTTCTCGCGCGAGCAAGGAAAAAATCTAAGTTGCGTTTATTGATGCCCATCTACTTATCATGAGACAATATAATAATGTTTAAATAACTATAAAATAAGATTGTAAAGGCGGATCCCTGAACTAAAATAGCAAGAACAGCTAATAAAAAAATCTTGAAATATATTTAATAGTATTCTTGTAAAATAACCCTTGTTAGGTTCGTAGTGAGGACTTTAGTCCGCATTCATGAAAAACTCGCATTCCGAAAGATAGAACCTCTAAAATAACCTTGGTCAGGATCGAGCGTGAGGATTTGAGTCCTGGTTTTTGCGGACTAAAGTCCTCACTACAAACCTTTTTGATGCGGACTAAAGTCCTCACTACAAACCTTTTTGATGCGGACTAAAGTCCTCACTACAAACC
>RDYN01000113.1:0-14549 GCA_004293365.1 Oscillatoriales cyanobacterium | reverse complement strand
TTGATGCGGACTAAAGTCCTCACTACAAACCTTTTTGATGCGGACTAAAGTCCTCACTACAAACCTTTTTGATGCGGACTAAAGTCCTCACTACAAACCCCTTCGATCGCAGAACATACAATTTCTGGAACTAACCCAAAGTACAATAGTCTAAAATCTAAAATCTAAAATCTAAAATCTGCAATATGCCCTTACTGGAAATAGGAGATCCGGCGCCTTGGTTTTCGATTGCTTCCAGCAATAACCCCTTATTTCATTTCTCGATGGCTGGCGGCCGGCGAGTCGTGCTGTTTTTCTTTGCCAGCGCAGGTTTTGAACAAATCCAACCTATTCTCAAAAGCTTTCAAGAGCTTTCAGAAGAATTCAAGACTTTGCAAGTACCGCTGTTCGGAGTGAGCGTTGATGCAGCAGACAAAGAACAAAACAGAGCGACAATAATTGCTCCATCATTCATCTTTTTCTGGGACTTCGACAAAAAAGTCAGCCACCAGTACGGTGTTTGTCGAGATGTCGAACAAAATGGAGTTGCTGGAGTTAACTATGCACCCCAAACTTTTGTTCTTAACGAAAACCTTCAGGTAATTAATATTTTACCGATCGGTGAAAGCTACCAACACGCCCAACAAGTATTGGATTTTATCAAGATTTTGCCCCCTATTGAGGAAGCCCAACCAATTACAACTCCTCACGCCCCGGTGTTGGTAATTCCTAACGTTTTGGACTCTTCATATTGCCGCAGTTTGATTGATATTTACAAAGCTGACGGCGGCAGTCCCTCAGGTGTTATGAGGCAAATAGACGGGAAAACTGTTGGCATTCACGACGATAATTTCAAGAAACGTCGAGATTTCTTTATTGAAGACCCGAATTTGCAGCGACAATTGAGTGCGATTATTCTCCGCAGGGTGGTGCCGGAAGTGCAAAAAGCTTTCCAGTTTAAAATTACTCGGTTTGAACGGTATTTAATAGCTTGTTACGATGCCCAAAGCGGCGGTTATTTTCAGGCGCACCGCGACAATACGAGCAAAGGTACGGTGCACCGCAGGTTTGCGATGACTTTGAACTTGAATGTGGGGGAGTACAGGGGGGGATTTTTGCGGTTTCCGGAGTACGCGCCGCACGGTTATAAAGGAGATTCTGGCACGGCGATTATTTTTTCGTGTTCTTTGCTGCACGAAGCGACGGCGATGATTAGCGGTGAGCGTTTTGCTTTGCTGTCTTTTTTCTATGGCGATGAAGATGCTTTGGTGCGGACTGCTAATCTTGAGTATATTGTCGATCGCCCGCCAGACGATTCGAGAATTGCCGAAACTGCTGGCTTATCTTAGTTTGCCAACAAAAATCTGGCCCTCCAAGTCGATCGATTTACCGAAAACTCAGCAGCAGGCAAAATCTTAAAGCAATCTCAAGCTTTAATTTATCAATACCCTTCTCCAAGTCCTAAAATAATTACAGGCCGCAGTTAGCAGTTGGCCCGAACACCTAAGTGCTATCTGCTGATAGTTAAAAAATACTAATTCACGATCATGAATTTCAAACTTCTAAGTTTAGCGGTATCAGGAATTTTCATAGTTGGGGTTGCAGCCAGGGCTGCTGCGGTTGTTAAGGTGCCCCCCCGACAGCAGGAGGCAAATTTAGTAGCAGAATTTAACTCCGTGCGTTTCCCAGGCGCGATCGCCGAAAATGCCGAAGAACAAACGAATATTCGGGTATACGAAAAAGCCAGTCCGGCAGTTGTTACCGTCGATACAGCTAAATCTAACGGTAGCGGCACAATTATCAGCCCCGACGGCATGGTGTTAACCAACGCCCACGTTGTTTCAGCAGGCGGTACGGTGAATATAATTCTGTCAGACGGCAGAAAACTGGTCGCCGATGTTGTCGGATTCGGCGAAGAAGGTTTAGACTTAGCCGTGGTGAAGATTCGCAATCAAACCAATTTGCCCACAATTCCTTTAGCCCGTCCCGGTTCGGTGAAAGTCGGACAACAAGCATTTGCGATCGGCAATCCATTCGGTCGATTTCAAGGTACTTTTACAGTCGGAATCGTCAGCCGCATCGATGCAGCCCGTGGCTTAATTCAAACTGATGCGGCCATCAATCCCGGTAATTCCGGCGGCCCGCTGCTCAACAGTTCTGGAGAATTAATTGGCGTCAATACTTCTATTTTTACTCGCGGTCAGGGCGGAGGTAATATCGGTATCGGTTTTGCAATTGTCATAGACAAAGTGCCGGCTTTCTTGACAGCGGTGCGAGAAGGGCGTGCTCCCCGCGTTGCTCAAAGGCGATCGCCATTTGGCAGCAAATCACCTCAAAAAGTTGCGTTAAACGGGCCCGCCGTCACAGGCAAACTTACCGACAAGTCTAGCATTCTGCCCGCAGACAACAGCTTTTTTGACCTCTACTCCTTTGAGGGCAGAGCTGGCCAGCAAATCACAATAGAAATGAAAAGTCAAGAGATTGACCCTTATTTAATTTTGCTCGGCCCCAACGAGCGCGAAATCGCGCAAGATGATAACGGCGCAGGCGGTAAAAACGCCAGAATTACAGTGAGGCTCCCAGCAGACGGAACCTACACGTTCCTGGCAAATTCCAACGAAGCTAGGCAGTTGGGGGCTTATACGTTAGAACTGAAAGCGAGTGCTCCGACAGCACCTTCTCGGGCGATTTTGCAAGAAGAAGGGGCGTTAGTCGCAGGTGGCCCGGTATTGCCTTCTGATAACAGTCTGTATCGCGACTATACTTTTGAAGGTCGATCGGGTCAGTCTGTCAGCATTTCCCTGGAAAGTACAGATTTCGATCCCTATGTGGCTATCTTTGACCCTAACGGCAAATTAGTGGCAGAAAATGACGATGCGAGCGATTCGAGCAAAAATGCGTTTCTGAGCGTTACTTTGCCAGCTACGGGTCGCTACCGCGTGATTGTCAATGCTTATGATGCTTCAGGTAGGGGTCGTTACAGTCTAACTATCCGCTAAAAGTTGGTAATTGGTAATTGGTGATTGGTAATTGGTAATTGGTAATTGGTAATTCTCCCTCTCTCCCCCTCTCCCCCTCTCCCCCCCTTCTTCCTTCGTTGCTTTCTTGAGGTAATTCATGGGTCAAATTAGATTTTGGGCGATCGCGCCAATGGCTCTAATAGCTATTTTTTCAGGGAAACCGACTCTCTCGGTACCAGTGTCAAATTCAGGTGGAGTTACTAACAGCATTTCCACGATCGTTTCAGCAGAATTTCCTCAAAATTCACATAATGCGAGTCAAGCGGGCAAGGCTGTTTTAGCTCAAGCAAGCCCCAACCCGTCGCCCTCTGGGCCGCCCGATTCAAAGCCATCGCCAACTCAGACCCCAACTGTAAAACCTGCGCCTAGTCCTGATGGGGACTCGTCTAAAATCATTTTAGATCAAAAGGGAGAACTCACCACTTCTAAGTCTTCGGTACTGCCCTCAGACAGCAGTTTGTACGAGGAGTACACCTTTGAAGGCACTCAGGGTCAGAAAGTGATTGTTACTGTAGAAAGTAGCGAGTTTGATACTTATCTGGCTGTTCTCAACTCCCAGGGCGAGCTACTGGGAGAAAATGATGATGTCACGCAGCAAAATTCCAATTCTGAGCTAACTCTTACCTTGTCGGCGAGCGGCCGCTACCGCGTAGTTGTCAATGCTTACGATCCACCTCCAAAAGGTAAAGGTAAGTACAGTTTGATTATCCGTGAAGTGACTGGAAATTAATTGGCTGGAAATCGAGGATCTATTTCTATAATTCCTTGAGTGGCGGGTTGCTTGCCGTGCCTGACAAGTACAGGTTAAATTATCTCCAACAACTTAACTCGATTTCCGCTTGTGACAAGCTGGGATGCTGGTTAAAAATGGATAATTATCTATTTTTTAACCAGCTTTTGTTATGAAGAGGATTTATATCATGTCCGGCAAATTAGCGGGATCGAGGTGTTTGTAGAGAGGACTTTTGTTTTGATAATCAGAGGACTAAAGTCCTCACTACAAACCAATTTTATTGTGTTGTTTGAGGAGACACGATCTTACGCAATCAGTGGCTGTACACCGAGTTATGCTGAATTTAACGCAAGCCCAGCCAGGTGAAAAAATCCTGGCGGGTGAAGAATTCTAGCAGCAAAATTCCCACGAATCCCACCATGGCAAATCGTCCGTTGATTTTTTCGGCGTAGGCATTCCAGCCAAAGGCCGGTTCTGCTGGTTGTGGGGTATTTGGAGTTGTCGGTTTTGGTGATGGAGGTGTTTTAGCAGTCATTTAAAAGTTTTGAGTTGTGAGTTTTGAGTCAGGATTTTGGGGAAGCTTAGCGCACAACTTGTAATTTACCCGAAATTGACCGCCGATCGCTAATCTGGTCACTTTTCTAAATTTTGCACCGATTCGATCAGATTTCGCACAGTTTCGGTACTTTCAGAAGGCTCAAAAAACAGCGGGAATTTGCCGCGGGCGATCATTCTCAAACCCAACGGGCCCAGACTCAGCAAACCTTGAACGTCGCGGAAGTAGTTTCCGACTACTTCGATGCCAAATTTCCGCTCATCTATCCAACCGCCTTCTTTGACAAGCTCGATCAAGACTTTGCGGTGGCGGATCGATCGACTGGCTTGGTCGTCATGGCGATCGAGAATCTCCTGTTTAATCTTACCAATTTGATCCATCGGCGCCACTTCCATCGGACAAACCGAGTTGCAGTAGTAACAGCGAGTGCAGCCCCAGACGCCTGCGGTTCCTTCGTTGTACTTTTCCAGCCGATTTTCGGTTTCGCTGTCGCGGGAATCGGCGATCGTGCGGTAAGCTTTGGCGAGGGCGTGGGGGCCGACAAATTCCGGGTTAACTTCCCTGGCGTTGCACTCAGAATAGCACGCGCCGCAGAGAATGCAGTTGCCAGTTTGGTCGAGTTTCGATCGCTCTTCGGGAGTTTGCAGAAATTCGCGTTCGGGAATTGCTCGCGAGGCGGTGCTGACATAGGGTTCAACAGCTTCTAGGTTATCCCAAAAACTGGTCATGTCAACCACCAAATCTTTAATTACCGGCATATTTCCCATCGGGGCGACGGTAATTTCTGGGATAAAATCGGCAGGCTGTTCTGCTGAACTCGAATGGGCTATTTTTTGCAATCTCGCGAGTTCGCTACCGACGTTTTCTTTGCAAGCTAAGGCCGAGCGCCCGTTAATTCGCATCGAACAACTGCCGCAAATTGTATTGCGGCAATTTTTGCGAAAAGCTAAAGTGCCGTCTTGTTCCCACTTGATGCTGTTGAGGCAGTCTAGGATGGTATTGCTCTCATCCACGTCTAGGGTGTAAGGGTGAACGCGGGGAGCCTCATTTTGATTTTGGCGGACTACGTTAAAGCGGACTTGCATATTTTGAGTAAAGAATTTAGTTTCTATTTTAAGCTAGATTTTCTGGCCATCTAAAAATTAATTATTATTTTAACAACTACCTGAAGTCTGAGATGTAAGCACTTTTATTATTGTTTTATAAACATCAATAATCCTCAAGTTATAAATCATCAATCGCAACTTTTTCCAGCGGATTTTTTAGCGGATAATTGGAGAAACAAGTAATCGATCGGTGCAGTTGGCGACTCGGAGGTGCCTGATGTCCAGCTTGTTTGTTTTAACTTTCATGTTTTCAACCCCAGCATTTTGTCTGGGTTTGTTGACACTCCCCAGCCTAAAGGCGTGAGGATTCTTTGTTCATAGACTCAACTTGCTCAGACAGGATTTCTCCAGCCAAAGTAGAGGTCGAATCTCCCAAAGCGTTCGGATCTAAGATCCAAGTTCCGGTATGCCCTACCGTACTCAATGCCCTTTTCAGGATGTTAATCGCAGCGTTCCAATCCCTATCCAGAACAAATCCACATTCACAAACATGGGTTCTTACGGATAGAGATTTTTTGACGATTGCAGCGCAGTTAGAACACTCTTGTGAAGTATAGGCAGGGTTGACTGCAACCGTTACCCTGTTAAACTTCACTCCAAAATACTCTAACCACTTCCTGAACTGATACCAACCAGTGTCATTAATCGATTTGGCGAGACAGTGATTTTTAACTAAGTTTTTAATCCTCAAATCTTCGTAGGCGACCAAATCATGAGATTGGATTACGCAACGCGCCAGTCTCTTAGCGTGTTCTTCGCGTTGCCTACTTATTTTGAGGTGTACTCTTCCTAGTCGATTAATGGCTTTCTTGCGGTTGGCCGAGCATTTCTTTTTACGAGAAACGAGCCGCTGCTTAAACTTCAACCGTTTTTCACTCTGTCGATAAAACTTGGGACTGAGTTCGCTGTAACCGTCAGAGTCAGTGTAAAACTCTTTAAGTCCAACATCTAAGCCAATCGTTTTACCTGTCGGAGCTGAATCTACTTTATTTTCAGCACCGATCAGGAACTGAACATAGTAGCCGTCAGCACGACGGATCAAACGTACCCGTTTTATCTGGTCGAGTTGGTAGAAGTTTAGATCCCACGTTCCTTTGAGCTTAAGCTTGCCAATTCCTTTCTTGTCAGTCAAAGTGATTTGCTTCCTGGTTTCTGAAAGCTTCCAGCCGCTAACTTTATATTCAACTGAGCGACAGTTTTTCTTAAATTGCGGATAGCATTTCTTTCCGGGGATAGCTTTTTTGCAATTATCGTAGAACCGAGCAATTGCAGAATAAGCTCTTTCGACTGAAGCTTGGCAAGCGCTAGAATTCAAGGATTTGACAAAAGGAAATTCTTCTCGCAGTACGGTGCTGTGACGGTACAGTTCTTTTTGCCCTACGCCTCGGTTATCCATCCAGAAACGGATGCACTTGTTCCGAACGAACTGAGCAGTCCTGATTGCCTCGTCTATTGCGGCGTACTGATTTGGTTTTCCTTTAGCCTTGAACTCTAAAGCAAACATTTTACGTGGAAAGTCGCTACGTCAAAATACTAGCACAAAGCCGTCCTAAAAGGACGGGGCTTTAAACCCAATTTTTTGGTAAATCCTCAATGGGTGGGACTGGGAACTCGCAAGCCATCTATCGCTGTTTACGGCGTCTTGATGGTGGCTTCCTTTGTATCGGTTGGCTTGGTAGCACCTAAGCAGCCGCAGCCTGTTTCCTCGCTGCTGACCTCCACAGAATGGCAAGAATCTAGGGTAATCACTTCTTGGCGATGAACGGCGGGGTGCTAGCGCAACTGGCTCTAATGGCACAGTTACGGGCAATTTTACCTGTTATATCAAATCCGGGTTTCCGATACCCTTTATGAACCAGTCGCCGTAGGCCGACTTTGTTTGTATAGCAGCGGTTTCAACCGCCGAATGATAACTTACAATTTATTGTTCTTGTGGGATGGGCGTCGGGCCCGTCACTAAAGGACGGGCCCG
This sequence comes from Oscillatoriales cyanobacterium, assembly GCA_004293365.1. Lineage (GTDB taxonomy): Bacteria > Cyanobacteriota > Cyanobacteriia > Cyanobacteriales > Microcoleaceae > Microcoleus. Next base: position 7,183 of record RDYN01000113.1, on the reverse strand, counting down.
ACGCCCATCCCACAAATATGTGTAAATTATTTAATTCGCGCTCCTTAGCTGTTTTCGGCGATCGTACTGATTTGAACAGGGACGATCGATCGGCTAATATGATTTAATTGTTGAGCTTGCGGTGCGAGTGCATCTATGACTTACAGCTTGAGAATTGTGGATTTGCCGAGTAGCGAACGGCCGCGGGAAAGGCTAATGGCCGGCGGCCCGAAAAGTTTGGCGACTGCGGAATTGATTGCTATTCTACTGGGTACCGGTCAGGGCCCAGGTAAACTTTCTGCCGTCGGACTCGGACAGTATATTTTAAATCAGTTGAGCTTGCATGGACGTGACCCTCTCGGTGTACTTCGCAGCATTAGCGTGCAGGAGTTGACCCAGATTCACGGCATCGGCCCAGCCAAGGCTACTTCGATTTTGGCTGCGGTGGAGTTGGGGAAACGGGTGTTTCAGTCGCGGCCGCCGGACATGGCCGTGGTGGACTCTCCACAAGCTGCTGCGGATGCTCTGAGTCAGGATTTGATGTGGCAGTCTCAGGAACGTTTTGCTGTGGTGCTGCTGGATGTCAAAAATCGGCTGCTGGGTACTCAGGTAATTACGATCGGCACAGCTACCGAAACTTTAGCTCACCCGAGGGATATTTTTCGGGAGATTATCCGTCAAGGGGCGACGCGGGCGATTATCTCGCACAATCACCCCTCGGGGAATGTCGATCCGAGCCCGGAGGACATTGCTTTGACGCGGCAGTTGCTGGCTGGAGCGCAGTTTTTGTCGGTTCCGCTGCTGGATCACTTGATTTTGGGAAATGGCGATTTTCGGAGCTTGCGGCAGACTACGACGCTTTGGGAGGAGTATCCCCAGGGCGATTGAACTATTATACTTAACTAACTCGATTACTATCATTAGTTATTTGTATCTTTGGGCTGTTCGAGGGCTGAATCAGCCGTCACAGCAGAAGTTTTTTGGGGGCTGGAGTCTCGGATTACATAGTGTTTGAGGTGAATGTCGCTGCTGATACTTAGTTGCGATCGCAACTCGGTTAATCTAGTAAAGGTAGGCTGAAGAGGTCGCTAATTCGATTTTTTTTCAGCATACTAAACGTATACTGAACCAGCACCTAGAAACCCAATTCTTAAGAAATTATGAAATTGGGTATAAAATATACGGCGTGGTGATAGGAGAAAAACTGTGTTTCTGAGACTTGCAGAACAACACCGTAAATTCGTCCAAGATTTGGTCATGAACCTCCAGGCTTTGGCGATCGTGCTAGAGCGTCGGGGTTATCTGGCATCCTGCTACACTTGCGGGGGTCAGATGAACAGTGCCTCATTTATGGTCAGTTTGACGGACAACCATCTGATTCGATTTTTAGTGTCAGATTACGGTATCACTTGGACTGAGATGCGGGACGATCGCGAACTGATGAAACTAGAAGGTGCAGAGGCGATTAGTCAGTTACAAGAACTGGCAAATCTCGTCAAGTACCAGATTCAACCTTCGGAAGCTACTTTGGCGGCGCAGCGAGTTTAGCAATTGCACGGTTCCGAGGAAAGCGGCAGCGACAGTCGGTGTTTGCCTGTTATAACCCAATCCCCAGCGAATTAGTTGAGAGGAACAGGTTGCACAGCGATCGCAACTCAATAGATCAGGGTAATTTCAGGGTGCTTTCAGACACTCATTTTAGCCGTCAGTCGATCGAACTCTGCCAGGGCCGACAGCAGTCATGCTATATGACGCGATATCGATGGTGCTTTTAACATTTTGTTAAAGGCTTTGACAGATACCGCAACATCTGACGTGAGAGTTTCATTTCAGATTGTGCCAAATACAGAAAACTCCGGCATCAGCCAGATTTTTATGGGTTAAAGGTATCTGCATACTTTATGCAAAAAGTGTCTAACTTGGAACCTCTAATTTTTTGGCAGCAGTTGATTCTGTCTTAAAAACGATTCGCAAAAAGTAGAAGTGCTAATGCTCGTCGCCTGCGATGTTAATTTCTCACTTTGACATTCAAAAGTCAAGGCATTGAAATTAACTATGAGCAGGCAGGTAAAATTTAACATCCAGAGTGAGGATGAGGCTGTGGAGATTGGGCGAAAAGCCGCCCCAGGGTGGATATGCGGACGAATTGCGTTGATTTTTGCTTTTCGATTTAGCTGATAAGGCTCACAATTAACTTGAAACAGCATCACTGCTGTAAAAAATCTCACAGCCGGCTTTAGCCGGCTAAGTTTTGTGTAAATCTAGAAGAAGGAAGAAGGAAGTTCGGCAACGGATGGGGTAACGGATGTAACGGATGTAACGGATTGAAGGAATAAGGAAGGAGGAAGTTCGGCAACGGATGGGGTAACGGATGTAACGGATGTAACGGATTGAAGGAATAAGGAATAAGGAAGAAGGAAGTTCGGCAACGGATGGGGTAACGGATGTAACGGATGTAACGGATTGAAGGAATAAGGAATAAGGAATAAGGAAGATGTTCGTCGGAAGAAGGAAGAAGAAATATAAGAGCTCATGTTTCAGCAATTAAGAACGTTCTAACCCTGTGCCGCGGTTGCGGTCTGGTTAAGTGGCTCTTTGAAGTGGGCGATCGCACTTGCTACACTAAATACTTTATAATATCTTAATAATTGTCCAAAAATATTTATCGCCAAGCTGGGAATCAAAATCAAATGGTAAATGTAAGCGAACTTCTAGAACCCATCGCCAGTCAATTTCGCAGCCTGGGAATTCCCGAACCAATTACCCATTGGGGACATCCTGTGATGATGGGAATCGTGGTTGTGGCCATGGGTAGCTTCGTCGGATATACGGGATGGCAGGGACGTTTGGCAGCCGATAAGGATGTCGCGCTCAAAAGTCGATCGGATCACCGCAAACTAGCACCGTGGATGTTTCTGTTTCTAGCCTTGGGCTATACAGGTGGCTTGCTGTCGCTGGTAATGCAGCACAAGCCTGTCATGGAAAGCCCGCACTTTTGGACGGGTTCGGGAGTGCTAGTTTTGCTGGCGGCTGGAAGCTTGATTTCGCTGACAGGTTTTGGAGGCAATAAGCTTGCACTGCGTGCGGTTCACGCTTATTTGGGCACAACTGCCCTGGCACTTATGGTGCTGCACGCGGCTTTCGGTTTAAAATTAGGTCTGTCTATTTAAGGTAGTACCAGTCTTTTGTCGTTCAGATGAGCTCCGCTCCCCCCTAACCCACCTTAAAAAAGGGGGGGACAAGAGACGCAAAGTGTCTCTTACACCACGAGCAGGAGTGGAGCGCTTCAAGTCAAATCCTACTGCCATTTTTTAGGAGGACTTAGGGGAAGGGAGACCAAGAATCAAAGCGAAATATCTGGTTTTCAGCTTAAGCTGTGCCGTTTTGACAAGTAAAACAAAGTATATTTGCGATCGCAAATATTCCTAATCTTAGTAACTACCAAGACAGTCAGGATGTTATTAGTTATTCAATTGCGGGAACGATTGATTCTATTTATTTCATTCTGCCTGACGACTGATGACTAATAAGGTTCGCTCGCGGGTACAACAAAACATGACTGATGATTGATGACTGATGATTGATGACTGATGACTGATGACTAATGACTGATGACTAATGACTAATGACTGATGACTAATGACTACTGACTAATGACTACTGACTACTGACTACTGACTAATGACTTATTCCATAGTTTCTAATTAATGAATCAAGCAACGGGTGTCATTTTCTGTCTTGCCTACATTGTGGGATTGATTTCTACAGGAGTTTCTTGGGGTAGATACGGGATACTTGCTTTGGGAATAGCGGTCGCAGTCGCCATGCCTAAATTGTTGTTAAAGTATACAAGGAATTCTTTTAAAACAACTAAGAAAAGACGCAGCAGAACTAAAGAAAATGCTCTGGAGGAACCCTTAGAGACGAGGGAAAAATTGAGTTTGCTGGAAATGCTGCCGAGAGCAAAATGGGTGTGGGCTGTCGCGGGTTCGGTGGCATTTTTCGCTAGCGTTTATTTTGCAATTCGATCGCCCCAACCGGCAATGAATGACATCAGTAAGTTGATTCCCGTTGGCGGAAACACTCAAGAAGTGGCGGTGACAGTTCGCGGTAGACTGGCTAGTACACCCCGATTAACTCGCAGTGGCCGATCGCAATTTTGGCTGGACACAGATGCAGTTAGCGAAATCAACGGCGGCGAAGGAGGAGTAGTCGTCAACCGCCCAGTATCCGGCAAACTCTACGTTACAGTGCCCCTGCTGCAAGCAACGGGCTTGTACGCCGGCAATACAGTCGCAGTTGTCGGTTCGTTGTACAAACCGCAGCCTCCGTCGAATCCGGGGGCTTTTGATTTTCAAGCATATTTAGCCAGAGAAGGCGCTTTTGCAGGACTCAAAGGGCGTCAGATTGACTGGAAGAGAGAAAATGCGATCGCGGATGTCAATCGACTTAACGCTAAAACGGGTGCTTTCTGGGAGTCAACCGGGATGCAGCCGTCACCAATTCAAGCGATGCGGATGCGGATCGTGCGATCGCAACTATCGCAGTTGAATGTTCCCTCTGGGCCGCTGATTAGTGCGATCGCCCTAGGCAAACAAGCAGTTGATTTACCTTACAACATCCGCGACTCTTTTGTGCAGGCTGGATTGGCCCACGCGATCGCAGCTTCGGGTACTCAAGTTTCGATGGTTTTGGGTTTAGTTTTAGCTTTAACCAGGCGTTTTTCCAAACAATTACAATTTAGTTTTGGCGTCGGTGCTTTATTTTTGCTCGTGGGATTAACAGGCTTTGAAGCTTCAATCTGTCGCGCCGCTTTAATGGGATTTGGTACACTATTTGCTTTGGTACTAAGTCGCGAAGTTAAGCCGCTGGGATTGCTGTTAATCGCTGCTACTATTTTACTGCTCGTTAACCCTTTGTGGATTTGGGATTTAGGTTTTCAACTGAGTTTTTTGGCCACTTTGGGGTTGGTGGTGACAGCGCCGCCGCTGATGGCAAAGTTCGACTGGATGCCTCCGGCGATCGCTTCAATTCTGGTGGTTCCGATCGCCGCTTCTGTTTGGGTGCTGCCGCTGCTACTTTACGTTTTTAGTGTGGTATCACCTTACAGCATTTTAGTCAATATTATTGCCGCTCCTTTGCTGTGGATTTTGAGTATTGGCGGGATGGTTAGCGCTTTAGCGGGATTGATTTTTCCGCCCGCTGGGAGTGTGTTAGCGCAATTGCTGGAATATCCGGCAAAGGGGTTAATTGCGATCGCCGAATATTTCTCGCAATTGCCAGGTAATTCGGTAGCTGTCGGCCAAGTATCGACGTTTCAGCTAATCGCGCTTTACAGTTTAATCTGCTGGGTTTGGCTGGGAGGAAGTTCGGCAACGGATTCTGTAGCGGATGTAACGGATGTAACGGATGGAAGGAAGAAGGAAGAAGGAAGAGGGAAGAAGGAAGAAGGAAGAGGGAAGAATCAAGGAAAGGGCAGAGGGAAGAAAGGGAAAAGCCGAGTTTTTGCGCTGCGGATTTCTTCGGCTTGGATTTTACCGCTGGCGCTGATGGCGGGAATTGGGATCGTAGTTTTGCCAGCTTGGCACGTTCAATCATCTTTGTTTCAAGTTACTTTGCTGGCGACATCTGGGGAACCAGTTTTGGTAATTCAAGATAAGGGAAAAGTGGTGCTGATTAATAGCGGTGATGAAAATACGGTGAGGTTTACAGTGTTGCCTTTTTTGCAGCAGCAAGGAGTTAATTCTGTAAATTTTGCGATCGCCACTCACGGTCATTTAGGTTTGAGCGGCGGTTGGGGAAAATTATTAGAACGCTTGCCAATTCAAACATTTTATGATAATGACGCTCCCAAACAAATTCACCGGGGCAGCAATCAAGAATTTATGACGGCTGTGCAATCTCGCCAAGGCGTTTACTTTCCTTTAGAAACTAACAAGAAAATTGATCTGGGTTCGACGCGGTTGCAGTTCGTGGATGCCGAAATCCCGGTGGTAGAATTGCTGGTGGGCGAGCGTACTTGGTTGCTTGTCGGTGACATGACACCGGAAGCGCAAAGTATGTTATCAAAGAGATTAGCCGCCACGGGAACATTGAAGCGGGTAGAAGTGCTGTGGTGGTCGGGAAAAACCCTGACAGCGGAGTTATTGGGTGCAGTTGGGCCGCAAGTGGCGATCGCCTCTGCGGACGAAATCGACCCAGAAACCGCCGCCCAACTGAGCCAAAGCAAAACCCAGATTTTTTGGACTGGGCGCGACGGAGCTCTTCAGTGGACGCCAACAGGCGGATTTAAGACGACTCTGGAATCGGAAGAAAATCAAACTTCTTTTCTGTAAGGATTTACAATGTCGGACACTGTGCGGTAAGATACTTCTAGCTCGCATCTCAAGTCAATTGGAGAGGTGGCAGAGCGGTTGAATGCGGTAGACTCGAAATCTATTTTAAAGGCAACTTTAACGTGGGTTCAAATCCCACCCTCTCCGTACATCCCTTACGCCACAAGGCTTTGAGGTTATCACCTTCTTTAGCCATCTGTGCAACTTATCGGCAGTGGTATACGAAAGTGGTATACAAACCACTCTTGTATACCACTTTTTGCTTTCACTCCACCCCTTCTGTGGGCGATCGGTCAGGGTAGGAGTATTTCTAAAATTGCCTCCACGTCTACCAAGTCCGCCCTCGATTTTTTACGCCTCGCCTTGAGCTGGTTAAGCAAGTCGGCCGGCTCTGGAAATTCTGCGACGGTCGGAGCCGAGTTTTTATTTGCCTCCCGTGAGCGTCGCACTTCCTTGAGCTCTTGCTCCAGCATCTGAACCTTCAGTACCAAATCGCCGTTGCGTTCGTGTAACTGATTCAGTTCTGCATCCCACTCTGCGAGTTGCTTGTTGGCCCTCAGGCACTCAATTTTCCCAGCCGTTCCTCAATGGCGGTCATGCGCTCCATCACGGGGTCAAGACTTGAGCTCACAGCCTTGTCTACGATGTCTACAATATCTGTAGACACGAAACTATCATTGTTTCGTGTAGACAAGTCCGCAGATATTGTAGACACAACGTTGTCCCTTGCTGTAGACAGTGTAGATGTGCCTGAAATTTCCTTAAGAATGCGTTGTGCAGCTTGACTTACCGACTCCCCCTCTAGCCTCTGAGCTTCTATCCAGTTGAGGAAGTGACCGGAAGCTCTGAACGATACGACTTGACTTTGA
>RDYN01000213.1 GCA_004293365.1 Oscillatoriales cyanobacterium | reverse complement strand
TCCAACTCCAACTCCAAATCCAACTCCAAATCCAACTCCAAATCCAACTCCAAATCCAACTCCAAATCCAACTCCCAGTCCAATCCCCAGTCCAAATCCAAATCCCAGTCCAAATCCAAATCCCAGTCCAAATCCAACTCCAATCCCCAGTCCAAATCCAACTCCAATCCCCAGTCCACAATCATCAACCCCCGAGGATCCAGAAGACGTTCCAAATCGCCGCCGAATTCCACCGTTAGACACTCCCGGCCCTGCTGCGGGTCAAATTTTAACACTCGATTCAAGTATCACCAGCCAGCTACCGCCCAGCCAATCGCCAGTAGTTTCTCGTCGCGAAACACCGCCACGAGTCAACCCTACTTCTAATTTAGTGCTGGGATATGTTCCGTCTCCCGATCGACTTTTTGAAGGTAACGACATAGAGAAAACAGTCTGGGGAATCGAACAAATCAGGAATCAAGAGTTTGGAGAATACCTAGGCGTCAAAGCCAACCTTCCCAACCAAAAAGTCATGATGGCGCAATTCCAACAAACATTAAGAAATATCGAACAGGAAACCCGCAAACGGTCTGGTATTATCTACATAATCTCGCGAGTCGATCGACTGGAACTCATTTTAGTGCCTCCTGTAGGGCGCCCGATTCACTACAATGTCCCGGAAGCTAACAGAAAAGCTCTTGAACCTGTTGTCAACGAATTCCGCGAACAAATCACCAATCTCGCCAAAATCGGTACTATCAGTTATCTCCCCTCGGCCCAGCAACTGTATCAATGGGCGATCGCACCTCTAGAAAAAGACTTGCAAAATTTAGGAATTCAGACTTTGTTGCTGTCAGTCGATCCCGGATTGCGGAGTGTGCCCTTTGCCGCTTTGCACGACGGTAAAGGCTTCTTGATTCAAAAATACAGTTTCAGCCTAATTCCGAGTTTTAGCTTGACTAATCGCGAATATAAGACAGTTAGAGACGCCACAGTGCTAGCAATGGGACGGTCAGAATTTGTTGATAACAAGCCCTTGCCCAGCGTGCCGATCGAATTAGAGACAATTTCTACTCAGTGGCGCGGACAATCTTTCCTCAATTCGACTTTCACTATAGACAATCTCAACTCGCAACACGCCAACAAAGGATTTCGGATTGTTCACCTAGCAACCCATGCTAACTTCACCTCGGGACAACCGAGCAATTCTTACATTCAACTGTGGAATTACAAATTGCAGCTCGATCGCATGGAGAGTTTAAATTGGCGCAATCCGCAGGTAGACTTGTTAGTGTTGAGTGCTTGTAGAACTGCTTTGGGCGATCGGGAAGCCGAGTTAGGTTTTGGAGGTTTAGCGGTCAAATCCGGCGCCAAATCTGCCTTGGGGAGTTTGTGGTATGTTGACGACGGAGGCACTTTGGGGCTGATGAGCGAATTTTACCAGCAGCTTCTAGGAGGCAAAACTAAGGCAGAAACTCTGCAACTTACTCAACAGGCGATGATTGCTCGTCAAGTTCGGATTGAAAACCAGCAATTAGTGACAACAGCGGGCAACTTAAATTTACCGAATAACATAAAATCACAAACCCAAGATTTTTCTCATCCTTACTACTGGAGCAGTTTCACCCTCATCGGAAATCCTTGGTAAGAAGGAAGAAGGCAGAAGGCAGAAGGCAGAATTCAAGAGTAGGGTGCGTCAGGAAAAGTAAATTTTAATTATCATATCATGTCCGGTTGATTACCATCACAAAAACGGTTTGTAGTGCGGACTTCAGTCCGCTTTATGCTGCGGACTGAAGTCCGCACTACAAACCTTGTAAATTTTAATCATCACCCTTAATCTCATTCTGACGCACCATTTATTCTTGGCATCGAAATCATAATTTTCCGATGGCAAAGCTAGTCAAAAATTATCTAAAACGCAGAAGCTCTGGGTCCAAGCTGTTTCAAATTAGGTGCCGCAGTTCCATAATTGACGCGACAACCGATGTTTAACAAACTAGCGCTGCATTCGAGAGGGACAATTTGCTGGTCTAGGAGAGCGCTGCAACTTACATACTGGTCGTCATTAGTATCTCTTACCATACATTCGATCGGTCTAGCGCCCGATCGAGCCGCCCAACTCTTCATACCTACAACTGCAATCATGTGCTGCCAGAAAAACGACAACACTAACACTCCCAATAGCACAGTAACTCCCAATCCGGCTTTCACCTTCCAACTGCTCAGGATGTTTCCCAGGCTACTTTTTACGTTTTCCGTCCAAGAAATAGAGCTTTCGGAACTTGTTTCTGGAGCCGATAAATTTGTTTGTGTTTGTTCTGGGATTTCCGACATCACGTATCTCCTCTGATTGCTGGAACTTTCTGCGGTTGACAGTTACGCGCGATCGCAACTGCCAACTCTATCAAATTTTAGCAAAACTAGCCTGTGCCGACAACCGATTCGGGCACCCGGGCGAGCCAAGTATGTATATTGACGAAGCGCGAGCGCAATTTCTATGTCTTTTGAGGTATTGCACAATTTGCGATGGGCTCTTTTGTTCGTAGTGAGGACTTCAGTCCTCATAAATTCAGAGGACTGAAGTCCTCACGAGCGAAAACTAAACTGGTTCGTAGTGAGGACTTCAGTCCTCATAAATTCAGAGGACTGAAGTCCTCACTACGAACCGGGCTGATGCAACTTCATTCCTCATAAATTCAGAGGACTGAAGTCCTCACTACGAACCG
>RDYN01000112.1 GCA_004293365.1 Oscillatoriales cyanobacterium | reverse complement strand
GACTAAAGTCCTCACTACAAACCTTCGTCAACAAGCCGCCTTTATAGGTTAGTAGTGAGGACTTCAGTCCTTTTTTTTGCGGACTAAAGTCCTCACTACGAACCTTCGTCAAAAACTCGCCCTACAAACAATACTTATTTCACCCCAGAAAACAAACCCTCCCAATCTCCCGGAGAACCAGGATTTTCCCCCTCTTTTACCTCAAAAGTAACATTACAAGCCTGCGGTTCTTCCAAAGCTTGTACGCACAATTCGGCAATATCTTCTCGACTAACTTTGCCCCGAATATTGTCTCCTTGCTCGAAGATCAAAGCTTTGCCGCCCGCTTCTTCAGTCAAAGCACAAGGTCTGACAACAGTATAAGGTATGCCGCTCGATCGCACGCAATCCTCCCCTTTCAACTTCCAAGTCAAAATTCCCCCCAACATATCATTCATCCTGACAGCCGGCGGTTCCTCCTCCAAATTAAGTCCCGGGCGCCCCGGGCGAGTAACTCCAGCCGAACTCACCATCACAAATCGCGGCAAAATCTGCCAGCCATCAGCCTTAATAGATTCTAATTCCAGTTGAAAAACACCCGGTGTAAATCTCGGATTCAGCGCGCCGTCGTATTCAAACTTGCTCAGCATTAACTGAAAAGAATAAATACTGGTTGGGTCGAATTTCGAGCCGTCTTTAACAGTTTTGGCGCGGAATACTGGAATTAACTCATCGAAGGGAACGATGACAGTAATCCAGGTATTGTACACAGTATCGAAGGAATAGCAATAGCCAATACCATCCCATTTAGCCTCGCTGCGGACAATCAACTTGTAGCGCTTACCGTCCCCTTTGACCCGCAGCAGGAGGCCGCTAAATCCTGCGAGATTGACCGGAGGATCGAAGTTGCGGGTACGCACGGAAGCAAAGCCGCCCGAGTTGGCGGTGGAAACATTGCCCGTAAATATAGCTGTACTGTCTGTAAGGACGATCGAACTTTCGCTAGTCCCGCCCATCACAACATCGTCGAGAGCGCCCCAAGTTTCCTTTAAATCTTGGGTAGGTTTTGTGAAATCAAAAATTACTTTTTCACCTGCTTTCATTAGCTGGCTGCGAACAGCTTGCACTAAATTATTCAAGCCTTTGTATTCGACTATTTCGGGAACATCCACAACTTCCGGCATATAAAACTTGATGCCTTGATAGTATTTTTCCCGGGTTGGGGTGTCTCCTTCTACTGGTTGAACTTTGGTGCCAGTGCAGCAGATAACCGCTTCTACTCCCTCAGTTACTCGCGGTGTTAGCGTCTCGGCGATAGTGATATCTCCCTCCACTAATTCGACATTTTTGCCGAGAATTTCTGTTGCTCTTTTGGTATCTCTCACGAGACAGCGGACTTGATATCCCCGCTGTTGCAGCCGCTTGACAACTCGCTTCCCGACGCCGCCGGTAGCACCGGCTACCAGTATTAGTTTTGGTTTATCTTTTTTACTGTTGCTGCTGCTTCCGAACAGTTGTTGCAGCCAGCTAATGCTGCCAATGAAGGGAATCACGCCGAAATAAGCCAAGGTTTTGACAAATCTGCCGGCATCCCATTGGGCGGTATTTTTTTCAGTCACAGTCGCTTCCTCAGAGTTGGCTCAAATCTAGTTACTATTCAATACGCTTGGGTTAACACTATTTATTCCCCGGAGATCCCCCTCGCATCCCCCTTAAGAAGGGGGACTTTGATGGAGTTCTTGTCCCCCCTTTTTAAGGGGGCTAGGGGGGATCGGGCTTAAACGCTTGGGTTAACACTATTTATTCCCCGGAGATCCCCCTCGCATCCCCCTTAAGAAGGGGGACTTTGATGGAGTTCTTGTCCCCCCTTTTTTAAGGGGGGCTAGGGGGGATCGGGCTTAACTGAACCGTATTGACTTACTACTTAGCTGCTTTTGTATTTTAATCTAATTTTAGATTTGTGCATTTGAGCGATAAGCGCACTTTTTTTCACTTCACAATCGGTTTGGGATAAGTTTGGCTCAAGGGAATCTCAATAATCAACTCGGTTCCCTCTCCGGGGGCTGAAATGCAGCTCAATTTGCCGCCGTGTTGTTCCACCACAATTTCGCGGCCAATTGCCAAACCTATCCCCGCACCTTTCCCCACCGGTTTTGTGGTAAAAAACGGCTCAAATATTTTATTGCAAACTGTTTCTTCCATACCCCAAGCATTGTCCTTTATCCGAACTACTACGGCTGTTTCTCCCGGACAAACTTCAGTCACGATCCGAATTTGTCCGCTCTTGGCTGGCTCTGCTTCGCATCCGCAGTGCGGCGATAACTTTTTGTTGACAAAGGCATCTTCTAGAGCATCAAGTGCATTTGTCAGTACATTCATAAATACTTGGTTGATTTGAACTGCGTAACACTCAACTAAAGGCAGAGCGCCATATTCTTTGATGATATGAATTGTGGGGCGATTCCCTACGGGATAGCTTTGCTTCACGGGCTTCGGTTTGAGTCGGTTGCTCAAAATCAGCAAAGCGCTGTCCAATCCGTCGTGAATGTCAACTTCTTTAATCTCTGCTTCGTCAATTCTAGAGAAATTTCGCAGCGACTGAACAATCTCGCGGATGCGGTTAGCTCCTACTTTCATTGAACCCAGCAACCTCGGCAAGTCTTCAACTATAAACTCTAATTCTGCTGTTTCTATCTCAGCTTTAATTTCTGGGGAAGGCGACGGATAGTGCTGCTCGTAAAGCTGCAATAAATCGATCATTTTTTGACTGTACTCGCGGGCATAGTTAAGATTTCCGTATATGAAGTTGATCGGATTAGTCACTTCATAGGCTACGGCCGCCACCAACTGTCCCAAACTTGACATTCTTTCGCTTTGCACCAATTGAGTTTGCGTCCGCTGAAGCTCGTACATCGCTGTTTTTAAATGGTTGCTTTTTTCGCGTTCTCTGGCGATTGATGCTTCTAGTGCTCTATTTAATTTTTCTAGTTTTTCAGTTTGGCGCAGCACTATATTGATCGTGGCTTTTTTTAGTTCCAAGGCAGCGTCTATTTCGCATTGCTTCCAAGGCGAAGATTTGCACCTCACATTTTCTTTCCACAGCTCGAAGGATTTCCTAGGAGACAGTCTGTGGCTGCCATCTTCATCTATTAAAACAGCTTTGTTGGGGTTTCCCGCCCAATTTACGGTCTTAATTACTTCCGGGCGAAACCACAAAACATATATTTTCTGACTCGGCGATATTCCTATTGCCAAACACCCGCTCGCCGTGTCTTTAAATTCCTCAGCTTCTGGATAGTATTTGGTCAGCGAGTCTGTATAAAATATTTCTTTTTTTAGGCTATTTTGCACCCACTGAGTTAAGTATTTGAGCGCTTCTCCCTGAGGTGTTTCCCCGACTCGATAGCACTTTTCTCCAAATACTATTGCTGCTCCCTGGGCGTTAACTGCTTCCAGCAAATTATGCTGGGATTTAACTAACACTTCTGACAAGTTTTCGGAGGTAGATATGTCTTCAAAAATCTGGGTTTGAATAGATTTTAAGTGTAATTTGTAATCGTAGTCTTCGTTGGCCTCTTTTGATTGCAGTTCTAAGGACATTACTTGCCCGATAAACTCGCAAGCTGCTCGCACTTCATAGTTGATGTATTTTGGTGTATAGTTGTGACCAACAATCAATCCCCACAGTTGTCGATCTTTGATTAACGAGATTGATATCGTAGCGGCAACTCCCATATTTTGCAGGTATTCTATGTGAATGGGAGAAACGCTTCTCAACACGCTAAGACTGAGATCGAGGGACTGATTGGTAACAGGATTTTTTTGGGGAATGATGGGGACTGGTTGATAATTAATATCTGGTATTAACCTCAGCCAATTTAACAAATACAGTTTTCTGGCTTGTTTGGGAATATCTGATTTGGGGTAGTTTAAGCCCAGGAATGGACTCAGGGTTTGTAGTTTGTCTTCAGCGATGACAGCACCGTTACCTTCGGCGTCAAATTGATAGGTCATAACTCTATCAAATCCCGAAATCTTGCGAATTTCTTCGACAGTCTGCTGGCATAATTCTTTGAGAGTTTTGGCGCTTTGAATTTGGCTGACAGTGGCTCTCACTGAATGATAAAAGCTAAAAACGGAAAGATTTTCTGTGGTGGTTGCTAATTCTAGCTCGATTATCAAAATTCCTTGTCTTCGGTGGAGGATGCAGTCAAATTCTAAAGATTTGCCTGCTCTTTGGAGAGAGAGTTTAATAGGATTGACGGTTTTTAAGTTTTCTTTCTGCAAACAGGCTTTGAGTTTTTCTAGCTGAGTGCGATCGAGTAATAAGCTTAAATTTTGACCGATCGCACTTTTGGCATCGAAGCCTAACAAATCTTGCGTATTTTCACTGACTTGAAGTATTTCTAGTTGAGGTTCTCGTACAACAAGGAGAACCCCGTGGGGTTGAATGTGTCCCGATAGGTGAATGGGTTCTGTGTCGCAGTTTGTCAAGTCAACTTCTTCGAGTGCTGGGATTGTGCTTTGTCTGTCCATTGTCTCTGTTTTCCGCTGTAAAATTTCGAGAGATCGATTTTAGATGCGAGTTCAAATTAGATTTCTAATAATAATCTTATCTTGTTATATCGCATAACTGCTCGATTCCTTGACCGAGGTTTACCAGGTATCCTCGGAGCATCCGCCTGTCGAGAATCGCCGAGTCAAAAATCAGCCTGCCGTTGTGTTGCTGCTAGACTGGCGCGAGCCTTCTGGATGTTTTTACGACGAACTGAGCTCTTCAATTGGAGCGATCCCCGATATTAATTATCGCAGCAATTGTTGCCATTCTTCAAGTCGATTTAATATTTTTTCACAATTTTAATATTTGTGGTAATATTTTACCATCCTAAAAAAGGAGAGATAGCAATGTGTCTTCAGACCGACATACTGAGGAAAATATTAAGTTAAGGTAAGGGTGACAAGACTTGAAAGTCAAGTCGCGTTAAGCTCTTTAAGTATATCCAACAGGCCCGACAATTATTATACTGATGCTCGACTTCAATACAGTTACTGAGTTTTCCCATAGCTACTGCATAGCTATCTGTGCCTTTTTAGTTCCGGCAAACTTGCTGACTACTTTGCAGACAGGGATTTTGACAGGACTAAACCGACCTCGAATGCAAGTTTGGGCGTCTGCGATTGTGGCGAGCCTTTGGGCTACAGCAATGATTTTTCACGTTTTTACCTGGTTCGCGATCGGGGTAGTAATGCCTCCGACATACATCTTGCTAGCTATGGGAATCGCTTGTCTGGCTATCAATGTCTGGGCATTGCGACATCCGGCGAGCATGATGCAATTAATTCGAGTTGCGGTATCAGCTTTTAGGGGATTTTTAGAAGAAGGAAAAAGGAAGAAGGAAGAAGGAAGAAGGAAGAAAGAAGAACTTGGAATTGGATAGCGCGAACAAGGAAGAAAGAAGAATTTGATAGCTGGCTAGGTCAAAAGTTTCATGGAGAATATTGGTTTTTTCTAAATTTTTTCTTGGTGGCTAATCCTGGTTCGCAATCTTAGATTTTATAACCCTTATTCTGGTTCGCGATCGCGACAATCTTCATCTTCCGGGCCGCGGGGATGGATCGTGCAGTTGAGCAGGTGGCCGCCGTCGCTTCTGCCGTAATAGTAGCGGCATCCGATGCAAATTGCCGGAGGCTCGATCGCACTTTGGTAAACCGGATAATCCACAGCCAGCAGCGAAAAGTCCCGCTGCGTCTGAACAGTGCCGATAATAGCGCCTGAGAGTTCGACAGCTTGGCGGATGTTTTCGATCCTGGTGTAAGGCGGCAGGTAAATGTCAATATAAAGGCGCATGCCGTCGCCTTCGTACTCGTGGCGGGTAACATTACCTCCGAGCAAACCGACGCGCGAGGTAAGGGCGGAGGAAAATTCCCCAGCCAAGGTGCAGTAACCGGAGAAAAGGTGAATGTGTTCGTCTGTTACTGCTCTCACACTCAGGCGAGTAGGAATCAGCACTCTCAGGTAAGCGTCGAGCTCGTCAAAAACCGGTTCGGCGAGGGACAGTATCTGGTTTGCGTCTTCGTGGTTGAGCCCAAAACCCTTAGAAACCTTGGAGATGAGGGCTGCTAAAATGTCAAAAACTTGGGTTAACAGCGATTGCAGCCTGCTATCAATGGCGATCGGACATTCTCTGAGCAGTTTTAAATAATCTTCCAAACGATGGGCTATGCGCTGAATGCTGCTAAATCCCAGCATAGCTGCTCCGCCTTTAATCGAGTGCGAGGCTCGGATGAGGTGGTGTATCCTTTGGGGAGCTTGCACGGTGTTTGGCAGGCCCTGCAAGCCTTGTTCGATGATTTGGATGTGTTCTGTGGCTTCTTCGAGAAAGTAGCCGATAATCCGCTGTAGTTGTTCTGGGAGCATAATTTTATTCTCCGAAAGGCACCCTAATTGCAGAAAGCAGAAAGCAGAAAGTAGAAAGTAAAAATGCTGATATTTTTTACTTTTGAGTCAATATTTAACCCAGAGGTGATATAAAACCGGCGTTGCACAGGACACAATACCGCAGTGCGAGCGAAAAGCCCTAGACTCGGAAAGTTAGGATGCCGATGCAAGTGGAAACCAGATTATTTGTCCTTGATATCTATCCTGCCTCACGATCGCAGCGGTGGCAAATATCGAACCAAAGACGCTTGTTAAACTATGTATAGTCGTTCTCAAGCGTGGTGAGGTATGCCGGAGATCCCACGGCGGCCTATGCTCTATGCCCTATGCGCGGCGCAGACCAGTCGTCCGCGAATCTTTCTGAGACTCGGCTATATCATGCCAAATATAGTGCCAAAAAGGGCTATCCACCAAACAGCAGACAAGAGTGGACAACCACTTCCAACGCTGGAGAGATAGCCAGCCTCAGTTACAAACTACGTTTCGAGGGTCATGACACCTACAGGTGCTTTCCAGCTTGTAGCCCTGTCGTCAATAGTTAAACATCCCTATTTGGTTAAGGAAGTGCGATTGGCATAACAAGCCCTCAAAACATTGGCGAGGAAAACATTACCCCGCAAGGGAGGACATCCATGTCTAATTTTATCTTTGTTGTCGATACCAATGGACAACCGCTTAACCCAGTACCACCGGGACAAGCAAGGCGATTGTTAAAACTCCAAAAAGCTGCTATTTATCGACGTTACCCCTTGACGATCGTACTCAAATACACAGTATCCGCTCCCCAAATACAACCCCATCAATTAAAAATCGATCCGGGTGCCAAAGTTAGTGGATTAGCAATTGTCCGAGACGACAAAGTAATCTGGGGTGCTGAATTAACCCACAGGGGACAACAAATTAAGCACGATTTAGCATCGCGTCGCGCTCTGCGCAGTCACCGGAGAAACCGCAAAACCAGGTATCGACAACCCCGGTTTTTAAACCGGACGCGAAAATCAGGATGGTTGCCACCCAGTCTAGAATCAAGAGTAGAAAATATTCTGACTTGGGTCAACCGCATACGCAGATACGTTCCAATTACAGGAATATCTCAAGAGTTAGTGAAATTTGACACTCAGGCGATGCAAAACCCAGAAATCTCAGGCATCCAGTACCAACAAGGAGAACTAGCAGGCTACGAAATCAGAGAATATTTACTAGAAAAATGGGGTCGAAAATGTGCTTATTGCAACGCCCAAAATATCCCATTAGAAATTGAGCATATCCACCTCCGATCGAAAGGCGGAAGTTCCCGAGTTTCAAATCTCACAATTGCTTGCCGTCACTGCAACGAAGCCAAGGGAAATCAGGAGCTTAAAGATTTCTTAGCACAGCAACCTGAGTTGTTCGATAGAATCGCAAAACAAGCCAAACAACCATTGAAAGATGCAGCAGCAGTCAATAGCACCCGCTGGCAACTCTTTAACAGACTGAAAGAAACATCATTACCAGTTGAAATCGGAACAGGCGGTCAGACCAAATACAATCGTACTCGATTGGAATTACCAAAAACTCATTGGTTAGATGCAGCTTGTGTGGGACTCGTGTCCCAATTAAAAATTTTGACTGCCGGGCCTTTGTTAATTCAAGCTTCAGGATGGGGCAGCCGTCAGATCTGCCAGCCAAATAAATATGGCTTCCCAATCAGACACAAGACACGGTGCAAGGAATTTTTCGGCTTTAAAACTGGCGACATGGTACAAGCAACTCTGCCTACAGGAAAATTTGCGGGTACTCATAGAGGCAGGCTAATTGTTCGAGCGAGTGGAGTTTTTGAGATGATTTCACCAACGGGAAAAGTTAGCCCAGTACGTCACAAATACTGTAGGGCAATTCACCATAATGATGGTTATACGTATACATTGTCCACTTGCGTCCAGTAAATCGGCAATTAGAGGCGTAGCGATCGCTTGTTCAAACTCGCAACAGATTGTCATTAAAATTATCCAAAACAAAATCTAGGGCAGGCAAGATGCCTACCCTAGAAGACTTATAGTGCGCGACGGAGCGAATTAGTATTGCCGCAAGCGCGATCGATACGGCAACAACGGCTGTATCGATCGCATTTTCCTATTTAGCGACTGTTGCACCGACTTTGGCTGCGATCGCAGCTAAAGCCTTGCCGTTGCCTTGTAGAAGCGTGTTATTTTTCTGCACCATGCTGCCACTCAGTTCTGGGGGAGCGGGCAATTTAACGCCTAATTTTTCAGCGATCGCGCGGACAATTTGTCTGTTACCCAACAATAATTTGTGGTTTTCTGCCGCTAAGTCACCGGCCCCTGGGCCCGCTACGCTGGGTACAGTTGCGCCTACTTTGGTAGCGATACTGGTAAAAATAGCTCTGTTTTGCAAGATTAGCTGTTGGTTAACTTGCAAAGGATTGCTACCAGACGGTGCTGCGTCCTTGCTAGCTGGTGCACCTACTTTAGCAGCAATATTCTTAGCTGTTTGACCATTTTTTAATAGCAAATCCCGATTTTGCTGTATGAGTGTTTGTTCGTTAGCTTGGGCAACAATTGCATTGTTAGTAGTAGGTGGTTCAACTATTTGACCAGAGCTTCCCAATAATCCAGATGCCAATAAGCTAGCAGTTAAACCAACAATTAATTTAGACATTTTTTTCCCTCGATATGTTTTTTTGATCGGCAGTTTTTTTACTGCGTCATCTACCAAAAGAAAGATATCAAGACTTTTTTGAGCAGTTTGTCACGAATGTTACATTTTGCAACAAATTTATGCAAAAAGTGCAATCTATCATTGCACTTTTTACAATCAGAGACAGAAAGCAGTTTTTTATAGCAGTTGACGGTTGACGGTTGATAAGCGAAGATATTCGCTATCTTTTTTCCTTTTAACTTATTCACTAGGATTTTTGGGCTCCGAAAGTGGCGGCGGCTACACCGAAGAGAAGCACCGCAGCACCTGCAAGTACCGCTGGGGCGGGTATTTCGCCGAACAGCAAATAACCCAAACAACTCGCCCCAACGGGTTCAAACAAGATGGCAAGAGTTACCAGAGTTGGGGAAATTTGCGCTACAGCCCAGTTTAAAATGGTGTGGCCGACTAATTGAGGCAAGGCGGCGGTTAATAAAATGTAAAAATATACGATGTTTGGATAGCCGGTATAACTGGTGCCGAAGACGATCGGCAGAGGCAACAGGACGATCGCAGCAACAGTATAGGCGATCGCGATATAACCGCCAATTCCCAATCCCCGCCGCTGAGCTTCCCGGCCCAGCAACAGATACAAGCTGACAGCCCAGGAACCAGCCAGAGCAAGGAAATCGCCGAATAATTGAGTGTTGCCGACATTGTCTGCGCCGCCGCTTCCGAGGGCGATCGCCATTCCGCCTGCAAGGGCGATAGCAATGCCAGCGATCGACATTTTGCTGAGTTTTTCGCCAAACCAGAAGCGGGATAACAGTGCTACCCAAACGGGATTTGTGGTGACGAGGGCTGTGGAAGCTGCGATCGAAGTATAAGACAGTGACGTAATCCACAGAGCAAAGTGCAGGGCGAGACACAAACCCGCCGCCGCAGCATAGCGCCGAGCTCCCGGTTGTAGGGCTTTCCACTGAATTTTCGGCCAAGCCGGAAGCAGAATTAAGGCGGATAAAGTGAGGCGAGAGGCGGCGAGTACGAGACTGAAACCGAGGCCGCCCGCGCCTGCTTTCAGGTTGGCTAGCCGGATTAAGATTGATGAGGTTGAGACTGCTAACATGCCGATAGTTAAGACGAGGGCGATCGACCAATTCGGCGGTTTTTGCGGAATATTCATTTTTGAGTTGATTGGTGGTTGGTAATTGTAATTGGTAAATTTTATATAGTAAAGTTGTCACAAATACTTAACTTTCGTTCTTCCCTTCTCCTCTCTTCCTTCCTGTCCTTAGCGTCTTCGCGGTTCCTTAAAAAAAAGCCCTCGCAAATCATTAAAAATTGCCCTATTCAATAACAACTCTCAATGTAGAGCGCGCCCAAAAATACTGGGCATCTGTTATAGTTCCAATAGAGCAGAAAAACATTTCCTCACGTACAAATTCTAACTATCTATGGCTCCTACAGTTTTGATTACAGGCGCTTCTCAAGGAAGCGGCAAGGCAACGGCACTGTTATTTGCCAGTAAAGGTTACGACGTGGTGATGGTGGCTCGCGAGCCGGAGAGATTGGCAGCAGCAGCGGCCCAGGTGCAGCGTGAAGGCACTTCGGCTGTGGCGATGGCGGGGGATGTTGGCGACATGCAACAAGTGCGGGCGATCGTCCAAAAAGCCCTAGATGCCTGCGGAAACATTGATGTTTTGGTGAATAATGCTGGAATTTGTCTCGCAGGGGCGATCGAGCAAACCACCTCCGAAGATTGGCAGCAATTAATGAATACCAATTTTTGGGGCTGCGTTAACACAATTCAAGAACTTTTGCCACATTTTCTAGAACGAAAAACTGGTACAATCGTCAATGTTGGTTCCATTGGCGGCAAAATGCCCTTACCTCAAATGACTGCCTATTGCGCCAGCAAGTATGCAGTAACGGGTTTAACAGAAACTTTGCGATTGGAATTAGCGCCGCAAGGCATTCACGTTTGCGCCGTACATCCGGGTTTGATTAACAGCGATTTTTTGGAAAGAGCTCAATTTCGCGATCGAGACGAACCCGCAGTCGAATTGCGCCGCCAACAAATGAGCCAAATGCTAAAATCTCCCGCAGCAAATCAGCCGGAAGATATTGCTAAAGCAATCTGGGATGCTGTTAATAACAAGCGTGCAGAAGTCACAGTCGGCCCTGCTTTCTTAGCATCGGAAGCCTATCGGTTATTCCCCGGTTTGATGCAGTGGGCAATGGAAAAGAACAACCATCTACCGCAATAGTCCGGCAGGGGTTTAAACCCCTGCCTCAAAGCAAAAGTCCTCTTGCATAGGACTGAATAGTTGATTGAGAAAGCAATGCAAAAAGTGCGATCCAGAACAGTTTTAACTGTGAGTTAAAACTTACTCAAAGACTAACGTACAGTCGGTTTTAACCGACTTTAGCTATGAGACAGGGACTTAAGTCCCTGTCGGGATTTAGCAACAGAAAGAATTAATCAATTAGCGAATTAAAGCAGAGAACTAGCATTAATCAAACGCCCGGTTAAATCTGCCGGAGTAACATTCAACACAGTTCCTAACAAAGCATTAGTAAAACCGAATCTAATATTAGTAGCTTCCACGCGCCCATTACGATCTGGATCGAGACTTTGCTGCGAGATGCCGCCCTTGGCTAACAAACTCGTTCCTCCCGATATAGTTCCAGGATCGAGTAGCAGCAGTCTCGGATCGTTCAAGCTATAACTTACCTGTTCAAAAGTGATATTGCTGCTGGTAAATGCTGTACTAATGCCGATCGAATCGCTCGACTTATCAAAATCCACAATTACGGCGTCAGGAACTTCATTTCCAACTAATCTAAGTCCAGCTTGATCGACTCTAAAAACAAAAACATCGCTCCCCGCACCTCCTTTGTAAACATCCACATCTCTGTCGCCAATTAAAGTATCGTTGCCCTCACCGCCGACTAACAAATCAACACCTTGCCCCCCGCGCAGCAAATCATTTCCCGCACCGCCATCAACGAAATCACTATTTCTATCTCCCGTCAAGAAATCGTTGCCAATTTCTCCCAAAACATCGTCATCAGCTTTGCCGCCGTAAATAGAATCATCGCCGGCACCGCCTAACAGACTGTCTTTACCATCGTTGCCGAAAATCCTTTCTGCATCTGACGCGCCCCTGACAGTATCATTACCGCCCAGCATCCAAACTCCGCCAGGAAAACTGGCAAGTTGTCCCGGTGCAAGTGTAATATTTTCAGAAGTATTGTCTCCTACCAAGCGAGGGATGCCTGAATTATCGGGGGTGAGTACCATAGTTGTAAATTTTGTGTAATGCGATCGTGGATATCTTACAATTATCTCCATCTTGGCACAAGCGCGATCGCCCGATCGCACATTAAAATAAAAGTTAAAACTAGAGCCAATGCCAATTATCTTAGTTAAAGACTTAAGCAAAGTTTATCCCGTAGCGATTAAGGAACCGGGGCTGAAAGGAACCGTGCAGCACTTTTTTAAGCGCACTTACCGCAATATCAAAGCAGTTGAGGGCGTTTCTTTCAGTATTGAACCGGGGGAAGTGGTGGGGTTTCTCGGCGCTAACGGTGCCGGCAAAACTACGACGCTGAAAATGCTGACTGGTTTGATTTATCCGTCTGGTGGTACTGTCAGTGTGTGCGATCGTACTCCTTTCCGCCGCGAAGCAGATTTTCTGCAAAAAATCACCTTAGTCATGGGGCAGAAACAGCAGCTAATTTGGGATTTGCCCGTGCTCGACTCTCTGCGAATCAATGCCGCTGTCTACGGCATTCCCGATGCAGATTATCGGCGGCGAATCGGAGAATTGACAGAAATGCTGTCACTAGAAGGCAAGTTAAATCAGGCGGTGCGAAAACTATCTTTAGGCGAACGCATGAAAGCTGAATTGATGGCGGCGCTGCTCCACCAACCGGAGGTATTATTTTTAGATGAACCGACTTTAGGTTTAGATATCAACGCACAGTTTAGTGTCAGGCAATTTCTGCGGGAATATAACGAGCGCTATCAAGCAACTGTGCTGTTGACAAGTCACTACATGGCTGACATTACTGCTTTGTGCAAGCGTGTTTTGTTAATCCATGAAGGGCAATTAGTTTATGATGGCAGTTTGGACGGATTGCTCGACAGATTTGCACCTTACCGAGAAGTTCAGGTGAAATTAGCTAATCCGCTCGCGAAAGATAGCGCTTTTGCTTACGGCGAGGTAGAATCAATTGAAGGTAATTCTGTCCGGTTTTTGGTCAAAAGGGAGGAGCTGACGGTGAGCGTGTCGAAGATTTTGGCGGACTTAGAAGTGATAGATTTGACTGTCACCGATCCGCCAATTGAAGAGGTAATCGGTAGAGTTTTTCGCACCGGAAAAGTGTAGTTTTTATGCTCGCCTTATCGTTTTCAGGATATGCTCATAGGTAATAAATTAAGGCTAAATTCCTTTTAGACTCTGGCTGCTCTCCAAGTCTCGATCCCCCTAAATCCCCCTTAGATCGGGGGACTTTGATGGCTGCCCGGTTCTTCCTAAATCTTCCTTAAAAAGCGGGACTTTGACCGCTTCCAGTCCCCCCCCTTCTTAAGGGGGGTTAGGGGGGATCGAGGGGCTAATTATCACACCAAAAAATCTAAAATTGATATGAAAAGAATCATCAGAATTGCTAAAACCTTGCTACTGACTTACTACGCTTATATGCTCGAATATCGGGCGGAATTGTTTTTGTGGGCACTGTCTGGAGCTTTGCCGTTTATTTTGATGGGCGTTTGGATGCAAGCATCAGAAAGTGGTCAATTCGGGCTGAAGGAACTCGACTTTGCCCGTTACTTTTTAGCAGCTTTCATTGTGCGACAAACAAATGTGGTTTGGGTGATTTGGGAGTTTGAGAAAGAAGTCGTGCAAGGCAAGTTATCTAATAGATTGTTGCAGCCCCTCGATCCTGTATGGCACCACTTTGCGTCTCATATTTCCGAAAGGTTTGCGAGGCTGCCGTTTGTATTTGGATTAGTGCTGCTGTTTTTTGCACTTTACCCGCAGTCTTTTTGGCTGCCGAGTTTGGACAGGTTGTTGCTGTTTTTGTTGGTTGTCGTCTTGGCTTTTTGCTTGCGGTTCCTGATCCAGTATACCTTTGCGCTGTTTGCTTTTTGGCTGGAGAGGGCAAGTGCGATCGAACAATTCTGGTTTTTGATTTACCTGTTTTTATCGGGACTTGTCGCGCCGCTAGAAGTGTTTCCTCCAGCAGTGCGCGAAATAGTTTTGTGGACTCCGTTTCCTTATTTAATTCATTTTCCCGCTTCAATTTTGATAGGATTACCCGTTGATGTTGGCCGCGGTTTGTTGGTGATGCTGGGTTGGGGTGCGGTGTTTTTTGTGTGGAATCGCTGGCTCTGGCGGCAGGGTTTGAAACAATATTCGGGTATGGGAGCTTAAATAATAATTAAAAATTATCAAACTGTAGGGTGCGTCACAGTAAAATATTAATTGTTTTGTCAAAAAGACTTGCGTGACGCACCCTACTTAACTACTTAACTCGATCGCACACATCATGCAAAAATGCAATCGCCACCATTCGACAATTGCATAAAACTTAACTTTTTGTATCCATACATACAAAAGTTTACAAAAAAGTCTTATATTAATAAAACCAACGACGGATAAACGGGATAAAAGAGATTCTAATGACAGCCAAAAAAAACCTGATTGTAATCGGCAACGGTATGGTAGGTCACAAGTTCCTAGAGTTAATGGTAAGTTCGGATGCTGCCAATAACTGGAATTTAATTACTTTTTGTGAAGAGCAGCGCGTTGCTTACGATCGCGTAAACCTCAGCGGATTTTTCTCTGGCAAAACAGCGGGAGACTTATCTTTAGTTGCACCGGGCTTTTATCAAGAAAACGGCATTCAAATTCATATCGGCGACAAAGCAGTTGCCATCAATCGCGAACAAAAAACTGTCTCTTCAGCCAACGGTTTAGAGGTTCCCTACGACAAAATTGTTCTCGCTACGGGTTCCTATCCATTCGTACCGCCCATCAAAGGCAAAGACGCGGCAGGCACTTTTGTTTACCGGACAATTGATGACTTGGAGGCGATGTCAGATTATGCTCAAAATTGCCGATTCGGTGTAGTAATTGGCGGCGGTTTGTTGGGTTTAGAATGCGCTAATGCTCTCCAAAATATGGGTTTGAAAACTCACGTGGTTGAGTTTGCGTCGCGGCTGATGCCGGTGCAAGTTGATGAGGTTGGCGGTGCAATTCTCCGTAACAAAATTGAGGAATTGGGGGTTTCGGTTCACACCAGCAAATCTACCACCGAAATTGTCAGCGAAGATGGCAAAGTTACTAAAATGCTGTTTGCTGATGGTTCGGAATTGGCAACGGATATGATTGTGTTTTCTGCTGGTATTCGCCCCCGCGACGAAATTGCCCGGGGTTGCGGAATTGCTGTGGGAGAACGCGGCGGTATTACGATTAATGATAGCTGCCAAACTTCGGATCCTGATATTTATGCGATCGGCGAATGCGCGCTTTATCAAAATCGCATCTACGGTTTAGTTGCCCCTGGGTATACGATGGCTGGCGTTGCAGCAGATATTTTGAGCAGCGCCGCGGATGACGGGCAAGATTCCCATCCCACAAGCACTTTTACTGGTGCGGATATGTCCACAAAACTCAAACTTTTGGGTGTGGATGTGGCGAGTTTTGGTGATGCTTTTGCTAATTCTGCCGGTGCTAAAGAGATTGTTGTTGCTGACACTTTCCAAGGCATTTACAAAAAATTAGTTTTAAATCAAGATGGTAGCCGGATTTTAGGCGGAATTCTCGTGGGAGATGCTTCTGCTTACGGCACTTTGCTGCAATTCATGCAAAATGAAATTGCTCTGCCGCCGCATCCTGAAGATTTGTTGGTGCCGCCGCGGGAAGGCGGAGCACCTGCTGGTTTTGGTGTGGACAGTTTGCCGGATTCTGCTCAAATTTGTTCTTGCAATAATGTCAGCAAAGGGCAGATTTGTGAGGCGATTCGCGATCGCAATTTAACTGATGTCGGCAGTGTCAAGAAATGCACTCAAGCTGGTACGGGCTGTGGCGGTTGCGTGCCTTTGGTGACGGATATCTTTAAGTCGGAGATGAAGAAAGCCGGGTTTGCGGTTAAGAATAACCTCTGCGAACATTTTGAGTATTCCCGTCAAGAATTGTACCATTTGGTGCGTTCTCAAGAACTGAAAAGCTTTGATGAGACGATCGCCAAACACGGCAAAGGGCACGGCTGCGAAATTTGCAAGCCTGCGGTTGCTTCGATGCTGGCTTCTACTTGGAACGACCATATTCTAGAGAAGTCTCACGTCGGTTTGCAAGATACCAACGATTACTATTTGGCAAACATTCAACGCGACGGTACTTATTCGGTGATACCGCGAATTCCGGGGGGCGAAATTACGCCGGAGAGGTTGATTGCTTTGGGAGAAGTTGCCAGGGATTTTGGACTTTATACTAAGATTACTGGAGGGCAGCGGATCGATTTGCTTGGTGCTCGGGTGGATCAGTTGCCGCATATTTGGCACCGCTTGATTGATGCGGGATTTGAATCGGGACACGCTTACGGTAAGGCTTTGCGGACTGTAAAATCTTGTGTTGGTAGCACTTGGTGCCGCTTTGGGGTGCAGGATTCGACGAGTTTGGCGATCGAGGTTGAGTTGCGCTATCGCGGTTTGCGATCGCCCCACAAGCTCAAATCTGCTGTCTCTGGCTGCACTCGCGAATGCGCGGAAGCTCAAAGCAAGGATTTTGGGATTATTGCGACTGAGAATGGTTGGAATTTGTACGTGTGCGGTAACGGCGGGATTAAGCCGCAGCACGCGGTTTTGCTGGCGGCGGATATCGATAAGGAAACTTTGATTAAGTATATCGATCGCTTTTTGGTTTTCTATATCCGCACGGCCGATCGTTTGGAACGTACCGCTACTTGGTTGAACAAACTTGAGGGCGGAATTGAATACTTGAAGCAGGTGATTATTGAGGATTCTCTGGGCATTTGTGCGGAATTGGAAGCGCAGATGGAGCATTTGGTGAATACTTATCAGTGCGAGTGGAAAACTACGATTGAAGACCCACAAAAGGTGCAGCGATTCCAGCATTTTGTGAATTCCGATTTGCCAGATCCGAGTATTGTTCGGGTTGAGGAACGGGGACAAACTCGCCCTGCTTACGAGCATGAAAAGGCTCTGGCTGGAGTTTCTGAGAAATAACCGCGATCGCGTTTGTAGTGAGGACTTTAGTCCGCAGGAATTTTAGAAGGACTGAAGTCCTCACTACAAACCAAATAACCGTGATAACGTTTGTAGTGAGGACTTTAGTCCGCAGGAATTTTAAGAGGACTGAAGTGAGGACTTTAGTCCGCAGGAATTTTAAGAGGACTGAAGTCCTCACTACAAACCACATAACGGTGATAACGTTTGTAGTGAGGACTTTAGTCCGCAGGATTTTTAGAAGGACTGAAGTCCTCACTACAAACCAATTTAGCGGTTTTTAACCGGAAATTGGGAAAGAAATTGTATTAAATTAACAGGAAAAAAAATGGTTCAATCATTACAGGTTTCCGATACAGTAACAACTTGGGTCGATGTGTGCTCGCTGGATGCGATCGCCCCGAATACAGGAGTTTGCGCTTTGGTTGCTGGGGAACAAGTGGCAGTTTTCCGAGTGGGAAGCGGGGATGAACTGTATGCTTTGAGCAATTACGACCCGTTTAGCAAGGCTTTTGTGTTGTCGCGGGGACTTGTGGGCGATCGCAACGGCACTCTAAAAGTTGCTTCTCCCATTTACAAGCAAAACTTTAGCTTGGCTACTGGCCAGTGTTTGGACGATGAAACGGTAACAATTCCGACTTTTAGGGTTCGGGTTGCAGGATCTCGCGTCCAAGTAGCAGCTAGTTAAATTCAACGCCCCAATTGTTCGAGATCCATCCGCCAACACCCAACATTCCGATTCGGTGGTGGCGGATTTTGCGTTGGGGCGCGACTGAGCCAGTAGTTTTGGTATAAAATAAAGATGCAGACGGCGGTTGAAACCGCTTCTTGTCAAACGATGTCCGCCGGACGCCGACAAAGAGAGGATAACGTATTTTAACCGCCAGATATTCAACCCGCTTTTCTAGGGTTTTGCCTGTATAGAGGCGGTTTCAACCGCGAGCGTCTTCTTTCAATGCAAACAAACTTTAGGGGGCAGAATATCACTATGTTGTTAAAAAAACTTGTTTACGAAAATAATCCCCAGACAGTGGCAGAGTTAATCGACGCAAAACTCAAAACCGGTCAACTGACTGGGGCCGAACTCAAAATACAAGTTTTCGGTCAGCACTGGCGGGACGAATCTTTACACGAAGTTCTCAGAGAAATTGCAGCCAAGCTCGACCAAGAAACAGCGAACGAAATTATAGAATATCTGACCGAGCAAAACGGTCAACCAGAAAAATTTATTAATTTGTTTTTAGCAGCAGAATGCCTGTCAAAAGTTAAAGAGGGCGTCAATGAAACAACAGAAAAAAAACTGTTAAACGCTTTAAAAAAGTTATCGCAATACGGCACAGTTTTTCTGATTCTTTATCAAAGCGCTCAAGAATTGCAGGAAACTTATCAAATTCGCTATCGATCGATCGCCGCGATCGCCCAGACTTGGAAAAACGACCCGCAAACCCTGCCTTGGCTGAAAATACTGGCACACTCCAGCGACAGCGGCGAAGTCCGCGCCACAGCAGTCAAAGCCATAGCCTGCGGTTGGCCCGAGGAACCAGAAATTTACCTGATGCTCAAAAACCTCGCTAAATCCGATCGAAGTTGGGCAGTGCGATCGGCCGCCGTCGAAGAAATGGCTTCTGGTTGGCCCTCCAACAGCGATACCTTGCCGCTGCTGGCGGTTCTGGCTCAATCCGATCGCAGTCCCGCCGTCCGCACCTGCGCCCTGGAACAGTTGGCATCTCATTGGCGCGATCGCACAGATACCTTGCTGCTGCTGAGAACTGCCGCCGAATCCGACGAAAATTTGGGAGTGCGAGTCGCAGCGTGGCAAGAAATAGCCAGAGGTTGGCACAGCGTTTTAGGCACGGTGTCCCAGCTCAAAAACCTTGCCCAGACAGGAAGTTCTACCCTGCGAACAGTAGCGGTGCGGGAATTGGCAGCGGGTTGGCCCGCCGATGCCGAGGTTTGCTTGCTGCTGAAAACCCTAGCCGCCTCCGACAGGAGCGAAGAAGTGCGTACAGCAGCGATCGAAGAATTGGCCTCACAAAAGGGGCCGGGCGAACCAGATATTTACCCGCTACTCAAAAGTCTCGCCGAGTCCGACGCGAGTTCTACCGTCCGGCAGGCAGCAGTCCAAGGAATTGCCTCTGGCTGGCCATCTAAGCCCGAAACTCTGGCTTTTTTGCAAAATATAGCTGCGGGCGATCTCGACGCCGAACTGCGCGAAATAGCCCTGCAACAAATTGCCTCCGGTTGGCCAGACAGCCCAGAGACACTGCCCCTCCTGCAAAAAATTGCGAACTCAGATGATTATTGGACTGTGCGGCAAGTAGTAGTAGCAGCCGCCGCCACCTTACCGTCAGCCAGTCTCGAAGTCTTTGAATGGTTGAAAAATCTGGCCCAATCAGACAGACACATCAACGTCCGAGAAACTGCGGTGGAACAGATAGCAAGAGGCTGGCGACACCGGGGCGAGACGCTGCCTTTTCTCAAGCAACTGGCGGACTCGGAGCGGGATTCTCACTTGCTGAGCGTGCTGGTGCGAGAAATAGCGCGGGGATGGCCGCAAGATCCGGAAACCTTGCCTTGGTTGAAAATTCAGCTTGAGGCTGGGGAGGAGGAGGTGCGCGAGGTGGCGGTGCAGGAACTCGCTCGCAACTGGCCCGATGGTGCTGAAACTTTGCGGATGTTGGAGGCTAAAGCAGAGGGCGATGACAGTTCCGCTGTGAGGAAAATTGCTTTGCAAAAGTTAGCTCGGGGGCGGACAAATGAGTCTCAAACTTTTGAGTGGCTGAAAATTAGGGCCGAGCAGGATGATGATTCGCAGGTGCGGGCGATCGCTCTGGTAGAGTTAATTCGGGGATGGAAGGACGAACCGGGAATGTTTGAGTTTTTGCGCCACAGAGCTCTTACCGATGCCTACGATAGAACAGGTTCTTTTGCTTACAATCCCCGGTTTACAGCACTCGAAGCAATTATCGAACATTATCCCGAAAATGAGGAAACTTTGCGATTGGTGCGATCGCTCGCAGTTGCCGACGCAGACGAGCAAGTGCGGGCTTTAGCGGGCCGCCAACTGGCGAGTCAAGATTGGTAAGTGGAAATAGTCCATAGCTCACCCGCTCCGATATTTTTGGAGGTCGATCAACTTAAACCGCAAAGTCTTGTAAGTCTTTCAACTTGCTTGTCACCCGTCAGGTGGTTAGGTGGAAACTTGACAATCAGCCTAAACGCCTTATAGTTAGATTATACGAAAAGTTTCCGCCTAATACATAGTTAGACTGCTTTGTTTCAGTCGTGATGAGAAGGTTTTATCTATCTCCTTTTTTTTAGAACACATGAAAGTATGAATAAGATAAAAGTATTATTTCTTGCAGCCAATCCATTTAAAAATTTGAATTTAGATGTAGAGGTTCGCTCTATTACTGAAAAAATAAGAGCTTCGGAACATCGGGACTATTTACAACTAATTCCTGCTTTGGCTGTTCGTCCCGACGACCTACTGCAACTACTCAATGAGCACAAGCCACATATTCTCCATTTCAGTGGACATGGAAATAACTCAGGATAAATTATATTGGCTGACAATAATGGCTTGCCTAAAGCGGTTAGTGTCAGGGCTTTGAAAGCACTCATGACAACCCTTAAGGACAACATCCAGATTGTTATTCTCAACGCCTGTTACTCAAAAGAGCAAGCCACAGCTATTACTGAAGTTATCAACTGTGCAATCGGGATGAATGCGGCGATTAATGACCGTGCTGCCATTATATTTGCAGCTTCTTTTTATCGCGCAGTCGGTTTCGCACGCTCCGCACAAGAAGCCTTCGATCAGGGGATAGCGGCTTTAGCCTTAGAAGGATTTGCAGACGAAAGTATCCCAGAACTTTTGGTAAAAAACGGTGTTGATCCTTCCCAAGTTTTTTTTTGAGAACTTTGTCTGCTCAGGTAGATGACGAGTTGATTCATGAAGAAATTCTTTCTCACAGACATCTAACAAGCATTAACGAGTATTCTGTTCTTGGTTTTTTAGATGAAGAATTTCCATACAAGTTATTGGATATTCTAAAAATTGAAGGTACACCTCTTATTTATCAAAACTCTGTTCTAGAATGTGTTGAAAGGTTTGCGATTGAATCTGGAAATTTAGATATTATTAACTCTAGTTATCATGCTACAAGTGGAGTTGTCATATCCTACTGTATAAATCAGAAAGGGCGAACATTTTCAGGTGGGGTTCAAAGAGGTTCATCTAGACCAGAAAAGCTAGATGTATTCGATCAGAGCCGAGAAGATTATGAAAATGACACTTTGCGTTTTGATCCAGAGCGTCAGGATTTTTTCTATGCTCCTATTCATATACCGTTTCAAGCAGAGATAGAAAACGCTAAATGGACATGCTTGTGCAGAATGCAGGATTCAAATAAGCTCAACGGCAGGATATATCAATATCCAGAACTTGGAAACATCCTTAAACAAGGGGTTAGAGATATAGAGGCTGCTGCAAGAACTAGCGATCGATGGATTCAAGAGGTAGCTAGGCAGAATCCTAAATGTCGGGGATTTTTACTATATGGATATCAGTTTATTTCTGACGCAACCAATTCTTTTCTTGGATGCGGAATACCTGCGCTTGGTGTAACTCGACAAGCGCCATCACCTTATCTAAGATTTGCACACATTAGGAATGAAAGTGGTAAACGAGTTAACTTTGAATCTTTGCAAATAAGACATCTTCAAAAACATCCTCATCAACTCACTGATAAGTAGCTCAACAAAATTAATTACACAAGCAACTAATATGATATAATGAAAATATCGAGTTGTATTCAAAGAGATTTTATATGTTTTTACTTCGAGA
>RDYN01000111.1:4792-22386 GCA_004293365.1 Oscillatoriales cyanobacterium | reverse complement strand
TCATTACAAAGCGTGTCTATAGCTTCTAAGAATGGTGAATTTATCTCAAAATATACTCACCACTGATGAATAGTGTTCAATAAGATGCGTTCCCCCTGGGGGTTAGGGTGATCGAGGGCCTAATTTACTAAGGTGTGCACTGCGTACCCCGAGGCCTGATTTAAATCAAAAATGTAGTTAAAGTAACAAAAACTTATTAAGCGCTGTTTATGAAAAGTAATTTAACTTTTGATAAGTAGATTAATCGTGATAAAAATTTAACAATTGTAACTAAAGGAACATTTTTTAGCTGACAGAGCTAATACCGTAGAAAGATGTCATTTTAGGCGGAAAGGGGGAGCATGAGGTTGTAGTTATAAGACAAGGGAAACCAGAAAAATGAATCCTTCATTCAACTGGATTTCCGCGCGATCGCCTTTAACTCAAGTTTGAGCCGAGAAGAGCAACGATGATTTTTGCTTATACCTCGGTCGCACTTGTTTTATAGTCTTTCACAGGCCTACTTGCAGAACCCAAATCTGCTTAAACGACTGCTGCTACCTCAGTAATTGGTAATCGGTGAAAATCTCATCCGTCCCTGTTACCTGTTAGATATTCCGAGCAGCGGCGCTAGGATGGCTCTAAAAGTTTAATTTGGGATGTTCGCGAATTACCGTTACTGTAAAAACTCTGGAGTGTTAAAAATGCTAAAACAAATGTGTTGGTTGCCCAGATTGGGAGGCAATGGAGAAAAGATATTGCACTTGCGTACCGAAGTGCGTCAAGCGTGGCGGCCTTATACAGCTTTTCCGCAGTTCGCTGCCTCCGACTACCGGGAACCGGACGGTTCTAAGGGATGGGCAACTTTTCAGAAGCTGATAACTCAAGGGTGGAATTTAGTCTCGACTGAAGATGGGCAGCAGTCGTTCTTTGACCAACAAAAAAGTGCTTAAAAAGACAGAAACCGCAGCAAAAAAAGAAGAGGTAAAATCCTCTTCTTTTTATTAGTGTCTTGGACGAGGTATCAGGGTTTTTTTAACCCTGAGCTTCTGTCCGATCGATTACCATAACAAAAAGGTTCGTAGTGCGGACTTAAGTCCGCTCTCATGTTGCGGACTTAAGTCCGCACTACAAACGTTTTCGATCATCGCCCTTTCTATGCTGCCGTTGCTACCCTATCCAGCACCGGCTGGCGAGTTTTCAAATTAAACCGATATCCGTGGGGGAGGATGTGCAACTTCGCCCCGCAAATCGCCAAAGCCTCATCCTTCAACAGTCCCTCCATATTGTCGTGGAGTTTTTCCGACTCGTCGATGACAGTTACAGCGCCTTCGCCAATGACTTCAAACTCGTCACCGCTGACTAAAATAGCTGTATTTTCGTCAATCCCAAATCCCAACACGGCTGGTTGCAGCAAGAGTGCAGCAACTAAACGCCCCAGACGGCCTCGCTGGGCGAAATGCTGGTCGATGACAACTCCCGGCAGGAAACCCATTCCCGGGCCCATTGCTACCACATCAACGCGAGGATTTGTCTCGGAGTCTCCTTCAATAATCATCATGTCTGGCATCATCGCCGCGCCGGCACTGGTGCCACCAATAATCGCCCCTTCTGAGTAGCGTTTGTGCATAGCTGCGTCGAGTTTGGTATCTTTCAAGCAGCTAATAATCCGCGCTTGTTCTCCGCCGGTAAAGAATATGCCACTCGCTTGTTCGATCGCTTCTAAATAATCTGAATTGTCAGCATCTGCGGGTTTCTGGGTGTCAACAACTCGCACGTCTTCAGCCCCGAGGCGCTCAAACACTCTGATGTAATTATCTCCGACTTCTCCCGGGAGGCTGGTAGCAGCCGTCATCACTACAATGCGGGCTTTAGTGCCTCCGGCGCACCGCAAGAATTCCCGCAGAATTTTGCAATCCCCGTCTTTGTCTTCGGCGCCGCCAATAATTAGCAACTTTCCCTGATTTTCGCTGCCAGCCATAGGATCTGCACTCTTAATTGATTGTATTTCAATAAAACATAACATTTTTGTTTCCTAACACTGCCAAAAGGTAGAGATTGATACAGAAAGTTTTATTACTTTTATCTTTCCTAGACCCACAAAACTTAAGGATTCCGGGGTTTTTTTACTCGGACCCCGGGCTGTAACGATGTTTTTGGTAAAAAAAACGAACCCCTCCTCACACCATGGAGGAGGGGTCAAAAAATGAGTTTACATTACAGGAATTACCCGCGACGGGTCATCAACCGGATTTCTGACTGGAGACTTCACCCATAAACCTTTTATTTTTCGTATCAACCGGGTCGATCGCAACTTATAGATTAGCCCGATCGCGAGTTTAGTGCGAGCGAGCGATCAAATTGCTCAATACTGTACGCGCCCGTTCCAAAGGCAGGTGTCGCGGTTTGCCGTTCCAGACAATCTGATATTCGTTGCTGTGTTGACCGTCACCGTACCCAGAAATCAGCTTCAGGTGAAATGCTTCCTCAGCTAATTGATGAACTTGATCCCTGAGAGCAGTTTGTGCGATTTTCATAATTTGCTGCCTCTTAAATCCTCTTTCCCAGTCATAGCCAATTTTAATTTGCCCTGTACCTCTCAAAAGTTATAGCTTTTTTTTATTAGTGATTAATAATTTAGTGATTAGTAATTTAGTCATCAGTCATTAGTATTGGTAATGAAGAATTGGTAATTGGGAATTGGTAATTGGGCAATTCTCCCCCTCTACTTCTGTGCTTCTGGCTCTCTGGCTCTCTCCCTTTCTCTTCCCCTCTGGCTCTCTGGCTCTGCAATATAGCTGCGATCGCACCCGATGAGGTATGCCAGATTCTGCGAATGTCAGGATTTGCGCGCGCAAGCGTCTGTACCTCCAAAAACGCGATCGAGCCTATATGCGCGATCGATTACCCATTACCCATTACCCATTACCCATTAGCGGACATACCTCATCTGTCTGAGACTCTACAATATCTATGCCTGCAGGTAGTATCCCATGCACCGACAAGAGAGTTACTGTCAAAAGTTAGCTAAAAGGAGGTTAGAAAATGCTGCAAGAAAAAAGCACCGAGACAGGCCGCGTCAATGCTAGAAAAACCGATGTTTTTGATGTTTTCAACTTCAAACACTATATGGGGCCAAACCCTTATTTAGAAACAGCGGCTTTAGTTTTCGATTTTGCGGTGCCGGATGCGACGGAACCTCGGGCGATCGCACATTACAATGAAATTATCGGCGATCGCTACCCGCAACTGCTGCACGAAACCTTCACCAACCACGCCCAACTGTTCGGCCGCACCGCCTCAGAAGTAGCCAAACTCGACATGGGTTTGCACTTCCAACGCTGGAACGTCAAACCGTTTTCTCACTTTAGCAGAATCAGCATAGAAGCAATTCACGCCCGCAGCGCCAGAGCCGTAGTTTACGCTGTTTGGGATTGGTTTGAAGCCATCAATCAAAACCAAGATTTCCTCTTGGAAGCACAAATCGGCGCGCTGCAAAATATGTTCCGGCAGTCTGTTTACGGAGGCCCGACAGTTTATTCATTAATGCGATCGGCATCCCAAAAAGGCATTCCCGCATTTTATTTGTGGGATGAAGGATTGATGCAATAGGGTTACGGTAAAAAACTGGTGCGCGGCTCTGCCACAACCTTTGATTCCGACAGCCATTTAGACTCGGATTTTACCACGCGCAAAGACGATTGTAAAGCTTTTCTCGCTACCTTAGGATTTCCAGTTACCAAAGGCGATATTGTCTCCACAGAAAACGGAGCTCTGGGAGTTGCTAGAGAAATTGGCTACCCAGTTGCTGTTAAACCAGTAGTCGGTCATAAAGGAATTGGCGTCACCGCAGATGTGCGAGATGCAGAGGAATTGCAGGCGGCTTTTAAAAGAGCAGTTAAGGCAATTCCCGAAACAGAATCGGTGCGAGTTATTGTGGAAAACAGTATCAAAGGAGCAGATTTTAGGCTGCTGTGCGTTGACGGCAAGTTTGTTTCTGCAACTGAACGCCGGCCCGCTTGGGTAACAGGGGACGGCGACTCAACTATTCGGGAATTGATCCGCCGCGAAAACCGCAAACCAGAACGTTTGGACACGCCAACTTCGGCGATGAGCAAAATTCAGTCCGACGAAGCGATGGAAATGTACCTGGAACAACAAGGGCTGTCATTGGAGAGTGTCCTGGAGCGCGATCGCACTGTTTTTCTGCGTAAAGTCGCCAATCTTTCCGCAGGCGGCGTCAGCATCGACGCTACCCGCACCATTCACCCGGATAACATTGTTTTAGCTCAAGATATCGCCCTGCATTTTCGGTTAACTTGTTTGGGGATTGATGTCGTCACAGAAACTCTCGCCAAATCTTGGAAAACAGGGAATTTTGGGATTATCGAAATCAATGCGGCGCCGGGAATTTTTATGCACCTCAACCCGGCTGTCGGAGAAGGGGTTGATGTGCCTTCGCATATTATCGAAACCTTCTTTGAATCGGGAAAATCAGCCAGAATTCCGATTATTACTTTCAACCGAATTTCGGTGCACGAACTGCAAGAAACAATCGACCACATTCTCTTGCAGCATCCCGATTGGACGATCGGTGCTGTTTGTCGCTCTGGACTTTTTGTCAACCGTTCGGAAAAGGTTTTGAATAAAAATTACAATCTTAATGTGCAAACTTTGCTGCGGAATCCCAAGCTCGATTTGTTGATTGCTGAATATCGCGAAGATGTTTTGGAAGCTGAGGGAATGTTTTATCGGGGCAGCAATATGGTGGTGCTGGACAATCCCGGGGAAACTGAGATGATTTTGCTCAGGGAAAGCACTGATGAGGATACTGTTGTGGTGCGGGAAGGCAGTAGTATTTCTATTCGCCGCCAGGGTTTGATCGAACAGTACAGTCTGGAGGATGGGGAACCGTTTACGCGGGTTTATTTGAAGGAAATCGGGACGGTTTTGTAAGCTGCGAATTGCTACTTGGATAAGGTGTGCATTTCGCACCAGAAAGTTAACACTTATAGCCTTTCAAGCGAAAGATTCGCGGACGACTGGGCATAGGGCATGGGGCATGGGCCAAACCGGGCATGGGACACGCAAGCATACCTCACTTTTTTGAGAACCGCTATAAGTGCGAATTGCTACCTAAGTAAGGTGAATTAAATAATTTACACTCGCCGATTGTGGGATGGGCGTCCCGCCCGTCTATAAGGGACGGGCGAGACGCCCATCCCACAATAACAATAAAGATTGTAAGTTATTTAATTCTCATTCCTAAGCGGCGCATCGCGCACCTTGTCGTTAGCAAACCAATATTTTCTTGTCGTAGAAACCGACTTTATGAAGATAAATTCATATTTGTGGGATTTTAAGTTTTGACACAATCTTGTTTCTGGGCTGTGGCTCGTGTTATCAAGGAAATTCAGAAGTAGCTAAACGAATCGCACTCCGGTGCCAGAAGCTGTGAGAACATGAATGTTGCGAGCAATTGGTTTAATTCAGTAACGAAAAATTTACAGTCATACCGCCCCTACCTTCCGGCAGCGCTGACTCTTTGCACCGGTACGGGCTTGTCATTGATAGCGGCGGCTGTTGTTTGGCATTGGGAAAACCAGCGCATGGAAGCTGAATTTCATCAGCAAGCCGATCGCCTGAATGCGGCATTGCAGCAAAGTATCAACAAAAACTTAGATTTTCTGTACTCAATTCAAGCATTCTACAGCGCATCTACTGAAGTTAGCAGACAAGATTTTAAGCAGTTCGTTCAACCTGCACTTGCCAGAAATTCTGCTATCCGTTCTGTAAACTGGGTTCTGCGCGTCCCGGCTGCAGACAAAGCAGCTTACGAAGAGGCAATTCGAGCCGAAGGTTTTCCGGCATTTCAAATTTACGAGCGAGATGCTGACAAAAAGCCTGTACCAGTAAAAGTGCGATCGGAATATTTTCCTGTCACCTACAGAGAAGCCCTAGAAGCAGATATAAAAGCACTCGGTTTCGATCTGGCTTCCAATCCCGATCGCAAAGCAGCTTTAGAGAAGTCGGTGAATACGAGAAAAATAGCTGCTTCGGGGAAGATTAAATTAGTCAGCAACGATCGATTGGGATTGCAACTATTTCTGCCAGTAGCGGGCCGCACAAGTTCTCCAGATAACTCGGCCAACAGTCGCGAAAACATCAGGGGAGTGATTTCGGGTGTGTTTCAGATTACTAATATGGTCAATTTCTATTTAGAATCGCTAAATTTAGACCACATAAATTTTTACCTCTATGACAATTCCGCTACAGCCAAAGAACGCTTTCTGGTGCGCTACGACTCGCAAACCAAGCAGTTGATAGATAACCCACAACTAGAACAGCCGGAGTTAACTAATCTCCGGGAACCTATCTGTGAAAATCATAGTGCTTGCACTCGCACATTTAACGTAGCAGACCGCCAGTGGATGCTGCTAGTTTTGCCGGCAAAGGGGTACAATGGTTTGAGCGCCCATGAGGGTTCGCTGGCAATTGGCGCGATCGGGCTTTTGATGACGGGCAGCTTGACGATTTACCTGTTGATGTCTCTAGAACGTACAGCCAAGGTAGAACAGCAAGTGCGCGATCGTACAATTCAACTAAAAGAGCGCACCGCTGAACTAGAAACGGCACTGAAAAATTTGCAGCAAGCTCAATTCAAACTAATCCAAACTGAAAAAATGTCCAGCTTGGGGCAGTTGGTGGCTGGAGTAGCCCACGAAATTAACAATCCAGTCTGCTTCATTTCTGGCAATCTGAGCCATGCAGGCGAATATACTCAAAACTTACTGGAACTTGTCGAAATATACCAGCAACAATATCCGAACCCAACGCCAGAAGTGCAAGCGAAACTCAAAGATATCGATTTGGATTTTATCAGTGAAGACTTGCCTAAAATCCTAAAATCCATGAATGCAGGAGCCGATCGCATCCGCCAAATCGTGCTTTTTCTGCGGAATTTCTCGCGCTTGGACGAAGCAGAAATGAAGTCTGTGAACATCCACGAAGGCATTGACAGCACCTTGATGATTTTGGAGAGTCGGCTGAAAGCTAACGGGGATTTCCCCGGCATTAAAATCATTAAAGAATACGGATCTTTGCCCTTGGTGGAGTGCTGGGCAGGACAATTAAATCAGGTATTTATGAATGTTTTAAGCAATGCTATTGATGTTTTTTCTGACGAGAATAAGAAAGATTTAACTAGGAAATATCCCTCAGATTCGGGATTTTTACCTGCGATTCGGATTCGCACTGAACTTTTAAGTTATAATTGTGTATGCGTGCGAATCGCTGACAATGGAGCGGGCATGACGGAGAATGTCAAAAAACATTTGTTTGAGCCGTTTTTTACTACCAAGCCTGTAGGTAAAGGTACTGGATTGGGATTGTCGATCGGCTATCAAATAGTGGAAAAACATCAAGGCTCGCTCCGGTGCGTATCGGCTCCGGGAGAGGGAACTGAATTCTGGATTGAGGTGCCAGTGAGGCAACAGCCCGAGCCATCAGTTGCTAATATTTCATCTGCGGTAAATGTCAGTCGATTTTAGATTTTAGATTTGGGAATGACTTGCTGTGTAATGGTTGAAATATCCTCTACAGTTGCCGGATTTGTGAGAATTGAGATTGATAGTAATTAGTTAAGGATCCGGAATTAAATAATACCAATTTTAATTTTTATTGTGGGATGGGCGTCCCGCCCGTAAAGAAGGGACGGGCGGGACGCCCATCCCACAATCTTGTGTAAATTATTTAATTTTTATAGCTCAAAAAAATGCCAGAAATTCAATTTTATCAAAAGAGTTTTTAGGAGTGGCAACCAGAGAAATCGATTGATATCATGTTTGGTAGATTGGGATAACAAAAACGGTTTGTAGTGCGGACTTTAGTCCGCTCAATATTGCGGACTAAAGTCCGCACTACGAACCAATCTTATTGCGATCGATCCACCGGGTATGATATGACATATATAACGCAATACGGTTCACTTAAGATCGATCCCCCCTAACCCCCCTTAATAAGGGGGGGATAAGAAAGCTCTGAAAGTCCCCCGACAATCAGGGGGATGCGAGGGGGATCTCCGGGGCATAAATAGTCTTAAGTAAACCGTATTGATATATAACGAGCATTTTAGTTGCACCTGTGTGAAATATGCTCTCTGCACGCACGGCGAACCCTACATTTAGCAGTCAACTGTCCAGAGTTAGATTTATTGGCAAGCGCGTCTTAATTTACATTGAAATATTACCGAAAACAAATATCTGGTATTTTACCCGCCGCGACAATTTATAATTGTAGTAAGGTCAGATTACCAATTACTAATTACGATGTCTTTACAATTTATTAGCATTCCGCCAACCACCGATCGCAAACCTGCCGCTTTAATTGTCGCTTTGCACGGATGGGGTGCTAATGCTCGGGATTTGACAGCCTTAGCACCGGCTTTCAATTTGCCGGATTATCAGTTTGTGTTTCCCGATGGCCCGTTTCCCCATCCCCAGGTAACGGGCGGCAAAGCGTGGTATGACTTAGCAAACAAAGATGCTCGGGGATTGGTAGAAAGCCGGCAATTGCTGAGGGAATTGTTGCTGTCTTTGGAAAGCAGCACGGGCGTACCTTTGTCTCGCACGATTTTAGGCGGCTTTTCTCAAGGCGGAGCGATGACTCTGGATGTGGGTTTGACTTTGCCCCTAGCGGGTTTAATTTGCCTGAGCGGTTATTTGCACTCGTCGATTTCGCCCGTTGCTGGGAGTGCTTTGCCACCTGTTTTAATCGTCCACGGTACTCAAGATTCTATTGTGCCCGTTAGTGCTGCGGTGCGATCGCGCGAGAGTTTTACGGCTTGGGGAGCACCTGTGCAGTATCGAGAATTTAACATGGGACACGAGATTCTGCCGGAAGTTGTAGATGTAATGCGAAGTTTTGTTGTAGAAACTGTGTCTAAATCCGATTAAAGGCTTAGGATATAGTATGGCGGAAGTCTCGGGCAGGGTAAAAAAATGAAAACTTTAACCAAAGCATCGCGCGATATTGCTGTACTTACTTCTCAGGACGTGGCAGAACTGGCTGTCCGTTTGGAAGTTGACGATTATACAGATCCTTTTGAGGGATTGAATGATTGGCATTTGTTGCGATCGCTTGCCTTTCAGCGGCCGGAGATGGTTGAACCTTATCTCCACCTTCTGGATATGGAAGCCTACGACGAAGCATAGGCTTAAAAATCTAGCTCAAAGTTTCGACGGGATTGAGGAAGAAGTTAGCAGCATATTTTGTTGCGGATTGAACAGATGAGTTATGGATTTTTGTCTATTTTCATCTCAACTTCTTTCTTGATTCTTTTTTATGAGAACATGAAACAAGGTTTGTAGTGAGGACTTTAGTCCTTTCTTAGATGCGGACTAAAGTCCTGACTACAAACCAATTTTATCGGGTTTGTAGTGAGGACTTTAGTCCTTTCTTAGATGCGGACTAAAGTCCTGACTACAAACCAATTTTATAAGCCAAATAATATTATAAGTAAGTTTTGTTTTATCTAAAATATAAAATCCTATGGTGAAAGGCAGACGAGTTTTAATCGGCGTTAGTGGCGGGATTGCCGCTTACAAAGTTTGCGAAGTAGTTTCAACTTTAGCAAAGGCTGGAGCTGAAGTTCAAGTGATTCTTACTGATGCCGCCGGGGAGTTTGTCACGCCTTTGACTTTTGCTACTCTTTCCCGCCATCCTGCTTTTACAGATAAGGATTTTTGGCAAGCAGATCGCGGCCGCCCGCTGCACATTCTACTCGGAGAATGGGCGGAAGTTTTTGTAATTGCTCCCCTGACTGCTAATACTTTGGCTAAGCTGGCGGGGGGTTTTGCTGATAATTTGCTGACTAATACTGTGTTAGCTTCTACTTGCCCAATTTTGCTGGCGCCGGCGATGAATACTGATATGTGGGAACAGCCTGCGGTGCAGCGGAATTGGCGCGAAGTGTTGACTTATCGGCGCTATCATGCGGCGAATCCGGGGGCGGGAATGCTGGCGTGCGATCGCGCGG
This sequence comes from Oscillatoriales cyanobacterium, assembly GCA_004293365.1. GTDB lineage: Bacteria > Cyanobacteriota > Cyanobacteriia > Cyanobacteriales > Microcoleaceae > Microcoleus. The sequence continues at coordinate 12,371 of RDYN01000111.1, read as the reverse complement.
GTGTCGGTAGAATGGCAGAACCTGGTGAGATTTTGCCTCATATTGAGTCGCTGTTGTATAGTAAGGGCGATCGAGATTTAGCGGGTAAGCGGGTGTTAATCAGCGCCGGAGGAACCCGAGAACACCTCGATCCGGTGCGGTTTATCGGCAATCCTTCCACGGGCAAAATGGGCATAGCTTTGGCGCAAGCTGCACTGCACCGCGGCGCGACTGTGACGCTGGTACACAGCATAACTGGGGAATTGCCGCTGTCTGGTGTACGGGCGATCGCAATTACCAGCGCCGAAGAAATGCGGCAGGCGATGCTAGAATGCTTTCACGATGCGGATTTGACGGTGATGGCGGCGGCGGTTGCGGATGTCAAACCAGTCGATCGCAGTAATGAGAAATTGCCGAAGCGATCGCTCCCCAATGCTTTACCGTTAGCACCGGTAGTCGATATTGTGGCAGAGTTGGGCAAATTGAAACAGTCGCATCAAAAACTCATCGGCTTTGCAGCACAAACTGGGGATATTGTCAAGCCTGCGGTGGAGAAATTGCGGGCTAAGCAACTGGATGCGATCGCGGCAAACCCGATCGATCGAATAGGTGCAGGTTTCGGCAGCAATACCAATCAAGCAATATTCATTAATGCCGCCGGAAAGCAAGTAGAAATAGCACCTTGCAGCAAATTAGAAATGGCTCACCGATTGTTAGATTTTGTAATGGAAGGATCGGGTTCGTAGTGAGGACTTTAGTCCTTCTTGACTAAACGCAAATAGAAAGGACTGAAGTCCTCACTACGAACCTAATAAAGTTGTTATAAATTTGCTGGTTTCGGGCATAATTCTGATTCCACAAAAGTCGTTGATTCCGACTCAGCCGGCAACTCAATATTTGCGATCGTAATTTCTAGTTTAAATCCTAACGCTTCGAGCAATTCCACTAAACTGTAAATTTCCGAACCTGCGCTTTCAGTCAGCATCTTATCGAGTTTTTCGTGATGTTCTTTTGCTGAATCCGAAAGAGCATTCATCCTGATTTTAGCCTCAATGACATTTCTGATGGCATTTCTCAGGAGTGCGGGTTCAGGGTCTTTTTCTTCCAAGATAGCCCCGATGTAACCAGCAGCTTCTTCCGGCTCTTTGAGAGATTCAATTAGGTACTCGCGGTAGCTATCACTTGTCGGTGCTTTCACGTCTTTCATAATCTTTCCAGTATACTATAGCTTGTCGAATGTCCTGTTCTTGAGTGCTTTTATCTCCGGCTACTAGGATGACCACTACTGTCAACCCAACTTGTCCGAAGTAAAGGCGGTAGCCCGGGCCATAATTAATTCTGAGTTCAAAAACCCCTTCTCCGACTGACTTGATATCCCCAAAATTGCCTTGTTGAACTCGGTCAAGCCTAGACTTGATTCTAACTCTGACATTCCGATCGCGCACGGAATCAAGCCACTCCCCGAATGGAACTTTGCCGTCTGGTGTCTTGTAACGTCGAATTTCCCTGGGTTGTACTTCCACAATTTTATCCTAATTCTTTGCCAATTTCTATAATAAGGCTGTGAAGCCTAGCTATCCCGTAGGAATCGCCGCCGCATCCCAAAAGCAAATCATACTTCAGACAGAGGCATTCGATCGCCTTTCAGGTAAACCTTGTGCAGGAAACTTTAATTAAAACAGGGAATTGTAAATGAACCTTAAATCGATCGCAAAAACCAATCTACTACTCAGCAGCCTGATAATGAGCCTCGGATTGCAAACACTTCCAGCCGCAGCGCAAGCAGTCAGCGACGCGCAAGTTTCCGCCCTCGTAGAAGCGCTGCGACAAGCCGCGCCGCCGCAAGCCGCAAATGACGGAATGTACAGTCAGTGGCAAATTTTGCCAGGGAATATTTCCCGCTGGGCAAAATTTTGTACCAAACAAGATTTAACACCGCAACAATTTGAAGCCGACGCCACAAAAGCCAAAACAATTGTTACTTGTATCGTCGGTGATTTGCTGCGCGACGAATACAAAGCTAGCGGTAACAATGAAACAGCGGCTATCCGTCGTGCTGCTTGCTGGTGGATGACAGGAGACTCCGCAGCTTGCAAAACTGGTGCAACAGCTACTTTTGCAGATAAAGTTGTCAGCGTTTACCAGCAGCAGCGGCCGAAAAAGTAAGGTTTGTGCTGCGGGATTTAGATTTTTTTGACCGCAGATAGGGGCAGATAAACGCAGATGAATTGCGATTTTTAGCAGAGGTGCAACCAATCCCATCGAGCCATCGGATGTAGGTTTTGGGTTGTGTAGCTTTCGGGCAAGTTAGAAATATGGGTTGCCTTCTGCTAAAAAGCAAGCTATAATAAGTAATGTACGACCAAACTGTTCGATAGAGCAGTGTAGGCCGCGCCAATTTTTTTCATGTTTCGTTCGCAAGAACAAAAAGAGAACCCAACAACAGGGTTCTCTTTTAATTTATGGATGAGTAACTTTTCCTTTGATTTTAGCTTTCAATCTTGAAGCAATTTCTGGTTTGATTGTTAATTTTAGCTCTTGGTTTTGCGCTGATGAACAGATAATGGCAATTGGATATCAAATTCAATTACCCTATAAACGCCAAAGATTCTTGAGAACATTAATCAGCTCTTTCTGTCGTCGAGCGATTACTTCTGCCGTCCATTCCTGTTCCCGCAGCACTTGAGTAGTAAGTACAAAGGGTGAAACACCTGTTTTAGTGGTGAAATACTTCTGCTTTTTCACATCAAAATCATAATTTTGTGCCTGACTGTTTTTCCCAGAAGATAGCAAAACTAAGTTGCCAAGACGATGCACATATTGATCTCGCTCTTGCTGACTAGGAAACCACTTCATCCACTCACTATTAGCGCCGGGATTTTGGGGAAGTACGTGTTCGACAGTAATATTGGAGAAGTTGTAAGATGCTTCACCTTCTGACAGAGCAGCATCTAAGCGTAACAAGACATAACGACGAATTTTTTTAATTAGGTAAAGGTCACTATCGAGGACTTTAAGGATATTGTTGGACTCTTCAGGAGTAAACTGGAGCGGTGAATTGGAATTGAATAAGTCTTCCTCTCGTTCAATAGCAGTTAGCAATCGGCTGTAACGTTCAATGCGCTCATTGATATTGGAGCGGACAATCATTAAGCCTGCGGCTAGACGGTCTAAGTCAGTAAAAAAAAGTACCAAATTATCGGGGTTATTATGATTGCGCGATAGGTAGAAAATGGCAGGCGGTATCCAGTCAAAATTATCAATATTGTCTAAAAATTTAAACAGTTGATTTATTTCTTCTGCACGCCAAACACTTTCATACCTTAAGTTCATAATTTCTGAAAAAGCATTAGCATAAGGAGCTAAAATTTCATCAATAAATTGCTGAGGCTCAGCCGCAGGATTGATATTTTCCTGAAAATCTTTAAGGACACTCTTGTTTAGTTTTTTCTTTTCCTTAATCATGCGAATATGAGAAAACAGGTCTTTGAATAACTCGCGTCCCAGCTCCTCCTCGGTATCCTCCCACTTTTTAGTATATTTTTCTTGTTGCCCTTCGGGTATTTTTCCGATAATGTCAGCTTTCAAGATATCAGTTACAGAAAGATCTAATCCCCTATTATTCAACACAGAGAATATCCGATATGCAGAATCAAAGTCCGGCGTAGAAACCACTACTAAGAAGCACTGAGTAATGATGAACTGGGCCAGGCGTATACAGCACTGTTCGCCTATTGCATGGAGACGTTGCAAGAATAAATGTGCATTTTCTTTAATCAGCTTCTGACTATCCATCAGCTCAGCACTGTTCAATTCTTTGAGCTTGTTAATACCACCTTCATTTTGAATATATGCCTTGAAAAAGTCTGCATCTCGCTCGCGCAAAGTCAGACGGTAACGATTAGGAGTGCCCGCAATTAAGCTGCCTTTTTGGTATAGAAAAGTGGTCAAATCATTGGCGTGTTCTGTTGGCAATGATGCCCTGAGAGCAGCTAGTAGTATGGTGAGGGTGGTTAGACGTTGCTGACCATCTACAATTTCAGCGGCTGGCTGCTCCGATTTGATCAAAACAATGCTGCCTAGAAAGTAGGGGTTGAGTTCATCAATCGTCTCGTTACCATCTCCCAAGAATGTTAGCAGGTCTTCCAGCAGTTCCCCAGCTTCCTCCGTTGTCCAAGCATAGGGACGCTGGTAGAGGGGAATGAGGAACACAAAGTCGTCGCTAAAGATTTTCCTAATTGGGTGTTCCTCGCCCTTGATACTGACACGATTCATGCTTTATTCCTGTGGTAGATGTGGTTGGTAATTGCTTTCCGAAAGTCAATGTTACCTGTTACTATAATACCATGCTCAAGCTTGGAAACGCTAACTCTCAACTTAGCCTGTGCAGGCTGGTTTCATTCATCCCGCCGCAGGTTTCAATCTGCGGCTGAATCACCCATTTTCTGCCTGACTTCTCATCAACTTTTGCACGCTGGCCAAAGCCCGATTTAATTCGTAACTCTTTCTTTCCGAATTCAGCAAAAAAGCCTGCTGTTCTTCTTCAATCATTAACACATCCTGCCGCACCAAACCATCTAATAACTTTTGAGCCGCACCGAAACAACTATCTTTGATAAATTTGCGAAACCACACAGGCAATTTGTGCAGCCGCCAAAACGCATTTAATGAGGTAAAATGAATTAAATAAGCGCGAGTTGCTGTCTCGCTTACCGGACAAACCAAGCAGTAAATTTTAAAGTCGCTTCCCAAAGTAGAAACCCAGTTCGGGTAAACGTAACTCACATCTAGCGGTTCCGGGTGCAGCTTCCGCAGAGATTTAAAAAACAACTGGGAAATTGACCAGATTTTATCTATTTTGTAGTAACTTTGTGCCTGATAGCGGGCAGTTACTTGATGCTCGTCTTCTGCTAAAGTATCTAATACGGGATTTGCCCAAGCTTGCCAATCATCGTGCAAGTGTCCGTGGTACATATCCATCAAGTTTTCAATTAAAAATGAATAGTGTGCCTGACAATCGATAACTGAAACAGTGGCAATATAATTGAGATCTTCCCACTCGGGCAAATCTAATAAATCTATTTTTTCTGATTGGGTTGCGTCACCGGGAAACAGCCAGATAAAACCGTTTTTTTCTTTGACTGGATAGGAGCGAATTTTGCAGTTAGGTAGCTTTTGATTTTCGGCTAAATAATCGACTTCGACGCATTCTCCCCTTGCATTTAACCGCCATCCGTGGTAAGCGCATTCGATTAAATCGCCTTTAACTTTGCCGTGGCTGAGTTTAACTTGTCGGTGCGGGCACCTATCTTCTAAGGCGTTGATTTTGCCTGTACTGTCGCGGAAAAGTGCGATCGCCCGATTCCACAAGATCACAGGTAGCGGCTGACTCTGTACCTCTGTGCTGCGGGCGACTGCATACCATTTCTCCAAATTAATGCCCAACTCGCGGATGTGAGTTTTTTGTCCCCTTGCAGATACCGATTTTATCCCGTTATTTTGCATTACAAATTTTCCCAAATTACGCCCATTGAACAACCCAATCTTACAAAATAACAGCCGGGGAAGCAACGACCGTAAATTTTTTTAAATCTCCCTTCTGACAAATACCTGTCGCTAGCTAAATGCTTCAACCAGCTTGGCGACAATCTAAATTTCAACAATCTTGAAGCATCGCGAAATCCGTATTTAGAACAAGTGGGAATAAAATCTCTGATTGCACCTATGATGTAGCCGATGGTAGCAGGTGTTTCGACTTCCGAGACCTTATCTAAAAAGACAATTTTACCCTGCCGCTTTAACAAGTTTTTAATGGTCAAAAGGGCGACGGGTAGGTTGGGTATGTGGTGAAAAGTGGCGGCACTAACTATTAAATCAAATTTGCGATCGAGGGCTAAGTGACTGACATCCATTTGGATGTATTCGATATTGGGGGCTGAGCGTTTTTGACTAGCAATAGCAAGCATTTTTGCTGATAAATCTACCGCCACTACACCCTCGTAATACTTAGCTAATTCCCAAGCCAGAATGCCAGATCCGCAGCCAATATCTAATGCTGTACCTTTGCTGGAAGACAGATTATTAATAAAAAAATCGTTCTGGCTTTCCAAGGTGGCAGCGAAATCGTATTCTGTTGCAAAATCATCAAATGTTACAGATTTATTGGGAATTTTCCAGTTACTCTTCAGCATCTATTCTTGCTTTATACTCATTCAACATTTTACCCGCAGATGCACCCAACGCGACGCCGATGTTTTTTTGTTCCCAAGCTCTGACTTTTCTCCTCAGCGAAACCACACCCACAAACCGTAACTCATCTGAATTGCTAGTAATATTACCAACAAACTCAGGAGAGCGATCGCTCCTAATCCTCCAAAAACAGCTAAAATTAGTGCCACAACAGCCGCAGCTAGCTTTAAGGCAGGACTCCATATCGGGTGAGCGGGTTCGTCCTCATCTCGGCGCAAAGTGGTTTCCAGTAGAGAAATCACAGCTAAAGAAATCGCCAAAGAACCACAAATTAAGCACCGCACGTTCAAAGGCAGCACTGTTGCTGTCGAGGCGATCGCATTGTTGATTCCCGCCGCTGTTGCCGTCACCGACATTACCAACGGCATATGCAAATATCCCCAAGCAAATACCCAACCAGTCGCAGGTTTTGGAGGCCTGCGAGCGACAAAATCAAAGTATATCCACCAGATACCGAAAGTGAGAGTCATTCCCAGAATTCCAGTGATGCCGTCGATGAGAGAAAGGTGTTCTTTGCCGGCCAATCCTTGAACTACGCTGACTACGGCTTCTCCCAAAACTATAATCATAAATAGTCCGTATCTTTCGGGAAGTCGGGAACTGCTAAATTTGGGCAGTTTTGCTTGGTGTTTGAGGGTAAATATCGGGGTATTGACATCAATAAATAAGCCGATCGCCCACAAGATAAAACCTGTGGGCGCAGGTACAAAAACGGATAAAATAAAAAAGGCGATCGAAATGCTAGAACCAATGACAAACCGTTTCGCAGTCGGGCGGAAACTCGGTGCGTGATAGCCTGCCCGCCACCAGAGAAAAGTTACAATCGATCGCGCAAATACGTAAGACAGGGCAAAACCCACAGAGGTTTCTCCTAAACCGTGGTGGGAAAATACCGCCAATCCCGCTACAGCCAAAATTAGGAGAAACGTAAACAATCGATTTTCAATTCCTTCTGTCTCAAACCGCTCATTATAGTAAGTTGCACCGATCCAAATCCACCACGCTGGCAAGAATAGCAAGATGTATTTGCCCGCGCCTACCCAAGAAACATCGACAGCCAAATTGTGCGATAATTCGGCAATAATAACTACGAATATTAGGTCAAAGAAGAGTTCCAGCCAGCTAACTTTTCGGTGCAATTGCTGTTCTTCGTCGGTGCGTATTTGCGGTTTTTGCCACCAGATTCTTTTAGCCATAAAACAATATTTTTTGTGCTAATCTAACTCGAAATAAAATAAAAATGTTCGTAGTAAGGACTTTAGTCCTTCTTCTCCTGAGGACTAAAGTCCTCACTACCAACCAGTTTTTGTTAAGGTTCGCAGTCAGGACTTTAGTCCTTCTTCTCCTGAGG
>RDYN01000111.1:0-4763 GCA_004293365.1 Oscillatoriales cyanobacterium | reverse complement strand
AGTCCTCACTACCAACCAGTTTTTGTTAAGGTTCGCAGTCAGGACTTTAGTCCTTCTTCTCCTGAGGACTAAAGTCCTCACTACCAACCAGTTTTTGTTCGTGCGGACACCATCTAAAATCCACCCCGCTGCAAACCTTAGATTTTCAGCACGCCTTCGGGATTAACCGTCAAGAGCGATCGCCTCTGCAAACCCTCCTGGTATAAAATAGCATTAGCAGCCAACAAACCGCTGCTCACCGCCCTTTCCATTAAACCGCAAGGAAAAGGCATTTTTACCCAATCTCCCGCAAACAACAGATTGGGAACAGCGCAGCAAGTCTCCGGCCTTTCCGCATAACTACCGGGCGGATAACCCGAGAAATTCTTTTGATTTACCAGTTCCCGATGCAGCAGATTTGCTGCTTTTAATTCCGGTACAATTTCGTACAATTCTTGCTCGAAAGTCGCCAGCAAAACTTCCTGATTGGGGAATTCTTTCTCTTTGTAACAATAAGCGTGCAGTTCCACTACGCTGCCGCCTGTTTTCTGATTCCACTCGATGAACTGATCCTGAATTTTGTGGTAAAGTGTGATGCTATCAGTCAGTTTGTAGCCGGAAAGCGAACTGAAATTGCTGTGTTCCCAGGGAAAATCGCGATCGAACCAAAAACGCCCAACCGCAAACGGATCGGCTATTTTCAATTCCTCAATTCGGCTCTGCACCTGCGGATTCACCTCACCGCTAGCCAAACTAAACAAATGCTGCATCCCCGGAACATCCGCCGCAAATACATAATAATCAGCCTTCAATGTTTCCCCTGCATTCTGCGGTTGCGACTTATTAGGAGCGGTGGCTAACTGTATCTCATCGGATTTTTTATCAACTACCTTAAATCTCGGCAAATCCCGCTGAGCAGGCCCGCTCACAACTCGCCCATCAGCATCAAAAACTGCCCCATGACAAGGACAGTGAAATTGACCGTCATTTTGTTTCTGAACCGTACAGCCTTGGTGAGTACAACTCAGAGAAATTGCCTCTTTTCCTCCGGGTGCTGCGGCAAATACGCTGTCGCCAGCGCCGAAATATTCCGTAGAGTTGCTGTCAGTTAACAGCGCGTTTCGCTTTACCCAAAAAGGTACTTTACTCTGCACGTCTCCAAACTGATAAGTCAAAGAATCAATCTGACCGTTTTCCCAGTGAATTCCACTAACTGCGACATCTGTCAATACTTTGCCACCTTTACTTTCAATGGCTCTGGCAATCGGCTGCACTAAACTCGTGCCCATATCTTGCCGGGTGCCGTTGAAGGCTAAACCTTCGGGATTTCCGAAAAAGTAAAAGTGGAAAAATTGCATTAATTCTCCTACGCTCAATTCGTCGGGGGCGTTGAGACTGGACTTGGCAAAAGGCAGAAAATACAAGTCGTAAAGTCCGCGCGGGAATTCACCTTTTACCCAGTCGGCAACTGATATATTGTCGAGGCGAGCGAAACTTTTTTGAGTTTGAAAACCGCCGATTTCCCGAAAAACTTGCCAGTGAGCGGGTTTTGTCAGATTGATTCCCCACTTGAGCCGATTCGGAGAAGATATCCCCAAATCAACTATATTCCAGGGGAAAGCTGAATGGTTGGGACGGAAAACCTCAGGTTGGTATTTGCCGTCTCGAAACACAACGGCGTAGGATTCTAAAGATACAAAGTTATCGGTAATTTCTAGTTCTTTGACTACACTTTTGAGGTTGTAGTATTGCGGGAAAAAACCGTGGAAACCGTGTTCCATCATAAAGGTTTCGTTCCCGACTTGTATCGGCCAACTAGCAATTTTGCCGCCGAGTTGGGGCGATTTGTCCAACAGTGTCACGGCGAAACCCCGCTGACTCAGTTCGTAAGCACAGGCGAGCCCGGCTAAGCCTGCGCCGACAACTGCAACGCTTTTGGGTTTATTCAGCATTCGGGGCAAGTCAAGAGTGTCTTGCCCAAAAACGGCGGGCTCTGGTTTGGAAAATCGAGAGTAGCCCAATAGCCCGCCTGCGGCACCGACTCCGAGGAATTTGAGGGCGGTTCGTCGAGAAACTGGTGGAGATAGCGGTGGATTGGTTGATTCACTCATAAAGCTGGTTTACACAAAGAGGTCGTCCGATTTTCGATTTCAGATTTTAGAGGCGATTGACGAATGATTCCGGGACTTGTACCTAAAAACATCTCAAATCGGCTGTTCTCTGTAAGATTGTTCGGTGATGGGACATAGGCCATAGGGCATACATCATAAGACCTAATACATTATATGTGAAGAAAAATTCACACAAATCACCCAGTCGGAGTAGTCGATCGCGCGTTGGCGAAGCCCTCGAAGAGGATCGCAAATTAATCTATCTCAGGTATGATGTCTTCAGGGCTAATGTAAAGTTATTTTACGCTCTCCCCACTAAAACCCAACCGTACAATCTATCACCTAAAATTCATAGACTTAAACCAGTGACAGTTAAACTATTGTCCAAATTACGCCGCCGAGAGTTTCTGAAAGCTTTCTCTTTTGGCTTAGCCGCCCCTTTTTTCTATAACAGCGCCGCACATTCTCAAGACAATTCAAATCTCGAAAAAAGTGCGTTAGCTACCAATCTCACAGCCCGAGAAAACCAAAAACCCGGAACCGCAGACTGGGAGTTAGAAAATCCTGCCACCAAGCGAGAAATCGAAGGTTACGCATCTCTGACCAGCGTCAATCTCGGCGGCGAAATTAAATTATTTGTCAACACTAAAGAACCAAATTATACCATAGAAATATTCCGCACCGGATGGTATAATGGACTCGGCGGCCGCCGGATCGACGACCCAATTGTGCGGAAGGGAATCAGACAGCCTCCGCCGAGAGAAGATGAAGCATCGGGACTAATAGAGTGCGATTGGAAAGACCCGTATATTTTGCAAATTCCCGATCGCCCTTCGGACTGGACGAGTGGCATTTATTTAGCAAAACTCACTGCCAGTATCAGCGGGAAACAAAGTTATATCATCTTTGCAGTCCGGGATGACGATCGCAAATCCGACATTTTATTTCAATCCAGCGTTACCACTTTTCAAGCCTACAACAATTGGGGCTACAAATCGCTGTACCGCTGGAACAGTCAGGGAAAACAAGCCTACAAAGTTTCATTTAATCGGCCCTACGCCATGAGTCCCAACCGCAAAGCAGCTTACGGCGTAGGTGCGGGGGAATTTCTGACAAATTTTCAGCCAAAAAGGAGAACTTCGAGCGCTGGTTGGGAATACAATATGGTCAGGTGGCTGGAAAAAGAAGGCTGCGATGTTACCTATGCCACCAACATAGACACGCATTTTAACTCCCGGTTGCTGTTGTCTCACAAGGCATTTTTATCTGTAGGTCACGATGAATACTGGTCGCGAGATATGCGGAAAAATATAGAAGCAGCTAGAGATGAAGGCGTCAGCATCGGCTTTTTTGGTTCCAATATTTGCTACTGGCAGATCCGCCTAGAACCCAGCCGGATTACTGGCGAAGTAAACCGAACTGTAGTTGCTTATAAAGAAATGGCAGATTTAGACCCTATGGGCGGATTACAAAAAGAATTAGGCGCCGTTAATTCGGTAGTAGAAATATCTAATAGTGGGGAATCAAAGTATGAAATAGACCAACCAGACCGCGCTCAAATAGCAACAAATTACAATAAATCCCCAGCACTTTATTCTTTAGTAACAACTCGCTGGCGAGACCACTCTATCGGAAGTCCAGAAGATGCTTTGATAGGTGTTATGTACGAGACATTTCAAGTTAATTATGATATTGTGATTGATAAAAATGCCCCGGATTGGCTGCTAGAAAAAACTGATTTAAAACCGGGCGCCAAGTTACCGGGACTGTTGGGTTATGAAGTCGATCGAATGTTCGGTAATGCCCCGAAAAATATAGTTCGGATCGGCCATTCTCCATACCCTCACGGCGGCGGGACTCGCTATGCTGACATGACGGTTTATACCGCAGATTCGGGGGCGAAAGTATTCGCGACTGGTTCGATGCAGTGGGCGTGGGGATTGGACGATTACAATGCGCCGCAGTTGCGATCGCCAGTCTTAAATGCCGGAGCTCAGCAGATAACGCGAAACGTTTTGGCAAAGCTGTTAAATTCAGCTAAAGATTGAATTATAGCCTTTCAAGCTCTCATATGAGATACTGTCTGGCCTAGGGCATAGCGCCTAGGGCCTAGGGCCTAGCGCCTAGGGCATACCTCATTTTTTTGAGAACCGCTATATCTAATAACTATAGCAGTTCGAGTTAAAGATGAAGTAATGGGTAATAGGTAATTGGTAATAGGTAATAGGTAATTGGTAATAGGTAATTGGTAATTGGTAATTGGTAATTCAATTGACAGTTGACAGTTGAGAGCTATCTCTACCTGTAAAGAAGAAAATTTGACTCATGAATAGTCTGATTTTAATTTCTCCATAAAAGGGAGAGGCTTTAAACCAATTGTTTCTGGTAATCATAAAAAAGCTGGCATTTCAAAAGCTGGTGCTGTGGCAATTATTCATTACCGATTACCGATTACCGATTACCGATTACCCATTACCATAAGCGTCCCTCATCTATTTGAGAAAGGCTATAGATCGACAAAAAACTGTAGCGTGCTTGTGGCGCACCTTACATCTATACGTCACAGGTTAAACAATAAATAGGGCTTGCTGAAAAAGTCAGAAAACAGCATTTAGAAAGATGAGTGAATTTGAGCTGGCATCGGCAATATAAGTTTTGTCAATCTTGTGATGG
>RDYN01000110.1:32653-41827 GCA_004293365.1 Oscillatoriales cyanobacterium | reverse complement strand
TCGCGAATTATACCAATCTTTACGTTCTTGCAGGGCATAATTATATACCTTGCGACATTGTTCCAACCAATCCTCAAATATTGCTACTTGTGTTTTTGTCGGTTTCAATTTGAATTCATAAGTCAGATTGAACACTTGGATCACCTCCTTGTTTAATTTTACTATATTTCTACAAAATGGCAAGAGGATTTTTAGAATAAAGTCGTCCTGGAAGGACGAGGCTCTAACCCCCTAATTTTTGTAGAACAGGAGATCGAGGACATTGCAGTTTGTCCTGTGCCGGAAATACCGGAGCAAGTAGCGGTAGAAAAAAAATCTCCATACTGCTACTAACTGTGCTAATTTCAATGTGAGCTGTAAACAATCATGCGGGAAATCTGCCAGAGCGTGGAAACCATATTTCAACTGCTGTTAGACGAACTCAAAAAGTCCACTCGCGCGTCAGAGCAGAATTGCCAAGATGTAGCAGGGCGACTCGCAGCAGAAGTCAACAGGATATGCACAGAAAGTCAGCGGATTCAAAACTCCGGAGACATAGAGGGTTCAGCCCAGAGCCTAGCTCAGCACCGCTTGCAACAATGCCTCCACTATTACAGTTTAGGCTCCGGGCCCGGGCGAGTAGAATTGCACAGTACCCTCAGCGCGATCGTCTATCGCTACATCACCCCTCCCCAGGTGCAGTCTAGCTATCAGGCGCGAGTAGAACTGATCAAAGATTTCTTGCAAGGATTTTATCTGGAAGCTTTAAAGGCATTCCGGCGGGAAACCCAACTGCCACCTACCTACAGTCCTCGCACTCGCTTAGAACTAGCAGAGTACATGGCCTTTGTAGAGCGTTTCGGCAAGCGGCGCATTCCTTTGCCTCGCAACCGGAGCCAGCAACTAATTATTTTGCGGGCCCAAACCTTTTCCCAGCAGCAACCGAAAGAAACCTCGGTGGATATGGAACAAGCCGCCGATGGAGGGGCTTCAGATTCCGACCAAACTTGGAACGACACCTCGGTGCACTCGGTGCGGGAAGCAATGGCGGGCCAGGGTTCCTCGGCAATTCGCCCCCAAGGCGATGAGTCAGAATCTCTGCGGCAAAATGTGATTGACGAATTAGTCGCTTACTTGAAAGAGCGCAACCAACAAGAATGCGCCGATTATTTCATATTGCGCTTGCAAGATTTGCCGACTAATGAAATAGAGTCGCTTCTAAACATAACTCCGCGCCAAAGAGACTATTTGCAGCAGCGCTTTAAGTACCATTTGCTCAGGTTTGCCATGTCGCACCGCTGGGAACTGGTTCACCAGTGGCTGGAAGCAGACTTAGATAAAAATTTGGGTTTGCTGCCTTCTCAATGGCAGATATTTGGCGAGCAAATCGGGCCAGAGGGGCAGCGTTTGTTAAAGTTGAAGCAACAGGGTCTGTCAGAGTCAGCGATCGCGCAAACCCTCGGCAGCACGGTAGCCCAGGTACAGAAACGGTGGTTTAAATTACTCGAACTTGCCTGGGAATTGCGAAATCGTTCAGATTCCGGAGAAGGGGCATCTAGTGATGAATAACGAAACGAACAGGGATGCAGAGGCTTTCGAGCGCCATTTTTTAGACTGGGTATTGCAGGCGCCGATCGAGAATGCCTCTAGCGAAGATGAGGAGAACTTCAATCTGCCCCATCTCTCAGAAGAGTGGGGCGACGAAGACAATTCTGGGGTGGAATATTGGGAATGGGACGAACCAGACCCGCTGGATTATCAAGTGGGGGCGCACAGCAATGCACCCGCACAACCGCTGACTATTGGAGATATACCGACCGTGCAAGACCGTTTTCAGACCTTGTTAAAAGAAAGGCTTAGAGCCGAAATTGAATCCAACCCGCCGCTGTTCCCCTGGGAAACAGAAATTAAAAGTTACGACCACGACTACCCAGACGATGTAGCCCCCCAATGGGTTCCCCCCCTACACATCTGGACTCCCCAACTACAAAATATTAGATGGGGTCGCCTGCCAATTCCGATCGCCCAAGGGGTTTTTGCTCAACTGCTAGAACCTTGTCAGGAATTGGTAATGTCGTCACTGCGGGAAGGAGCGAAGTTAGTCCGCGCTGTAGATAGCTTGTTTCCGGGCCAGTCTCAGGAACTTAACGAATTAGCTGGTTTTGTACTCATGAGTCCGGCCAGAGGAACTACAGCTTCAGAGGTAGAAGTAGAAGATTTACCGAATTACGAAGTGGCAACTACCGATCAACAAATGCTGATGTCGCTGTTGGCCGCCCGAGAAATCATTGACTCTCTAACTTTGAATTGTCCTGTAAATCAGCCGCCGGTTTCCCGAGAATGGTTGACAGCTTTGGGTTCGCTGACTCTGCAAGCTCAATACCTGTCCAACCGCAATACAGAACCACCAAGACCGTGTTTAAGGGTTGAGTGCGAATTTCCTGGGGGAGGAAGTTTGGAACTCAAGGGAGGAGATGCCGAAGCAACTGCACATCGTCCGAATTCCGGGCATTTAAGTGTGGAGTTGTTCGATCCGCAACCGGATAAGATTTATGCCTTAGAAGTTCGATTCCAAAACTTCGAGACTAGACCTCTGATGTTTGCTATTCGTCCAATTTTGTCAGGACAAGATAGCAACTAAAAAGTTCAGTTGACAGTTGACGTTCATGACAGTTGATAGTTGACCGCTTGAGGGCTACCTCTACCTGGAAGGAAGAAGATTGGAGTAATGAATAGTCTAATTTTATTTTCTCCCTACAAGGGAGAGGCTTTAAGCCAAGTCTTTCTGGTAAAATTAGAGTAAATAATGTATGTTTTTCCTCTAGGGTTTGACCTCACACACAAACAAATTCAATCCCCCGACCTCGCTCGTGAAAAGCAAAAAAAATTAGATTTTAGTTAAAGCCCTCTCAGATTTATCTGTGGATTCAATCTAAAATCTAAAATCTAAAATCTAAAATCGTTGGATGGGTGCACATGACAACTGATAACCTGCGAAAGATACCTGTTTTGGGTAAGCTGTGGGAGCAGATTGAGGCCATGCCTCCGCCGGTGATTGAGGATTCTTTGCTGCTGCGAATCCTAGTTCAGTTGTTGGTAATTGTGGGCATTGTGGCGACAGACGTTGCTGCTGAAGAAGCGCTGAACCTGTGGGCTGTGCCTGTTAGCATTGTGGGGGCAACTTGGAGTTGGTACCGCCGCCGCGATCGCAATGTAGCTGCTAAGTTCTGCATAGCTATTGCCATGCTGGTGGCGCTGTTCGCTTTTTTTACCCGTTTGATAGGGGAATTGAACGATACCCGGTTAGTTTTGGCGCAACTGTTAATTCACATTCAAGTGCTGCACAGCTTCGATTTGCCCCGCCGCAAAGATTTGGGCTATTCGATCGTCATCGGGTTGATTTTGTTGAGTGTAGCGGCGACTATCAGTCAAACGCTGACTTTTGGGCCGTTGCTAGTGGTGTTTTTGGCTTTAGCGCTGCCGACTTTGGTGTTGGATTATCGATCGCGCTTGGGACTTTCCAAAGCAGACGGTAGCAAGCAGAAAGTAGAAGGTGCAGGCAAAAATAAGAACTTGTCACTGTTTGCTGCTACTCTATCCCCCAAGTATTTTGGTTGGCTGCTGGTAATAACTGTGGGGTTGGGGCTGACTATTTTTGCGTTTTTGCCGCGCCTCCCGGGCTATCAGTTGCGGACTTTTCCTGTCAGTGCTCCCATTGAATATCAGGGAGAGTTTGACTCGCGCAGCATTTTAAATCCGGGGTATGTCAGAGGGGGAAATGAACAAGGAAGTGGCGGAGGAAGGGGGAGAAACCCAGACAAAGGGCCAGGAGAGGTGGACTCTACTTTTTATTACGGTTTCAACCAGCGCATCAATCAGAATTTGCGGGGGGAAATGAAACCCCAAGTGGTGATGCGCGTGCGATCGCAAGCGGCGGGTTTTTGGCGGGTGTTGGGCTTTGACAAATACACGGGTCAGGGTTGGGAAATTTCTCGCAACGAACAAGCTCAAAAGGTGAATAGACCGAGGTGGTCTTTTCAATTTTATCTGAATCCGTTTCCGAATGCGCCTCGGATTCAAGAGGTGATTCAAAGTTATACTATTATTGCTCAGTTGCCGAATTTGATTCCGGCTTTGGCTAAGCCGAAAGAACTGTATTTTCCGACGATGGATGTGGCGGTGGATGCGGAGGGCGGTTTGCGATCGCCTGTGGAATTGCGGGAAGGTTTGACTTATACGGTGATTTCTAATGTACCTGTTCGCGATCGCTCCGGGTTGGGGCAAACTGGTACTAATTATCCGAAAAATATTCGCAAGTTCTATTTGGACGTGCCGCCGAAAATTGCCCAGAAGGTGCGAGAAAAAACAGAAGAAATTTTGTTGGCGAGAACTAGAGTAGCTAAGTCAGAGAGGGCGATCGATTCTCCCTACGAAAAAGCTTTGTATTTAGCTCAATATTTGAAGCAAAATCCGAATTACAAACTTGTAAAAGCCTTGCCTTACTTGGAAGAAACAGAAGATTTAGTCGAGGGTTTTCTGTTTGGCTATCAAAACACGCAAGACGGCAAAAAGGTTACAGGCGGATATCCCGACCACTTTTCGACGGTACTGGCAATTATGCTCAGATCGATCGGGATTCCGGCACGAGTAGCTGGTGGTTTCGATACGGGAGAATTCAACCCGTTTACTGGTTTGTATGTTGTGAAAAATACCGACGCTTTCTTAATGACGGAGGTATATTTTCCTAAATACGGCTGGTTTGGTTTTAATCCGATTCCAGGTTATCCGTTGATTCCGGCTTCGGTGGAAGACAACCAGACTTTTAGCGCACTGGAATCGTTTTGGAAGTGGATCGCCGGTTGGCTACCGACGCCTCTGAGAAGCGGGTTGGATTCGGTTATCGGTTTTGTAATTGGCTGGATTACTTTGATTGTGGGCTGGTTTCTGGGACAGTTTGCTAAGGGTTGGGTTGGGTTGTTTACTGGGTTGATTGGTGCGATCGGCTTTGGCTTCCTAGGCTGGTTAATGTGGCAAGGGTGGCGCAAGTGGCGCTATCGGCGTTGGCTGGGTAAATTACCGCCCGTGGAGGGCGTTTATCAGCAAATGCTGAAGGATTTGGCGAGTCGGGGCTTTGCCAAACAGAAAGCTCAAACGCCTTTGGAGTATGCTGAGGCAATGCGCGCACATCATGGAACCGATGAAGCTGAGGTAATTGAGGAAGTTTCGCAAGCTTACGTGCGGTGGAAGTACGGCGGCGAAGCGGGAAATTTGGCTCAGTTGCAGCGGTTGGTGGATAATTTAAGGCGATCGCACTTAAAGAAACTGAAAAACCGCTGGTTGTCAAAATTCACAACCCCCAACCTCAAATAAAGGTTCGTAGTGAGGACTTTAGTCCGCATCAATCAAAGGACTCGCATTCACAACAATCAAACCAATTGTATTAAGGTTTGCAGCCAAAATTCCGCACCCCAACATATTCCCGGTATATTTATTTTAAGTGGAAATTTAAGCCTTGGGCAAAACATAGATGAATCAATTTTGATTTTGATGTTATTTTCCTAATGAATATCAAAATCAAATTATTCATCTACCTTTAACTAAAATTGAGGACTAATTATTCTTATGTTAAACTGATCTTAGAACATTGGAGGTTTTCCCATGATTCAAGCAATATCCAAGTTAATAACTTTCGATGAGTTTCTGGAATGGAAGCCAGAAAACGGACGCTATGAACTACATAACGGAGTTATTATTGAGATGCAGACGACAGGAAAACATGAAGAAGTTGTTGAATTTTTGCAGACAGAACTAATTCTAGAAACTCGGCGGCTGCAACTTCCCTATCGATTCCCCAAGAATGCCCTCGTTAAATCTCCCGAACAAGAAACTGGTTATTTACCTGATGTTTTAGCAGTTAATCGTGATGCTTTAGCGCTAGAGCCTTTATGGGCAAAATCCTCAACAATTACTCAAGGCTCATCCATTCCTCTCGCGATTGAAGTTGTCAGCACAAATTGGCGCGATGATTATGCACATAAGATGATCGAGTATGAAGCATTAGGCATTGCTGAATACTGGATTGTCGATTATTTGGGTTTGGGAGGTAGGCGTTATATTGGTTCTCCGAAACAACCTACTTTGTCGGTTTGTCAATTGGTAGATGGTGAGTATCAGGTTAAGCTGTTTCGGGGAGATGAGAGAATTGAGTCGGTGGTATTTCCAGAGTTGACTTTGACGGCGGAGCAAATTTTTAATGGCGGGTAAAAAAGCCGGGTTTCTCTGCATTACACCCGCAGTCCGCGAGGGGTTTAAACTCCTACCTAAAAGCAAAAGTCCTCTCGGACTGATTATTTATTTAGTCCTCTTGAGAGGACTTTCGCTATTAGCCAGGGAATTAATTCCCTGGCGGACTTTGGGGTTAAGTTACCATATATCGGCACTGCGATGTCCCGTATTTTCTCAGATCGCAAACTACTTATCTCATCAAAATCGACTACCTAAGAACGTCAGACAAACCTTATATACACAAATCAAGTTATTTGTCAATTAAAACTGAGCAACTAAGCCGCTAGATTGGAAAATTAAATAATTATTGCAGTTTAGCTGGGGCTGCTTGTATTTGTGGTACAAATGAGGGAATAAAGAATGTTGAAGGTCACGCCTCATGGATGAAAACCGCGTCCGAGCTTACCTGAATCTGATTCAATTGCTGCTGAGTTGTCCGTCTGGGGAAGAGGGGAATGTATTGCAAGAGCACTCTGAGTTTGTTGACTCGGGCTTGATTGAAGTGATGCAGGAAGTGGCGAGTCGGATGGCGGCGGATGGCGAACAAAATGCGGGTTTTTTGCAGCAATTAGTGGGTCAAATTAGTCAAGCTTTGGCTCAAGAGATGCAGGGAGGAGATGCACACCGCAATTCTGCTTATCTGCAATTGATTAATGCACTGCTGAATTGTCCTAACGGTGAGGAACCGCAGATTTTACAGGATAACTTGGAATGGAATAAACTTTATCGAAATATGGTGGAAGTTTGCCTAGAACTAAAAAAGTACACCGCAGCCATAGAATACGCCGAACGCAGCAAAGCCCGCAACTTAGTCGAACTCCTCGCCACCCGCGACATCTACCCCAAAGGTGACATTCCCGAAACCGTTCTCAACGAACTCTCGCGCCTGCGTCGAGAAATTGATTCCGAACAGCGACGACTCGATATCGAACAGACAAATCGTAACAACAACGGCCGCACGATATCGGGAGAACGCAGCCTTCAAATCGGCAACATACAAAGCATCATTCGCGAGCGATCGCATCTCACCCAATTGCGGCAACAACTAAATGAATTGATTGCCCGCGACATCAAACCCATCGACCCCGATTTCGCACTCACCCAAGAAGTTAAAGGCATCTCCTACAGCGAGATTCAATCCCTCACAGCAGAAAACACCGCTATCCTTCAGTGGTACATTACAAGCGACAGACTTCTTGCTTTCATCATCACCCCAGAATCACCAACTCCTACAGTCTGGCAATCCTCAAAAGCCGACTTTAAAGCCTTGGAAAATTGGTTCAACGAGTATCTGAAAGACTACCAAGAAAACAAAACTCAATGGCAGCAAAGCCTAGCCTCCCGCCTCCAAAGTCTAGGTGATATTTTGCATCTCAACGATCTTCTGGAAAGAGTTCCCAAACAGTGCAGTCAACTAATTTTAATTCCCCATCGCTTCCTGCACCTTCTCCCCCTTCACGCCTTGCCAGTTAGCCGTGAAGCCTGGCAGCGGTTTAATTCAGAAACCCCATCTCCAGAACCAACTAATCCTTGCCTGCTAGATTGCTTCAAACAAAGTGTCCGCTACGCCCCCAGTTGCCAACTGCTGCAACAGGCACAAAAAAGGCGAAAACGCCACAATTTCACACAGCTATTTGCCGTCCAAAATCCCACCAAAGACCTGGAATTTACCGATGTAGAAGTACAAGCAATCCGTCAGAATTTCCAACCAGAAAATCAAGATATTCTCATCCAAAATAATGCCAAAAAATCAGCCATAGACGACAGCCGTCTCCGTATCGCCCACTGCGCCCACTTTAGCTGTCACGGCTACTTTAACTTTCAGCAACCTTTGCTCTCAGCATTGCTGCTAGCCGACAGCGAATTACTCCCGCCAGCGCCAGCAGAATCAAACCCCAACCGTTATCAACCCTTACAAAATGGCAACATTCTCGACCTTGACAAATGCCTCACCTTAGCAGACATCTTTGCCCTCGACTTCCGAGAATGTCGCCTAGTAGTCCTCTCCGCCTGCGAAACCGGCATCAGCGACTTTCAAAGCATCAGAGATGAATATATCAGCTTACCTAGCGGTTTCCTAGTGGCTGGGAGTTCCAGTGTAGTACCGACACTTTGGGCAGTTAATGATGTATCTACTTCATTGCTGATGATAGAATTTTATCAGAATCTCAAAGCCGGGTTAAGCGTCGCTCTTGCCCTCAACAAAGCTCAACTTTGGCTGCGGGATGTTACAGTAGAAAAGTTACAACAGTGGACAAGCAAACTTTCGATACGTCCCTCCCTAAAAGAGGATCTATACGATATGCTCGATCATCTAGAGTCCACAGGAGAACCACCTTTTCGATCGCATTATCATTGGGCTGCATTTTGTGCAACTGGTCAGTAGCAATCAAATAATTATGCTGGAAATAAATCATAAAAATATCAAGGCCTTCATACACCTCATCAAAAATCAGAAAACCCTATTTTTGATAGATAATAGGCATGAAAACCTTAATCAAGCAAAAGATACTTTCCGAGAAACAGAGGATGAAGTTTGTGATAATATCATGGAATGGTGTGCAAAGTACACCGACATTCAAACAGCATTATGCCAGACTCGCAAAGAGTTGTTTACTGAAGCAACCAAATTAACGGATAATCGCCTACCAGGAAGCACTACATTTTTATTTAGGGTGGGGTATAATTAATCAATAAAATCACAAAATTTTGTAGGGGCGGGTTCACCAACCATCTATAAAACCCACAAAAAATCTCATAAACCCGCCCCATCCCCACCATTGTTTACATGAACATCTTGCCGATAAATTCATGGTACATTTTGATGGTCGGTTGGGTGGGGGCGGGTTTACAATATTATTTGTTTGTGCCAGATATTTTTGGTGAACCCGCCCCTACAAAATGGTACAT
>RDYN01000110.1:0-32629 GCA_004293365.1 Oscillatoriales cyanobacterium | reverse complement strand
CCCTACAAAATGGTACATTTTGATGGTCGGTTGGGTGGGGGCGGGTTTACAATATTATTTGTTTGTGCCAGATATTTTTGGTGAACCCGCCCCTACAAACCGGGTTTATTATAAAAACACAACGTGTCTTATCTGAACAATATTAGGATCGAGGTGATGAATAGTTTGTATAAACCTGGTTTCAACCGCCGTCTGCATCTTACCATAGTTCTAGATCGCTTATGACTTTTTCTAAATCAATGTTTTTCGTCATCTCCTTCGGCAAATAATCAAAGACTTTCTCTAAAACTTCCACAGACACATTGTTCATCAACCAATCATTACTAGAATTATCCTCAAGATTCAAAAAATAATTTAAACGTTCTTCTATCGACTCCTTATCTCCTTTATCCACTTGTCCAACTCGCTCAAACCAATTCCCTTGGGAGTCCTTAAAACAATTAGCATCAATAGTACATATCTGATGCACTAAAGCCAATGAATTGCGATCGAGACCATTTTTGCTGGTCGAGTTAATGGGATACGCTGTTGGTAAACCTTTGAAGGTTTCTTGGAACGTTAAGGGAATCACCGTAAAAGTTTGTAAGCATTTAGAGTTATCTTGAAATTGGTCGCTTGTCCAAATAAGATAATGATGCTCTCCCCGAAAAACTCTGCTATAATTAATTATCCGATTGCAATCAACTGTTTTGCATTCAATCTTCCCTGTTTGACTTAAATCATAAATGTGATTGTGATTTTGCTTGCAACGAACAGATATTTTCTGGGGATTTACTAAATAAATCCAACCTTGACGAGGTGTTTTTCCAGCCACGTTTTCACCCTAATTGACTGATTAATTTTTGTCTTTCTGTCTCAAGATTTAGCCTCACTACTTGCTCTAGTTGATGGCTATCTTTAATCTCAATCATTGGGGCGGTGCTGTGCACATACTTTAGTAACTTTTGGAGTTTATCCTGTCCTGAGCCTGCCCATTCTCTGCGAATGTTTTCCAGCATTAGTTTTAATCCTATAGGTAATTCTAAGTCATCGATATTACTTGCTTCGGCACCAAGTCGGATAAATATGGTTTCTCCCACAAATTCTTGAACTATTGTTTTGCCATTCATTTTATTTAAGGCGACTATTATGTTTTCGTTCCAAGGGCTATAGTGATAATAACGCCAATGGAGGTCTGTAAGCTGTTTGTTTGTCCATTTGACAGCATAAAGGTCTGCTAAATATAAGAATTTGATTAATTGCGTTTTTGTGATGTGGCCTTTGGTGGCGCAAACAAAATAGTTGATGAGGGTTTCTAGCATGGCTTTGATTCTTTTTATGGTGCGCCGCTATAAAAATTTATGAATTCCATCGAGAATCTCATTGCGATGCACTTTGCGAGTGTTGGGAAAAAGTAAAAGAGAGGGTTGTTTATTCAACTGTTGAACAACCAAGGTGTGTCGCTATGGGATTGTCGATTTTGATCGAGGGATTGTCGATCGCGACACACCCTAGGACTGTTACGATTAGAGAAACCGGGTTTTTCGCAGAATTTACGTCTACAATGGGTATTTTCGTGAAAAACCCGGTTTCTGGATACCCGCGCGCAAGTCCTGAATCGTACTCTAACGGTTACATTTTACTGATAATTCTTTGCACGATTTCTACACCTGTTACCGCCTGCCAGCCAAATAGCCCCAACAGCCCCACATTTAGGAAGATGTGAGTGTATCTCGCCCAATTTTGACCTTTTTGCATGAACGGAGTCAGGGAGGCTGAAATGGCAATAATTACGGTCATTCCCAAGCCTGCTACTAGGTGCGGGGCGACAAATAGTTTGCCGTTGTTGATGTAGGTGACTGCCATGGCGCCGATCGCCCCTGTTACCATCAAGCCTAGCAGCAAAGAGCCCATCTGGTGGTGCTTGATATTGAATTTGCCTTTGATTAACTCTTTCTTGACATCGCCTTCGGCACTTCTGGTACGGCGGATTTGAATTCCCAGATACAAAGCATAAAATGAGATTGCTAGCAATACCCACATTAAAACTGGGTGGAAGAATTGACTCCAAACTTTTACAGACTGCGGAATTTCCAGATTCATAGTGTTCTCAGGATTAGTAAACATACTTCATAAAACTTAGCATACCAGTAAGTCCGTCTCGTGCGACGGTACAAATATACGGGATGAGAGACTATTTATGCCTGCCACTAAACAAGACGCTGTATTGATCCAAGCTGCCAAGACTGGCAACATTATTCACGTCCAAGCTTTACTCGCTAAGGGGGTTGACGCTAACGCCAAAGACTCTGAGGGGACGACGGCTTTGATGTTTGCCGCCCAAAAGGGCTATACGGAAATCGTGCGTATTTTACTAAACAATGACGCTAATGTCAACCTCGCGAGCAGGCGTTTTGGGCTGACGGCTTTGATGCTGGCTGCGGCTCACAAACAGGCTGATGTTATGCGGCTGTTGTTGGCTGCGGGTGCTGATGTTGAGGCTAAAAATGATGATGGAAGTACGGCTTTGATGGCTGCTTCTCTCAAAGGTGATATCAATGTTGTGCGGCTTTTACTTGATGCTAAGGCTGATGTGAATGTCCGCGATAAAGATGGAGATTCGGCTTTGAAAATAGCTGCTTTGTCGGGACACGAAGCTGTTGTAAAAGCTTTGGCTGAGGCGGGTGCTGTGGCTGATAATTCTATGCTGTTTTCAGCTATCAGTCAAGGTAGCGCTAAAATTGTCCGAGTTTTGCTCGATCGCGCTGCGGATGTTAATCTTAAAAATCTACAGAGTAAAACTCCTTTGATGCAGGCTGCTACGGCGGACAATTTGGCGGTAGTCGAGACGCTGCTAGCCGCTGGTGCTGATTTGGAAATTCCCGACAAAGAGGGCGAAACTGCTTTAACTTTGGCTGCGGATTGCGGTAATGTGGATGCGGTGCGAGCTTTGCTGGCTGCGGGTGCTAATGCGAATGTCAAAAGTGGAGATGGCGGGACGGCTTTAATGGCGGCGGCTGCTGGGGGAAATTGCGCGATCGCACATATATTACTAGATGCTGGCGCCGATATCAACGCTAAGGACAGAGATGATGAAACTGCGTTGAATTTTGCGGTGGTTGAAGGCTGTCAAGATGTCGTGGAATTGCTGTTAAATCGAGGCGCTCATGTCGGTTCGAGAAATCGGTTGGGCGATACGCCTTTGCTGGTGGCGGCGGTTCACGGTCACAGTGCGATCGTATCAGCTTTGCTGCAAAAAGTAAACTCAAATCGCCCAGATTTCCTGAATGCTAAAAACTTTGGGGAAACGGCTTTGACTCTGGCTGCATTTCACGGACATACTGAGACGGTGAAAGCCTTGCTTGACGGTGGTGCGGATCCGAATATCCCGGCGGATTTGGGGAAAACGGCTTTGATGAAGGCGTGCGATCGCGGTTATATGGCGATCGTCCAAATATTAGTCGAAAAAGGCGCAGATGTCAACTTGCTCGATGATTCCGGCGCAACTGCTATCATGTGGGCCGCCCATCGGGGTTATGCTGATGCAGTAAAGATTTTAATCGCCGCTGGTGCAGAGTTAAATCACAAAAATCCGGGAAATTATACAGCTTTAATGTTAGCTGAATTTAAAGGTTATTCCACTGTCGTGAAATTGCTCAAAAATGCCGGAGCTCAGGAATAAACATCGCATCGCGGGAGACGTAGATGCAGATGCAGATGCAGATGCAGATGCAGATGCAGATGTAGATGCAGACGGCGGTTGAAACCGCGTCTATACAAACAATGTCCGGATGGTGCGCGGACTGAGGAAAATGCGGTGTCAATAAAAAAATATCATGTTAACGATCCATTCTTCAACCCGCGCACCATCCGGGTTTTGTTTTTGTAGGCGCGGTTTTAACCGCCGTCTTATCTTGGGTAATACCCTATCCGGCTTGGGGATATGCGACTTAACCCACAAATCTCATCTCAATCCGCTTTTCGCACCCAGCCATTAATCGTAAACCTACTATCAGCAAAAGCTTTCGAGGGACAGCTAACTCGCAAAACTTCGTGCATATAGCGACTCAGAAAAAATACAATGCTATTATTCCGAGGCTCAACACTTCTGAATGTCTCATCTGCAACATAAAAATTGTTCTCGACTTTGCTGTCGTAAATCAGCAATTCCCCGCCGGAAAAAGCCTTAGGTTCTCGGTTGAAATAATAAACGTAAGTAAAAAATCTGGTTGCGGTATCGGGAGAGCCGCTGTCGTTGTGAAGTTTGTAAAAGTTGTTATCATTGTGCATAGTTAACTGAGCTTCTATGTCACCAATAGCAAATGCTGGAATATTTAATTTTCGCAGCACGTCGGGGAGAATTGCTTTGATGCGATTCACCATCAGTGTAGAGAATTCGGGGAAGGAGTGGAGCACCATGGAGCGGCGGTAATCTTCGGCATTTGTTGAGGTGCTGGTAGTCACAAATTCTGATTCTTTGGCTAAAACATATTTAATTAGTTTGTTCTTTTCTGCGGTTGTCAAAAAGTTATCTATTTGGGCGTAGCGAGATATTAAATCGTCATTTACGGGTGCGGGGGCGGGAATTTCTGCGGGAATTTCTGCGGGAATTTCTAGGGGGATTGCGGGCTGCTGCGGTTGCGGTTGCTGCAAGAAAATTGGGGGTTCGGTGACTAATCCGATTAGGTGCTCGGCGGGAAAGGAAAGGCTGGAACGCCCGTCGTCTATGGGAATTTGAAATAATGTGGAAAAACCTACTGTCTGTTGCGCGCGATCGACTAATGCTTTGACAAGGCTGTGCAATAATGGTGTATCGGATTTGAGAATGACGGTGCACTGATGTCCGCCGGTGAGCAGGATTTTAACTTTTATGTCTTGGGCTTTAATTTGCTGTTCAGTGTAAGTCATGATTTTTGAAATATGCAACTGGGAACTCGTTAGGGATATAACAGTGTTGATTGATGTCAACAATCGCGTTAAACCCACAGTCCGCCTGGGGTTAAAACCCCTGTCTAATAGCGAAAGTCCTCTGAAGAGGACTGATGAGTTCTTTAGTCCTCTTCAGAGGACTTTCGCTATGAGCCAGGGACTTAAGTCCCTGGCGGTCTTTCGGGTTAAGTTAAGACCATTATATCCCTATAATAGGCTACACAATTGATAATTTCTAAGCATTATTCCTAATGCAAGAAGTGGCGGATATCGGTGAAAACCATTGCGATTCCGAGTTGGTTGGCTGCTGCGATCGAATCTTTATCGCGCATACTTCCTCCCGGTTGGACGATCGCAATTATCCCCGCCTCAGCCGCCGTTTTTACCGAATCGTCGAAGGGGAAGAAGCCATCGCTAGCCAAAATCGCTCCTTTACTCTTCTCTCCAGCTTGTTCCAACGCTAGTTTAGCCGAACCCACGCGGTTCATTTGTCCGGCGCCGACACCGATTGTAGTGCGATCGCGCGTCACAACGATCGCATTCGATTTAACGTGTTTCGCTACTTTCCAAGCAAACAGCAATTCTTCCCACTCTCCCGCCGTCGGTTGCTTCTCGGTAACGGCGCGCCATTTGCTAGTTTCTTCTACTACATTATCCGATTCTTGCACCAGCAAACCGCCTGCAATTACTTTCACAGTTTGCGCTGGCCCTCGATTCAAATCCGGCAAAATCAATACTCGAACTTTCGCCTTTTTCTTGATAATTTCTTCCGCTTCCGGTTCGCACCCCGGTGCGACAATACATTCTAAAAATGTTTGAGTTAGCGCCGTGGCGGTAGCAGCATCAATCGGGCGGTTGAGGGCGACAATTCCCCCAAAAGCTGAGACTGAATCCGTGTCAAAAGCTTTTTGATACGCTTCCGAAATAGTCGAGCCCAAGGCTGTACCGCAAGGATTTGTATGCTTCAAAATCGCGGCGGCGGGAGTCTCGGGAAATTCTACAATTAGCCGCCTTGCTGCTTCTAAATCTACTAAATTATTGTAGCTCAATTCTTTGCCTTGCAGGATGGTGCTAGTTGTCCAGCCTGTCGGTGCATTTCCGCTTTGATACCAAGTGGCCGCTTGGTGGGGATTTTCGCCGTAGCGGAGTGTTTGCAGCTCGGTTCCCGATACGCTAAACTCCTGTGGTAGCTTCGATTCTGGCTCGGATTGGCTGCTGAGATAATTGGCGATCGCGCGATCGTAATTAGCTGTATGCTGAAAAGTTTCTAACGCGCATTTTTGTCGAAACTCTAAGGATGCTTCCCCGCCGTTTTGCCGCAGTTCTGCTAAATAAGTATTGTACTGTTCGGGATTGCACAAAACACTCAAGTGAGCGTGGTTTTTCGCGGAAGCTCTCAGCATCGCGGGCCCGCCGATATCTATCTGTTCGATCGCGTCTGCTAGAGTAACACCCGGTTTGGCAATTGTCTGTTCAAAGGGATACAAATTAACTACAACTAAGTCGATCGCCCGAATTTGATTATCGGTTAAATCTGCGACGTCTTCCGGTACATCGCGGCGCGCTAAAATACCTCCGTGGATGCGCGGGTGAAGTGTTTTGACTCGCCCGCCCAAAATTTCGGGAGAACCAGTATATTCCGCAACTTTCGTGACTGGGATGCCTGCTTCTTTGAGGGCGCTTGCTGTCCCGCCGCTGCTAATAATGTCAAATTCAAATTCTTCTACTAGACTGCGCGCTAAGTCGATTAGCCCGGTTTTATTCGATACGCTCAGAAGTGCTAGACGTGCCATTGGTTTGAAATTGCGATCGCAAAAATAGACAGGTTACATTCTATATCAAATCTGGCGGCAGGTAGATAATTTGCTAATTGGTAATTGTGATTATTTTTTTACTCAATCAAAGATGAGCCTGCTTCTAAACTTTATTTTTTATATAAATCATATAATATTTTATACTTGGCAGTTGCTTCTAAATATTTATAACTGGCGCCTCGCTCCTGTTATTTTGTCCGCTGCCAGAGGGCTTGAAGCCATTTGTCGCCTTAATAGCCCATCTCTCTACTACGTAAATGCCGATGTTGTTGAAATTACTTACTCAAGTGGAATAGATCCTTCGATGGAGATAGATCTTGAATTTTAACGATATTTTAGGATGACTTCTAAAAGTAATGTGTTAGCATCGAGTGGAAATTCGGATTTCCCTAAATTGGCAGGAAAATTGGGCGATTGCAACACATTAATAAAAAAAATGGGAGGTTTAAATATGTCTTTTCATGAAGCCCATCCAGAAAATAAGCTCAGTAATATTAGCAGTACCCAGAAAACAATTGCTAAAAACACGATCGAGAGAATAAACTATCAAGAGTTGCCCAAAAAATTAGCAGAGAATTCGGCAGAGGCAAACATTTCAGAAGCTTATCTTGTTAATCTGTGCGAAATCCAGCAGATGCAGGAAGCAATAGAACAGTTAGAACAGGATTTGAAAGCTAGCGAATCTCGGTTTCGGAATGCGATCGCTAAAAATGCCGACGGTATCGCAATCGTCAACAAGCAAGGGCTTGTATGTTTTGCCAACCCGTCAGCAGAAGCGCTGTTTAACTGCAAAGCAGAAGAACTTTTAGGCCAAGCATTTTTTGGCAATTTGGTAGTAGAAGGTTCAGCTTGCGACATTGAGATGGACACGGATATTATTCCCCAAGTTGGAGAAACAGAAGCAGCAGGAATGCGCGTCGTGCAAACAGAAGTTGCAGCTATTCGCAAGCACAAAGCAAATGCTGTAGTAGAAATGCGGGTGGTGGAAACGGAATGGGAGGGAGAAATGGCTTATTTAGCGACGCTGCGGGACGTTACCGATCGCAAGCGCGCAGAAGAAATGCTTTGGTTGTACGATCGGGCGATGGCAGCTACCAGCACCGGAGTTACGATTTTTGACGCCACCAACCCAGAACATCCAATTATTTATTGCAATCCCGCATTTGAAAGCATGACAGGTTATCGGCGGGCAGAAATTATCGGGAAAAACTGCCGATTTTTGCAAGGAAGCGATACCGACTCCGAGGCGCTAGAAATCATCCGCCAAGCCTTGCAAACAGAGAGCGAATGCAAGGTAATATTAAAAAATTACCGCAAAGACGGAACCGCTTTCTGGAATTGTTTCTCAATATCTCCCGTGCGCGATCGAACAGGAAAATTAACTCATTTCATCGGCATACAGAGAGACATCACCGATCGCAAAAAAGCCGAAGAAGCCTTGCGAAATTCCGAAGCACAAAGCAGAGAACAAGCAGTGCAACTAGCAGCAGCACTTGACGAACTAAAAAATACTCATTCCCAATTAATTCAAAGCGAAAAAATGTCCAGTCTGGGATTGCTAATTGCCGGAGTGGCTCACGAAATCAACAACCCCGTCAGCTTCATTCACGGCAATCTCGCTTACCTCAAAGATTATACCCAAGACTTATTTCACCTCCTCGAACTTTACCAACAACATTATCCCAATCCAGTCGCAGAGATTCAACAGGAAACAGAAGAGAACGATCTCGACTTTTTAGCTGAAGATTTACCCAGAATAGTATCTTCAATGAGCGTTGGCGTCGAGCGGATTTGCCAGATTGTGCAGTCGCTGCGGAACTTTGCACGGCACGACGATTCACAGATGAAACCCGTTAACCTCCACGAAGGTATTGACAGCACCCTGCTAATTCTCAATCACCGTTTAAAAGGAAACGGCGAAAAGCCGCCAATTCAAATTGTCAAAGAATACGGAAACTTGCCGCTTGTCGAGTGTTTCGCGGGCCCACTCAATCAAGTTTTTATGAATATTCTCAGTAATGCGATAGATGCTTTAGATGATGCAAACAGTAAGCAAACTTTTCAAGAAATGCCCGAAAATTTCCGCCAAATTAGAATTTGTACCGAAGTTGTCGGCAATTTTGTAGAAATCAAAATAGCCGACACCGGGCCGGGAATCACTGAGGAAGTTCAGCAGCGCATATTCGATACATTTTTTACTACTAAACCCGTTGGTAAAGGCACGGGAATGGGTTTGTCAATTAGCTATCAAATTATTGTAGAAAAACACAAAGGAGAATTATATTGTACTTCAGAATTGGGGAAAGGCACGGAATTTATTATCAAAATGCCGATCGCACATTAGCGTTACCGACTACTCACTAACGTCGGGTGCGCAATTACCAACTACTTACTAACGTAGGGTGCGCAATGCGCACCGCCGTGCGCATTGCGCACCCTACATATAGAGATTATGCCTCAATGACTTCAGTAATGCGCACCTTACCGCATAAATAGCGAATTAAAAAACCTCCGCACCCTCCAACTTCTTCATCGTTTCCACCTTAGCCCTCGCCGCTTCCCCGCAAGTCTTCGGCGTCGGAAACATCTTCCCAGGATTCGCCAAACCTTTCGGATTAAACACCTGACGCACCCACTGCATCGTCTCCAAATCTACCTCCGAAAACATATCCGGCATAAAACACTTCTTATCAGCACCAATCCCGTGTTCCCCCGAAAGACTGCCGCCAACTTTCACGCACAGCCTGAGAATTTCCCCGCCCAATTCTTCCACCTTTTCCAGCGCACCTTTTACCGAATTATCGTACAGAATCAGCGGGTGCAAATTCCCATCTCCTGCATGAAATACATTCGCAATTCGGTAGCCGTATTTCTCGCTCAAACCCTCAATCTCTTTCAAAACATAAGCCATTTGCGTGCGCGGAATTACGCCGTCTTGCACGTAATAATCCGGGCTGAGATGACCCGCCGCCGCAAAAGCAGCTTTCCGCCCTTTCCAAATTTTCATCCGCGTTTCCGGATCGTGAGCCGTGGTGATATTTCGCGCACCATTCTGCTTGCAAATATCCGCAATTCGCTGCTTGTTGGTAGCAACTTCCACTTCTAAACCGTCAATTTCTACGAGCAGAATTGCCGCCGCATCCCGGGGATAACATCCAGTTGCTACCACATCTTCGACAGCATTGATGCTGATGTTGTCCATAATTTCCATGCCGCCGGGAATAATGCCAGCGCTGATAATATCGGAAACCGATTCGCCCGCTGCTTCTATGCTAGGAAAATCTGCCAACAAAACGCAAATCGATTCTGGCGCTTTGAGAATTCTCAAAGTAACTTCTGTGGCGATGCCTAAAGTGCCTTCGGAACCGACAAATATACCCGTTAAATCGTAACCTGGCATTTCGGGAATTTCGCCGCCAACCTCGACAATCGAACCGTCGGGAATTACCAATTTTAATCCTAAAATATGATTGGTTGTAACTCCGTATTTCAGGCAGTGTACGCCGCCAGAATTTTCGGCAACGTTGCCGCCAATCGAACAAATAATTTGACTCGAAGGATCGGGCGCGTAGTAGAAACCGGCGCCGCTAACTGCTTGCGTTACCCAGTTATTAATTACTCCCGGTTGTACGACTACTTGCTGATTTTCTAAGTCTACTTTCAGGATTTTTCGCATCAGGGCGGTGACAATCAGCACGCAGTTTTCTACTGGTAAAGCGCCGCCGGAAAGCCCGGTTCCTGCGCCTCTGGCTACCCAGGGAATGGAATTGCGATCGCATATTTTGACCAAATTCGCCACTTCCTCGGTAGTTCGCGGCAACACCACCACGGCGGGGCGCTGGCGGTAGCTGGCGAGTCCGTCGCACTCGTAAACAATCAATTCTTCACGGCGCTGCACTACGCCGTTTTTGCCGACTACAGCCTCAAATTCTTTAATAACGGGTTTCCAGTTGCGATCGGTTGCTACGGCTATCATTAGTAACTTATTTTTAAGGGTTGCAATACTGACACTGAGCCGGATCGGCAGTCTCTCGACCATCGGGAAACAGTTCTTCTTTAGTATAACCGCAATTTTTGCATAGATAAATTGTCGATCGCACCAACTGAGTCGGAAAATAGCAAAGTCCGCAGGGCAACCCGATTTTCCTCTGGGCAACCTCGAAACCCGGCCAACCGCACTCCGGGCAGAATTGCTTGAATTTTTTAACTAAATCGAGAGTTGCATTTTCGATGTTTTTCATCCGAGTTGGATTGTACATCGCCCGCATATCTGTTTCGACGTGAACTTTGCCAGTTGACGATTGTTTCAAACCTGCCGATACAGCATCAAAAAGTTGTTTTTCAGTCGCAATGCCCTTGACAATTTCGCCCTTACCTAGTGCAGCCTCGCCAACTACAACCACCAGTCCGTGTTCGGGAAATCCAGATTTTTGGGCAAAATCCTCGGCTTCTTCTATACTGACAACTAGCTGGTGACTGTAGTTAGTTTCCACGGACAAAGATTCGCCGATTAGTTCTAGATTGTTGGCTCTATCTAATAAGATTACAATTTCTCTGTTGGCTGGCAGATACGGCATCATTGGGTGAGGGCCGAAAGTACCTTCGCTCGCAAAGGCAAGAGTTGCGCCCGCAATTTCTAGAGCTTTTTCTGCTTTCTGGCGAGCCGCTTCTATTTGAGTACCTAAGCGTTTAACTTCTCTGGTGAAGGTGCCGAATGGGTCAGTGTCAAAATCCGCAGGTACTAGGATATTGACGCCTAATTCTCGTTCCAAAATGGGAGCCATCGCTCGTTCTTTTTGGTGCATAGTAGCCAGAACGGCCGTGCGATCGCGCAATAATTGAAGTGGATTCATAGACTCAGAGGACACAAACATATAGCGGTTCTCAGAAAGATGAGGTACTATCCGGTCTAGGGCATGGGGCATGGGGCATGGGGCATAGGCCAAACAGGGCATCGGGCATGGGGTTTGCGGGCACGCAGGCATACCTCACTACGCGATCGAACCGCTATAATTTTTGAGTTGGTTTGCTCAATGGGCGATGGCCTAGGTGCGTCGCTATGAGACGATCGATCTTATACTAGGGATTTTTAATTGCGACGCACCCTACTGCTTCAATCTTCAAGTCTTTAATCTCAAATCCTATTAGCATAGGTGCGTGGCTATTAGACGATCGATCTTATACTAGGGATTTTTAATTGCGACGCACCCTACCGCTTGAATATAAAATCTAAAATCTAAAACCTAAAATCGTATTAATTGCCGCCAGTCACTCCCCCAGCCTGACCTCTGAGTACAAAAATTACTCCCGTCATAATTAGCCCCACACCTACCAACCGCAGCGGCGGCAAAGGCTCGTTAAATACAATTTTGCCGCCGAGAACAGTAAATAAGTAACTAATTGACAGTAAAGGCGAGACTATGCTAATGTTGGCGCGAGACAAAACTACGATAAAGCCGATCGAAGAAACTGCATACAAACACAGACCTCCAACTATCAAAGGCTGAGTTGCCATTGCGATAACTTTTTCAACTAAATTAGCAGCGCCAATCGGCCCTAATATTTTCGCTCCCGCTTTCAGGCTAAATTGACCTACCACACTGCACAAAATAGCAGCGAGCAAAACTAGAAAAACGCTTCTACTCATAAATTAAGTAACCTAGTATTACAGCAAAAATTGCCATCCCCAAAAACCGGAAAAACTTTAATTAAGTTTTGTTGAGTTTTCTTCACCACTAATAATTTAAGCATAGATACTGGAACAGTAAGTATTGTCGATCGCCAGTAACGCCTGGAACAAACATATGGCAGAACAGACCAACACCAGCGAGGAATACAGTCTCGAACTCTCAATACTCATGCCCTGCCTCAACGAGGCAGAAACTTTAGAAATCTGTATCGACAAAGCACAGAAGTCCCTGCGCGAACTTGATATTGCCGGCGAAGTCATCATAGCAGACAACGGCAGCACAGACGGTTCTCAAGATATCGCCACCAGATTGGGGGCCCGAGTCGTACCCGTAGCAGCCAAAGGCTACGGCAGCGCCCTGATGGGAGGCATCGTAGCAGCGCGCGGAGTTTATATTATCATGGGCGACGCTGACGACAGCTACGACTTTTCCAGCCTCGGCGCCTTTGTCGAAAAATTGCGGGGAGGCTGCGATTTAGTCATGGGAAACCGCTTTCAAGGAGGCATCAAACCGGGGGCCATGCCGCCGCTGCACAAATATTTAGGAAATCCGGTGCTGACATGGGTTGGGCGCTTATTCTTTTCAAGTCCCGCCGGCGACTTTCACTGCGGGCTCAGAGGTTTCAGGAGAGACTCAATTTTGAAACTCGACTTGCAAACAACGGGCATGGAATTTGCCAGCGAAATGGTCGTCAAGGCATCTCTGTACAAGTTGGGAATAACTGAAGTCCCAACCGTACTCTCTCCCGACGGCCGATCGCGCCCGCCACACCTGCGAACTTGGCGAGATGGCTGGCGCCACCTCCGATTTTTGCTGCTGTACAGCCCCCGGTGGCTGTTTCTGTATCCCGGTACAGCGCTGATGATATTGGGTTTAATTGTTGGCATTTGGCTGTTACCCGGTACTCAAAAAATTGGAAGTATCAGCTTTGATGTACATACGCTGCTTTATAGTGCGATCGCAATTATCGTCGGTTTTCAAGCAGTAACATTCGCTTTCTTCACCAAATTTTTCGCCATCAGCGAGAAACTGTTGCCGGAAGACCCCAAACTAAACAAAATATTTCGCTATGTCACCCTAGAGACAGGATTGATTGTCGGATTCACGCTAATATTAATCGGAATAATTGGCTCGTTCTTGTCATTAACTATCTGGAGCGAAACTGCTTTCGGTTCTCTAGACCCTTCTAAAACTCTGCGTTTAGTTATTCCCTCGCTCACCTGCCTGACCGTCGGTTTGCAGATGGTTCTGTCCAGCTTTTTTCTCAGCGTCCTGAGCTTAAAACGCAGGTAAAATAATTCAACCTCAAATCTTATTACCATTGTCAGCAAAGATGATTTCAACCCGCCCACAAACAGATACAGGCTGCCGACGCTCCTGAGTAGATATCCCTAGATTTTAGACCAAGCTTCAAGCTCCCCAATTAATATATCGAGTCAATCTAAAATCTAAAATCTAAAATCTAAAATCGACTGACTTGCCCAAATGCTGTGTTAAAGCGATCGCGAACAATCACGCTTCACCCATATAATCAGTGCATCCAAAACCTCAAATCCTATGACAGTAACTAAAAACAAATCCAGCGAGTATATCGGTCCCAAGCTAGGCGGTTTCGCAACTAAACTATCTTGGTACGCCCGCCAAAAAATGTTCGATTTGCTCCTGGCATTAGCCAATCCCAGCGACGACACAACAGTCCTCGATGTAGGAGTAACTTCCGACCGCCGCGAAGATTGCAATTTCTTTGAAAAACTCTATCCGTACCCCCATAAAATAACCGCAGTCGGCATGGAAGATGCTGCGTTTTTAGAAGAAGAATATCCCGGTTTAAAATACGTCCGTTCCGACGGGTTGACCTTACCATTTCCCGACAAAAGTTTTGATTTAGTCGTGAGTTTTGCCGTAATCGAACACGTCGGCAATAGAACTCAGCAAAAAGCCTTTGTTCGGGAACTTTGCCGAGTCGGCAAAACTTGCTGCATCACCACTCCCAACCGCTGGTATCCCGTAGAATTCCATACTGCTGTTCCCCTAATACACTGGTTTCCCCCTTCTTGGTTTCGAGCTTTGTTGAGATTGCTCGGCAAAAACTTCTTCGCCAAAGAGGAGAATCTCAACCTATTATCCGAGAAAGATGTGTTAAAGATGTTGCCAGCAGATGCTCAAGTTTCTACCAGACATTTTCGGCTTCTCGGTTTGATATCCAATCTGCTCTTTTATGTTAAAAATCCCCTTTGATTAGATAAGACGGGCGCGGTTGAAACCGCTCCTTGTCAAACAAAGTCCACCTCCGCGGACTAAAGATTAAAGTTATTGTAGGGTGCGCAATGCGCACCTTACCGCTATCATTAGTTATTGTAGGGTGCGCAATGGGCACCTTACCGCTCACAAAGAATGCCTGAATAAAGTTATTGTAGGGTGCTCACAAAGAATGCCTGAATAAAGTTATTGTAGGGTGCGCAATGGGCACCTTACCGCTATCATTAGTTATTGTAGGGTGCGCAATGGGCACCTTACCGCTATCATTAGCGTATCATGCAAGACTTTTTCAGCTTGCTTTGATTCTAACAACTGTTCCGAACTACAAACCCGTAGAGATGGCTTTAGTTCCCAAATCCAGCACAAAATTTTCTCCGTCTTCATAAAGTTTTTTGCGAGTTTTTGCAAGTTGTCGCACGTTATCCCGAAAGTCGTGAGAGAGTTTTGCTTGCAGTCGAAACCAAGATGACAATCCAGGGCCAGAAGTATCTACATCTGCGGGATGATTGAGGCTCCAAGACGAATAAGCTATGTATCGAATAGATTTTGAAACTAAATAGTTGGCTAAGGCTTCAGGGCCTTTGAATGCAGGCATACCGGGCGGCAAACTCGCTCCCCCCGGCCAGTCTGCTAGGAAAATTTGATTGCGTTTGAAGTCGAGGATAAAAGGTGCATCTAGTCTGGTCAAAACGGTTTCTCCCTGTGGCACAGACTCCTGCATT
Organism: Oscillatoriales cyanobacterium; assembly: GCA_004293365.1. Taxonomy (GTDB): domain Bacteria; phylum Cyanobacteriota; class Cyanobacteriia; order Cyanobacteriales; family Microcoleaceae; genus Microcoleus. Next base: position 17,236 of record RDYN01000110.1, on the reverse strand, counting down.
GCTGCGTACTGCGATTTTTGCTTTGCTGTAACTAAGGATGGATTTGTTAGCCCAAATTCAATATTTTTTACATAAGCTGAATAAGTCTGTTTAGCGATAGGCCAGTTATAGCTAATTGCCAATCCCGCACAAAATACTGCAACAATAAAGAAATTGGCTGTTCCATTTTTGTTTAATGCTCCAGTGTCGGTCATTGCGACCGCTATCAATATTAAAATTGCTGGGAAAAGGTGAGAAAATGAATAGCGAAAAGGGTCAGCATTTTCGGTAAGTACGCCTACAGCAATTGTCGCCAATCCCGCTGCAATTGTCATAGATAAAACTGCTTGGCGGTTCGAGAAGGAGGTTTCTTCGGGTAAATTGCCAAACTTCCAAGGTCGGATGCTCAAGCTCAAACAGCCGAGCAATATCAGTATAAAAACGTAAATACCTTGGAATGCTGTCATGGCGCTTTTAGCAGTCCCGAATAACGTCGAACCTGATTTGAAGGTAATGCCGTAGGCGGAGGCGTGATAGCCTTTTCCCAATAGAGGATACAATAAAGTGCCTGAGGATTGATACATTGAAATCATCCAAGGCATTAGAAATACTCCGATTAAGACGGTTGTCAAGACCAATTCAAATAAAACTTTTTGTTTTGATTTGGAGCTAATTAAATAGCAAAGATAGCTCGCGGCAAATAGAAATACACAGGCGGGTATCAGCGAGGATTTTAAAGCACAAATAGCCGCAGCAATTAAAGCTAATATGCAAGCATTTGCCGCCCAATGGTTGCCTTCTATTTCTTTACTGTCAAGCGTCCCGAACAAACTTACAAATAAAGCAACGGGTAGCATGATACTTGTAGTGTTAGCTTTGGGGAGTGGAATCAAAAGCAAGAATAAAATAGTGAAGATGATTCGTTTGGTTGAGGCTTTATTTTCTTTGAAAAACCCGAGAATTAGTCCGACAGTAATTATCAGGGGCAAAGCGGGATCGATGAGGTTGAAATTAGTGTCGGAAAGTCCGCTTAAAATCAATGCTTGGAGAAATGACTGCCCACCGAAAGATACTATTCTTCGTTCGCTAAAAGGGTCTGGGCCCATGGAACCGAGTTGCAGCATTTTGTGGGGAAATACTAAGTAAGCGTGGTAGTCGTCGCTGGTATTAAACCCGTCAGCGTAGACCATATTTGCAATGTTGATTCTGCCTGTATAAAGCCATCCGGCGTATTGAATTAAAATTAGTAGACTAACTATGGCAATGCCTGCTAAGATGACTCTATTTTTGCGGCATTCTTGAAATAGGTGCAAGATATTATTAATAATTAATTGTCTGTGATTTACTAAGTCTATTAGACAGTAAATGAGTCCCAAACCTAAAAAAAATAGAATTGTGGTTTGGGAAATAGTCCAGGTTGCATTTAAGATGCCGCCAATTAGAATGCTAAAAGCTAGACCCCAAGCGGCTCTTTGTCCCCAGTCAATTCGCTGGTTGGGGAACAGGATGTGGTTGAGGACTTTTCCCCAACCGATGAGGGATAGTAGCAGGCAAATACCGTAGGAAAATGAGATGAGGTATGAGATCATTGCTGTAGGAGTTTTATCTATTAAATAGTTAACTTTTTCGGTGATTAGTTGTCAAGTGTCGGCTATTTTTATAGGGAGGGTTTACGATTATACAATAGGGGGTTATTTTAGTCAATTTATTGTTAATTATTTATATTAATTAATGGCGGCAAAAAAGGCGGTTAATGGCTTGGGAATTTATTTTTTAGTGAGAGATGGGGAAGCAAAGACCGATCGCACAATCCATCACAAAAAGGTCGCCCAGCAATATCATCTTTTGTTCGATCGAGCCAAAGGTTAGCGGGGCGATCGGCCTTCTACAGACATCGTGTCTGTACAGACAGCAAAAAGGCAGGCTACCGGAAATCAGCCCAGCCTCCGTAGTGTCCCATTTTGTCGGTGATGTATTCCAGAACTGCGATCGAGGGTGCATCGCAGTTCCTCTCCAGGTATTCGGCTGCGATCGCGGATGCCAAAACCAAAATTCCCAAATTCTGCCTTCGGCTCAGCTACTTCATGGCTTCGGACAGAGTCAAAGCTCAAAATTTAACAACTTTTGTCAGAGGGTATTCGTTACGTAACATTAAATAATATCAAAGTTTCTGGTATATTTCCGAATTTTTAATGTATCGTTACAATAAGCTCATCTGCCATATGTAAAAAAAATTTAATGAGGTAAAAGCCATGATCGCAAGTTGCTTGATTCCGTTTACGCTCTGCTTGATCGCTGGGCTCGTGACTGCTGGGACTGACAACAGAACGCTAGACGGGATTCCGGCTCCCATAGCTGCAATTATTGGGGTGTGTTCGCTAATTTGGTTTTTGGCCCTGTGTCCTTGGCCTGTTGAACTCGCCCTAGTGTTGGCAGTGCTGGTTTTTGGCAAAGCTTACTTGGACAAGATTTTAAAACTCGGCTAATTTTTCAAGCCTCGCGCGCTGCTTAAGTTGCGGGAGGGTTCAGGGGTGCTTCTACTTTTTTGAGAAAATTTCGTTTTTGGCTATTGTTCCGGCTGTCTTCTCATCGGAAGCTGCAACCCCAGCATTGGTGAAATTAACTCTAGATATTTAGGTTAAAATTTAAAAGATCGAGGTGGTTCTTCCAGAACACATAATATCGGACATAATATAAGGTGCGCACTGCGCACCCTACAGAATCGAGTATCTCAAATGGCGAGCTGTTAAATTGGCAAGCGATTGATATCTTTATTAGAACCAATTACTACCATCACCTCGCCGTTTTTCAAGCGTTCGTTTGGCTGGGGATTGATCTCGAAATTGTCGCCGCGGCCGACTGCGAGCAAGTTCAAACCGTACCGGCGCCTCAGATCCAAATCGGCAATGGTTTTACCGTCAAATTTTTCAGGAACGAGCAACTCAACAATGCTGTGATTAGGGTCGAGGTCAAAGCGTTCTAAAATGCTGGGTTGTGTAAGAATGCGGGCCAAAGAGCAGCCCATTTCTCGTTCGGGAAAAACTACATGATCGGCGCCGACTTTTTTCAACAGTTTTAAGTGAGTTTCCGAGGAAGCTTTGGCGATGACGTGAGTTACCCCGCCTTCTTTTAGGTTGAGGGTGGTGGTAATGCTTTCGGCGAGGTAATTGCCGATCGCCACAATCACTGTTTCAAATTCAAATATACCTGCTTCCTGTAGAGCGCTAGGCTCTGTAGAATCTAACTGCAAAACGTGAGCCGAAATGCGATCGCTCAAAGCTTGAGTTACTTTTTTTTCGTCGGTGTCAACCCCGAGGACTTCGTAGCCCAAGCCGTGCAGAGTCGAACACACAGCTCTGCCGAAACGCCCCAAACCAATAACTGCAAATTGCTTGTTTTCGGCCCGCAAACTGCGAAAAAATTTTAAAGATGAAAGGTTCACGCTCATATTCAGCGCTGAAGGTCTGGATATTCAAATTTTAACATAGACAGCGCTGCCTCCTTTTGATTTGTAAAAATGGATTTGGGTTGTTACCCATTGTTTAGATTATCAGGAACGAGGTATGATTTTGCTATCCGACTAACAAACTTTCCTCAGCATACTTAAAAGTTTTGGGTTTGGGGTCGCCGACAGCGGCACTCATCAGCAGCAGTACGCCAACCCGACCTATGTACATCGTAGCAATCAAAATTAATTTGCCGATCGCCGAAATCTTGGCTGTAATCCCTGTGGAAAGGCCGACGGTGCCAAAAGCTGAAACTGCCTCAAATAGCACTTGGATAAATTCTAGTTGGGGATTGGTCAGTTCAATTAAAATTGCAGATGTGAAGGCGACTAACAGCGAGCCGAAGACTACGCTAATGGTTTTCAGAATCAGTGCGGGCGGGATTTGACGCTGATAGCACTGCACCTCTTCCTGGCCTTCTAGAACTGCTGCGGTACAGCTAAACAATATCCTAAAAGTTGTGGTTTTGATGCCGCCGCCGGTGCTGCCGGGACTGGCGCCGATAAACATGAGGGCGATCGTCAGAAATAGCGCTGCTTCGCTCATTTTGCCGATATCAATTGTATTGAATCCTGCCGTGCGGGGAGTAACTGATTGAAACCAAGCTGCCATCACCTTTTGCGGAAAATTGAGAGGGCCGAAAGTTGCTGGGTTGTTGTATTCTAGCAGTAAAAATGCTACCGTTCCTAAAATTAAAAGGACAGCAGTTGTAGTGGTAACAACTTTGAAGTTGAGGGAAAAAACTGTGCAGATCGGGCTTTTGTTGAAGCGATCGCGCAACCACAGGTACAGTTCCATAATTACTTGATAGCCGATTCCCCCAAATACGATCAAACCGGTGACGGTGAAGTTGATCGCAGGGGAATTTACGTAGCCCATCAAACTATCTGAATAGATGCTAAACCCGGCGTTGTTAAAGGCATTAACGCTGTGAAATATAGCAGACCACACGCCTTGGTTAAATCCGTATTTTGGGACGAAAACCGACATCAACAAAAACACTCCTGTTAATTCAAACAACAGGGTTGTTGCTAGAATTGACTGCACGAGTTGCAATACACCGGCTAGTCCAGGTTTGTCAAGGGATTGTTGCAGGGCAATTTTGTCTTTCAAGCCAAAGCGGCGGCCCAATAACAGCAGCAAGAAAGTCGTGGCTGTCATGTAGCCCAAGCCTCCTATTTGCACCAGTAAAACTAGGCACAGTTGCCCCCAAAAAGAGTAATATTTTCCGACATCTACAACCGACAAGCCTGTGACGCAGACAGCGGAAGTAGAGGTAAAGAGTGCTGTGATTGGATCGCTCCAAGTTCCATCTATTGTGGAAAATGGCATCATCAGTAATAGAGCACCTGCGGTAATGACGGCGAGAAATCCCAAAGCAATGGTTCGCGAGACAGTCATTCGATTTTAGATTTTAGATTGGGGATTTTAGATTGGGGATTTTGAGATTTTGAGATTTGAGATTTGAGATTTGAGAGGGAAGGCACAAATCGATCGTCGAGCTTGAAATAAGGATATGTCTGCGAGTGTCTGCGGTCGATCGCACGATCGCCGCCAACTTCGATGACAACAACGGGAAAATAACGGTAGAATTCCTTTAACAACTTGCGATCGTGCGATGACATCAACACTTTACCAGCAAATTCAGCAACTTTACGACGCTTCTAGCGGTTTGTGGGAGCAGGTGTGGGGCGAACATATGCACCACGGTTACTACGGCCCGGATGGCAATTTGAAAAAAGAGCGCCGACAGGCTCAGATTGATTTGATCGAGGAACTGCTGGGCTGGGCCCGAGTGCCGACAGAGCAGGCACTATCAGAACCTTACCGCATTTTGGATGTCGGTTGCGGCATTGGCGGGAGCACGTTGTATTTAACCGAAAAGTTTGGTTCGATCGCGCAAAATAATTTAAAGTCGGATGGTGGGGTCGAGCCTGATTTTAGTCGATCGGGCCAACCAAATCAAGCGGGCGATCGGGTGACAGCGACCGGCATTACGCTGAGTCCGGTACAGGCAAACAGAGCAAAGGAACGCGCTAAAATTGCTGGGCTAGAAAGCAATGTTAACTTTTTGGTGGCAGATGCTTTAAATATGCCTTTTCCTGATGAGTCCTTCGACTTAGTTTGGTCGCTCGAAAGCGGGGAACATATGCCGGACAAAATTAAGTTTTTGCAGGAATGCTGCCGCGTACTAAAGCCGGGAGGAACTTTGATTTTGGCTACTTGGTGTCACCGCCCGCTGGGAGAAACGGCGGGAGAATTGACAGATGCAGAGAGGAGGGAATTGGCAGAAATTTACCGAGTTTATGCTTTGCCTTACGTGATTTCTTTGCCGGAATATGAGGAAATTGTCCGCAGTTTGCCTCTGACAAGTATTCGCAGCGCTGATTGGTCAAAAGCTGTGGCTCCTTTTTGGGATGTGGTGATCGATTCTGCTTTTACTCCGAGTGCTATTTGGGGTTTACTGACTAGCGGTTGGACGACTATTCAAGCTGCACTTGCTCTCGGATTGATGAGCCGGGGATATGAGAGCGGATTGATTCGTTTCGGGCTGATTTGTGCTGTAAAATAACAGGAAAAGAATATAGCCTTTCTCAGTAACATGAGGTGCTATAGGGCATAAGCCGCCGTGGGCCTAGGCCGCCGCGGGCCTAGGCCGCCGTGGGCATACCTCTCTTTTTTGAGAACCGCTATATCAGAGAAATTTTGAGTTTTGAGTGTGATGAGTAGGGTGCGCAATGCGCACCTTACTGACTTTTAAGTTAAGGCGTAAGGTGCGCAATGCGCACCCTACAGAATATTATTTTTGGTGCGTTTGTGTGATTTATGGGTAAGGATTCGATCGACAAGTCTGGGATTGATAAAAATGATGTGATGCAGCGCTGGGTGAGTGCATTTTGGGAGTTTTCTCGACCGCATACGATTATCGGGACTACGTTGAGCGTAATGGCTTTGTATGCGATCGCCCAAAGCACTCGATTATTTGTGAATCCGATACTTCTGCCGCTAGCTTTTGCTTGGTTGGCTTGCATTGGCGGCAATATTTATATTGTGGGATTGAACCAGTTAGAAGATGTTGAAATTGATAAAATTAATAAGCCTTATTTGCCGATCGCCTCGGGAGCGTTTTCTCGCAAAACTGGGGAGTGGATTGTAATTGCCGCGGGAATTATCGCGGTTGTGACTGCTGTTTTGCAAGGCCCGTTTTTGCTGGCTACAGTTGGCGTTAGTTTGGCGATCGGGACTGCTTATTCTCTGCCGCCAATTCGGTTGAAACGGTTTCCTTTTTGGGCGGCGCTGTGCATTTTGGGCGTGCGGGGGGCGATCGTCAATTTAGGGCTGTTTCTACACTTTAATTGGGTTTTGGGTTTGTCTAGGGCGAAAAGCGTTTTTTCGGGCTGGAGCTTAAATAGTCTGTCTTTGGTGATTCCGGCCCAAGTTTGGGTGCTGACGGTTTTTGTGATCGTGTTTACTTTTGCGATCGCCATTTTCAAAGATATCCCTGACATGGAGGGCGACAAGCAATACAATATTACTACGTTTACGATCGAGCTGGGCAAGCCTGCTGTCTTTAATTTGTCTCGCTGGGTATTGACGGTTTGCTATTTGGGCGCGACTTTAGCCGGATCTGTCGCCTTGTCTAGTAATGTTAATTTAGTGTTTTTGGCGGTTGCTCATTTGGTGGCTTTGGGTTTGATGTGGTTTTGGAGTGCGAAGGTTAATTTGGACGAGCAAAAAGAAATTGCTGATTTTTATCAGTTTATCTGGAAGTTGTTTTTCTTGGAATATTTGATTTTTCCCGCAGCTTGTTTGTTGGGGTAGAAGTTCGGCAGCGGATTTTGTAGCGGATGTAACGGATGTAACGGATTTAACGCAGGGATGTTGAGGGAAGAAGGTAGGAATAGTTAACGGATTAGTAGAATAAGTTGGCAATTACAAGTTGGCGAACTCCCAAACAACAAAGACAACTATGGCTTCTAAGAAAAAATTGCAAAAATCTGCCGTCAAAATGCGTGCTGAAGATTCTTTAAACATAGCTTGGGAATATCACCAAGCGGGGCGTTTGTTAGAAGCTGAAAATTTGTATCGGCAAATTGTGGAAGTGCAGCCGGAATCAGCAAATGTGTTGTGTTTGTTGGGAATTGCAGTCAGACAGCAGGGAAAAGTGGCTGAGGCGATCGACTTTTACGATCGCGCGATCGCCCAAAACCCCGATTTTGTAGAGGCACATTTAAACAAAGCCCATGTTTTGATGGATCGAGGGGAAAGTCAAAGGGCGATCGCCAGTTACGAACAAGTCATCCAACTTTCACCAAATACCGCACTAGCATACAACAATTTGGGCTGGCTCAAACAGCACTTGGGCGAAATTGACTCGGCAATTTCCTATTATCAAACAGCGCTCCAGCTCGATCCAAGCCTGCTGGAAACTGCCCACAATTTGGCAGGCTTATTAAAAGATAAAAATCAATTAAATGAGGCAGTCGCCTGTTACCTGCACGCTTTAAAAATTAATCCAAAATTGACATATTCTCTGATCGGGTTGGGAAGAATTTTTCAGCAGCAAGGTAAATTAGCCGAAGCTTTCGACTGCTACCAGCAAGCTATAGCATTAGAACCCAACAATCCCGAAGCTCAGAACAATGTCGGAGCATTTTACCACGAACAAGGCAATACTAAAGCAGCAATTTCCCACTACCGACAAGCATTAAAATTTAAGCCGGACTTCGTGGATGCTATTAACAATCTCGCCCACGCTTTAGTCGATTTAGGAGAATTTCAAGAGGCTTTTGCTTGTCACCGTCGAGCCTTGGAATTGCAGCCAGACAACGCCATCGCACATCTGGAATTAGCCTTGACTTTGCTATTGTTTGGAGATTTTCAGCGCGGTTTTGCTGAATATGAGTGGCGGTGGCGCACTTCCCAAGTAGAAGCGAGACAATTTCCACAGCCGCTTTGGGATGGTGCGGATTTGCAGGGGAAAACTATTTTACTCCACCTCGAGCAAGGCTTCGGCGACTCGATTCAGTTTATTCGCTACGCGCCGATTTTGCACCGCCGAGGCGCTAAAGTTATCGTGGCTTGCTATCCAGATTTAATGCGGTTGTTTGCGACTGTTGCCGGCATTGAATATTTATCAGTCTGTTTTGAGAATTTGCCAGCATTTGACGTTCACGCACCGCTGATGAGTTTGCCGAGGATTGTGGGGACAACTCTGGAAACAATCCCGGCAAATGTTCCTTATTTGGCTCCGCCTGCTGAGTGCAATTTTGCGCTGGCTTCTGATGCAAAATTGAAGGTGGGGATTGTTTGGGCGGGAAGTCCGCAGCGCCGGAAAGATAATCAGCGCTCTTGCAGTTTGAGCGATTTTATGCAATTTTTGGATGTGCCGGGAATTGCTTTTTATAGTTTACAAAAAAACTTGTCGGAGTGCGATCGCACTTTGTTGCACCAGCACTTAATACCGGATTTGAGCCCGCATCTGAGCGACTTTGCTGATACGGCTTCGGCTATATCTCAACTGGATTTAGTGATTAGTGTCGATACCTCTGTTGCACACTTGGCTGGTGCTTTGGGTAAACCGGTTTGGGTGCTGCTTTCTTTTGCTCCTGACTGGCGCTGGCTGCTGGATCGCGAAGACAATCCTTGGTATCCAACTGCAAGGCTTTTCCGCCAAAGTCAGCCGGAAAGTTGGCAAGAATTGTTTCAGGATGTGCAGGCGGCTTTGAGTTTATTTGCGATCGCCAATTCTGCTACTTCTGGCGAGGATGCTGCGAAAAATCTGCCGCTGGAAATAACAGGCGCCAGCTTGGTTGAGGAAAACAAACAAATATTTGTGACTGCGGGCGAAGCTTTAGGAAATGACTCAGCAGTCAAGCATTCCCAGGGAATTGAGACATCTGTTGTCGCAACGGGCGACCAAAATTCGGCTGTTTTAGAGGATTTATTGCAACAAGCCGAACATTTAATGGAAACAGGCGATAAGCTAGAGGCGATCGCCCTTTACGAACAAATTATATTTCTCGCTCCCTATTGTTTCCAAGCGCGAATTAATTATGGTTTTCTCAAACACGAAAATGGGGAATTAGATGCAGCTATTCCGCATTACCAGGAAGCTTTAGCCATCGCTCCCAATATTCCTCAAACAGCTTACAACTTAGCAAAGATTTTTGAGGAACAAGGTAAAGTTGAAGAGGCGATCGCACATTACGAACAAGCTCTGGCTGCTGAACCGGATTTCGTGCCCGCACTGATTAATTTAGCGGTGGCGCTGCAAGAAAAGGGCGAACTTTTAAGGGCGCTCGATTTGTACCGGCGGGCGCTGGAAATTCAGCCGCATAGCTGGGAAGCTTACAACAATTTGGCAACGGTTTTGCAAGAACAGGGCAATTTAGAAGAGGCCCTGGAGTATTATCACAAAGCGCTGGAATTGCTGCCGGATTTTGTGGAAGCTATCAACAATTTAGGCAGGACTTTTCTGGAAAAAGGCGCGGTTGAAGATGCGATCGCCTGTTACAGACGCGCAATTTCTCTCAGCCCGGATCATGCTAGCGCTCACCTGAATTTGTCCTTGGCTTTGCTGTTGGCGGGAGATTTGGAAAATGGCCTCGCTGAATACGAGTGGCGCTGGCAAATTAAAGAATTTAAAACAGGCCATTCCTGTCTTTTGACGGCGCCGGGAAATACGCTTTCGGCGAGAGAATACCGGCCTCTGTGGGATGGTTCCAATTTGCAGGGAAAGACTGTTTTGCTGCACGCCGAACAAGGTTTAGGCGATTCGCTTCAGTTTATTCGCTACGTTGAGATTGTCAAAAATCGAGGCGGTAGGGTAATTGTTGACTGTTACCCGCAATTGCGCCGTTTGTTTGCCATGATTGATGGCATTGATTTACTGATAGTTAGAGGTGAACCGCTGCCGGAATTTGACGTGCAAGTGCCGATGTTGAGTTTACCCTATGTTCTCGGTACAAGGCTCTCAACAATTCCGGCAACTGCTGCTTATTTAGCTCCGCCTGCGGATGCTGAATTTGGACTTTTGCCCGATCGCAATTTGAAAGTTGGGATTGTCTGGGCGGGGAATCCCAAACACCGCAAAAATATGCAGCGTTCTTGCGGTTTAAGTCAGTTTCTGCCGCTTTTGGACGTTTCGGGCGTAACTTTTTACAGCTTGCAGAAAGAGGTTTTAGAGGCCGATCGCGCGCTGTTGAATGGAACGCCGATCGTCGATTTGAGCCCGCATTTTGGCGATTTGGCTGATACTGCTGCTGCGATCGCCAAACTGGATTTAGTAATTACTGTCGATACCGCTGTCGCCCATTTGGCGGGCGCTTTGGGCAAACCGGTGTGGATTTTGCTGGCGTTTTCCCCCGACTGGCGGTGGTTGTTGGAGCGCGAAGACAGCCCTTGGTATCCCAGTGCAAGGCTGTTTCGGCAACGGGAAAGGGGCGATTGGGAACCTGTTTTTCAGCGGGTGGCGGAGGCTCTAGGCGCTGTTTCCGCTGGATTTGTGCCGTCGGATTTGGCGGATGCAGAGTTGCGGCTGGGCCGAGATTTGCAGCAGCAGGGCAATTTGGGCGGTGCGATCGAGTGTTACCAGCGGGCGATCGCGATCGATCCGAATTACGCAGCCGCCCACAGCAATTTAGGTGTTGTCAAACAGCAAAGCGGGCGGTTGACAGAGGCGATCGCCCATTACCGGCAAGCCCTAGAAATCGACCCGAATTTGGGGGAAACTGCGAGCAATTTGGGCAGTGCGCTGGCGGAAGCAGGGGAGAATGAAGGGGCGATCGCAGAATACGAGCGCGCGCTGTCTTTGAATCCGAATTGCGCGGAAGCGCTGGTTAATTTGGGCCTGCTGCGGGAAGAGCAAGGGGATGTGGCGGAGGCTTGCTCGCTTTACGAGCAAGCAATTCAAGTCAATCCTGATTGTGCTGTGGCTTATTTGAATTTGGGCATTGTGCTGGAGGAGCAAGGGGAGGAAGCGGGGGCGAATTACGATCGCGCGATCGCGAATTACCAACGGGCGATCGCGCTGGAGCCCAATTATGTGGACGCCTTGCACAACTTAGCATACGCCTCGATCCGACAGGGCAGAATTGCAGATGCGATCGCCTATTACGATCGAGCTATGGCGCTGCAACCGAATTTAGCCGAAACTCTGATCGCTTTGGGGAGTTCCCTGCAACAGCAAGACAAGTTAGATGAGGCTCTAGCCGTTTGCCAGCAAGCGATTCAGCAGTTACCAGCCAATGCTGCCGCTCGCTGCAATCTAGGAATTGTCCTGCACAAACAGGGCAAAATTGCAGGTGCGATCGCCTGTTACCAGCAAGCTTTGAGCCTGCAACCCGACTTTCCCGAAGCTTTGAACAATCTGGGTAAAGCTTTTGAGGAAGCCGGAAACACGGTAGAGGCGATCGATTGTTACCGTAGGGCGATCGAGTTGAAACCCGGTAACATGAATTCCCTCAACGGTTTGGGAAAAGTGTTGCACAATGGCAGGCAATTAGCCGATGCTGTCACCTGCTACAGTCAAGCAGTTCAATTCAATGCGACTAACCCAGAATCTCACCTAAATTTAGGTTTGGCTTTGCTGCTGTCTGGAGAGTTGCAGCGCGGTTTTTCCGAGTACGAATGGCGGCTCCTGATTAAAGAAAAACAGTTCCCGCTCCACAACTTTATTCAGCCGATTTGGGACGGCAAAGATTTGGAGGGAAAAACAATTTTGCTTTGCCCGGAACAGGGTTTGGGCGATGCAATTCAGTTTATCCGCTACGCAGATTTAGTCAAGCAAAAAGGCGGCAAGGTAATTGTTTGGTGTTTGCCGCACTTGCACCGCTTATTTGCCCAAGTTTCGGGAATCGACGAGTTAATAATTAATCCCGATGATGCGCCAGATTTTCAAGTTCACGCGCGGTTAATGAGTTTGCCGCACATTCTGGGAACAACTTTAGAAACAATCCCGGCTAATGTTCCTTATTTAGCTCCGCCCCCCGGTTTGGAATGCACTCTGCGGAACACTCCTAATTTGAAAGTAGGGATTGTGTGGTCTGGAAATTCCCAACATTCACAAAATAAGGTACGATCGTTCCCGCTAGATTTGTTGGCAAAACTGTTAGATATTCCCGGAGCAGATTTTTACAGTTTGCAAAAGGACATGACAGCCGAAGATCGGACTTGGTTAGAGCAAATGCCCGTCACAGATTTAAGCTCTGATTTGCACGATATGGCCGTTACTGCGGCAGTAATCTCGGCTCTAGATTTAGTGATTTCTGTAGATACTTCTGTAGCGCACTTGGCCGGTGCTTTGGGCAAACCAGTGTGGATTTTGCTGTGTTTTGTGCCGGATTGGCGGTGGATGTTGGAGCGCGAAGATAGTCCTTGGTATCCCAGTGCAAGGCTGTTTCGCCAGTCAGCAGCGGGGGATTGGGATGGAGTTTTAGATCGGGCTACTTTGGCGCTGAAAGCAAAAATTTCCCAGCATCAAGAAGCTAGAGAGCCCGTAGAAATTCCGTCTAATATTGAGTTGGCTAGGAAACAATTCGATCGCGCAAACGTGCTGAAATCCCAAGGAAATCTTGCCGAGGCGATCGCGTATTTCAAAAATGCTTTGGTTTTGCAGCCAGATTCGATCGAGTCCGCTACTAATTTAGCCGTCACGCTGCACCAAACAGGCGATTTAGCCGAAGCTGCGACGTATTATCAGCGCGCGATCGAAATTGACCCGAACTGCGCTCAAGCGCAAAATAACTTGGGTATTTTGCTGCAAGATCGGGGAAATATCGCCGAGGCTGTAATTTGTTTTCAAAAGGCGATCGCCCTAAATCCCGTTTATGTCAAAGCTTTGAACAATCTCGGCGCGACTCTCCAGCAGCAGGGCGAGTTGCAAAGTGCGATCGTCTATTTTCAGCAAGCACTTTCCTTCAATGCCAATTACGTGTCCGCCCTAGTAAATTTGGGCGCGGCGATGCAAGCAAAATGTCAACCAGCCGATGCCCAACGGCTTTACCAGCGTGCCATTGAAGCAGAACCGAACAATCCTAAAGGACACTATAATCTGGGAAATTCATATTTGGCTGCGGGCAAAATAGAGCAGGCAATTTCTAGCTTTGAGCTAGCAATATCTTTGCAGCCAAATTATGTAGAAGCTCTTACTAATTTAGGCAGTGCCGTGGAACTATTAGGAGACGTAAATCGGGCAATTTCATATTACAATCAAGCCCTGGCACTGGATCCAAACTGTGTTAAAGCTCACTTCAATTTAGGCTTAGTCTTGCTGTTAACTGGCGACTTGCCGCGCGGTTTAGCAGAATACGAGTGGCGGTGGCACACAGATCAGGCGAAGAAATTGCAGCGGTTGAATTTTGACAAGCCAGTTTGGGAGGGTTCAGATTTGAACGGACAAACTATTTTACTCCGCTGCGAACAAGGTTTGGGCGACGCAATTCAATTTGTGCGCTACGCCGCAATTGTCCGGCAAAAAGGCGGCAAAGTCATTATATCTTGCTATCAAGAACTGAAGCGTTTATTTAAGCAGATTCCTGGCATCGAACAAGTGGCGGTGCGGGTGGAAGAATTGCCCGATTTTCAAGTGCAAGCACCCCTGATGAGTTTGCCGCACATTCTGGGAACAACTTTAGACAATATACCCGCGAATGTTCCTTATTTAGCGGCGCCGCCGAATTGGCAATTTTCGCTAAATTGCGATCGCAATTTCAAAGTAGGAATTGTCTGGGCGGGAAGTTCGGAACATTTGAAGGATTTTGTGCGATCGAGCGATTTCAGCTATTTCTTGAAATTCTTAGACATTCCCGGTGTCAGTTTTTACAGCCTTCAAAAAGAAGTGTCGGCGGATGACAGAAGTTTGCTAACTCAAACTTCTGTCATAGATTTGAGCGACAATTTGAACGATTTTGCCGATACTGCGGCGGTGATATCGCAACTAGATTTAGTGATTTGCGTCGATACCGCTGTGGCGCACTTAGCCGGTGCGTTGGGCAAACCTGTCTGGATTTTGCTCTCTTTTATGCCCGATTGGCGGTGGATGCTGGCACGGGAAGACAGCCCTTGGTATCCCACTGCGCGGTTGTTTCGGCAGTCAAAACCGGGCGATTGGGATGGCGTGGGCGATCGCATAAAAACCGCTTTACAAGAGTTAATTCCCACTCCCACTGAAGCTAAACAATCATCAAGTGCGATCGCAGAAATAGACGTACAGTTTCACATAGCAAAAGCATTACAAAAACAAGGCAACAAAGCAGCCGCAGCCGCGCGTTACGAACAAGTAATTGCCGGTTCGCCCAACCACGCCGAAGCCCACACTTATTTAGGTTATCTCAAACAGGAAAACGGACAAATAACCGAGGCAATGGAGCACTACCAACAAGCACTAGCAACCAATCCCAACCTGGGCGAAACCAACTTATATTTAGGTTGCGCCCTGGAATCACAAGGAAGAGTTGCGGAGGCGATCGACTGCTATACTAAAGCAATTCAACTCTCTCCAGAATCTCCAGAGTTACGTTTAAGACTAGCATTTGCTTTGCTGTTGACTGGCAATTTCCAGCGTGGTTTTGCGGAATACGAATCGCGCTGGCAAACTCAAGAATTAGAACAACAATATACCAATTACCCGCTTTGGGATGGTTCAGATTTGCATGGAAAAACAATTTTATTGCACCCAGAACAAGGTTTTGGCGATGCGATTCATTTTATCCGCTACGCACCTTTAGTCAAGCAAAAAGGCGGCAAAGTTATGGTTGCTTGTCATCAATCGCTGAAGCGTTTGTTTGAAAAAGTGGCAGGCGTAGATAATGTAGTAACAAACCCGCAGAATTTGCGAGATTTTCAGGTGCAAGCGCCGCTGCTAAGTTTGCCGCGAATTCTGGGAACAACTTTGGAAACAATCCCGGCAAATATTCCTTATTTAACTGCGCCCGATGATGGTAAAATTTCCCTAGAATCGAACAATAAACTAAAAGTAGGTATTGTGTGGGCGGGCGGCCCGCTGCACCGCAAGAATCACGAGCGATCGTGTAAATTGAGCGATTTTCTGAAGTTTTTAGATGTTCCGGGAGCGAGTTTTTACAGCCTTCAAAAAGACTTGTCGGCGGGCGATTTAACTTTATTAAATCAACAGCAAATCCCCGATTTAAGCGAACATTGCGTCGATTTTGCCGACACCGCAGCGATTATTTCGCAACTGGATTTAGTAATTTGTGTTGATACTGCGATCGCCCACTTAGCCGGTGCTTTGGGTAAACCGGTTTGGATTTTGCTCTCTTTTATGTCGGATTGGCGGTGGATGTTGACACGGGAAGACAGCCCTTGGTATCCCACTGTGCGGTTGTTTAGGCAGTCAAAAGCGGGTGATTGGGATGCCGTGGGCGATCGTATAAAAGCAGCCCTAGAACAGCTAATTACCCGTTTCCAAGGGGCGGGCACGCACCATCCACCACCCCTACAGATTCCCCCAGAAACCCCGCCACAAATAACAGGAATTGGCATCAGTTGGCCAGTCAGCATCACCAGCGGCTGGGGAATTTACGGCATGAATTTAACACTGCAACTGCTGCGAAATCCCGCCTGGGAAGTTGCACTTTTAGTACCGCCATCCATCACCTCAGAATCCATCAATCCGCTGCACAAATCCCTGTTATTACCCGCAGTAGAAAAGCAGAAACAATTTCAGGAATTAGTAACAGCAAATTCCGACAAACAAATTAGTTGTAACTTTCCTGTACTGTACGCTTTGGGGAATAACTTAGCATCCTCGGGAGTTGACAATCACCTAATCAGCCCTTGTCAAGTAGGAGTGATCTTTTTTGAAGACACCCGCATCACCGCAGCAGCCCTAGAAACAGCCAAAAAATATCGCGCCATCGTCGCCGGTTCCCACTGGAATGCCGATGTTTTGAGAAGCTGCGGCTTGACTAACGTGGCGATGGTAAATCAAGGAATTGACCCCGCAATTTTCCATCCTGCACCTAAATCTAACTTATTTGGCGATCGCTTCGTCATATTCTCCGGCGGCAAACTCGAATATCGCAAAGGCCAAGACATTGTAATTGCCGCTTTCAAACGATTTCGCGCCAAACATCCAGAAGCTTTACTACTAACAACATGGCACAACTTCTGGCCTCAATATATGCTGGGAATCGAACAAACCGGAAACGTGGCGGGACTTCCCAATATCAACCGCGACGGAAGTTTAGGAATTTCCCAATGGTTGGCAGCTAACGGTTTACCAGTTGAATCTTTTATCGACATCGGTTTAATCCCCAATCACCTCGCCGGACAAATATTGCGAGAAGCCGACTGCGCTGTTTTCACCAACCGCTGCGAAGGCGGCACTAATTTAGTTGCAATGGAAAGTATGGCCTGCGGAATTCCTACTATTTTATCAGCAAATACCGGACATTTAGACTTAATTTACAGCAATATTTGCTATCCTTTGTCGCATCAGGGACGAGTTAAGCCGACTGCTCATTTTCCCGGTGTAGAAGGTTGGGGAGAGTCTGATGTTGAGGAAGTGGTCGAGGCTTTAGAGCAAGTTTATACTAATCGCGAAGCTGCCAAAAATCGCGGTTTAGCTGCGGCGAATTTTATGCTCGATTGGACTTGGGAAAAACAAGTTAAGCGCTTTCTTGATGTTATTACCCACATTCCGCAGATATTCGATCGGATTTAATTTCAAAAGAATTCAGAATTCTCAAAACCTCAAATAATTGCTCTGCAATCATTTGAGGCTTTTT
>RDYN01000109.1 GCA_004293365.1 Oscillatoriales cyanobacterium | reverse complement strand
ATTCGAGTTCGGCGCTGGATTTTGAGTAATTGTCGGCGCTGGTGACAAATTCGAGTTCGGCGCTGGATTTTGAGTAATTGTCGGCGCTGGTGACAAATTTGATACTGGTACGCTGGGTTCAGTAATTGTCTGTCCAGGTGCAGGCGCAGGTGCGGGTGCGGGTGCGGGTGCGGGTGCGGGTGCGGGTGCTGGCGCGGGTGTCGGTGCGGGTGCTGGCGCGGGTACTGGTGCGGGTGTCGGTGCTGGTGCTGGTGCTGGTGCTGGTGTCGGTGCAGGTGCTGGCGCGGGTACTGGTGCGGGTGTCGGTGCTGGTGCAGGAGTTCGCCTGGGTGCTGGCGGAGGGTTGGGTGTCGGTGCTGGTGCGGGTGCTGGTGCTGGTGCTGGTGCTGGTGCTGGTGCTGGTGCGGGAGTCGGTGCAGGAGTCGGTGCAGGGGTTGGCGCCGGAGTTGGCGCCGGAGTCGGTGCGGGCGTCGGTGCAGGAGTCGTGCAGGAGTCGGTGCAGGAGTCGGTGCAGGAGTCGGTGCAGGAGTCGGTGCAGGAGTCGGTGCAGGAGTCGGTGCAGGAGTCGGTGCAGGAGTCGGTGCCGGAGTCGGCGTCGGCGAGGTTGAAGAAGTTGTGATATTAATTTGCGTCGGCTGTACGATCTGAGTCTTTGAGCTGGGAAAACTTCCGGATGCAATAACATTTTCCTTCTTGTCGCTCCCAGTGGCAATGCTGCCAGCAGTACCGTTCAAGCTTTTATAGTTGGGCCCGACGCCGAAAATAGTGTTTGAGGCTTGACCACCGTGGCTAATGGTGATATCTCCACCATTTGCGCTACCAGTCGCGGCGGCGGCAATGCTACAAGCTTGCGCCAAGCAGGTAAAAGTGCCTGTAGCTCGGAAATAACGGCCGGCTGTAATGTTAATATTTCCTCCGGCTGTTCGCCCTTGGGTGTTGATACGGGTTACTTCAATGTCATTGCTGGCCTTGAGGGTGACTTGGCCGCCTTTTTTTTCTTCGGAGTTGGCGTCTATGAAGCCTGTTTGAATGCTGCTTGAGGCTGCAATACTAACGTCTCCGGCGTTGCTGGTTTTGTCACTTGAGCCTGCGTTGATATTGCCTGTTTCTACTTTTCCTGTACGGCTGGTGACGCTGATGTTGCCGCCTGCTGCGGTGGTGGAGTTGGAGTTGAGAGCTAGAGTGCTAATGTCGCTGCTGGCTTGCAGGACGATCGCACCTTGTGTACTCGTCAGGTTGCCGCTGGCTGCAAGGGTATTGGCTGCTTGAATTTCGATCGATCGAGCGCTGGCACCTTTGACTGCAACATCCCCCGCAGCTACTACTCGGTTGTTAGACGCTGTAAGTACCAATTGACCGCTTGCATTGACGCTGATTCCTGTAGCATTGGTTTGACCGATACCTGTCAGCAATTCGGGTAAGGATGCGGGCGCTGTTCCAGGGCTGCTTGTCGCTGACGACGGCTGGATGTCCAAACTCAGCAAACTGTCTGACTGGCTGACGCGCACTAAATTTGTCCCGGTGACTGACGCAACGGTAATTTTACCGCCTGGTGCCGAAAGATTGCCTGTGCTGACAACGGTGCCGCCGAGCAAAGTTAAGTTCTGCCCTGACTTGACTGCCAAGTCGGCTGTGTTGATAATTGCCCCAGCTCGATCGGCTCCAAAAGCAAAGGAATTGGGCGTGCCCGTCAGAGATGTGTAGGTGTTAGTACCGATCGCGTTAAACGAATTAGAACCAAATCCAATACCGGTAGCCGTGGTTGCTGTGAAAGAAGCCGGCACATTTAAGCTGGCACTGTTGCCAAATATGATGCCCGAGGGATTCATCAGAAACAAGTTAGCATTACCGCCGGTTAATTGAATTGAGCCGTTAATAATCGAAGGGCTACCGCCATTGATGCGGCCTAAAATGTTGCGAATGCTGGGATTTGAGATAAAGTTGGCTATCTGATTTGGTGACAAACCGAATTGTGTAAAACTGTGGAAGAGATTTTGTTTGTCGTTCGATAATTGTCCGCCTTCAATGTCGAAGCGAGTTTGCGGTGTAGGAGTTCCGCTTGGGGTGGGAGTGACTTTAGTGCCAGTTCCATCGTTCGCTGGCACAATTTGAGCTTCGGCTTTTGCTTGCAAAAAGTAAATATTTATCAAGACTATTTGCACATAAAGTGCCAGTTTGCCAATTCTTTTTCTTGACATTAATTTAGCCGGTATTTGAAGATTCTTGGGGTTTTTCATAGTTTTAAAGGGTTTAATTTTTAATAGGTCGCAACAATAACGTATAGCGGCTATCACAAAGATTCGCGGACGTTGTTGGGAAGAGAGCTCTCTTGGTTTAAGCGGTTATATAAGCTGTCAGTCATACCTCATTTTTTTGAGAAAGGCTATATCTTCTTTACACTCTCAATATAACTCGCAATACCTAGACTATACATCTGCCACATGATACACTCAAAAAAACGGCATTTTAGACCCACTCCGACGCCGATTAACCGATTTTTTTTTACTCTTATTAAGACTTTCAACGAAGGATGGGGTTAAAAATTAGGTTCTGCGTCCAAGAGCGATCGGGAAAATTTCTGGTCAAACATCTTTGCTTTCCTCGGTTCAAAAACAACAAAGCTATCTCCACGATAGCCTGTAACGAAAATTATGACAAGAAAAAGTATAGCCTTTCTCAAAAAGATGAGGTATGACTCATAGCTTATATAACCAGTTCCACTAAGAGGGCTGAAGCCCAACAACGTACCTCATCTTAAGGTTTGAAGGTTGGTGTGCGTCCAGGATTGTTCTTGCTTCTTCTTTCTTCCTTGGGCTGCAAGCTAAATTTTTAGAGTGTGCTGTAACCCGGTTTTTTTAATAAACCGGGTTTAGCGGTTTCTTGGTGTGAGGTTTGGTGATACAAAACAACTTAAATCCGGCTCACTTTTCCTCTCAAAATCAAATCCGCTATTGTCGTTTTCGAGCTGCTGCTTTTCAGTTTTAATCGATCGCCCTGTTGCTGTTTAAGGGGCTGTCACAGCGGATTTTTGGCAGGATTTAAGAGTTAATTGGGTGAAGTTTGGACGGTGGGCGAGGGACTGGGTGAATCAGGGCTCGGTGAAGGTGAACTCGGTGACGATGAACTCGGTGAAGGTGAACTCGGTGAAGATGGATTCGGTGAGGGCTTTGGTGAAGGAGTGGATTGGTCGGATTTTTTGAGACCGACAAAAGCGTCGTAGCGGGTGGTACGATCGCCAATGACGGCCGCTGTAATGCCGATCGACCGCGTGGCATCTATCCAGATTTTTTGATTGGGAGGAAACTCCGGCAAAGCGAGGTTTTTCGGGTTAAACGCACTCTCGGTGTCGATGAAGAAATTGCCGTTGTGAGGCTTAAGTTGCGATCGTACAGTTTTTTGGAATAATTCGCTGCTTAAAAGCGGGCTGTTCGGCGCCGGAACAATCGAGTCAACCACGGGAGCTCCTACTGTGATAAACACCACATCATTCATCCAACCGCGAGTTACAGCAATCCCTCCATAGGGTGATGTCCATTTAGTCGCAGGTTGCCCCCCCAGTTGAATTTCCTCAACTCTAAACCCTTTAGTTTTCATTGTTTCATCAAGCTGTTTCAGGGATTTGTTGGCGGCGCCACGGTTGTTTGTTTCCACCATAAATACAAATCCAGCAGCAAATTTATCTTTCGGATTCGGCGCGGGGGCTGGTATTAATGATAGAGAAAATTCTCCCGCCATCCAGTTGATGAAATCTTTATCTAAATCCTGGCCTGTAGTCGATTTTAAACCAGTACGCAAAACTTGGGGATTAATCGGGGCCAGCGGGTTAGCATCGGCTCCCAATACGTAGTCTTGCCACAAACGCTGCAAGTTCCCGCCGGATACCATCATGATTGTATTGTTGGGCAGGCGGTTAGCCATTTTGAGAGCGTTGTTTTCTACTGCTATACGAGTGGTAGAATCTGGTTTTAGCCAAGAGATTGATTTGAATCCAATGCCCTCTGCATCCAGCGTCGCTGTGGTGGCAAATCCTTGATTTTGTTGCAGTTTTTCCAGGTTTTCTACCGAAATTTCGCGGGATGAGTTGGCGGCTGTAAAGGCTGCTGCAACCGGCATATTCACGTAGATTTGACCGAAGGCACCGGCATCCTTAATTTGACCGATGGCGTCTCCATAGCCAGGAGTTTTTGCGAGGGATGGTTCGCCTTTGTAGGTGTCAATTATTCTGTCTGTGGCGGTGGAATCTGTGGTGACTGCTAAATAGTTTGTTCCGAGTACCGCGACTGAAAAATTGCGATCGGGTATACCTTGAGTTTCTGTAACTTGCACTCCTTTGTAATTGCGCTCAACCATTTTTCCTTGGTTGAGGGGTCTGGGTTTTGCTAATAATTCTTTGGCTTTAATCGGGTTGGAGATGGGCAGGATAATTGCCACTGACTGCTGAATTGGCTGAGGCGGTGGCGCGTTGGGCGCGGGCGGAGGGACTGGTATTGCTGTTTTGTTGCGGAGAAACGCCACCATTACCGTGTTACCAACCCAAGGTTGAATGTCTTGCTGATAGGCGTAACCGTTGCTAGTGAGGAGGCGATCGCGCAATTCGCTTAAAAACCTTTCAAACGAAGCTTTTGACTCCGGCGTACCAAATTCTCGCAGCCTATTCCACTGCGATTCATCGGTAGTGATGGATAGAGCCATCATCGCATCTTGGGGAACAACGACGGCTCCCGCTGGCAAATCTTTGGCGGGGCCTCGGGAAATGACGATCGAGTATGCGAGGATACCTAAACCGATCAGAAGTGTGGCGGCTCCGATCGTAAACAGCAGGGAAGATTTATCTTTCTTGAACATTATTCGTAAAGTTCTGGTACTCGCAATATCATAGATTATATTGGTTTGATCGTTCGGACTTTAGTCCTCCGATTTATGAGGACTAAAGTACGAACGATCAAACCTATTTTATTCAAGACTGCACTAACCTATTCCCAATTCCCAATGCCCAATGCCCTAATCTTAGTTTCTAGCCTTAAAGTCTTTAAAGATAGTTTGAAATGAGTACATCAGCCTGTGAACATCGTTTGTGGCCCTAGGAAAGATATTGTGTTCCCATTTTTTGCGCGCAGTAGTCAGTAATTTTGCCACTGGTTGCGAGTAACTATTAGAAATGAAATAGCTGCCACCTTCGTAGCGAATATCTGACGCCAATCCGATAAAAGCACCAGCCATTTCTAGTTGAAGTTCCGAGGTGCAGTGTTCAGATTTTACTGCTAAAATTACCTGCGAGTGCCGGGGTTCGCGGTTGAGCAAACGGCAGATATTCGCTTCTTTTTGGTACAGAATTAAAACGTTGCAGTTGTGCAGAACTCCGGCTCTACCTTGCACTTTGACTCCGAGATGAATTTCCAGCGCAGGTTTGTCGGGAAATTCCACCACAGCATGGGTGTATGGATGTGCTGTTCCGTGGATTTTTCCTGCCGTTTTTCTAAACGTTAAATATTTCGGTGTTTCGTCGTCTAAAACATTGTTATAATAGATGTTGCCGCCTTCGTTAGCAACTGCTTTCAGCAGGATGGTGAATAGGTAAGCATCAAAAATTCTAGCTTGTTCTGCCACTCCGTTGAAATCTGGATCGATCGCGCTTTTTAACTTGCTCTTAATTTCAGAATTGATGGCGTAGTTGCTCGGCCCGGAGGGCAGTTTTTCGAGTAATTGCTTGAGGGCGATCGCCTGTTTGTGGCGTGGGGCTGTTAAAGTGGACGTAAACTCGATGGTTTGGGCTGTTTCTGCGCCGGAATTCGCAAAGATAATTTTGGTACCGAGGGGAGAGGTTTCCGATTCTACTTTCAAGAAATAAGCAATCTCGTCTTCCATTTCCGAAGTGTTCACCGTCGCTTGTTCGACAGCAGCAATTAACAGCAAAAGTTGTTCTTTTGCGGTATAATCTTCTATCTTGAGGAGCGGTGTCTTTCGTTTGAGCGATCGCTCTTCAATTACTTTACCTATCTCTACAGTATTGGCGACTTGTTCAACTACCCAACCTAAATTAAACTCATTCAGAATGGCCGCCAGTTCTTGACACAGTTTGGCGTACTCTATCTCATCCATAATTGGTTCTGCGCTGCACACTATATCTAATTATACAACCAGATTTGATTTTTTGGTCAATGGCTGCGATCGACTGCGGGGATTGGCTGTGATGGCCGAGTGTCAGAGTGTCAGAGTATCCCTGCAGGGAAAATCTTCCTCTTCCCTGAATATCCATCCGTTACATCCGTTACATCCGTTACATCCGTTATAAAATCCGTTGCCGAACTTCCTTCTTCCTTCGATAGAGAGTAAGCTATTCTACGACATTGAGATCGATCGCACTATGGCAACTATCAACGACAACTACCTCAAACTCAAAGCCGGCTACCTGTTTCCCGAAATCGGGCGCAGAGTAAAAGCCTACGCAGATGCGAATCCCGGTGCACCCATCATCCGGCTGGGGATTGGCGACGTAACGGAACCCCTACCGGCTGCTTGTCGCGAGGCGATGGTGAAAGCGGTAGCAGACATGGGCTCGCGAGATACATTTAAAGGATACGGCCCGGAACAAGGTTATGAATGGCTGCGGCAAAAAATTGCCGATCACGATTTCCAATCGCGGGGATGCGAGATTGATGCTTCGGAAATCTTTATTTCCGACGGTTCTAAGTGCGACTGCGGCAATATTCTCGATATCTTTGGCAATAATAATACGATCGCAGTTACAGATCCAGTTTACCCCGTGTACGTAGACACCAACGTCATGGCCGGACATACGGGAGATGCGAACGAAAAAGGCGAGTACGAAGGTTTTGTGTACCTCCCAATATCCGCAGACAACAATTTTACCGCCCAAATTCCCACAGACAAGAAAGTCGATTTAATTTACCTGTGTTTCCCCAACAATCCGACGGGCGCAACCGCAACCAAGGAACACTTGCAAGCTTGGGTAAACTATGCTAAGGCGAACGGTTCGATTATTTTCTTCGATGCTGCCTACGAAGCCTATATTACCGATCCGAGTCTACCGCATTCCATCTACGAAATTGAAGGGGCGCGCGATTGTGCGATCGAATTTCGTTCATTTTCAAAGAATGCAGGTTTCACCGGTACTCGCTGCGCCTTAACAGTAGTACCGAAAACTTTAACCGGAAAAGCAGCCGACGGTTCCGATGTGGAAATTTGGAAACTGTGGAACCGCCGCCAAGCTACCAAGTTTAACGGAGTTTCTTACATCGTGCAGCGCGGTGCAGAGGCGGTTTATTCTGAGGAAGGCAAAGCAGAAATTAAGGCATTAATCAATTTTTACATGGAAAATGCTGCGATTATTCGCGAGAAATTGACAGCGGCGGGAATTCAGGTTTACGGTGGGGAAAATGCACCTTACGTGTGGGTAAAAACGCCGAATGGTTTGACGAGTTGGGAGTTTTTCGATAAGTTGCTGCAAACCGTGAATGTGGTGGGAACACCGGGTTCTGGTTTCGGTGCGGCGGGTGAAGGTTATTTCCGCATTTCCGCATTTAACAGTCGGGAGAATGTGGAGGAAGCAATGCGACGGATTGGGGAAGAGTTTAAGGTTTAGTATTATTTCTCGCTTAAACCGAAAGTCCGCCAGGGAATTAATTCCCTGGCTAATAGCGAAAGTCCTCTGAAAGAGGACTGAAGAACTCATTAGTCCTCTTTGAGAGGACTTTCGCTTTGAGGCAGGGGTTTAAACCCCTGCCGGACTTGGTGAGGATGAATAGGTGCTAAGGGCGATCGGGTTAAATTTCTGGAAACTTACCCAATTCACAAACTTTCAGTTATATTAAGACGTATTCAATTAGAAAGACCGGGTCATATGTTGTCAACACTCCTCGGATTATCAGCATTAGTTCTAGCTGCCGCCTTGACCTACACGCAACTGAAACTAGCCAAACATAAAAAGCTTTTACGTAAATACGATTCACTCTTTTCCAAAGAGGAGTTTGAAAAGCAATTAGATTCTAACATACATCTCAAACAAGGGGAACTCGACCAGCTTGCAAGCGAGCAAGAAAAACTCAATGCAAAAATTAGAAACCTCCAGCAAAAACTGAGTGAAGTTGAAGAATCAGAATCAGTTCAATCTTTCGGTTTTTATAAATCAAAGTATAACTTTGGCAGTTCTGAAGAATACAAGCGCCGACTTGAGGAAATTAGAAGACAACAAAGTAGAATGCTGAAAGATAAGACGGCGGCTATCTGTCATGTACCGTGGGAAGTAGAGGGAAGCAAGAAAAAAGGCAAAAAAATGACCGATGACTTTCTGACGCTGATACTGAGAGCATTTAATGGCGAGTGCGATGCTGCAATGCTTCAGGTTAAATATAACAATGCTATTAAATTAGAAACAAGGATCAACAAGGCTTTTGATACTTTGAATAAGCTATCAGAAACTAATCGCTGTGCAATCATGCCTACTTATCGCTCTCTCAAACTAGAAGAACTATATTTTACTCATGAGTTTCTGGAGAAAAAACAGGAGGAAGCTGAAGAACAGCGGAGAATCAGAGAGCAAATGCGCGAAGAAGAAAGAGAACGCCGGGAGATAGAAAAAGCGAGAAAAAATGCAGAACAAGAAGTAAAAATTCGCGAACAAGCTTTAGAAAAAGCTCGCCGAGAGATCGAACAAGCTACAGGCAAACAGAGAGAACAATTAGAACTTAAGTTGCAACAGATGAATCTACAACTTGAAGAGGCTCTTGCCCAGCAAAGAAATGCAATTTCTCGCGCTCAGATGACAAAATCAGGATATGTTTACATTATTTCAAATATTGGTTCTTTTGGAGATAATGTTTATAAAATTGGGATGACGCGAAGAATCGATCCCGAAGATCGCATTAAAGAACTAAGTGGAGCATCTGTGCCATTTCCCTTTGATATTCATGCAATGATTTTTTCGGAAAACGTTCCAGAAACTGAGAATTTATTGCATCAATATTTTCGAGATAAAAGCGTCAACAAAGTTAACGAGCGTAAGGAGTTTTTTAAGGTAACATTAGATGAAATCAGTTCGGCAGTTGAAAAGATTGCAGCAGAAACTCAAACTGTAAAAAAAGCTGAAATTAAATTTACCAAGGTTGCGGAAGCAGAACAGTATCGCAAAACGCTAGCTATAGAATCAGGTGAAACTCAACCTCCTGATTCTAATTATACACCGACGTGGGATGAGGGGGAGGAAGAATCTGAGGCAGATGAATAAGCGATTAAAAGGCTATGAACTTCACACAAGAAGACAAACTATCCGAAAACCAAAGCGCCTGACTCGATCGTCTGAATTCCAGTTGTAACGATACGCCGATCGACATTCTGTGGGAGCATTTAACCAAGATCCGCCTCGCAACACCCGGGAATTATTGTTATTGTCAGTCAACCACGCACTTCCATCTGTGGGTGCTTCGTGATAGTTTTCATGCCAGTAATCTAAGCACCACTCCCAAACGTTGCCGTGCATATCAAATAGTCCAAAAGCATTGGCAAATGAAAAAGTTTTGACAGGATTTGTTTGCTTTCGATAGCTTCCTTTCGCTTTTGGCCCAGACTTATAGCTGTAATTGCAGTCATAGTTTGCCACATCGGGGGTAATAGTTTCTCCAAAATGAAAAGGGGTTGTAGTTCCAGCGCGACAGGCGTATTCCCATTCTGCTTCGGTTGGTAGACGGTACTTGCTTCCTGTTTTTTGGGAAAGCCGATCGCAAAATTCAACAGCATCATACCAAGAAACTTGTTCCACAGGGCGATCTGCACCTTTGAAGTGAGACGGTTCGAGTTCAATATCTCGATTCACTTTGGGGAAAGCAGCAACCGCTTTCCACTGTGCCTGGGTAATAGGGTATTTACCTATTAGAAAAGGTTGGATGGTTACTGAATGTTGAGGCTTTTCGTTGTTCATTCCTCCTGATTCAGTTTCTGAGGAACCCATGAGAAAAGTACCGCCCGGTATTAAAACAATTTCTAATACAATGTCACCAAGTTTATCGATTCGGTGTTCTGCTATTTGGGGATGACGCTCTATTGTTTGTCCTTTGAAATTTACCGAGATTACCTCAAACTCAAAAGTGTGGATATTGGCAGGAGTATATGAATTTTCAGAGGATGTAATTTGTTGGTTATTGGAGATTGATGGAACAGCAGCAAGATTATCTACAATAGCTTCTGGCGTTAGGTCTAGAGCTTGGCAAATAATTTTCAATGTTTCACGATCGATTAACTCTTGTTTCAAGAATCGAGAAATTGTTAATTGAGTCAGCCAGCAATTTTGAGCCAGTCCCTTTTGGCTCAATCTTTTTTGTTTCAAAGCCATTCTAGCTACTTCTACTCCTGTTGCAGATGCACGTACTCCCCTGAATTTATTACTGGCTATAACAGGTATTGCTGATGAATTGGCCGTCTCTTCAAGGTTGAAATTAGGAATTGTTTGTTGTATTTTACTGCTAGGAACAGGAGAGGAGAGAGTAACTGACGATCGCGCCGACTTGACAGATTGTTGTACCTCGGCTGGTAAGGATGTTCTGCTGCCGGAATTGGAACTATTGCGCGATCGCACAGATGGTGAAACTGAATGCGCTGCCTTCATTTGACCAATCTTTTGAAAAGCCTCAAGCGCCTCAATATCTAGACCTTTTGCAGCCGCATTCACTCGAATCCACAACTGTTCGGCAGCATCCAAATCCGAATTCGCGAGCGATCGATAAGCGTTCATTTTGAGTATGTTGATATCGTCCTGCATTCCGCGCTGCGTTCCGCGATCGGGCATCAGGATAAAGTAGCGCTTATCAGCGGGATCTACAGCAGTACGGGGATGTTGTTCGGGGTACTTGCCATACTTTTTGCACAGTTCCGGAACGCGGTGGCGCAGGTGTAAATCGAGCCTTTCTACAGTGGCACAATTGAGTTCTCCGCGCATTCGCAACCCTTCTAAAAGTGCGTAGGTAAAAGCTCCATGTTGCAGTTGGTCAATCTCCCATGATTTTTGTGTCGGACTGCATGAAGAAATGACGATCGCACCCTGCTGTGCCTCACCACCAATTCCAGCAGCACCGCGACTGACCTGTGTGCGACAAGCATCGAGAATTAGAATTACATTGTCTGCACCCGATCGACTCAGCCGCTCTCGCACGTAGTTTACCGGAATTGCTGTCCGCTGGAGCGATCTAGGATTGGCATCCTGCGGCATCAAATAATCCTGGTTGGCGTGTTGCTCCCCGTGTCCTGCAAAAAAAAACCAACAGTTGTCCCCAGCAGACAGAAACGGTTTAGTTTCAAAGCGATCGTGCAAGAAAGAAATTAGGTTGCCATAAGTTGGCTGAGTAGGAATTTTATTCCCCTTCCATTGAAAGTCCGCCGAATCATCTGAAAAAAAACAGACTTCATCAAAATTTGCCTCGCGCCGAAAGAAATCTTGCACGGATTCGGCATCCTGCTTGGCATACTTCAGAGATGTGAAGTTGTTGGGGTTGTAGTTGTTTATCCCAATAACGATCGCCCAATTTTTTGACATCTCACAGTGCTGCTTTAATGATTTTTTTCTGTTTTGAACTTCAGCGTAATCGCACCCTTTCCACCCACTTTACCACCGCTGCCCAGCAAGCTCAATTGCCCTTCGCCATTAACTTCTACCGATAGTTCAATTTCATCTAATTCCATTCCCGGCAAATCTCCCGCTGTCTGCTTAGCACCGCTAAATACGCGCCCAATCAGTTGCAGGAACTCAGTTACCCCTGCTTCTAGTTTGTCCACTTTCACGGGAACAGCCCGTCTGCTAGAATTCTCACTTTGTTCCACTTCGTCATCAAATGGGTTCCTCCGTCGTCCATCTCTACTGCCAGACGGAACGGGTATCAAAGGCTCGCTATCTGTCACAACCCATATCACATCGTCGTCTATCATAGCTGTTTAAAACTCTCTAGTTGTTAGATTATCTCATTCTATTAGATTCTATCCATCAGCATCGCTGGGAAAGCCAAATTGGTCTGGTAATTCATCGGAAGTAATTTGCAAAATCTCTAGCAACTTCTTGTATTGTACAGGCGTTAGCTTCGGTACGGATCGCCCCGATTCCCAGTTCCTTACCGTCGCTTCCGTAACTCCAAGTGCTTCTGCTAGCTGCTTTTGAGTCAGAAACCGCTGAGTTCTCAATCGCATTAAGGGCGATCGATCGGCTCTTTCTGAGATTCCCATAGGCTATTTGTTACTTTATGTTAAATAAATTTACTATTTGCTTAAAGCTATTGACTATAACCGTTAATTGTTTTACGCTAAGGCAATAAAGAATAGACAGCACCAGAACCACAACTTGTGCTGTAGGGGAATTGTTGTCTTTTCTTCAATCTGTTATTGTACGCGGTTTTACCGTTACAAAGCATCTAACCTGTCCAAAATTGTTTGTCAAAACTATGCTGCAAGATTCCGCATCGAATCAAGTATCGCCCCAAGTTTCAACCAACCAAAGCTTTGAGGCCGATAATCGCGAATCCATCCGTCACATCATCATCGGTTCGCCGCTGGGAGTACGGCGCACTATCTATCAACTCCACGCATTGCGCTACGCGGAGGTTGCTCTTTGGACGCATCCGTTAGCGCAGCCCTCGGAGAGGATCGCAATTCCCGACAATCGCATCGTCATTACACCCGAACAGGGAGAAATCATGAGCTTGTTGGTCAAGTTAATTCGGTTGGATTGAAGTGTCAAATGTGCGATCGACCTTTATTCCTGTAGGGGCGGGTTCGCTTAGATATATAATGAAAACGATCGATCCAGTAAACCCGCCCCGACCGAGATATTAAGCGAGATCGATCGGATTGCATAAATCCTGACAAACTTAACAACTAGCTTTCTATTCAGCTTATGATTGCGATCGCTCCCATCCTCAAACCTGTTAGCCAAATCGAGCTGGCTCCCGGCAGTGTCGTAACTATTCCCCATATAAGTTGGCTGGAATTCGAGTCGATTTTGGAGGAATTGGGAGAAAAGCGATCGGCACGAGTTGCTTACAGCAAAGAAACTCTACAAATCATGGTTCCTTTACCCGAACACGAAAGGCCGAAAGATTTAATTTCCGATATTGTCAAAATTTTACTCAAGTCGGCGGGCAGAAGATACCAACCCTTTGGTTCAACTACTTTCAAGCGGGAAGGTGCAGCAGGAGTTGAACCTGATGCTTGCTTTTACATTCTGAATTATCAGCGGATGATTGGCCGCCGCCGACTGCAACCCGACGATCCGCCGCCGGATTTAGCCATTGAAACCGATGTTACTTCCAAAACTACGATCGATGCCTATAAAATTATTGGAGTTCCAGAAGTCTGGGTTTACGATAGCGGAAGGCTTCGCATCTATTTGCTGCAACAAGATGGAGAGTATTTGGAATCCGATATTAGTCCGAATTTTCCGGGAATTGCGATCGCACAACTGATCCCTACTACCGTGGAACGTGCTTGGCAGGTGGGAAATCTCCAAGCGCTAGAAGAATTTGAAAGTGCGATCGCCATTCAGAGAGAGTAGGTGCGCCGGAATGCCAAACTTTAATTATTTTGCGATCGCTTAAACTCTGACGCACCCTACTAATTACTTGATTATTTCTTAGTCCGCGCACCATCCGGACATTGTTTGTATAGCAGCGGTTTCAACCGCCGTTTGTTTTCCTAATCATCTAACTGATTGCAACCAATTTGTCAACCCCCAAAGGTCGATAAATTGTATCCCTTTGCTGATAACTCCGCCCCAAAGAACTAATCGCATTCTGCAAATCTTCCACAGACTGACAACTGCCGCCAACCGCACCGGCCATCGTAGTAATGTGTTCCTCCATCAAAGTGCCCCCGATGTCGTTGCAGCCCCATTTCAGAGCCTCTGTAGCCCCTGCTAAACCCAATTTTACCCAACTCGGCTGGTGATTGCTAATCCAATTTCCTAAGAAGATTCTCGATACGGCGGTGAGCAAAAGTGTATCTGCTAAAATGGGTTGGTCGCGGCCGACTCGACTGCGTAAAGGAGCCGGTGCATCCTTGCCGACAAAAGGTAATAAAATAAATTCTGTGATGCGTGCTGGATAGTTGTTGTTAATGGCTGTTTGTTGGAGCGATCGCACTTTTTCTAAATGCAAAACCTGCTGAGAGGCAGTCTCAATATGTCCGCAAAGCATCGTGCTAGTTGTCGGCAAACCCAGACGGTGAGCAGTTCCCACAATTTCCAGCCAAGTTGCAGCATCGAGTTTTTCCGGGCAAATTATCCGTCGCACCGCATCGTCGAGAACCTCCGCTGCGGTACCGGGCATCGAACCGACTCCCGCATCCCGCAAAGCCGAAATTACATAGCTAAAACTAAGATCGTCTTGTCTGGCTATAAATTCTATTTCTTGGGGTGAAAAAGCGTGCAAGTGCAACTGCGGAAACTTATCCTTAATCGTTTTCACCAATTGCAGATAATAAGGCAAAGATCCGCCATTCAGCTTAGCTTGAAGATTTAAGCCGCCCTGCATACAAATTTCCGTCGCACCCCCCTCGACAGCATCAGTTGCCTTTTTTAGAATTTGGGCTGTATCTAACCAAAAAGCGCCCTCATGTCCGTGGTCGCGGCGGAACGCACAGAAACTGCAATGCTGCTCGCAAATGTTGGTAAAGTTAATATTACGATTTATAACATAGGTGACTGTATCCCCTGATTGTCGGCGGCGCAGCAAGTCAGCGGTTGTTTGAATAGAAGCTCGCGCGTCAGGATCTCTTTGCTGCAAAAGTACCAAGGCCTCAGCGCTAGAGATGTTATGACCTTGTAAAGCTCGATCGAGAATTGCATCCACAGTTTTTTTGTTAGCTCAGCTACAGAATTACTGCCTATAATTAAGGCGTTTTTATATCTTAACAAATCAACTAGACAGGAACGATAATGTAAAATCTCAAGTCCTACAAACCATCCTTTACTTTACGGCAACTAAAATTATGAGCGTCAACCAAGCAAATCACCTGTTACCAGTGCCGTCTGGGCCTTTGCAAATTCCTGCTGTAGGGGCTTCTGGTTCAACTTTTACAGAGGCAGATACACCGCCAATTTATTTTTCCTTGGTGATTCCCACCTACAACGAGTGCAAGAATGTCAAAAGTATTGTGGAACAATTGAGCAAATTGCTCGATGGCAGCATTCCCGGCAACTACGAATTAATTGTAGTCGATGACAACAGTCCCGATCGCACCTGGGAAGTTGCCCTGTCCCTCACAGCCGAATATCCGCAATTGTGGGTGATGCGCCGGGAAGACGAGCGGGGACTTTCCACAGCGGTAATTCGCGGGTGGCAGGCCGCTCGGGGCGAGGTTTTGGGTGTCATCGATGCCGACTTGCAGCATCCCCCGGAGACGCTGTTGCAGCTTTTAGCAGAAATTCAGCGAGGAGCCGATTTGGCCGCTGCGAGCCGGCACGTTGCTGAGGGCGGGGTGAGCGACTGGAGCGTTATCAGGAGATTTTTGTCGCGGGGAGCTCAAACTGTCGGATTGATTGTACTGCCGGGAGTGGTGGGCCGAGTTTCCGATCCGATGAGCGGCTATTTTATGGTGCGCCGCAGTTGCATTGTCGGCCAAACCATGAATCCTGCGGGTTACAAAATCTTGATTGAAGTGCTCGGCAGGGGCAATATCCGCTGGATTGGAGAAGTTGGTTATGTATTTCAGGAGCGGCAAGAAGGCGAGAGCAAAGTTACATCGAAACAGTATATTGAGTATTTGCGCCATTTGTTCATATTGCGGTTTGCCCGCTGGCCTGTGGGTAAGTTTCTGCGCTTTGGTATCGTGGGTTTCAGCGGCGTGTTTGTGAATATGGCGGTTTTGTACGTGCTGCGGAACAGCCTCCATTTGGAGCTGACTCGCAGTCTAATCGTTGCTGCTGAATTGGCAATTATCAGTAACTTTTTGTGGAATGATTTGTGGACTTTTGGGGATATTTCTAAGCGGCAGCCGGGAAATCGCCAGCGCTTCAAACGGCTGTTGAAATTTAATACAATTTGCTTGATGGGTTTGATTTTGAATGTGCTGCTGGTTAATCTGATGTTTAATGTTTTTGAGATGAATGAATATTTGGCTAATTTAATTGCGATCGTCGCTGTGACTCTGTGGAATTTCTGGATCAACATGAAGCTGAGCTGGCGGGTGACGGAAGTTGACAGTTGACAGTTGACAGTTGACGGTTGATAGATGAAGTGCGAGATTTTTAGACAGTTGACAATTGACCGCAGACAGGAAGGCTTTTAAACATTTGATAGTTGACTGTTGAGAACTATCAACTATCAACCCTCAATTATCAACTATAATGACTCTTCTTCCCTCTGCCTTGGAATGAATGAATTAATGATTAAATACAGACAACTGTTGCTAATATTGCTGTGGACGGCGATCGCCCTGATGCTGCGTTTTGCCAATTTGGACTCGAAACCGCTGTGGACAGACGAGTTTTCGACTCTAGTGTTTAGTTTGGGGAACAGTTTTCGCGGGGTGCCGATCGATCGCCCGATCGCACTTTCCACCCTACTACAACCGCTGCAATGGAGTCCGGATGCTGGCATTGCAGATGTCCTCAAGCATTTGCTGCTAGAAAGCAACCATCCGCCCGTGTATTTTATGGTAGCCCACTGGTGGATGCGGCTGTTTGCGCCGACGGAGGATAGTTTAGTGTGGATTGGGCGATCGCTCCCGGCATTATTAGGAGTGATTTCAGTTCCCGCCATCTACTTTTTAGGCAAATTTGCCTTCAATTCTCGTTTAGTCGGTCAATGTGCGGCTGCGATGATGGCAGTTTCTCCCTACGGCATTTATCTCGCTCAAGAAGCCCGCCATTATACGTTAGGAATCTTATTAGTTATTGCCTCTCTTTTTTGCTTGACAGTAGCTGCAAAAAAGCTGCAAGAGCGCGCTCCGTTGCCTATATGGACGGTGCTATTTTGGATTATTGTTAACTGTTTGGGAATTGCGATTCACTACTTTTTTGCCTTGACTTTGTGTGCCGAAGCCATAGCATTAATTGCTGTAATCTGGCAGCAGTTTCATGGAAAATTGGCGCTTTCAGACAGTCAGCAGCCGAATATTTGGCAATTTCAAATCCTGTGGCGGCTTTTCGCAGTAGCCCTGGGGACTTTAGCTGGCGGTTTAGTTTGGCTACCGATATTTTTGTCGAATAAATACGGTAGCGAGCTCACGAATTGGATTGTCAGCGGCGATCGCACGTTTGTAGATTGGATAGCGCCGATTTTCCAAGCTTTGGCGGGATGGATCGCTGTGATATCGCTGCTTCCGGTGGAATCGTCAAATCTGGCCGTGGTGGTTGGATCTGCGATCGGCATGACAATATATTTCATTTGGGCCCTTCCCCTGCTGCAAAACGCTCTCAAAACTTCCTTAAAAACAACAGAAACTCGTTTAGCTACTGTTATTTTCGGCGGATTTGTGCTAGGAGCAATTTTCCTATTTTTCAGCTTTGCATACATTCTAGGAATTGACCTAACTCGCGGCCCTCGATACAATTTTGTCTACTTTCCGGGAGTGATATTGCTGTTAGGAGCAACCTTAGCATTTATTTATGACACACCTACGGTCAAAACTCGATGGTTTAATTTACCTGCTGTTGAAATTGCTGGCAAAAAAGCAGTTATGCTAATTTTAGCAATGGGTTTTGTCAGCGGTGTAACAGTAAATTCCAATCTCGGCTATCGCAAATATTACAAACCAGACCTTTTAATTCCGATTATCCGCGAAGTCTCGAAAAATCCCGTGTTAATTGCTACTACTCAAAAGACTCATGTAGAAATAGGAGAGTTGATGGGGATAGGATTGGAATGGGAAAGAAGTTCGGCAACGAATTTTGTAGCGGATGTAGCGGATGTTAGGAAGAAGGGTTCGGCAACGGATTTTGTAGCGGATGTAACGGATGTAACGGATGTAGCGGATGTTAGGAAGAAGCAAGAAGTTAAAGCCTTTGATTCTCCACAGTTTCTTTTAGTTAAGCAGAGGAGGGAATCGCCGGAAATTGTGGCGGGGATAGTTGACAAGACACTCAGTCAATTGGAACGTCCCCTAGATTTGTGGCTGGTGAATTTTCGCGCACCTGTCAATTTAGCAGCACAAAAGTGTCAGCTTGAATCTCGCGATTTACCTCGAGTGGACGGGTATGAATATCAAGTTTATCATTGTTCTAGTTAAGCATAAACCGGAATTTTCGCGAACTGTTAGTTCGTCGTTCGTAGTGCGGACTTCAGTCCGCTCTTAAGCCGTTCGTTCGTAGTGCGGACTTCAGTCCGCTCTTAAGCCGTTCGTTCGTAGTGCGGACTTCAGTCTGCTCTTAGACACAAATCCTTTTTATTATAGTAATCAACCAGACATGATATAATTCGTAAAAACAGGGGCAACTGCGGGAAATTGCCCCTATAAAAGCGAGAACTAGACCGTCCCTAAGAGTCAGCGGCAAAATATTTAACTAAAACGCTCATCACCTCACCGGAATTTTGAGTCGGGACAAGGGGACTCCAGTCAGAAACGCAGGCAAAATTATTGCAGTGCAAAGAATGAATGACGCGGGAAACAATAGGACGAGAACTGATCAGAAAGATTTTCAAGAGTTCTCGATTAACTGAAGTTGGCAAGTTTTGCTCTTTAGCAGGGGACTGAATGAGTTCGGTAGTTGGATTTTCGGCGCCAATCTCGAAAGCAAGTATTAATTCGCTATTGGGTAGCAGTTGTCGGATGACTTTCAGGGAAGATTCTGCTTCGCTGCGGCTGCGAAATTGTCCGATGGGTAAGCGCCCAAAGTTGGGCAGCAGTCGGTAAATAATCCAGGAATTCGTAGTTTCTGGGGTGTTCATGGCTGTATTCTAAATTGGGTATGTTTGCCCATAGGAAAGTGACAGAATTGCACGCGAGTGCGAGCGCGATAGAGGATCGAGCTATTGCAATAAATCTGCGTCCTAATTCATGATTTTTTTATCGATCCGCCGCAGAACGAGCGGAAACAATATCCTGTTGGCAATGACGTTATGTTACATCGAAAATTAACTTTGAGATTGAGTTTTTACATAATGTAATTTTATTAAGTAAAGGTTCAAAATAAGCGCTTAAAATAGGCGCTTAAAATAGGCGAATTAAAAGCTGAAACAATCACAAATAAACGTTAGAAAATGCAAGAGGCTAACAATTTAGGTCAAAAATAATTCAAGTTTTCGCACCCATACACGGCAAATGAGGGATTTTTGCCGTTTGGTGGGGGTATCTTTTGATGAGTTGCCGGATTATCTCAGTCGGCGGATAGATGAGGAGAAGTCATAGGAGGTCGATCGGGCGATCGCGCTTTCGCTTAAAATAAGTGCATTAGCCAAGCTTGCGGCAGGAATCGAGCTTTTTTATTTCCCCCTACCCTAAGTCGGACGATGACACAGTAGAGAGAAAAAGGGCGATCGGTTTCCCTAAAACAGTAAGCTACAATCATAAAATCAGGCTAAAGATTGACCGTGAAGCCAAATTATATCCAGCAAAGTCTGAACATCTACAACCTTGCCGAGCCTGAGTATGAACGGTGTTATTATAATGAGGATACAGGCGGGTTCGTACTCATCCATCAAAACCATAATACCAATGATTCTGAGCGGTTTATCGCTGAAGTTTTGGCGAGACTTGGGCGACGAGTGAAGTTATTGAGCGAGCAAGCTTCACCAGGCATCAGAACACCTGATGCTGAAATTGATGGGGAAATCTGGGAGTTTAAAGAGCTGAGTCCAGAAGCAGTCAGTATCAAAAATACAGTTCAAAGAGGCGTAGCTGTCGCTAAAAAACGCGCTCGCAATGTAGCTTATCATATAAATACTGAGGTTGATATTGCAGATATCAATAAAGGAATTACCAGAGCGATGGTTTGGGATACTGAAAGGCTGTTGCAAAAAATCGCACTGATTTTTAATGATGGTAAAGTTCAAGAGTTAACTAGGGAGGAATTGGACAATGGAGAATCTTTTCAATAGTTTTAAGGCAAGAATCGAGCTGGGCATCAAAAATAATATTCCTGTTGAAGCTAGGTTAATTGTGCTTGGGGAACTTATTTATGCAGCGGAACGGAAAGATTTGACCCCGAAGCAAGCACGAGAATTAGAAGCTTTGCTGAGGTTGTCGGAGATTTTGAAAAATTATCAGGCTATTCGAGAACAAGCAATTTTTGGTGAGTTACTGGTTTGAATTGTGACAAGTATCAAGAGCAACTCATTGTCGATCGCACTTGCGCTTAGCCAAAATGCTAAAATTATATCGATCGAACATTCCCACATAAAAATATGACTTTCGAGGCAGTTTTCAGTCTTGTTAAGCAGTTGTCTCTCTCGGAAAAGCTACGGTTGATTAAGTGGATGGTTCCT
This sequence comes from Oscillatoriales cyanobacterium, assembly GCA_004293365.1. GTDB lineage: Bacteria > Cyanobacteriota > Cyanobacteriia > Cyanobacteriales > Microcoleaceae > Microcoleus. The sequence goes on along the minus strand of RDYN01000109.1, from coordinate 26,707 downwards.
GAGATAGAACGAGAATTAGTTGTTGTTCGCCCTACTCCCCGCAAATCGTTGTGGGGTTTATGTGCTGACTTGGGAACTGCACCATCTGCGGCTGATATAGATGAAGTTCGCACGGAAGAATGGGCGAATTTTCCAAGGGAGGATTTCTAATGCTGTGTGGTGTAGCTGATACTGATTAGTAAAGCCAAAGTTTTTATACAGTAGGCTGAATCTGGTTGAGGAAAAGATTGCGGACAGTCCGATTAACAAAACTGAGGTAATCGTCGATTTCTTCGTAAAGATTGAGTTCTTGTTCTTCGTCAGGATTGAGGGGTAAAGTTTGTTGTTTTTCTAACAGTTCTGCTATGCGATTTTTGACGGTTGTGGAGGCTCTAAACATGGGTATGCCTTCCACTAATTCAATGCGGACAGATCCTTCTATGGGTAGAGTATCGCGCAGGTTTTCCAGTTGTGGCAGGATTAGCATAGTTGTGGATTTTATGGGTTTCCCTCTTGATTATATCAATACCCAAGAAACCGGGTTTTTTACCTAATCTACGATGCTCCAACGAAAGATTTTCGTAAAAAAACCCGGTTTCTGACCGCCTGTGCGTCCATTTCAATCCTGTCTGACACTATCGGGCACGCTCACCGCCGAAATACCCGATATCGCCCTTAAATTCTGACACCGAATCAACCCATTAAAATCCAAACTGCGCCCTTCAATTTGCGCCACAGATTCAATAGCAGACAGCAGATGTCCGGCCGCCTCCGCTTCGCTGTAACCGCGCCTGAGAGCGACTCTAATCGCCGTTTCGTCTGCATCTAATTCTACTTGCGAACTGCGGTTGTCGCGCCAAATTCGAGTCATCGCCAGTCCAGTTAAACCACCGGCGATCGCAATTCCGATCGCATCTCCCTGCAACAACTCTACAACAGTGCCGAGAATACCCGCCACAGCCGCACCTTGATAAATATCCGGCTTAAACCACTTAAAATTACCCAAAAAGCTTACAGTACGCAATATCAGTAAATCCCGCTGCGGCTTAGATAGCAGCCGCCACAAATCAAAATTAATATAAATCGGGCGAGATTGATGCCAAGGCAAAGGAAAATCGCAATCAATTACCGTCGATTGTTGGGGCTTATTAATAATTTTACAAGTCATGCGGCCCGAGGCGGGCATCACATCTAATAGGCGGCGAATTTCAGGTTCGGGATTCATAGATTTTTGGGGTAATTGGTAATTGGTAATTGGTAATTGGTAATTGCAAAAAAAACAATCTTATCTATCAGAGACTCGTAGGGGCGGGTTCATCAACAATATTTAACTCCCATCAATAATATGCCTAAACCCGCCCCCACACAACCAATAAACTACATCAAATTATCTATCAGGGACTCGTAGGGGCGGGTTCACCAACAATATTTAACTCCCATCAATAATATGCCTAAACCCGCCCCCACACAACCAATAAACTACATCAACCTTGATTTCGATCGAATACGAAAATATAACTGTCAGTATGCGGGGATTTACTGTTGGGTGAGGGCGGGTTTTACAGATTGTCAATTATTGACAAATATTGTTTGTTAACCCGCCCCTACAAGTCTAGAGGGCATTTACTGTTGGGTGAGGGCGGGTTTTAGAGATTGTCAATTATTGACAAATATTGTTTGTTAACCCGCCCTACAAGTCTACAGGGGATTTACTGTTGGGTGAGGCGGGTTTTACAGATTGTCAATTATTGACAAATATTGTTTGTTAACCCGCCCTACAAGTCCTTAGCAGATATTAAGGCGTTTTCTTCGATTCAGATTTAGGAAATTCTTTCACTTTCGGAGTCGCTTTTTCACCCTTCGGCGAAGGCTTCGGGCTGGCAATTGCTGGGGCAACTGACGGCTTCGGACTTGCGGCGGGGGATGCTTCAGACTTCGGCGAAGCAGGGGCGCTTATCGGGGCAGCAGGCGGTGTCTTAGTGCCTAAAATGCTGGAGTCTCCGGTGTCAAATAATCCGGCGATGCAAGCGATCATCATTGTAGCTAAGGTGCCGACAAATAAGGCTTTCCAACCGAGTTCGGAAATGTCTTTGCGCCGGGAAGGAATTAGGGCAATTGTACCGCCGACAAATATGCCGACGGAGGCGAGGTGGGCGAAACCGGAAAGGGCGTAACTGACAATTAATACTGTGCGATCGCTCACCAGTCCTTTTGCCGCCGCTTCTGCTAAACTTTGATAAGGTGGAATCGCCGTTTCCAGCAGCCGCCGTCCGATAATGACTGATGCTGTCCAAGAATCCTCAAAGGGAACTCCGGTTAACAAGGTTAGCGGGTAAAATAATGCTCCTTGAATGTTTTGCAGGGTGATAAAACTAAAGATTGTACCAATTGGAGCCGGCAACACTGCTAGCCAGCCAAAGAATTGATTGATTAAAGAAACTAAGCCCAAGATTAAAATCAAAACAGCGGCGATGGCGACTGCCATTTTTACACCATCCAAAGCGCCGACAATTGCTGCATCCAAAGGGCTGACTCGTTCGATGGGTTCTCCGCCAACTGTCTCTTGTTTGCGGAGCTCACCGTCATTGTCGGCAATTTCGTCGCCGATGAACTCGTGGCCTTGAGGTTTCGGTTCTTCCTTGGGAATGCCGCCCATTGTTAGCGGTACTCCTGTTTCGGGAACTAAAATTTTTGAAATAACGAAGCAAGCGGGAATGGCGATAATTGAGGCTGAAACTAAATGCCCTAAAATATTGGGAAAAACTGGCTTTAGAAAACTAACGTAAATTGCTAAGGTTGATGAAGCGGCAGTTCCAAAACAGCAAGAAAGGATTGCACAAAGTTCGGAGCGAGTCATTTTAGCCAAATAAGGCTTGACGACAATTGCTGCTTCGATTCCTACGAAAATATTGGCTGCGCCGCTGAGTGCTTCTGCACCGCTCAACCTCATTGTCATGTAAAATATTTTGGCAAAAACTTCGGTGATAATTTGAATGACGCCGATATTATAAAGCAATGCCATTAGACCGGAAAAAAAGACTACTGTCGGTAAAGCCCGAAAGGCGAAAATATATCCTAAATTAACTGGCGGGTCTTGACCGGGTATTGGTACAATGTTTCTACCGAATACAAATCTCGCCCCGGCGTCAGCAGCGGTGAATACTCCATCGAGCAAGCTGGTAAACCACTCTAGGGCGATGCGAGTTGGAGGGAACAAGAATACTAAAAATCCTAAGACTAATTGCAGGCCAATGCCCCAGATGATGACGCGCCACGGTATATACTGTACTTTGCGGTTTTCTGAGAAAATCCAGGCGATCGCGCACAAGCCAAAGATGCCCAGAAATGAGATAAAGTTGTAGATAGACATGAGCCTAGTCCTTGAAATAGCTGAGAATGCCGATCGACGGCTGACACCACATCAGTTATACTATTCATCGGACGGCAAATGCCAAAAAAATAACTCGCAGATAAATTACGCACTCAACAGCGTATTTGTGTCATTGCGAGCTCTCCAGATATCGAGCAACCCTTGATTTGCCTACTTACCAGCAGTTTAGATAGAAACACGCAACACATGGAAGCTTTTGCGACCCATCCTCCCGAATGGACTGCGGCGGCGGTTCACGCTACTGAGTTTTGCTGTCCCAAGTGCGGTGCTAGCTGCACGGATGCCCATGAGGTCTGGATTAATCGCCGATCGCCAGTATACACCGAGTCAAACCGCCGCAAGTGGCAAGAATTTTACCTCTGCCAGTGCGGCGCCGTGTGGTGGGCTTGGAGTAGCGACAGGCCTCCTTCGGAACTTGTGCGTAGCCAAGAGAGCTCCGATGAGGGCTCCGATGATGATTTTTAGAAGCATGAGTCGATTTTCGATTTTATCAGAAATTAGGGTAAGGTGCGCGGCCCGAGCGCACCCTGCATTTAGATAAATCAGCGTTAGTTTGAAACTAATACAGCGAATCAAGTATGCGGTTGATTGCGCCTTCGATGACTCTTTCGACTAACCTCAATTCATTTTTGCCGCGACTTATTTGAATTCAGTTTTCTCCTCTTGCTCCAATCCTCGCGCGGGTGCTACCGAAAATTTATACTAATATCAGAATAAAAAAACAACTATAGCATTTCGATCTCTCCTATGAGGTATGACTGTAAAAAGAGTTTTTGATGCGACCTCGCTTACTATATAGTAACTATAAGAGGGCCCAAGCCCAACAACGTCCGCGAACTTATCTGAGAAGGGCTATATGTCGAGAAAAATTGGATTTTGGCTGCTTTGGATTGCATTCAGCACCTACGCCTTTGTATTTGCGCCACCCGACAACCCCGACACCATCACACTAATTACCAACCTTTCCACAGGCAAAATAGCAGGCATCAACCCTTTAATTGTAGCTTTGTTTAACATCATGGGAGTCTGGCCGCTGATTTACAGTTGCGTCTTATTTGCCGACGGCAGAGGGCAGAAAATACGAGCCTGGATTTTTGCAACTTTATCATTCGGTGTCGGCGCATTTGCCTTGCTCCCTTATTTAGCCCTGCGCGAACCAAATCCAGAATTTTCTGGCACTAAAAATATCTTCTTAAAAATATTAGACTCCCGTTTTACAGGGATTGTCCTAACATTAGGCGCTGCTGCGTTGGTTGCTTTTGGCTTGACAAGAGGCGATTGGTCGGATTTTGTTCGGCAGTGGCAAACCAGCCGTTTTATCCACGTGATGAGTTTAGATTTTTGTATGCTTTGCCTGCTATTTCCTGCTTTATTAACCGACGATATGGCGCGCCGAGGAATGCAAAATTCTACAGCATTTTGGGCAGTAACATTAGTGCCGCTGTTCGGGCCCTTGGCTTATCTGTGCGCGCGCCGGCCGCTGCCGGAAACTAATCCTAAAATTGTTACAAATTAGACAGCAGTACAGGAAATGCTCAGTTTAATCTAGTGCGATCGCCAATAATCATATCAATGCCCGCAAATTATCTCTAATAAAATTAGTTCGCAGTCAGGAATTTAATCCTCGGAAATAAGGACTAAAGTCCTCACTACGAACCTGTTGTAAATAATTATCTCCCACTCTGTAGCAAATGAAAAAACATCCCATCGTTGGCATCACAACTTACAGTCGCAGTCAAGCAGGCGAATATTGCCTCAACGGAGCATATATTGATGCCGTGCAGGCAGCAGGCGGCATTCCCATCTTACTGCCTCCCAATCAATTAGATCCGGCTAGTATTTTTGATGCCGTAGATGGTTTGATTTTTTCAGGCGGTGGAGATATCAATCCAGAACTTTATGGCGGTTTTGTCGATCGCACGGTTTACTCGGTTAACGCAGAACGCGACAATTTTGAGTTAAACTTAGCTAAGCTAGCTTTAAGGGCTGACATACCCGTGTTGGGGATTTGTCGCGGAATGCAAGTCCTGAATGTAGCCAGCGGGGGCAATTTAGTGGTGCACGTACCGGATGCTTACGGAGATGGGGTGACTCACCGACAAGAAAACCCGATTCGTGCGATCGAGCATATCATTAAAATATACCCCGACAGCCGGCTAGCAAAAATCATGGGAACCACCTCGACAAACATTGTTTCCTGGCACCATCAAGCCGTACAAACAATGATTCCCGGCTGGCAAATTGTAGCGCGAGCACCCGACGGTTTAATAGAAGCAATCGAGTACAAATATCACCCTTGGATGGTAGCAGTTCAGTGGCATCCAGAAATGTCGCCAAAAAGTCTTCCAAACTGCGAACTTTTTCGGGCTTTTGTCGAAGCAGCAGCTTCCAAGTTTATGAATTATACTAAATCAGCCTGAAAATTATTAGCCATTGTTTGGATTTTTTTCGCACTCTCTCTTAGTGACTTCGTGGCGGTAGCGAAACATATCAGTTAACCGCATTTCTACCCACCAACCTAACAGCAAATCGACAATCGGGCCGCCCGGTATCGAAAATGCGATCGCATCCGTCAATCGGGTATGGCCATTTTCTGTGATAAACTCGTGTCGGTGAGTCCAACGCGCCATCGGCCCCTCAGTTTGTTCGTCAACAAACAAGCGATATTGTTCGCACTCAGTATGAGTCGCCACCCATTTTACCGGAATCGGCCCCAATAACAGCCGAAATTCTGATACAGCACCCACACCGAGTCCCCCTTCGCGGCGGATGATTTTCACCGGTTGCCAAGGCGGAGTCAACATTTGCAGAATGTCCGGCCTTTCGTAAAAGTTCCAGACTGTTTCAACGGTGGCGTTAATCAGAGATGAATATCGAAAGTTAGGCATTTTTTGAATTGTGCTAAACAGTTAATTCCGCTGGAATTTCAGCATTTACAGTATTATCCTCTGTATCAGTACCAACATCATCAGTACCAATATCATCAGTACAAACAGCAACAGTTAGCTTCAATCCCAAAGCATTCAGCCAAGTTCCCAGATTGTAAATTGTATTGCTTCCTTGCTGCGACAGCAATTCATCCAGTTTTTTCAAGTGCAATTCATATTCTTCTGGAGTCATTTTTGGTTGACCCAAAGCTTCTGCTACATCGCCCAGAGCAAGTTTCAGCAGTTCAGGTTCCGGGTCTATTTCCTCTATAGTCGCCGTTATATAGGCGGCTGACAATGCCGGGTTTTTTCTCAGAGATTCAATCAAAAACGGATGATCCGGGATACTTTTAGCCATTGCTTGAACTCCTATTATAATCTGTCCAGTATTCTTTTGCTTGGCGGATATCTCGGTCTTGAGTGCTTTTATCTCCACCGCAGAGGAGAAGCACAATTGTTGTTCCAACTTGCCCAAAATAGATTCGGAAACCAGAGCCATAGTCTATTCTAAGTTCGCAAACTCCTTCTCCAACTGAACGATAGTCTCCGAAATTGCCAGTAATAACTCGGTTTAGCCTAGATCTAATCTTGGCTTGAGTGTTTGTATCTTTGAAGGAATCAAACCACTCAGCGAAAGGTACTCTGCCATCTGAGGTGACATAACGCTGAATTTCTCTAGGGTGGACTTCTGGCATAATTATATTATAGTTGGACTAGACTGTTAATTGCGATCGCATTTCAGCATTGGCAGTATTATCCTCTGTATCAGTACAAACAGCAACAGTTAGTTTCAATCCCAAAGCATTCAGCCAAGTTCCCAGATTGTAAATCGTATTGCTTCCTTGCTGCGACAGCAATTCCTTCAGTTTTTTCAAGTGCAATTCATATTCTTCTGGAGTCATTTTTGGTTGACCCAAAGCTTCTGCTACATCGCCCAGAGCAAGTCTGATTAATGCTTCGTCAGCTTCTTCGCCTTCATCTAATTCAAAATGAGTTTCGAGATAGATAGCCACATAATTGGGGTCTTTTAGCCGCGCCATCAAAAAATCATGATATGGTAAACTTTTAGGCATTTTTTAACTCCTATAATTTGTCCAGTATTCTATTGCTTGGCGAATGTCTCTGTCTTGAGTGCTTTTATCTCCTCCGCACAGCAGAAGTATAATTGTTGTTCCTACTTCTCCAAAATAGATTCGGAAACCAGGGCCATAGTCTATCCTTAATTCAAAGACTCCTTCTCCAACAGATTTACAATCTCCCAAATTTCCCAAAATCACTCGGTTAAGTCTTTTATTGATAATTGTGGGAATTTTGCGATCTCGGAACGAATCACACCAGTTATCAAACGGCACTTGACCGTCTACGGCAACATAACGCTGAATTTCTCTAGGCTGGACTTCTGGCCTAACTGTATTATAGTACGTCGCTCCTTATTTTATCTTGTTCAGTTAGCTTTTTATCTACTTGCTAGCGAAAATGCGATCGCACTTTCGGATCCCGCTATTTCCTAACTCGTCAACTGCAAATCCTCCATCTTAAAATGACTCATCGCCTCAGCTAAATGCTTCTTCAAAGTCGCTTCTGGTAGCGGCCCTTTCAAATGACTCCAAGGCAAAACCTGATTTAAATCCCACTCTTGGAAAACATAAAAATCCATCTCCGGCAACTCTCCCCGCAACTCCTTAAACGCCCGCCGGTAACTTCCCAAAGTATCGCCGTAATGCCGCACTAATTCCAACAGCTTAGACAACCTGCGATCGCCCTTGGACAGCAAACCCTGAATCACAGACCAGTTATAGCTTTCCGGTCTAAATTCTAAACCCAACTTCCGCAATTCTTTATCTAAAAACTTCAGCCTCTTCTCCGCATCTTTATTCACACCAAACCACTGGAAAGGAGTGTGAGATTTCGGGACAAAAGTGCTGCATCCCAGAGTCAAGCGCAAACCCGGAACCGCTTTTCTAATCGCCTTCATCATCGCCACCGTCTCCTCCAAATCCTCCATCTCTTCCCCGGGAATTCCCGCCATCCCGTAAAGTTTAATTCCCTTTAAACCGCCAGCCTTAGCATTAATAGCAGCTTGGATAATTTCATCGTTAGTGAGTTTTTTGTTGACGATTTTGCGGACTCGTTCGCTGCCGCTTTCCACCGCAATCGTCACAGATTTGCTGTCTCTGTTCGTCAATATCTCTGCCAGTTTAACTGTCACCGTATTCGTGCGTACCGAAGAAAGACTCAGCCGCACGCCGTCGTATTTCGGATGGTTCAAATGCTCCAGTAACGCTTCAAATTCCGGGTGCTGAGTCACAGAAGCACCCAACAAACCCAAACGATTAGTCACAGCTAAACCGCGATCGATCGCCGGAATTAACGAATCCTCCAAACTCGCGGTTCTAAATGGTAAAGTGAGATAACTTGCCAAACAGAAACGGCACATTTCCGGACAACTCCGCACCACTTCCACCATGTAAATATTTTCCCAAGCCGCTTTTTCTGTCACCACAGTGGAAGCAGATAAAGTATTGCCGCGATAAGTCTGTTTTTCCACCATACTCGGAATTGCCGAATCCACAGGATGAATCGATTTAATCCCCGCAGTTGCATCCAAATAAGTTACTTCGTACAAACTGGGAACGTAAACCCCAGGAACTTGGGCTAAATGCCGCAATTTAGTTTGTCTGTCGGCGCTGCGAAGTTCTTGACAAGCATCAATAAAATTGTCAATGAGATGTTCGCCATCTCCCAGCAAAATTACATCAAAAAAATCTGCAAAAGGTTCTGGATTCGCCGTGAAAACCGGGCCGCCACCAAATACTATTGGATGATTGTCAGTTCTTTTTGATGTCCAAATTGGAATTTCTAGAGATTCCAATAAATTGAGAATATTTACATAGTCGAGTTCCCAAGAAAGGGAAAATCCCAGCAATTCAGGATGTCGGGGAAGTGGTTCGCTGATATCAGTAAATAAACGGCTTACTTCAATATCCGATCGCACGGCTAAAGTTGCCCACACTATCTGATAGCCGAGACTGGTGATGCCAACCGTGTACTCGTTGGGAAATGCAAAAATAGTCGGAATAGCATCAGCATCGGGGGTTGCTGGGGCAAATAGCAGGCGTTCTTGGGCAAAAGAATTAGGAGTCACGGGCAAGCAAGTTTAGTTTTATGGCAGAAGGAAGAAGGCAGAATTATTGTAGGGTGCGTCAGGTTTGAATATTTTAACCACAAACTATAGCCGAGTCTCAGAAAGATGAGGTACGATTGACCAAACCGGGCATAGGGCATAGGGCATAGGGCATAGGGCATACCTTACTTTTTTGATAACCGCTATAACAATCCCCCTCTGACGCACCCTAGGATTAGTTAGCTGTTACTATGGCAATCTTAAATGATTTTCATGAGTAGTACCCGTAGGGACTAAGGCCAAGTTATTGTAGGGTGCGTCAGAACTGAATATTTGAACCACAAACTAAGCATCTTGGCCCTGACGCACCCTACGGTTAGTTAGCTAAAATCCCGTACATTGCTCGCTGCTGCATTTCCTGCTTTAAAGTTACTCTGAAATAGAATCGCTATCGTCTCGGTTTCTCGGCGGCGGTGCACCGTGAAAAGTTGCAATCAGCAAACAGATAATCCCAGCATTAATAAACACATCGGCTAGATTAAAAACCGGGAATCTAATTATCCTAAAATCGATAAAATCCACAACGTGGCCCGAAACAAATCGATCGATCCCGTTACCCAGCGCGCCACCCAAAATCAAACCGTAGCCAGCTTGTTCCCAGCGGTTAATTCGCGGCCCGAACCAAGCCAGTACAATCAATCCTACACTCACGCCCAAAGACAGCCAGCGCAACCAACTCGCCCCGCCATTGCTGAACAAACTAAAAGCCGCACCGGTATTAACAACATAAGTGAAGTGAAATATCCCCGGTAACAGCGGCTGAGTCTGCGGAGGAACCGTCAAGTCAAAATTTTGCACCACCCAAAACTTAGTCAAGTGGTCTAAAACTAAACTGATAATAGCAGCAACCCAGAACAAGGGATTTCTTTTAAAACGCATGGATTGGGGAATAGAACATAGGGCATCGGGCATGGGATAATTTACGCAAATTTCGCGTGTCATTGCGAGCAGAAAGCAGTGCAGCAAAGCAATCCCACCCGCAGCGAGATGACTTTCCCGTTGCAGAATGACAGTATAACCCAATTTTGCACAATTCCCTATGCCCTATGCCCTATGCCCTATGCCCTATGCCCTATGCCCAATTCCCCAACTAATAAAACATCAAGCGCCGCAAAGTAAATGACAGAAGTGCGATCGCACAAACCAGCGCCAATTGTCCCGGCAGGGGATAAACTGAATATTTGAGAATCTCATCAAATAAAGATGTTTTTTTACCCGGAATCAGCAAGTAACTAAAAATTAGATAAATTAAGCCGATCGCGTGAACTGTAAATAAACCGCACAAACAGCTAAAAGCCATCGATTCCAGTCGCGAAGCCACCTTAAAAGCCACCCAGCCGCACACCCAAGCACCAGGAACAAAACCCAACAAATACCCAAAACTCGCTTCTTTGATATAGCCGATGCCGCCGCCTTGAGCAAAAACTGGCCACAAAGTCAATCCTAATACCAAATAGGCAATTTGTGAGAGAGCCGCAGCATTTTTGCCACCCATGCAGCCTACTAGCAATACTGCTCCAATTTGATAGGTAACACCTAAAGAGTACGCCTGAAGTCCGCGATCGTCCCAAAACCCGATCGGCATTGTCACAGATGCAGGCAAAAAAGTCCCTCCTATCGTTAGGAGCAAACCAATAACAGCCCAGATTAATTCGATAGGAGCAGGCATTCTAGCAGATGTTGAAGGAAGAAGTCATCAGTCAGTAGTCATCAGTCATTAGTCATTAGTCAAGCGTGAAGTCGCCCGATGAAAGTCGGTCTTCGTCAGATGCAAGCTTGAATGCCCGCAGCTTTTAAGTTCTTTATACTACCACCTTGTCAAAACAACCACCATTGTATGGTTTTCTGGTTCTTAAGCCTGGAGCTTTTGATAATTTAATCGGGAATTTTTCGCGAGGAGGGCGATCGCATCCTAATTTTCCTAGCAATTTATCTTGTGCGTATCTTATAAAATTACACCTGTCAAGCTCATCAAGGAAATTTGATTGATTAATAATATTAATACTAAAATATTATTAAATGTAAAGATTCTTAACCTAACCTTTACTTTGGCGCGATATGCTGGTGCCGGAGACCCGTATAACGATCGCAAATTTTCTATACCTATGCTTTTTCGTCTCAACCTGATTAATCCAAACCGTGTTACCACAGCAATTTCCGCCATGGCGATCGCCCTCAGCTTAGCAGCTTGCGGCGGCGGGGGCACAACCACAGGCAGCAGCCCCAGCCCCGGCGACACCGCAGCATCACCAGGCACATCACCCGCTGCATCCCCCGTGGCAGCAGCAGCCAACACCAAACTCGCCCTCGCCTCAGACGTAGCCATAACCGCAGCAGGCGCATCATTCCCCGCGCCCCTATACCAGCGTTGGTTTCAAGACTTCAACAAAATCAACCCCAAAGTACAAATTAACTATCAATCAGTAGGTAGCGGCGCCGGAGTCGAACAATTCACCAAAGGCACAGTAGACTTTGGTGCCAGCGACACCGGCATGAAAGACGACGAAATCGCCAAAGTTCCAGCAGACAAAGGCGTCATTTTGCTACCAATGACCGCAGGTAGCATCGTCATCGGCTACAACCTGCCAGACGTACCCGAACTCAAACTGCCCAGAGACGTTTACACAGAAATCTTCCAAGGTAAAATTACCAAATGGAACGACCCCAAAATTGCCGCAGCCAATCCAGGCGCTAAATTGCCAGACCAGAATATCACCGTCGTCCACCGTTCCGACGGTAGCGGCACAACAGCCGTCTTCACCAAACACCTCAGCGCCATCAGCCCCGACTGGAAAACAGCAGTAGGCGACGGCAAAACAGTAGAGTGGCCCAAAACTGGTACTTTTATTGGTGCAAAAGGCAACGAAGGCGTCACAGCCCAAATCCTGCAAACCGCAGGCAGCTTCGGCTACATAGAATACGGCTACGCCAAAAACAACAACGTCAAATTTGCATCTTTGCAAAACAAAGCAGGCACATTCGTAGTACCTACCGACGACTCAGCTTCAGCAGCTTTAGCGACAGTGCCACTGCCGGAAGATTTGCGGGCATTCATCGAAGACCCCGAAGGCGCTCAATCCTATCCAATTGTCACCTACACTTGGATGCTCGTCCCCAAAAAAGTTGCTGACCCCAACAAAGCTAAAACCATCGAGGCAATGGTTGAATACGGCTTAAACGAAGGTCAAAAAGTTAGTTCCGAATTGGGCTACGTTCCTCTGCCCCAAAGCGTCAAAGAAAAAGTAGCCGCAGTAGTCATTAGTCATTAGTCATTAGTCATTAGTCATTAGTCATTAGTCATTAGTCATTAGTCATTAGTCATTAGTCATTAGTCATTAGTCATTAGTCATCAGTCATCAGTCATTAGTCATTAGTCATTAGTCATTAGTCATTAGTCATTAGTCATCAGTCATCAGTCATCAGGAAGAAGGAAGAAGGAAAAAAGAGATATCTCTGTAGGGGCAGGTTTTACGAGAAATATTTGTTAAAAAGTCAGGGAATTAATCAACCCGCCCTTCTTTTATATAAAAATCAGTGCATCACTTATCAACTTCCTCTCTTCTCTTCTCTTCCTCCTTGTCGAACAGGCCGAAAAGCCTGTACATTTCCCTAGTTAATTCTCACTTTTTCCACTCAGGTTCACGTAAGGTGTGGTGTGCATTGAACCCTAGATAATTAGATTCAGGTAAGGTGCTGCGTGCATGGAGCCCTACTAAAAAGACTATTATTTCTTAATGTGTTTGGGAATTTGTGTCTATGACTTCAGATAATAACAGCGCTCAATCCGACAGCCGTTCGCGGTCTCCCATAGAAAAGTCCTTAGACCAAGGATTTATCTGGCTGACTCGGATTTTGGGCCTAGGAGTGGGTGTAATTTTGCTGGTAATCGCGCTCACCGTTGCTTACAGGGCTTTACCAGCTATGCAGCAGTACGGTTTGGGCTTTCTGTTTGGCAGTAGCTGGAATCCGGTTAAAGAAGAGTACGGCGCGCTGCCGATGATTTATGGGACGATCGTCAGTTCGGCGATCGCGCTCCTAATTGCTGTACCATTAGGAGTAGGGACTGCCATCTTCCTGAGCGAAGATTTTTTGCCGCTCCCAGTACGCACAGCTTTAGTTTTTTTAGTAGAACTTTTAGCCGCCATTCCCAGCGTAGTCTACGGTTTGTGGGGAATTGCTGTATTGATTCCCATACTTACCAGCATCGGAAAGTTTCTCAACGGTAACTTCGGATGGCTGCCGATTTTTAGCACTCCGCCGGTTGGCCCGGGAATGTTACCCGCCGGAGTAATCTTGGGGATTATGACTTTGCCCATTATTACTGCTATCTCCCGCGACTCTTTAGCCAGTCTCCCGCCCGAATTGCGACAAGCATCTCTAGGTTTGGGAGCAACTCGCTGGACAACAATATTTAGAGTCCTCGTACCGGCCGCTTTTTCCGGGATTGTCGGCGGAATTATGCTCGGCCTGGGCCGCGCGATGGGAGAAACAATGGCAGCCACCCTGTTAATTGGCAATTCCAATCAGTTAAGTGCTTCTGTGCTAGCTCCTGCAAATACGATTGCTTCTTTGATGGCAAATCAATTTGCCGAAGCTTCGGGATTGCAAGTGTCTGCTCTGATGTACACTGGACTAATTCTGTTTATCATGACGCTGATTGTTAATGTTTTGGCAGAGTGGATTGTTTCTCAAGTAAGAGCCAAGTACAACTAGAAGTTTGCCGCAATTTCCTAATAGCTTTATTTATGTCAAATCCCGTCTCTGACGAGAATTCTTTAGAACAAAAAGTAGGCAGTTTAAAGAAGGTCAAAAATAGCCCGAGAGCTCTGTTAAATCTGGCGATGACCGCCCTAGCTGGAACTTGTATGGCTATCACTCTACTGCCTTTGTTTGCAGTGATTTCCTACGTAACCATACAGGGTTTTAACCGCCTAAATTTAGACTTATTTACCAAGTTGCCACCCCCGCCCGGACTGTCGGGAGGCGGTATCGCCAATGCAATTATCGGTACTTTAATGACCGTAGGAATTGCTGCTTTAATAGCAGTTCCTTTTGGTGTATTGGCAGCCGTTTATTTGTCGGAATTCAGCAGTGGCGAAGTCGCTCGCTGGGTGCGCTTTGCAACTAATGTCCTCAGCGGAGTTCCTTCGATTATTGCAGGTGTATTTGCCTACGGTTTGTTCGTGGTAAATATGGGAGGTTTTTCGGCAGTTGCAGGAGGCGCAGCCCTGGCTGTGCTGATGTTACCGACGATTGTGCGGACTACTGACGAAGCTCTACAAATCGTCCCGCAGGATATTAGATGGGCGTCGGTTGGTGTGGGTGCTTCTAATTATCAAACGGTGTTGCAGGTGGTTTTACCTGCGGCCATTCCGGCTATTTTAACTGGTGTGACGCTGGCGGTTGCTCGCGCTGCTGGTGAAACTGCTCCTTTGATTTTCACGGCGCTGAATTCGCCTTTTTGGCCGGCTGGATTTGATAAGCCAACTCCGTCACTTTCGGTTTTGGTATACAACTTTGCAACGGTTCCTTTTAAGGCACAAAAAGAATTGGCTTGGGCTGCTTCTTTGATTTTGGTGTTGATGGTTTTGCTGACGAGTATTCTTTCTCGTTGGGCTACTCGCCAAAAAGTTTATTAGTGAGTTGACAGTTGGCAGAGGGAAGAAGGAAATTAGTTAGTTAGTGATTAGTTATTGGTTCAGTCCAGGAAGCACAGGCAATATCTGTAGGGTGCGCACTGCCCACCTTACTCCCACTGGAAGCACAGGCACTATCTGTAGTGCACTGCGCACCTTACTCCCACGGATAGCGTAAAAATTGATCCATTGGATAAGTCCTATGGTTATTAGTTATTTGTTAGTCGCTGGGTAAGGCCAATAACCAATAACCAATAACCAATAACCAAGAACATTTTCATTTGTAAAATTCGATTGGAGTATTCAGTGTATGATGAAGTTGACAAATAAGACTGAAACTGTTTTACGGACTGAGAATATCAATATTTTTTACGGTGCTTTTCATGCGGTAAAAAATGTTTGTATGGAGATTCCTAAAAATCAGATTACTGCTTTAATCGGGCCGTCGGGCTGCGGCAAAAGTACGATTCTGCGATGTTTTAACCGCCTCAACGATTTAGTGAACGGTTTTCGTTTAGATGGGCGAATTGATTATTACGGTCAAAATCTTTACGATCCTGATATTGATGCTGTGGAGGTGCGCCGCAAGATTGGGATGGTGTTTCAAAAGCCGAATCCTTTCCCGAAGTCGATTTATGACAATATTGCTTACGGTGCGAGGGTGAATAATTATCAGGGAGATATGGATGAGCTGGTGGAAAAGTCGCTCAAACAAGCGTATCTTTGGGATGAGGTGAAGGATAAGCTGAAGCAAAGCGGTTTTTCGCTGTCGGGTGGCCAGCAGCAGCGTTTGTGTATTGCTCGGGCGATCGCGATTAATCCTGATGTAGTGTTAATGGATGAACCTTGCGCTTCTCTCGATCCGATTTCGACGATTAAGATTGAGGAGTTGATGCGGGAACTCAAGGAAAAGTATACGATCGTGATTGTGACTCACAATATGCAGCAGGCTACTCGGGTTTCTGACTTGACTGCTTTTTTCAATGCTAAAGTTTCTGACGATGGAAAGCGGTTTGGTTATCTTGTCGAGTGCGACAGAACTGAGGTGATTTTCCAAAATCCGAAGGAAGAGTCTACTATGGATTATGTCAGCGGTCGTTTTGGTTGATTTGCAGGAGTCTGCGACAGGTTCAAACAATCGCCCTACACGAACGACGACAATCAAATTGGTTCGTAGTGAGGACTTTAGTCCTCATCCGTCACAGGACTAAAGTCCTTACTACGAACCAATGCGGACATAATATAACTGAAGAATCCCGGTTTCTTGGAGAAGCCGGGATTCTGGGTTTTTATGTTTAAAAGCTCGATCGTACTTTTTGCAGATACAAGCCGCTGATTTTGTTGAAGAAGTTCTCAAAAAGCTCACATCTTCTTCATCCAGTGCTTTAATAGGTTTTCTTTGACCATGTTTTGTCGCATGACTTCTAGCAGGTATTCCTGAGCTTGGTCTTGGCTCAAGCTCTTGACTTGTTCGCGCAGCACTTGCAATTTAAACTGCTGTTCCATGCTGAGGCTGGTTGCAGGCATATCCATAAAATCGCTCCTCCAGTTGGTTACGTGAGATCGATGCGAGATAGATCGGAATGACGTTTTGCAGACTTTGTTGTGTTCCCTATATTGTAAACTATCATAACATCTGCTTGACAATATGTCCAAAGTAGACATTTTTAAACTAATTTGTGTCGCAAAAGTACATCTAAGTGGGGGGAGCTTTATCATAAAACAGGGGTAACAACCGGGAAGCGTAAGCCAAAGGAGCTAGTTTGTATGGATGCAATGGAGTTTTTTGTGAGCAGTGCTGGGGAATGGCGATCGCAGCGCAGCACTCACCACCTGGCTTTTCGCCAAGCGGAGATTGGGGATTCAAATATTCAGGTAACGGCGCTGGGTGCGAATGACGCGCGAGTGGCTGAAATTTGCCAGATGCACGAGGTAGATCCGAGTCGGGCTGCTGGGGGAGCGTTTGTGACTTGGAACGGCACTATGGCGTGGGATAAGGATGATGAGAATCATAAGGGGTCTACGGTGTTCGCGATCGTCCCGGATCCTGAAAATCCGCGGCAGGGTTTGATGTTGCGGGAACGCGGCTATGCGGAAATTGCGCCGGTGGCTGGCCGTTTTGAGATGGATGATGAGGATGCGCTGCTGCTGATTACCGAATATGAGACGATGAGTTCGATCGAGCGTTTTTGGTTTGCGACTCCGAACGTGCGGATGCGGACAAGTGCGGTAAAGCGCTTTGGCGGTTTCAGCACATCGACTTTTTGTACGGAAGTTCGAGTGGAACCAGACTCGGATGCAGCGGCTGAATCAGCCGAGAAGGAACCGGTTGCTAGCGAGTTTTACTCAGCTCTGGGCTGGTAATTTAGTCATTAGTCATTAGTCATTGGTCATTACTTTGCGTTTCGAGACTCAGCCGACTGCTGACTGGTGACTAATGACTACTGACTGCTGACTAATGACTTCCCCAAAGTCAACAAATGTTACAGATTGTTGCAAAAATTCAGGAAAATCGGATTTAGATTGCGAGAATCCCCTAATCTGTATGTTGGTTAGTTGTATCCGTTATGCTGGCAGCTCGCGGTGTCAACTATTTCTGAAATTTGAGATAACGGAGATTTTAACGTGGCGCTTCCTTTATTAAGCTACGCCCCCAAGAGTCAAAACCAGCGCGTTGCTGGTTATGAAGTAGGGGGCGACGAGCAGCCCAGAGTTTTCACAACTGAAAATGTGCTCTCGTCCGGGGACATGGAAAATTTGATTTGGGCTGGATATCGCCAGATTTACAGCGAACACCAAATCCTCAAGAGCAACCGCCAAAAGTCTTTGGAGTCGCAACTCAAGTTCGGCCAAATTACTGTGCGGGATTTCATTCGCGGTTTGGCGACTTCGGCCCCTTTCTTGGAGCGGAATTACCAAACTAACAGCAACTACCGGTTTGTGGAAATGTGCGTGCAGCGCGTTTTGGGCCGGGATGTTTACAGCGATCGCGAAAAGATTGCTTGGTCGATCGTCGTCGCCACTAAGGGGCCTCAAGGCTTTATTGACGAGTTGGTCAATAGCGATGAGTACCTGGATAAGTTCGGCTACGATACAATTCCTTATCAACAGCGCCGAATTTTGCCTCAGCGCGTTGGAGGGGAAACTCCTTTCAACCTGAAAACGCCTCGCTACAACGAGTACCACCGCTCGCAGCTTGGCTTCCCGCAAATCATTTGGCAGTCAACTGTTCGCCGTTTTGTTCCTCAAGAGCAGCAAGCGAAGGCTGGCGATCCGTCCAACTATTTGGGTATGGCGCGCAATATGCCTATACCTGCTACCCCGCCGCAGCGCGTGGCTCTGGCTAATATCAATATCGCCACGATGGTTCCTCGCCGCTAATTGATGCTGCTTGGTGCTATTGTTTGTGTCGGGCGATCGACTGAATCGATCGGCTTTTAGGCTGAGAGAGTTTTGAGTCTTGAGTTTTGAGGTTTGAGTTTTTTATTAAACTCGGAATCCAAAACTCAGGACTCATAATTTTTTGGGAAGAAGGAAGAAGGAAGAAGGAACAAGGAACAAGGAAGAAGGAACAAGGAAGAAGGAAGAAGGAACAAGGAAGAAGGAACAAGGAAGAAGATATTGAGCTGACTTATTGCATAAATTTTGGATTGATAGGTCAACCGCAGATTAAGGCAGATCGACGCACATCGACGCAGATGCACTTTAAGATAATTTGTAGATAAACACAGATAAATGCAGATGATTTTAAGATAGTTTCCGAATCAAGGCCGATTGGTTCGTAGTGAGGACTTTAGTCCTCAGAAAGAAGGACTAAAGTCCTCACTACGAACCTTTAATGCGGGTAATTGACAGGACATAATATCAAATATGAGATCGCAGGCGCAATATTTTTAGTAGGGTGTTGAATTGATCGGGTAAAGGTGCGATCGCCTCAATCAACTCTCCGGTTAACGGATGCTGCAATTGCAGGCGCCATGCGTGGAGGGCTTGTCCGGTTAAATTTACGCCGATGGAACGGTTGGAACTGTACATCGGGTCGCCGACTATGGGATGTTTGATTTCGGCTGTGTGGACGCGAATTTGATGGGTGCGGCCGGTTTCTAATTGATAGTGCATTAAGCAATAGTTGCCGATTCTTTCTTTGATTGTCCAGTGAGTAACGGAGGGGCGACCGCCTTTTTCTTCTGGTACTACTGCCATTTTTTTGCGGTCTGTGGGATGCCGGCCGATGGGTAGGTCTATTGTACCTGTTTCGGCGTTAGGAACTCCGTAAACTATTCCTAAATATTCGCGGCGGGCGGTTTTGGTTTTGAGTTGGGCTTGCAGGTTTTGGTGGGCAATGTCGGTTTTGGCGATCGCGATCGCACCTGTTGTATCTTTGTCTAATCTGTGGACGATTCCGGGCCGTTGAACTCCGCCGATTTCTGCGAGGGGACAGTGGGCTAACAGGGCGTTGACTAAGGTACCGTCTAAATGTCCGGCGGCTGGATGGACGACTAATCCGGCTGGTTTGTTGATGATTATTAGGCTGTCGTCTTCGTAGAGAATATCGAGGGGAATTGCTTGGGGTTCTAATTTTGTGGGCTGGGCTTCGGGTAAAGTGATGTGGATGCGATCGCCCGTTTTGACTGATATTTTTTTCGAGGTGCAGGTTTCGTCGTTGACTTTGACGTTACCTTGTGATATGAGGTTTTGGATTCGCGATCTCGATAAGTCTGGTATCTGGTTTGACAGCCAAATATCTAATCGCTGAGTGACATTAGTTTGGTTAAATTCATCCGTATTTTCTACTGTATATATCTGTGCCGCAGTCTCTGTTTCTATCATTTAATTTTTACTGTTTTTTGCTAATTTTATAAAGCTGGAATTACGAAAAGAGAAGACGGCGGTTGAAACCGCAGCGACAAAAACAAAACCCGGATGGTGCGCGGGTTGAAGACAAAGGCAATTAAGATTACGTTATCCTCTCTTAGTCCGCGCACCATCCGGACATCGTTTGTATAGCAGCGGTTTCAACCGCCGTCCGCTCTTTTATCCTAAATCCTCTTCAGTCCGCGCACCATCCGGACATCGTTTGTATAGCAGCGGTTTCAACCGCCGTCTCATCTTTTATCATAACATCTTTAAGTAAAATTGTCAATTCTATCGACAATTATCGCAGTGACCGCACCGCATAGATTTAGCCTCATTTGCAAACCCAAAAGCTTGCAGCAAAAATTGCCACCTGCACTCCCGATGTTTGAGATATTTTGCCATTTCCTCAGCGGCGGTAAAATTTGCTTTTTCGGCTTTTTGCTGTGCAGATTTATTCATAACATAATTGAAAGGATCTAGCCATGTCAATTGTCCGCTGCTGTGTAAGATTGAAAGGGCGATCGCACTTTCTGGAAATTCCCGCGCCACAGCATCTGCATCGCCTTTAGCCGGGAGTTGTTTCGCCAACTGCTGCGCTTCTCGAAATTGCGATCGCAATTTGTCTTGAAAAAATTGTGCTCTTTGTTTGTCATCGGGATAAAGCAAACCCGTCGGTTCGCTAATCAACGTCAGGGCGATCGCAGATTTACCATCGCGCCCGCCTCTCCCAATTTCCTGAATGTATTCCGATAATAGCAAAGGTGCTTGAAAGTGAACAACCCACCGCACATCCGGCTTGTTAATTCCCATACCAAACGCTGAGCTACAAACAACAAATTTAAGCTCGTTGTTCAGCCAAGCTGTTTCTATTTTTCGCCGCGATTCAGAACTCAAACCTGCATGATAGGCTGCGGTTTTATAACCCGCATCTTCCAGCAAATTAGCCAAGTTTTCGCTATCTTTTCTCGTGCGGACGTAGACTAAACCTGCTTCTTTTGGTCGAGCTTTGATAAAATTTAATAACTGTTGTCTTCGTCCTCTGGGTGTCCAGACAGTTTGTACTTGCAGGTGCAGGTTAGAACGGTAGGGACTCAGCAAAAATGCTTCCGGCTTGTGCAGTTGCAAGACTTTTTTGATTGTTTTTTGTGCTTCGGGGTTGGCGGTGGCGGTGAAAGCTGCGATCGCAATTTTACTACCTTCCGGCTTAGATTTCAATAAAGCCGATCGCACTGTTCCCAAACGGCGGTAAACTGGGCGAAAAGTATCGCCCCACTGCACTAAACAGTGAGCTTCATCTAATATTAAACCGTTGATTTGGATGTGGGGCTGACTGATAATTTCCCAAACAGGTTTGCTGAGCAATGTTTCGGGAGACAGGTACAGCAATCTCAACTTTTTTTGTTGCAGCGATTGCAGAGTTTGGCGGCGTTGCTGTGTTGGCAATTGACTGTGGAGGAGGGCAGCAGGTAAATTGCGATCGCGCAATTCTTGGACTTGATTTTCCATCAGTGCGACTAAGGGCGAAACTACCAAAGTTAAACCTGTTTGTAACAAAGCTGGCAGTTGAAAGCAGATTGATTTGCCACCACCAGTTGGCATAATTATAATTGTATCTTTCCCGGCTAACAAACTGCTGACGATTTCTGCTTGTGGCGGCCGAAAGTCGTCGTATCCCCAGATTTGTTTGAAGGCAGCGCGGGCTTGATTTAATAATGTTGGTTCGTATTTCATTTGACTGAATTAAAAAACAATGTCTAGTTTTGCCACAACTAACGAATTTTTGGTAAATTCGGATCTTGGCGACAAGTCGAGAGTGGTAATTGTTCGCCACCTTGTATCGTGGTAATTCTGATTCGATTTCTATCTGTTACCACATCCAAACAAGCACAACCATATCCATAATTGACATTAGTTTTGACATATTCATCGTCGTTAAAAGGAGGAATATTATCCATTCCTCCGGCTTGATATCCCCCTTGCGCCGAGATAATCCACTGAGCATATTTGTCTTTGAGATACCAATTAGCAGGCGTGGGATTAATCAACCATCCGCACCTGGTTTCAGCCGCTTTCGCAGGAATAACAACGATTGAAAAAGATGAGATAATTGCAGGTATTAACCACTTTATTTTCATAGCTTTACATCCTAATTTTTAAGTAACAATCATAGCAACGATCGTACAGAACTTGCGAACTTCGACCAAGAAACCGGATTTTTATCGAATCTGCGGGTGACAATCAAAATATTGTCGAAAAAACCCGGTTTCTAAACACCCGCGCGCAAGTCCTACCCAAAATCTCAAACCTAAAATCGCCTAAGACTCCTCGCCGTCTCGGCGCCCGAGCTCGTACACGCCGCCGCCAATACAGGCGATCGTCCCCATAGACACGGCCCAACTGGTACCCAACGACAATTCGACGCCCCAATTGCACAATCCTCCCACAATCAAAAAGGGCAGAATGCTCAACAGGGAAGCGTAAAAGGCATTTTGAGCTTCTCGGGCTTGGCGGGTTCTCTCAAACTCGGCTTCTGAGGTGTACAGGGATCTTTCGGCAAAATTCATCCAGCGGTTGAGTTGCAGGATTACCCATTCTGTGATGGGTGACAGGCCCCAATACAGGGCCAAAGACCATAATGATGTACCGGCGATCGCAGTTGCGTCTATGGCAAAACTAAAAGGAAAAATTTCAGTAAGCATTGCTTGATGTGTGTTATGAATTTGAGATTTCAGACGACATCCAAAATCCCCGAACTACTATAGTGTCAAGCAAAAGCTCGATCGAATTCAAGCGCAGCACAAATTCGGCTGCGAAATTTTGCTTCGCCCCGTCTCGGGCATTCACCCGGAAGTCTTGACACGGGTTTTGGATGGAGTAAGATACACGTTGATCGACTGATTCGCCAAGCGAGTAGAACTCACACGCAAATCTTCTTGCAGCGAATTGGCAGTAGACAACGCATACTTGCACACATATTTAACTTTGAGCCGTGAAAAAAATCCTGCAAGACTCTAGAGGCCCGCTGACGATAAAACGCTTTTTTCGTCTCAGACAGATGCTGCTATTGGCACTTTCGATCGGCATTGTTTTGATCGGCCCTTATTTGCAGCAGCAGTTAGTAACAGCTCAGTCTGGCTTACCCAGCAAAGTAGCGACGGGCAATATATGGCAGGAAGCCTCTTTCCCGGTGGAGAGTTTTGAAGCGTATACTTCCCCCTTCGGCCCCCGCGGCGGCGATTTTCATTACGGTTTGGACATGGCGGCCCCCGAAGGTAGCTACATCCGTAATTGGTGGGGGGGTCAAGTTGCGGAAGTTTGGGAAGATGGCAGGTGCGGTACTGGTATGATCGTGCGATCGGGAAATTGGGAACACATCTACTGTCACCTCAAAGGTAGAGTGCAAACTGCTAACGGCGGGCGTTATTATATCGATCGCGAAGGCGGCCTGCAAGTTTGGCAGGGTCAAACTGTGCCGGCGGGTGCGAGAATTGCCAGAGTGGGGATGACAGGGCGCACGAGTGGGCCTCACCTGCATTGGGGATTGAAGTACGGCGGGCGCTGGGTAGATCCGGCTTTGGTACTTCGCGAAATGTATTCCAATCAATCTTAATTAGTCATTAGTCATTAGTCATTAGTCATTGGTCATTGGTCATTGGTCATTAGTAGGAAGAGGGAAGAAGAAGTAGTACGCAATGCCCACCGAACCCTTACCAATTAACAATTGGCAATTACCAATTATCAATTATCAATTACCAATGAATGCTGACTGCTGACTAATGACTTCTGACTAATGACTAATTCACGTTGGGGCCAACTCTTTTTTTGTCAACTCGGCATATCGATCGACAATCCGGCGGAATTCCTCACCGTCGATCGTTTCTTCATCCAACAGCGCTTCGACCAGTTTGTCTACCAAAGCGCGGTTTTCGCGGATAATTCGGCGGGCTTCTTCGTAGCAGTGAATAGCGATTTCTCGGACTTGCCGATCGATCTTCATCGCCATTGCTTCAGAATAATCCGATCGCGAATTCCAGTCTCGGCCCAAAAACACCTCATTGTTCGGACTTTCCAAAGCCACAGGCCCCAAATCCGACATTCCGTAAAGCGTTACCATCTGCCTCGCTAGCTTGCTGACTTCTGTGATATCGCTGCTGGCGCCCAGAGTTACTTCCGCATCGCCGTAAACTTCCGCCTCCGCAGCCCGTCCCCCCAAAGCTACCGTAATCCGGCTTAACAGCCACCCCCGACTCCTCAAACCTTCGCTGTCAAGCATTTCTTCGTCGAGCACGTAATTGGCAAACCCTGCGATGCCCCCGGAACGGGGAATGATCGTTACTTTTTCTAGGGTGTCGGTATTTTTGAGCATCGTTGAGACGAGGGCGTGTCCGATTTCGTGGTATGCTACAAGCCACTTTTTCTTACTGTCGAGCAGCGGATTCAGAGTCAGCCCGATCGTAATTCGGTCGATCGCATCATTAACTTCCAAAGTACCAATCGTGTCTTTGCGCCGCCTCGCTGTCAGAATAGCTGCTTCATTGAGCAAGTTTGCCAAGTCAGCGCCGGAAAAGCCTGGAGTGCGGCGGGCGATCGTATCTAGGGCAACTTCCTCGTCGAGTTTTTTGTTGCGCGCGTGCACTTCCAAAATCCCCAAACGCCCTTTGTAGCTGGGCAAATCTACCGTTACTTGGCGATCGAACCTACCGGGCCGCAGCAGAGCAGTATCGAGCACGTCAGGGCGGTTAGTAGCTGCGATCACAATCACGCCGCTGTTACCCTCAAAGCCGTCCATCTCTGTCAGCAACTGATTGAGAGTTTGTTCGCGCTCGTCATTTCCGCCGCCAATACCAGCACCGCGCTGCCTTCCTACGGCGTCTATTTCATCGATGAAGACGATGCAGGGCGCATTGTCTTTCGCTTTCTTGAACAAGTCGCGGACGCGGGAGGCGCCGACTCCGACGAACATTTCGACAAATTCTGAACCGGAGATGCTGAAGAAGGGGACGGCTGCTTCCCCTGCGATCGCTTTTGCCAACATGGTTTTACCTGTTCCCGGAGGCCCGATTAACAGAACTCCTCTGGGAATTTTGGCGCCGATGGCGTTGAAGCGTTCGGGTTTTTTGAGGAAAGTTACAACTTCTTGCAGTTCTTCTTTAGCTTCTTCGATACCTGCTACATCGTCGAACATCACGCCGGTTTTGGCTTCCATTTGGAAACGGGCTCGGGATTTGCCGAAGTTCATGGCATTTCCTTGCGATTGGGTCGATCGGCGCAGGATAGCCATCAACACTGCCAACACTGCAAAAATTACCAGCAAGTTTACGACTAAACTAACTGCGGCGGCGTTGTCGGCTGTTTGTTTGACTTCAAAGTCAATCTTTTTGGCGCGGATTTGCGAGTAGAGTTCTCGGTTGTTGTAGTCGAAGAGAGTAACAATTTGCGCCTGATCGTTTTTTTGATCTTTTAGCCTAACTTTGGCAGTTCTTTGAATTTCGTCTATTTCGACTTTAGTGACTTGTCCTTTTTCTATGTTGTCGATCAGTTGGCTGTAACTCATCGTGTTGTTTGGCGCGCTGTCGGCAAAAACCGGGGTAGAGAGCAATATTCCTTGAGAAATCACCAAACTACCCAGAATGCGCCACAGATTTCGTCCTGGAATTGATTTTTTAGGATTCTGCTGGCTCGATTTGTCTTTTTTTACAGCTAGATGCCCCAGCCATGCGTGTTTCCAAGAATTTTTCATATATATTGCTGTGCCCGAGGTTGAAGACTGCTAAGATTGACCGCTTGTGGTTTGCTACGTTCGTTTATTTTAACAAGATGCCGGGTGTTCAATGGGTTTATCTCTCGCCTGTATTTCCAGGGGCCGCTCAAGATGCTGG
Organism: Oscillatoriales cyanobacterium; assembly: GCA_004293365.1. Taxonomy (GTDB): domain Bacteria; phylum Cyanobacteriota; class Cyanobacteriia; order Cyanobacteriales; family Microcoleaceae; genus Microcoleus. Next base: position 854 of record RDYN01000109.1, on the reverse strand, counting down.
ATTTTGAACCCACTGCGGCTCAGAAACCGGGTTTTTTCCCTTATCTGAGGCTTTCACCAAGAATTTTGGCAAAAACCCGGTTTCTCGGCCCCTCCACTGAACTTACGCACGGAGACTCAGAAACCGGGTTTTTTACCTGATCTGAGGCTTTTACCAAGGATTTTGGCAAAAACCCGGTTTCTCGGCCACGTCCGTAAATCTCAAATCTCAAATCCAAAACCGAAAATCGATTGACATTTGCCGATCGCACTTGTTACATTAATCATAGTCGTACTGAGTACGCTTTAATCAAGTAGTTATTGTTTTTCAAGTCCTATGGTAAAGATTGTCGGCATTGGTGGAAGTTTGCGGCCTGGCTCCTACAGCCAGTTAGCGCTGAAGATAGCAGCAGGACGGGCCCAGGCCCTGGGCGCGGAAGTTGAAATATTAGATTTGCGATCGCTCAATCTGCCCTTCTGCGACGGAGAGAATGATTATCACGATTACCCGGACGTGGAAAAGCTGCGGAATGGGGTGAAGCAAGCCGACGGTTTAATTTTGGCAACGCCGGAGTATCACGGTAGCGTTAGCGGTGCTCTCAAGAATGCCCTGGATTTGATGAGTTTCGAGCATTTGGACGGGAAAGTTGCGGGTGCAATCAGCGTGTTGGGAGGACAAGTCAACAGCAACGCCCTTAACGATTTGCGAACCATTCTGAGATGGGTACACGCTTGGGTAATTCCCGAACAAATTGCGATCGGACAAGCTTGGAAAGCTGGTAGTGCCCTGAAGGAAAGGATCGAGAGAATAAAACTCACGTCAAAGAAAAGTAGGCATTTAGAGTTGTAAATTAGCATTGTAATGATGCACAAACC
>RDYN01000108.1 GCA_004293365.1 Oscillatoriales cyanobacterium | reverse complement strand
TCACTTGAATACCCCATTTCTCACCTCAATTTACTCAAATTCACCTACTCTGCCTTGATTCTACGCTATCGCCCAAAGATCTCAAATGGGTTCTATAAGTGAGAAACCAGGCTGCTTTCAAAAATCCTCGGTTGAGCAACAATAAATACAGTCATACACCGGGTGGATGAGCGTTTAGTGCCTAGCGTCCTCTCTTCAGAGAACAGTCTCATAGGATTTTCCATTTTTCGATTTGAGATTTGAGATTCGTAATGACTGGCATGAGGGTTCGGATATCGCATAGAGTGGCATTGTTTTTTTGAACTGGTATCAGTTGAGGGAAAGTCGCGACTATCTTGGCAAATCAGTTCAACTGCGGTAAAATAGTGATTTTAATTGACAGCTCTAAAAAATAACACAAGAGAGTTTAAGCGATCGTGAGCAGCCAGCAAATAGTCCCACCAACGGCGAATATTCTTGTAGTTGACGACACTCCAGCTAATTTGCGCCTTCTCGCTGGCATTTTGACAGAACAAGGGTACAATGTTAGACCCGCACGGGATGGAAACCAAGCTATATCAATTGCCCAAACCGTTGCTTTGGATTTGATTTTGCTGGATATTAATATGCCGGTGATGGACGGCTATCAAGTCTGCGAAAAGCTCAAAGCGGACGATCGCACTCGCGGCATACCCGTGATCTTCATCAGTGCCTTGAGCGATGTACTGGATAAAATCAAAGCTTTTGGCGTCGGTGGAGTAGACTACATTACCAAACCTTTTCAAGTAGAAGAAGTTTTGGCTCGTGTCGCAACTCACTTGAGTTTACAAAATCTGCAAAAGAATTTGCAATCAAAAAATGATGAGCTAGCGGAAACTAATGAAAGATTGAATGCTACTTTGCTAGAATTAAAAGCTACTCAAACCGAACTAATTTATTCAGAAAAAATGGCAGCCTTGGGACAATTAATTGCAGGAATTGCTCACGAAATCAATACTCCATTGGGAGCAATTCGCTCTTCGGCGGGAAACATTTTTAAGTTTTTAGAGCAATCTCTACAGCAGTTGCCAGCACTGTTTCAATCTTTATCTATAGAAGAAGCGGAAAGTTTTTTAGCATTAATCAATAGGTCGCTCCAAGAAAAACCCAGTTTCTCTGCCAAAGAAGACCGCAAAGTGAAAAGGCTTTTTATCAGTCAATTTAAATCAGAAAAAGTTGCAATACCCGAGGATTTGGCTGATACGATTGTGGACATGAGAATTTATGACAAAATAGAGCCTTTTTTGCCACTGTTAAAAAGACCTGATAGTTTATATATCTTAGACAGTGCTTATAAAATTTCCGGTATGCAAAGAGGTATGCAAACCATAGCAATAGCAGCAGATAGAGCGGCAAAAATAATATTTGCTCTCAAAGAATACACAGGAGGTCAACCGTCGAGCGAGAGGAGTTTAGCCAAGATAGCTGATGGCATCGAAACGGTGTTGACTCTCTATCACAATCAAATCAAAAATCGAGTGAATGTAGTGCTGAACCTTCCAGAACTACCCCCTGTACTTTGCTATCCTGACGAACTCAATCAGGTGTGGACAAATATCGTCCACAATGCTTTGCACGCTATGGACTATCAAGGTACTTTAACTATTGATGCGATGGAGGAAGATGAGCAGATAAAGATTACGATGACTGACACAGGCAAAGGAATACCTTTTGACATTCAACAGAAAATATTTGAGCCTTTTTTTACTACGAAATCTTTAGGGGAAGGCAGCGGTTTAGGGTTGCATATTGTTAAGCAAATAATTGACAAACATCAAGGTAAAATAGAAGTAAAATCACTTCCCGGACAAACCACGTTTACAGTTTATTTGCCGAGGAATTAGTAGCACGAAACTGAAGTCATACCATTTTAGATTTTAGATTTTAGATTGGGAATGACTGATGACTATCAGGGTTTGAATCGCGGGCATGCAGTTGCATTCCTTTTTAAAACAGGTGTTACGGATCGACGGATCGCTATTTCTTTCTCTTTCTCCCAATTCCCACTTCCCAAATCACAATTTTTCCTGTTAAAGTTAAAATGCCTAAACCAGTAATTTTATGTGTTGATGATGAAATCGCTGTATTGGAGAGTCTCAAAGTGCAACTCAAGTCAGCTTTTGGTACTGAATATTCTTATGAACTGGCCGAAAATGCCCTCGATGCTCTCGAAATGCTAGAGGAGCTTACTGAAGATGATACTCCAGTTCTGGTGATTGTATCAGATTGGTTAATGCCGGGGATGAAGGGGGACGATCTGCTGATTCACATCCACCAAAAATTCCCGAAAATCGTAAAAGTAATGCTGACAGGTCAAGCTGATGAAGCTGCTATTGCGAGGGTAAAAAAGGAAGCAAATCTTCATTCGTGCTTGTATAAGCCTTGGTTGGAATCGGAATTAATTGAGATTATTAAATCTGGGCTGAAAACAATATGAGGCAAGAATTAATTATGGGGCTGACTGTGAGCAAACTGCGATCGCAAGTCTTAATTAATATTCCGGGGAAGCATTACTACTTTGCGATCGCACTTCACGTCCAAGTCTTGGCCAAACATTTAGGTATTGCACTAAACAACTGTTTGATCGTTCGGACTTCAGTCCTCTCTTTGAATGTGAAGAAGGACTAAAGTCCTCACTACGAACCTTTTTAGAAGGACTAAAGTCCTCACTACGAACCTTTTTAGAAGGACTAAAGTCCTCACTACGAACCTGAAGAAGGACTAAAGTCCTGACTGCGAACCGGACTTCAAAACTACTCTGTCCACTCCCAATAATGAAGTTTCATACAATCTCCTGCCACCGCAACAGCGCCCACCATATCTGAACCTGGAATTAATTCAATTAAAGACCATTTCGATGCTTCTTCGGGGTTTTGTTCAACATTTAACAGCGCTGCTGGTTCTCCTGGTGCGAGGCTGACATCAAACTGATTCAGGGGAATAGATAGTCCTTTGCCGACTGCTTTGATGTAGGCTTCTTTCCGAGTCCAGCAGGTGAAAAAAGCTTGGTTTTGGAGATATTCGGAGAGAGAACGCAGCACCGTATTTTCTAATGGTGAAAAAAACTTTTCCGCAATTTCTAGACAAGGAAAGTTGGGATTGATGCGTTCAATATCGATGCCAATATCTCGATTTTTGGTAATTGCAATTACTCCAAGTTCGTGAGAGTGAGATAAATTGAAACCCAGGGTATCTCCAGCTTGGGGGACGATGAGTGAGGGTTTGCCGTAGGGGTTGTATTCAAAGCGTAGAAGGCTGGGATTTAGGTGCAGATAGCGACTCAGAATTGCTCTCAGCGCGCCGCGACTTACGATAAATTGATCTCGACCTTTTGGAAAGTGGAAACGCTCTGCTTTTGTCTGTTCGTCGGTAGAGAGAGTCTGTTGTAAACTCTGCAAGCAAGACGCTGTTTGAGCCAGAGAGACCCGCCAAACATGAATTTCGTTGATGTCTAATGTGAGGTTTTGCGGTGGGGAATTCCACGAAGGAACAACATCAGTCATGTATTTGCCCCTTTTTTTGGGCTTGGTGGGTCAAAACATTGTCTCTGGCGATGAGACTATCGATCGAAGTATGGGGCGAAAAGGCGGCGGGAGTTGTTTTCTGGGCAGGCGTGTTTTTCGAGGTGAAATTGCCAATTACAGAGGATTGTACCATGAGAGGCGCTAATTTTTTGATTGAGTCTCGCGATCGCACTTGCACGCATCGCACGAGTCTCGATCTTATTTTGTATGAGCTAGATTGCACAGAGCGATCGCACCTTTTTACTGTCAGCGACCTGAAAAAGCCAAATTTAAGCCAATTGGCTTAAACAATTAAGACAAATTGCTAATGTATGTGTTCCCAAAGACGAATATCTTTATTTCAGATCTCAGGTCAAAAATCCGGAATATTTAGTGTTTGTTTTGCACTCAAAATCTGGATATCCGCTCCCAAGTTCCCTTTAACATAATTACGTTTTTCCCGTTTTTATCGCAAAAAAAAAGTAGCTTTAGGGGGGGGCAAGGATATATTTATTTTTCCTGGGAGCGATCGGGGGCAACGCTGCTGCTCAGCTCGCATCTACAATTTAACAACTTAGGACTCAGCCCAAAAAGTGGTTTTACACGCTACTCATGGCGGCAAGTAAGGTGATGCACGGGACACCCTACATCTAGAAGTTCTGCGTCCAGGACAGGAACTGCAACAAATTCCCAAAAATCCGGATATTCACTCTATTTTGTTGTAAAATTAATTACAGTTGTTTTCCTTTGATTCATTTTGTCAAATAAACTGCGAGCCTGATAGCAAATATCAAGGATTTGTGAAATTTTTTGTAGGTGCGATCGCCAGGAGAACTGCCTGCGGATTTACAGCATCATTTTTTTGACAGCACTGAGGAAAAGGGAAATACTGTCTGGCGATGCTTGCGAGTAGGCATCCAAATTTTTAAGGTGGATGTCGGCCACCTACAGTAGTAGTTGTCACTACAATCAATCAAGAAGTATTAGATGGCGCGATCGCTGTTTGCACAGGATTTGCTATAATGCAGCGGAAAGTCGTGGTCTGTATTATAGCACTGCTAAATTCAAAATCAGGGTGCTGGAATAACAAATCATAACTTGTTGGGTGCAACTAATTAAATCCAGAAAGTATTTCCTAAGCAACAAGTTTTTCCAAGCATGACTACTCCCTCAAACATCAAAGTTTTAAAACCAACCAAATCTGGTGGCTCAGAGGCGGTAAAAGCAGTTCGCTCCCTCCCTTTGCGAACAGTGCTGATAGTTCCCTTCGTCTTGCAAATCTTCGCAGCAGTGGGAGTTGTGGGCTATTTGTCATTTCGCAACGGACAGCAAGCTGTTAACGAAGTTGCTACCAAATTGCAGCAAGAAATTAGCGATCGCATCTCCGAACGAGTCCAAGCATACATGACATTTCCCCACCAATTAAATCAATTCAAAGCCAATGCTTTTGAACTCGGAGATCTCAACTTGCAAGACACTCCCAGAATACAGCGCCACTTCTGGAAGCAACTGCAAACTTTTGACACAGTAAGCGTTACCTATATTGCGACTCCCGGCGGAGATTTTATTGCCGCGCGGCGCACGAATGAGGGAAATTTTTTATTGCAAGAACGCAGCGAACTTACAGACGGCAACATGAATTATTATGCTGCAAACAACCGGGGCGAACCGACTAACTTAGTTAAAGTAAAACCTAAATTTGACCCGCGAATTCGTCCCTGGTACACAGCAGCAAGCGAAGCACAAACGGCAACTTGGAGCAAAATTTACGCCGACTTTACCAGCAAAGGACTCGGAATTACAGCGGCGCAACCGTTATACGACGAATCGGGACAGTTGCAGGCAATTTTCGGCACTGATTTGCTGTTTTCGCGAGTTAACGAGTTCCTCCAGAAGTTAAAAATTGGCAAATCTGGGCAGACATTTATTATAGAGCGATCGGGCGAATTAATTACGACATCAACTCAAGATCCGGTATATCTAATCAAGGGTGAAGATACAGAAAGAATTCAGGCAACGGCTAGCCAAAACGCCGCCATCAGCCTCACTACTAAATACCTGCAAGAACACTTTGGGAACCTCAACAACATTCAGCAAACCCAACAGCTTAGCTTGAACATTAAAGACGAGCTACAATTCATGCAAGTTACTCCCCTCAAAGATGATAAAGGTTTGGACTGGCTGATTGTAGTAATTATTCCAGAATCAGATTTCTTGGAACAGATTAATGCCAACAACAAAACTACAGTTTTGCTGTGCATTGCAGCCTTTGCAGCAGCTATAATTGTCGGCGTACTAACAGCCAGATGGGTAACAAAGCCAATTTTACATTTGAATGAAGCAGCAAAAAATATTACCAAAGGTAAGTGGGGAAAAACTGTAGAAATAAACCGCAATGATGAAGTAGGCGAACTTGCAAACTCATTTAAAAGTATGGCAGAACAACTGCAATTTTCTTTTGAGGAAATGCAAAATTTAAACGCCGAATTATCCGAGAGTAAAAGTCGGCTCAACCAAATTTTAGAAGCCGTGCCGGTCGGGATATTTGTAGCAGAACCCAGCGGTAAACCTTATTACGTTAATTCTCGGGCTCAATCCTTGCTTGGAAAAGGTATAGTTGACGATATCAAATCCGCAGAAATTGGAGAGGTATATCAAATTTATCTCGCCGATAGCGGGGAAATCTATCCTCAAGAAAAAGACCCGATACTTTGTGCTTTTCGAGGGGCAAGTGTCAACGCTGACGACATAGAAATTCACCAGCAAAACAGGACTATTCCGATCGAAGTTTGGGGAACGCCAATTTATGATGAAAAGGGGAATGTGAATTATGCGATCGCAGCTTTTGCAGACATTACCCAACGCAAAGAATCTGAGAAATTAGTAGCAGAATACAACCGCAATCTCGAAGTTCAAGTTAGTGAAAGGACGCAAGAACTCAGTACAGCATTAGACCACCTACAAACCACCCAACAAGAGTTAGTTCATTCAGAAAAGATGGCTGCTTTAGGACAATTAGTGGCGGGAGTCGCCCACGAACTAAATACTCCGCTGGGTGCGATAAGATCCAGTGCCGGAAATATGAGCAAATTCTTGGGACAAACCCTCTCCAACTTGCCTGCACTTTTTCAATCGTTTTCTCCCGAAGAAGCCGATACTTTCTTCATGTTACTAAATCAATCGCTGCAAAAAGATATAACGTTGACAGCCAAAGAAGAAAGGAAATTAAAGCGAACTTTAGTCGGTCAACTCGAAGATGAAAACATTGACGAAGCCGATGATATCGCCGACACCTTAGTAGACATGGGCATTTATGAAGCCGATGACTTTTTGTCTCTGCTGCAAAAACCAGAGCGCGATTTGATCTTAGACATGGCTTACAAACTCACAGAAATCCAGCGCGGAACCCAAACAATTAATACCGCAACGGATCGAGCATCAAAAGTCGTCTTTGCCCTGAAAAATTATGCGCGGCATGACTCTTCAGAAGTGATGATTCAATCGGATTTAGTTGAAGGCATAGAAACCGTACTTACCCTTTATCAAAACAACCTGAAACACGGGGTAGAAGTATTGCGAAACTTCCAACAAATTGAACCTGTACTCTGCTACCCCGATCAACTAAATCAGGTGTGGACAAATCTCATACATAATGCCCTGCAAGCAATGGACAATAAAGGCACATTAACTCTGGATGTCTTTCAAGAAAGCAATCGTGTCAAAGTCGCAGTCACCGATAGCGGTAAGGGAATTCCTGAAGAAGTTATTGCCCAAATCTTCGAGCCTTTCTTCACAACTAAGCCACCGGGTGAAGGCACAGGTTTAGGACTCGATATTGTCAGAAAAATCATTGAAAAACATCGCGGGACTATCGAAGTTGCATCGGTTCCTGGCAAAACCACTTTTACCGTTTCTATACCCGTCAATCCGGGATAAGCTAAGTAGCCAAGCATTGCCCGTATCGCTTCGGCAACTTGCGTTATGCGGGTTTTTACAGGCAGCGATCCCTACAAATCAGGGGATACATTCAAGAGTCAACAACGAACAATCGCTCTGAGCAAAAAATATGTCTAAACCGGTAATTCTGTGCGTTGACGACGAAAAAGTAGTTTTGAAAAGTCTCAAAACTCAACTAAAATCAGCCTTTGGCAATACCTACGTTTATGAATTAGCAGAAAATCCAGCCGAGGCCTTAGAATTGATAGATGAATTTAATGACGATGATACAACAATTATCTTGATTGTTTCTGATTGGTTGATGCCGGGAATGAAAGGAGATGAATTTCTCATTCGCGTCCATAAAAAGTTTCCAAAGATAGTGAAAGTGATGCTGACTGGTCAAGCAGATGAAGATGCTGTTCAAAGAGCTTTTGACGAAGCTGACTTGCACCGCTGTTTGCACAAACCTTGGTCGGAAGAAGAGTTAATCGAAACCATTAAAACGGCTTTATCGCTATGAGCAAACAAGTGATTATTTGCGTCGATGACGAAACCACGGTTCTCAAAAGCCTCAAAGCTGAATTAAAAGACGCTTTAGGCAATACTTACCGAATTGAAATTGCGGAAGGAGGCGAGGATGCTCTAGAGTTAGTTGCTGAATTAATGGCCGATGGAGAAGAGATTCCCTTAATTATCTCGGACTACGTGATGCCTGATATGAAAGGAGATGAATTGTTAAGGCGGGTTCACGAAATCTCTCCGAAAACTCTCAAGGTGATGCTAACAGGGCAGGCGACTATTGAAGCTGTGGGAAGTGCAATTAAGCACGCCAAACTATACCGCTTTATCGGCAAGCCTTGGCAAACTGAAGACTTAAAATTGACGGTGACAGAAGCCGTCCACAGCTACAGTCAGGATAAAAAACTAGCAGCACAAAATGCCGAACTCCGAAAAGTGAATGAGAGGTTAGAATTAGCCTTGGAACTGCAATCACAATTAACCAATGCTGCGAGACGGTTTGTGCCGAATGAATTTGTCTCGCTGCTGGGCCGTGACAGCTTAGTTGATATCAAACTCGGCGACAGCGTGGAAAAAGAAATGTCTGTCTTGTTTTCGGATATTCGGGATTTTACGACTCTTTCTGAGGGCATGACTCCTCAGGAAAATTTCAAGTTTATTAATTCTTATTTGAGCCGCATGGAGCCAACTATTATTGAAAATAATGGTTTTATTGATAAATACATTGGTGATGCAATTATGGCTTTGTTCGGTCACAGTGCCAGCGATGCTGTGAATGCTGGAATTTCTATGCTGCACCGTCTCGACGATTATAATAAACACCGCGTTAATGAGGGCTTTGCACCAATTAAAATTGGGATCGGTATCAATACGGGCAACCTGATGCTGGGAACAGTTGGGGGAACAACGAGGATGGACAGTACAGTGATTAGCGATGCGGTGAATTTAGCCTCCCGCGTGGAAACTATGACCAAAAGTTACGGGGTATCGATGTTAATTACTAACAATACTTTTTTACAGTTAAATGTCAGTGAATATCCGAAATATGCCATCAGAAATATTGGTCGAGTTAGAGTTAAAGGCAAATCAGAGTTGGTGACGATTCATGAAGTATTTGATGCCGATCCGCCGTTCGTGAAGGAGGGGAAGTTAGCAACTTTTAATATATTTTTAGAAGCTTTGTGGAACTACACTGCGAGCAAACATAAAGAAGCGGCACAATTGTTTGCTGAGTGCGTGCGTAAAAATCCGCTAGATTGCGTAGCGCAAAATTACCTAAAACGCTCTCAGGAAATGCAGTCAATATTGTCTGAGGGTAAGTCGGATTTTTTTTGATGGTAATGGGTAATATCATGTCCGATCGATTGACCCCAATAAGCAAGGTTTGATCGTTTGGACTTCAGTCCGCAGCATAAAGCGGACTGAAGTCCAAACGATCAAACTGTTTTTGTGATGGTAATCAACCGGACATGATATAATTGGGAATGGGTAATTGGTAATTGGGAATTTTCCCACTCTCCCACTCTCCCCCTCTCCCTTCTAACGGTCAATAAACCCAAGTTTGTAGAACTTTTCCGGCTATTTGCTGTCCCAACCAAGGTGTGTTTGCCGATCGCGACTTCAGACTCTGCCCCTCAACCGTCCAACTCATTTCTGGGTCGAACAAAATCAGCTCAGCAGAGACGCCCGGTGCCACCGTAGCGGGGGTTTGGCCGAGACAAACGGCGGGGCCTGTACTCAACACTCGCCACAGTTCTAAAGCGGAAAATTCACCAGTTTCTACGAGTCCGTGCCATAACAGAGGTAGCGCTAATTCTAAGCCGATCGCCCCTGGGGGACTATCAGCAAAAGCCACGGTTTTCTCTTCGTAGGTACGCGGATTGTGGTCGATCGCGATCGCATCAATCACCCCATCTTTCACAGCTTGAATTAAGGCTAATTGGTCGCTGCGATTGCCCAACGGCGGTTCGAGGTGTAAATTCGGATCGTAAGGAACCGAAGCCGTTAGAGCGTTTTTCCCGCCCGAATCTTGAGAGTTTCCAGAAATTGCGCCGACATTCAACAGCAAGTGCATCCAAGTGACACTCGCCGTCACCGGCAAATTCCGCGCCTTAGCATCTCGAATCAATTCCACGCTGCGGGCGGTGGAGACGCGCATGATGTGTACCGGAGTGCCCGCAGATGCCACCAACTCCAGGATTGCGGCCAAAGCGGATGTTTCGGCACTCGCGGGAATTCCCGGCAAACCCAAGCGCACGGAGACTGCACCTTCCCGCGCTGCGCCATTTCCGGCTAAAGTGCGATCGCACGGCCACAAAGCCACCGACTTGTTCAAAGGCTGGATATATTCAAGCAAACGCCTCACCAGAGCCGGATTAGACAGCGGCAAACCGTCCGCAAACCCCACTACCGGAGAGGAGGCCAGCTCCCCCAACTCGGCCATCTGCTGCCCTTTAACTCCCGCTGTCAGAGCGCCCCAAAAATACAAGCGGGGCAGCCCGGGTGACAAATTGCGGATGTGTTGCTGCAACAAAGCTAAACCGGCCAAATTGTCCGCGGGCGGCGAGGTATCGGGTAAAATTGCCACTCGCGTAAAACCGCCAGCCGCCGCTGCGTGCATTAAGGATTCTAGGGTTTCTCGTTCCTCAAAACCCGGTTCTCCGCTATGACTGTAGATATCGGCTAATCCTGGCCCTAAAATTAGTCCTCGGCAATTTCGGACTTCGGTGTCGGCGGGAATTTCGGTGATGTTTTCTTGGATTGCTTCGATCTGATTTTCGGTAATTAGAATATCAGCGGTGCGATCGATCTTTGAAACTGGATCTAGCACCCTTACATTTTGTAGCAGTTCGCGAGTCATAAATTAAGATTCCAACATAAAAGTTTAAACATTTCAGAACTTATCTCATGTCTCGTAACATAACCGTTATAAAGTTCGTAGTGAGGACTTTAGTCCTCTGATTTTCATGAGGACTGAAGTCCTCACTACAAACCTGTTCGTAGTGAGGACTTTAGTCCTCTGATTTTCATGAGGACTGAAGTCCTCACTACAAACCTATTAAAGTGCTCCGGCTGCTGTTTGATCGAAAACGCCGCCGCTTAAATGAGTTGTGATATTCATCGCCTGCAATACGGGCAAACCGTCGGGGCCGTGGGGATAATCGATTACGCTAACCGCGCCGTTTCCTTGTTTGAATTTCCAGAAATGTTCGGGTTTTAGACCGAATAGGTGGCAGAGGAGGGCTTTGTTGACGGCATCGTGAGCAACTACAATTCCTGTACCCGAAACTGATTTTACAATTTCTCGCCACGCTGCGATCGCCCGACTCCAAACTTGCTCCAAATTTTCTCCTTCGGGCATTTGCACGTTTTCAGGAGATGTTTTCCATTCTTCGAGCAAACCCGGATAGGATGCTTCTATTTCTGATTCAAATTTTCCTTCCCAAAGTCCGTGGCTAATTTCGCGCAATTCGTCGCGGAGTTCCAGTTGCAAATCGCCGTGATATTTCAGAATAATTTCGGCAGTTTCTTTCGGGCGCAGCATGGAACTGCTGATGGCAAAATCTAATTTTACATCTTTGAGAAATTCTGCGGCTTGCCGAGCTTGTTCGCGGCCGTTATCGTTGAGCGGTACGTCTATTTGTCCTTGAAATTTACCTGCTCTATTCCAGTCTGTTTCGCCGTGACGTACTAGCAACAAGCGCGGGCCGCTGTGTCCGTCCCTCGGTTTCGGGAAGATTTCTCCGGTATGGGCGGTTAAATTTAGCGATTCTAATTGAACTGCAATTTTTGGTTTTGGCTCTGTTTGCTCGTCGTTAGCTGCAGGAGAAGTTCCAAAATTGATGACGCTAATTCCGCAATTAGACTGTTGAATGGATTGGTAGTAACTCGGGGCAATTTCTGAGGCTGTAGCGATGAGGGCGCGGTTAATTCCGTTGTGACCTACTACTAGAATTGTACCAGAACTGTGGCGCGATACCAGCTCTTGCCAAAAATTGCGGGCGTTAGCAAAAATTGCCAATACTGGAAAGTGTTCGATTTCTCCTTCGGGGGAAGGGATTTTCATGGAAAATTTGTCTGGATGTTGTTGCCATTGCTGATATGCTTCGGGGAATTGGTCGATCGCCTCTTGACGCAGCATTCCTTCCCACAATGGCAAATCGATTTCCATCAATTTATCGGTTGGTTGGAGTTGTGGCGGATTTGTCAAGCGCGACAGGATGATTTCGGCTGTTTCTTTGGCTCGTTGCAGGGGACTTGTATAGGCGGCATCAAAGGTGATACTGCTCAGGATGTCGCCTACTTGCTTTGCGCCGGCGCGGCCTGCTTCTGTCAAAATTGATTTGTCGAGGCGGCCTTGGATGCGGCGTTCTTGATTGTATGTGCTTTTGCCGTGACGGACTAAGATAATGCGGGTCATTCGATTTTAGATTTTAGATTTTAGATTTTAGATTTAGCCTGTTACTGAGTCCGTGGCTGCTGGTGTACGCCTGATCTCATTGAAAAATCTCGTTTCTACCGTAGTCTCGATCCCCCTCGCATCCCCCTTAATAAGGGGGACTTTGAGCAGACTCTTGTCCCCCCCTTCTGAAGGGGGGCTAGGGGGGATCGAGGCTTAGTCGTCAAACTGTAGACCAATCCGGTGCGTACCTTACCCAGTCGAAGGGTACGACGCAAGTAAAAAAGATCAGCCAGTGAAATTTTACCAGTTGGGGGGATACTCTCGACTGCAACGACCTATGATTAAAGAACGGAAAGACTTAGCCACGGATTTGCGCGGGACGGAAAACCAGGAATGACACTGAAACGGATAATTTTAGGTATTTTAACGGCGATCGCGATCGCCCTGGTCGGTTTATCTTTACTTGCTAGTTGGAATGAGCCGCAAATTCAAAGCCGGCTGGAACTCTATCAGACAAATTTGCTGCTGCACGCCTCGGAGTGGGAAGGAGAAAATAATCAGAGTGCTAATTTAAGTTCGGCGCGCAACAATATTATCGGTTCCGATCCTTTAAATACAGCTTTGACGCAGTATAAAGACGCGCGGGATTCGACTCGAAAAACTCTCGAAACAACTCAAGCAGAATTCACAAAAAATCAGTCTGCCATCGCCTCCAAGTCTGAAGATAATACTCTGAATTTTGCTCAAAATAAGGCTTTGTCAGAGTCAATTAAGCAACAGTCAGCGCTGCTAAACGAACTTGACTTGCGATTGGGAATTTTGCAGGCTACCAGCGGCAAAACTGAGGAGGCGCTCCCAACTTGGAAAAGTGTAGTTGAGCGGTACAAAAATGAAATTGATGCCGATCCTTCCGTGGCAACTGCTCAGGTTTTAACGGGAATTTGGAGCAATCCGCCTCAACTTTTGCCCGATGCAGAGCCGCGCATTCAAAAGTCTTTGGATGGCTGGTTTCGCTATCGCGCGCTAGCTCAACTTTACAAGCTGCAAGAACGTTCTAAGGAGCTGGTGGCGCTGCAAGCTGCAGAGCAAGTAACGGCCGAGCAAGCTGTAGAAAAGTTGGCAGTTGTTGTTGGTGTTCCGGCGATCGCACTTTGTATTGGTACGGTTTTGCTGGTTGGTTTGATCGTGCAGTGGCTGTTGCAGCGGCAGCAGTTAGATAAGGCAAGTTCTGGGCCGCTGTTGGCGCGAAATTCTAGCTTGGCTTGGGATGTGCCTTGGGATGGCGAGATTGTTTGGCAGGTGCTGGTGGTCGGGTTTTTCTTTGTCGGGCAAATCTTGATTCCCTATTTGTTGCTGCCTGTTTCTCTGGCTGTTTTAAAACTGAATCCTGTTACTTTTGACCCGCGGGAAAAGGCTTTTTATATCTTTGCTACTTATTTGTTGCTGTCGGCTGGGGGGCTTTCGGTACTGTATTTTTCTGTCAAGTCTTTTTTGCCTTTACCTGATGGTTGGTTTCGGATTGATTGGCGGGGAAATTGGTTTTTGTGGGGGTTTGGCGGCTATTTTGTGGCTTTGCCTTTGGTGGTTGTGGTGTCGCTGATCAATCAGCAATTGTGGCAGGGACAAGGCGGCAGCAATCCGATTTTGCCGATCGTCCTTGAAGGTAGGGATAACGTGGCTCTGGCGGTGTTTTTCGGCACTGCTGCGATCGCCGCTCCGGTTTTTGAGGAAATCGTGTTTCGGGGCTTTCTACTGCCTTCTCTGACTCGCTATTTGCCTGTTTCTGGGGCGATCGCAGCTTCGGCTTTCTTGTTTGCGGTGGCTCACTTGAGTGTCTCTGAGATTCTGCCTTTGGCGACTTTGGGCGCAGTGTTGGGGTTTGTGTACACGCGATCGCGCAATCTCCTCGCCCCCATGCTTCTGCACAGTCTTTGGAATAGCGGAACTCTCCTGAGTCTGTTTCTTTTGGGCGGCGGCGCGGGTTAATTAGGGCGGTTGTTAATAATTGTGAATTAACCGGGTTTTTGTGACATTTACCGGCATTGTCTGCTGAGGTTGAATTTCGCGATCGCCCGGTCGCTTACTTTAACGGAAAAACTTGTTTTAAGATGGAAGTAATATCTTGTGGGTCGATCGATGGAAGGTTAGCCCGGGCGATCGCACCCAACCGAGCTTGACCATCCGGCTAATTTTTATGTTAATTTTAAGTAAGGATGAGGTTTCAACCCCATGAGCAATTTCAACAGCCACAAGTTAGAGGGAACGCCAAGTTGGATGCGTTTCACACCCTATGCAGCCCTAGGCATTTTAATATTTTCTTTCAATTCCGGTAGCGAACTCAATTATTTCTTGAGAGGCTACTCGGTCATTCTACAGGCTCAAGCCGGTATAGTTCTGCTGTATTTTGCGATGTCCAAGTTTCGCAAAAACCCAAATAAATGAGTAAAAATTAGTAATATTGCTTGCCTCGATCGCCTTCGTTGTCGATCGCGTTCGTTAAAGTAAAAAACTGGGGAAAGGGAAAAATGGTAAAAGATAGAACCGTAGCAGTTGTTGTAGCTTTCTTTATCGGAGGTTTCGGAGGCCACAAATTTTATTTGGGGAACAATGTAGCAGGAGTATTTTATTTGCTCTTTTCCTGGACATTAATTCCTTCACTATTCGCATTTTTTGATTTTATCGGGCTGCTGTTGATGTCGGAGCAAGCTTTTCAGCTACAGTACAATGGCGGAATGTTGCCGTCTGGGTATGCCCTCAGAGGGGCAAAAGATGTCACAGGGGCGATCGCAGAATTGAAAGGACTTTACGATATGGGCGCAATTACCGCCGAAGAATATGAAGAAAAACGCCAAAAACTGCTGCGGGAATTGTAGTCAGCAGTCATTAGTCAGTAGTCATTAGTCATTAGTCATTAGGAAGAAGAGAATCCACGGTTAACAGGATTTACGCACAAATTCTTATATGTAGTAGGGTTCGCCCACAAGTACCTTACCCCTATGAGTAGCGTGTCAAACCACTTTTTGCATAAGTCATGTACGAAAAGGGTGAGATTTAAATAAGAGTCAAATAACAGTCGATAGAGGATAGAACTAAAGTGTCTCAAGAGTTATACTGGCTGCGTCAAACTCCAAACTGGGTGTGGTATTCTTTTATTCCGTATTTCGGCGGATTGGCGATCGCCTATGCAGGGCAAAAAACAAATATTCGCAGTTGGATGGGATGGGGTATTGGCATTACTTTAGCAGCACTAGCGCTATCTTCTTCAGCTAATTTCGGCACCCTCGTTTGGATCGCTCAAATTGTCACAGCCTTTGCTTTGAAAAAGCGCTATCTCATCAAAACCGCACCCCGAGGCTTGCTGGTTCCTGCAACTGCGACAAATGCCCAAGAATTAGCCAACGTGCGCGGCAAAATAGATATTAACGAGTGCACCAAAGATGATATGGTCAGAATCTTGGGTTTGCCGATCGTCTACGCTAACGATATTGAATCTTTGCAAAACGAAGGCTATCTTTTTACCCACGCCGAAGAGTTATCCGAAATCGCCGGAGTTCCCGAAAGTCACGTCAGACGCATCGCCCCGATGATTTGCTTCAGTTACAATTATCAAAAAGAATCCCAATTTACTTGGAAACGGTTAAATATTCTTTCGCCGGAAGAGTTGATCCAAAGCGGTTTAGATCGCGTTGTTGCGGAAACAATAGTTAGAGAAAGGCAGATCAAAGGCGCATACAAATCAGTTGTTGATGTCAAGCGGCGGACGGGATTACCTTTTGATTCATACCGCCATATTTGTTAATTGGTAGTTTTCCTAGATAGCTAGTCCTAGGGTGTGTCGCTATCCACCATCTTTAAAAAAAACCGACAATCTAACAGGGCGACGCACCTCGGATATTCAATGAACCTCTAGTCGCAGGGTGTGTCGCTATCCACCATCTTTAAAAAAAACCGACAATTTAAATAGCATCGAGGTAATTTACGTAAAAGCGAGCTTAGTTATGACTCACCTTCAAAAACTGGGTGGCATCGCGGCATTCATCAATGTCATTGTGGTGATGGCAACATTGGCTACAGTAATTTTTTTAATTGGATTTTCGGCGATCGCCGATCCGAGTAAATTAATAGACTTAGCAATCCATAACCCTACACCGCTGCTGATCCAGGATGGCTTAAAGTTGGTCTCAGCAGGAATTTCTACTGTGCTGATTTTGGCCTTAGGAAACTATTTACAGTGTGACACTCCGGGCTTGCTCTCAGTTGCAACTAAGTTTGGCTTCCTCTCCGTTTTGTGCTTAGTCGGTAATGCTATTCTCAGTTTGTATGCGATTTTCCAGGCTTCTACCTATGACCGAGCAGCATCATCTAGTAACCATCTCCACAACATGATTGGCATTCTAGCGGTGGCGGCAATCAGCCTGGATGGTTTGTGGTTTTTGTTGATGAGTTGGACAGCACTCAAAAGCCAGAAGCTACCCAATTTCTTATGTTATCTGGGCTTAGGAATGGGGATTCTTAGTCTGGTGCCACCTCTAGGAATAATTGTGTTAATGTTGAGTATGGTATGGTCAGTGTGGATGGGACAAGTGTTGTTGAAAGAGGAGTCAACGGGCTAACAATAATCCTCAGACGAGGAGACGATCGAATGCTATTGGCTGAACTCATGTCACAAATCCAGGATATTCCAAAAATTGGCAAGCTTCGGTTGATGCAGTTTCTTGCAACAGTCGTAGGGTGTGTCGCTATCCACCATCTTTAAAAAAAACCGACAATCTCAATAGCGACCCACCTCGAATATTCAATGAACCTATAGTAGTAGGGTGTGTCGCTATCCACCATCTTTAAAAAAAACTGAATAATTGTGAGGTTTGTTTCCTCCACGCGCTATGTAAGGTGGATCGTCATGAGATTTGCGATTGAGTCCGAGAGATTAAAAATGGATCCACACCCTACGAAGACTGTCAACTCTCAACTCTCAACTAAGGTGCGGATCCATCAGATTGGCGATTGAATCAGAGAGATTAAAAATGGATCCACACCCTACGAAAACTCAATTGAGTGAGGTACGGGGGCGATCAATTCCAGATCAGATTGTCATTCACAGACATATCTTGAAAATATCTGCGTTAATCTGTGTTAATCTGCCTTAATCTGCGGTTTTCCTATCAATCAAAAATTTAGGAAATAACTCTACCCATTACCTTCTCATTCCCAACCGTACAGCACTGTTGCCGAGAAAGGCTGTAGTATGGCAAAAAGCCCGATCGCGCATATCCCAGTCCTCTACCTTAAATGAACCCGCTGACCAAATCTCCCCAGCAGGGCGATCGCAAAATTATTAAAAAAACTATTTATACTCTTGACATTTACACAAAATAATGATACTGAACTACCCACGCTAAATCGAAGCGATTATAGCGTGGGCTTCTGTACTCACAGGCGAATGCCTCAGAACGGACTGCCCTAATGTTTGTTGCTGCATTACCATCGCGATCGTGTCGAGTACCGCAGTGAGGGCAAGTCCATTGTCTCATATTTAGCGGTAATTTATCAATTTGGTAATAACAATTAGAGCAGAGTTTAGAGCTAGGGAACCAACGGTCAATTTCAACCAACTTACCACCTTTTTTCTCTAGCTTGTAACCTAGGAGATTAGTGAAAGTTCCCCAACTAACATCAGAAATTGCTTTAGCTAAATTATGATTGCGTACCATGCCTTTGACATTAAGATTTTCTACTACGACAACTTGGTTTTCATTGACGAGCTTTCTTGATAATTTATGTAGGAAATCTTGACGGGAGTTGGCAACCCGTTCGTACACTTTAGCTACTATTTTTCTGGCTTTTCTTCTTGAATTGCTTCCTTTTTGTTTTTTAGCTAGCTTTTGCTGCTTACGTTTCAGGTTTTTTTCGTGTCTGGCTAAATGTCGAGGATTGTCATACTTGGATATTTTGCAACCATTGCTGGCAATCGCAAAATGAGTCAACCCTAGGTCAATCCCAATTACTTTACCCTCGGTTGAAAGCGCTGGATTCTCACCCTCAGATTCTGTTAATATTGATGCAAAGTATTTACCAGAAGGATCTCTGCTTATTGTTACAGTCTTGATTGTTCCTTCTATATTTCTGTGCAATTTAGCCTTAACTTTGCCCACTTTGCCCGGAAACTGAACAATTCCTTCTAGGACTTTGACATTTTGAGGATATTGAATTGACTGCTTGCGATGTTTTGACTTGTAACGCGGAAACCTGGCACGACCTGCAAAGAAGTTCTTATAGGCAGTGGTTAGATTAAGCGTCGTTGCCTGCAAAACTTGACTGTAACATTCGGACAACCAGAGTGTTTCTGTTTCTTTTTTGAGCTGAGGTAGTAAGGCATTAAGTGCTGACTGACCAAGGCTTTTGCCAGTTTCTTTGTAAGTCTCAATTGACTTATTTAGAGCATAATTCCACCACCAGCGGGTGCAGCCAAAG
>RDYN01000015.1 GCA_004293365.1 Oscillatoriales cyanobacterium | reverse complement strand
CCGGGGGAATTAGGACTAAAGTCCTTACTACGAACCGGGGGAATTAGGACTAAAGTCCTTACTACGAACCGGGGGAATTAGGACTAAAGTCCTTACTACAAACCAGTCATCAAGTTTGTAGTGAGGACTTTAGTCCTCTTCAATTCTGCTCACCCCATTACTTAACAGTCTTGAACGTATCCAGCTTGCCAGTAAATCGGTTGATAAACATCTGCAAAACAGTCCGCTTGCCGATATTGATATTAGAACTTACGGCCATTCCCGACTGCAAGTTAACTTCCTGTTCAGTTGGCTTGCCCTTGTTCAAGACAAACTTTTGATTTTTGAGCTTAATTTTGGTTTTGAAAGCGTAGTATTTCCGCAGTTCAGTAGGAGGCTCAGCATCGCTGCTAATCTCTTTCACTTCACCCTGAGCAGTACCAAACTCCAAGGCCGGAAAAGCTTCAACATTCAGTTCCACAGGCACGCATTCGTAGTGCGTCAAACCCAATTTCTCTCTATTAACTTCCTTCTCAGGACACAGGCAGCTTTTGCCTTTTTCGCAGTCAATCTTTTCTCCATCTAATTGTTTGCCGTGATATTGTTCCAACTTCTCCCGCTTCCGCTTCATACCATCCAACACGAGAGCCACGTTGCTGTTTTCCAGGTAAACAACTGCTTGCAAGCCGTTTTCATCGTCCAAAACCTTGAGCAGCTTCTCAGTTTGCTGCGCTTCGTAATAAGCTTCTTCGCAGCGTTTGGGGCGCGGTTCCCCAGGCTTCACTACCGAGTTAATAATGGATTGGCATATCGGATCTTTTGCTAGATCCAACTTCGCATTCTCCTTCTTAGAAGGCTTCAAATCGAAGATAACGCCGGATACCGGAGCCTTCATAATTTGAGTGTCGCGGACTTGCTGGGCTTTTTCTAGCTGAGCATTTACTTCCGACAGCTTTTTCAGGTTTTCCACTTTGAAGCGGCTGAGTTGAGAATCGCTGCTGGCAATTTGTTTCTGGTTTTCAGCTATTTTGCTGTAAAGTTCTTTTGCCCAGGCATCTTTAGTGTTTTTCAACTGTTCTTGGGCGCGGGCGATCGACTCCTGAATGCGCGCTTGCTCTCCTTGCTGGCGCTCTACTTCAGCGGTTATTTTTTGGATGTCACCTTGACGCGCATTAATTTCGCCTCGGCGCGTATTGATCTCGCCTCTGCGGGTATTGATTTCCCCTTTGCGGGCGTTGATTTCACCTTCGCGCTGCTTGATTTGATCTTGCTGTTTCAGAACGTCGCCTTGACCTCTGAAAACATCTTGTTCCTGCTTTTCTCTTTGCAGTTCTGCGATCGCTCCTTGCTCTACGAGCGGGCCTAGTCTGCCCAAAATACCTTGATTTGACTTCAATACTTGTTGGGATTTCGCTAACTGTTCTTCGGCCAACTCTTTCTGAGCCAGGGCTGATTTAACTTGCTCTTGCGAAGAAGCTAGCTGCTGCTGAGAATAATTTAATTGGTTCTGAGCAAAACCCAATTGTTGCTGCGCTACGATCATTTGATCGCCGGCGGCTTTCTCAGCATTTTCAGCTTGCTTGAGTTGTTTATCTAATTCCTGAACTTGGCCTTGGGCGGCGGCTACCCGAGACAGATATTCCGATCGATAATTAACATACAGTCCCTGCTGAGCTGCATCAAAACTTCCGCTGGCTCCCCGGTTGAGGTACAGCTCGTCAATCAAAGCTTGCAGCACTTGATTTTGTGCTGCAAGGCTCTGTCTGTCCTTGATTGTGGATTCTAGGCTGGAAGGAATAGGGCCTTGAACTTTGCCGCTGACGACATCTTCGTAAAATTTATTTTCCTTTTCCAGGGCCTCTTTAGTTTTCTTGATCGATGTTAAATCGGCACTGGGTGCTAGGGGGTTGAATGTGAGCAGGGGCTGGTTTTTTTCTACGCGATCGCCATTTTCGACGTGAAGTCTCACCACAGCGCCCGTAGCAGGCGCTTGGATGTCTCTAGCACCATCTTTGAGTTCCAATTGGCCGACAGCGGGGACAGCTTGCTCTACGCTAGCAAAATAAGCCCAAACTACAGCCGAACTGGTCATCAGCATGATCATCCACAAAAACAAGCGCGACCAAATCGCTGGTTTTTCGAGAATGACTGGTTGCTCAGAAAGGATTACCGATTTCATAGCCATTTGTTATTTGTTATTTGTTGGTTTTTAGTTGTTAGTTGTTAGTTGTTAGTTGTTATTTGGGCCTTGGGCATTTGTTATTATCAAAACTATTAACAAGTGACGGCTAACCACTAACTATTACCGATGCCCTCTCTGCCCTCTCTGCCCCATTCCCCATCATCACGTATTCGATGACTCTTGTTGTTGGAATAGGCAGTAGTAACGCCCTTTCAGAGCCATTAATTCTTTATGAGTTCCGCGCTCGACTACAGAACCTTGATCCATCATAATAATGACATCAGCATTTTGGATTGTAGTCAGGCGGTGAGTGATGAAAAACACCGTGCGACCGGCGAAAGCTTCTGCTAAGTTGTTGCAAACTTGGCGTTCGGAATGGTAGTCCAGGGCGCTTGTAGCTTCGTCTAAAATTAGCAGTCTCGGGTTTTGCAAAATCGTCCGGGCGATCGCCAAACGCTGCCGTTGACCCCCAGAAAGCGATGAACCCCGTTCTCCCACCACCGTATTGTAACCAGCGGGCAAGCCCATGATAAAATCGTGAGCTACGGCTAATTTCGCAGCTCGCACAATCTCATCCGTACTCGCATCGGGATTGCTCAGAGCAATATTTTCTTGGACAGTGCAGTTAAACAGCAAAGTATCTTGCAGCACCACCCCAAGCTGACTGCGGAGCGAATATAATTCCACCTTAGCAATGTCATAGCCGTCAATAAATATCCGGCCCGACAGCGGTGGATAAAGACGCTGCAACAGCTTCATTGCCGTACTTTTACCGGAACCGCTTCCCCCCACAATTCCCACAAAACTGCCAGCGGGAAAATCCAAGTTGACATTCGCCAATTGCAGCGCGCCGCTCTCCAGGAATCGGAAGGAAACCTCTTCATAGCTAACCTGCCCTTGAATTGCCGGGAGGGGGATATTGCTCCGGTCTTCCTCGCTGGTTTCCGTGGGTTTATCGATGATATCCTTGAGCATATCGATCGACATCGAGACCTCTTGGAAACTCTGCCACACGCTCACAAACCTGAGCAGCGAACCAGTCACGTTCCCCGAAATAATTCGGAAAGCAATCAACTGACCCAAAGTAATGTCATTGCTCAGTACCAAATAAGCTCCCACCCACAACTGAGCTAAGTTACCCACCTGGTTTAAAAAGCTGCTAATCGTACCTGCCGTAGTCCCCGTCAGAATTGTTTTAAAACTAGCTGTAATGTATTTTGCGTAACGGCTAGACCACTCCCAGCGAGATTTCAGTTCAATATTTTGAGCTTTAACAGTTTGAATCCCGGTGACTACTTCCACTAGATAGGATTGAGAGTCAGCAAAACGCATATTTCTTTGTTTGATCAGGCGCAGCACCAGCGGATTGATCAGAACAATCATCAGCGCCAGTACCGGTACCACCGCCAAAGATACGAAGGTTAGCTTCACGCTGTAGGAGAGCATCACGGCGACGTAAACCACCGAAAATACTGCATCGAGAACCACTGTCAGAGCCGTACCTGTCATGAATTCCCGAATCTGGCCCATCATGCTGAATTTGTAAACCAGATCTCCCACGCGCCGGTTGTCAAAGTAATTCTGGGGCAGCCGGAGCAAGTGGTCGATTACCTCCGCACTCAATTTGACATCGATGCGGTTGGAAGTATCTACAAATAAGAAGGTACGCAAACCGTTGAGCAATCCTTCAAACAGGGCAACACCTAACAGAAACGCACCCAAAATATCTAAGGTGTCGATGCTGCGCTGACCCAATACTTTATCAATAATTACTTGGCTGATTAATGGGTTGGCAAGACCGAATAGCTGCACAAAAAATGAGGATAGGAGTACCTCAACAAATACTGTTTTGTGTTCCATCAGCGCTGGTACAAACCACCAGAAGCTGAACTGCTCTTTTTGTTCGACTTGCGGCGCTTGCAGCAGCAGGACTTCTCCCTGTTCTCCCCAGATTTCTCTAAACTGAGGTACCCGCTTCCGCATCCGCCCCTTTTCTGGGCTGACTAGCACCAATTCTTGCTCGGTGATGCTGTAAACAATGGCAAAGCTGTCTTCCCATTTAATCATTATGGGAGCTTTGATGCGGTTGATGGCGTCTGCTGGCACTTGCGCCAATTGGGGTGTCAGGCCGATGCTTTGGGCGATCGCCCCGCAGGCTTGCAGATTGATCAGACCAGCGGTTTTTAACTGATTTTCTAGAACTTTGCGGATGATATCCCGACGAAATTTGATACCGAAATACTTGCTCAACATTTGGAAGCAAGCTAGCGGGGCATCTATTTGCCCTTTGGCGCGGAAAATTGGATAATTCCCCGCATCCTTGTGTTGGTCGATTGGGCGTTCTGGGGGACGATCGGGGGCGGAGGGTACATCGTCAAAAGTAATGGGTGGCTTTTTCCCTAAGCCTCCTGTTCCTGTGTCTGTCTCGCCATTTAGGGGATCTAATGGCTCTGTTGGTAATGCTGAGGGTTCCCGGAAGCCGACCAAGCGGGCGCCGGCGTGGCCTTCTACTTTTAAGGATTTGGCTGCATTTTCAGCATAAAAGCGGCTGCCGGTGGGAAACTCGCCCAAGACGCCGCTGCTGACTAGCCAAATTCGATCGGCATCTAGTTCATTAACGAGGTCTTGGGTTTTTTTGTTACCCTTTGGGACATTGACAACTGTCGCGTCTTGCCAAGCTTGCCGAGTTAGTTCCTTGAGATCCGAAGTGCCGTCGGCTTGGCGCTGCAATTCCAGGCTCAACAGTTCAAATACTTCGCTCAAGGAAGAGTGAGCGTGAAAAGCTTCTCCAAATGTCGGCTGTTTTTCCAGTACGCTCAGGAAATCTTCAGCAGGTAGGACGATCGCGATTACATCTGTAGAGGCGATCGCAGTTTCGCAGGGAACCCCCCTGAGCAAACCCGCCCAGCCGAGAATTTCCTTTGACTGCACCAAGCGCAAACTGACGTGGCGCTGCGATCGTTGGTCAAAGCCCAGCAGCCGGGCCTGACCTTGATAGATAATTGCCACCTGAGTCGGCATTTTTTCCCGTTCAAACAGGGGTTGTCCCGTCCGGTAGCCTAGAAGCTGGCATTTAGCCACCAAGGCTGCTAGATCCGTCTCTGACAGTCGGTCAAAGGGAGGTGTTTGAGCTAAGAAATCCTGAATTTGGGAGAGGGAAACAGCGGAAGAAGTCATCCGATTTTTAGATTTTAGATTTTAGATTTTAGATTTGAATCCACAGATAAATCCGGAGGCTTTTTGTCAAAATGCTACGCTTTTTCAAGTCTCCACCGATAAATCCGGGGGCTCCTGAGCAAAATTGCTTTCGGTCACGATATTGAAGATACGGAAGAAAATGGCTGTAGCGGGCCTATTTGCGATATCTGTTCGGCGAGCCAGCTTTCAAAGAGTTCGTTAATCAAGTGCAGCCGCATGGATTCGTCTAGCTGGGCCGGTATGAACTTTTCTAGTCGAATAATTACCATCCATTCTGCCAGAGGACGCGGCGTCCAGAGTTGATTTGGCTGGCTGACTGATAAAAGTTTACTGATGGCCGGGTGAGGCTGACTGAGGGGTACGGGGCCCAATAGGCCACCAGACTTGGCCTCGGGGCCTTCGGAGAAGTCGCGCGCCACTTCGGCAAAGGTTTGTTCCCCTTCCAGGATGCGAAAGTAAAGTTCGTTTGCCAGTGATGGATTTTTGGTGCGTACCAGGGAATAGACTACGTGATCTAGGCTGGCTTTGCGGGTTAAAAAATAATTATCTACTTTAGGCCTCCAAGTCTCTTGCTTAAATTTTTCGATCAGCAAGGGCCTGACGGTCATCTCTTGAAGTTCTTCTGCCGTCATATTTTGGCTGCGGAGCCAAGCTTCTCTGGCATCCGGGGCTGTCAGTTGGTGCTGTACCAGAAAGTTCTCGACGGCTGATTTGCGTTCTTCGTCGCTGCAACTAAAGGATGCGATCGCTTGGTCGATGATTACACCCCGCAAGAATTGGGGCATCAACTGGTAACGCTTCAGGAGCGATGGCATATCCTGAGCTTGCAGTAATTTATCGCCTATTTGAAAAAGTCCTGTCATTTTTTTATCTCCAACTGACTTGCGCTTCCCCTTTTAATCTAGCTTTGGCAGGAAAAGAGCGACAACCACTAACCCCTCAATCTCCCGATGATAGCAGAGCGTTAAGAAACCTAGCGCTATAGCTGTCTATTTCTTGACGCTTTGCATCCAGACGGGGTTCCTTTCAAATAGTTTGCCTATTTGATGGGAGTAAGCGCGGCTGTCGAGAATTTTGGGATTTGCCACCATTGTTTGCTGGACTCGATCCCGATAGCGCCGGCGCAGTTCTGGGTTGGTTCCCAGTGCTGTACTCAGTTCTATATAAGAGTTCTCGCTAGGTGCTACCAGTTCCGGAAGTTGTAGTTCTTCGAGGACTGCTGCAAATTGTCCCGATCGAGTTTTTTGCCCTTTTCTTGCCACTACAGGCAACCCGACTAACAGCGGTTCTGCTAAGGAGCCGGCATCGCTGTATGGATACGAGTCTAAATATATATCAGCCAATTCCAGACATTTTATGCAATCTGCGCGATTTGATAGCGCTCTTATCACAACTACCCGCTTTTTGTCAATTCCAAATTCCCCTAAGGTCGATCGAATTTGGTGGTAAAAAGGCACAGTCGGATAGTTTTCGGCGCGCGATCGAAAGGGATACAAAACTAAAATAGAATTCGGTACGCCGGCAATAATTTTTGCCCAAGTTTCTCGCAATTCTGGGATAATTGTCCGAGCCCGAGCACAGGAGATGAACACTACAGATTCGTCGGTGGCTCCCCAACTGCTGCGAGTCGGTTCAACGGTGGCAGGGGCTAACTCTACAGGATAGCTGAAACAAACTCCCGAGCCTTCTAAAGTAATTAATTTTTCGCGATACTCTGCTGCATCTGCGGGCAATGCCAAATCTCCGACAATCAAATAATCGATATTGCGGGCGCCAGTAGTGGCGTTTGTGGATGCAGCGGTAGCCATTTGCACGCGCGCCAGTCGGTGCAAGCACAGCAGCGCGCTGGGTTGGGATGTGTCGGCGATATTAGTGCAAATTAGCAGAATATCTAAATCGTGCGATCGAATTTCCTGCACTTGCTGCGGCAACTCTTCCGAAAGTTGCACCAACTTGTCAGCGCAACTTTCGCAATATTTCCCCAGTCGCTCATCTTGTACCTGGAAATGATACACGATAACTTCAAATTTGTCTCTATTTAAATATTCAAAAGCTGGAAAAGCAGCAAAAGTTTCAAATTCAGCACTAATTTTATCAAGCAGAAAGCCAACTCTAATTTTAGTTCGTTCAGATTCTCTCTCAGTAAAATTCCAGTCTATTTCCGAGCCAATATTTTTTAAATTAAATTCCATAATATCACTTCGCTGATTCAAGACATTGAGCAGATTTGCATCACTTAAATACAAAGCTTTAAAGCTAACACTGTGCGCCACAAAAGCCGCCAAATAACGCCAAACTTCCGAATCTGGAAAACTGGCGATATTAGCAGCCACGTAATCGATTAGCTGCTGGAAATATTCACAGTACCTTTCAACCTCTCCCATTTGTTGAAAACAAGTCGGAGACTGAAATAGAAATTTCAGAAAATCGTCAAAAAACCACTGGGGAATCGCTGCATTTTTATACTCTAGCGGCAACTGATAAGCATCGCAGTACAGCATCGCTGCCAGACAATATGGCATCTTATCGGCAACTTCCCCTGCTGAGCCAAGTTTCGAGGATAACTGCTGGACAAAACTTTGTTCCGACTCGGTTAAAATTTCATGTTTGAGGTGGCTATCTAGTAGCAATTTATGAGCCTTCCCCGCTGCTTGCGAGTAAGCACTTTCTATTTTATCAACGGGACAATTTAGCCAAGCTTCAGCTAGTTGTTGGCGGCGTTGTCGCATTTGGAGCAAAATTGACTGGTTTGATGGCAATTTTTTGTACTTGTCAACCAGTGCTGACAAGTCAGATATATTAGGCTGGGTTCTCGATGCCAACTTTTGCCAGATTGTCTGTTTAATTTGTTGATTCAGGAAATTGTAATCAGGACTATTTAGGAGTTTATTGTAAAATCTGACGACATCTTTATGATTTTCCCCAGCCGCGAAGTTTTTCCAGGTTTGTTGTTCGGGATGAATCCGCAGTGACGACAGTTTTTCGTCTACAAACCCGATGTGATAGTTTCCCATGATCCGCCACCACATATCTAAGTCTACATACTGAGATAATGTTGAATCAAACAATCCTATTTCTGCAAAGACTCGGGCGGCAATTAAGACGGTACTCGGTTCGCCAATTTTGTTGATGGGGTTGTTCAAGCAGTTAGCATCTGCTAGCAATTCTTTCCCTGGCTGAATAGATTTTAAATTAGACCAACTTTTGTGCAAATCTTTAATTGATTGGGAAGCTTTTCGCAAAATTGGGTGAGATTCATCTTCAGCGATGGTGATGCCTCGCGGGGAGAAAACCATTCCTATATCTGGGTTTTGTTGGGCGAGGGCGACCATTTTGGCGATACATTCTGGTGCGAGCAAGTCGTCTTGAAACAGAAATTTGATGTATTCACCTTTGGCTTGAGAAATGCAGAAGTTCCAGTTTTGCGATAAGCCGTAGTTGCGGTGCAGGATGATGCGGAAGTCGGCGGATGTTTGGGATTGGAAGGATTGGGCGATCGCAATTGTGCGGTCTGTGGAGCCATCGTCGGATACAATCAGTTCTATGTTAGGGTAAGTTTGGGCGATCGCGCTTTTGATTGTTTCCTCAATAAATGCTTCTCCGTTGTACGTCGGAATGCAGATGCTAACCAAAGGCTGCCAGCTTTGCAGTTCAGATTTTGATTGACTTTTGGGCTGTGATGGCGACAAGTCAGCCTTAATTTTTGCAGACTCTGCTTTGGCAGTTCTTGACAGAGGCAAATTTTGAAAATTATCAGTAATCTCGGCAATATATTCAAGACGTTTTCTAATTTTACTACCTGTAACTTGCGGGTTGAGTAAAGTCTGAATTTCCGCAGCAGCTACCAATCCTATTTTTTGAGATTCTTGATAATTATTAAAAACATAGCCCATTAAATCAGCAGCGTGTCCGACATCCGCTTGGGCCCAAACATTGCCTTTTTTATAAGGCCCGCAATCTTCCTCAACGGGGACTAACTTATACTTCACTAAAAAGCTATTCCCGACATTCATAAATTCTGTATTTGATGAATAACCGGTAGCAATTACAGGCTTGCCGTAAAACATCGCTTCGGCCATTGTCAAGCCGAATCCTTCGCAGCGGTGCAGCGACACGTAACAATCGCAATTGTAAAGCAAACCGTTGATTTCATCTTTGGATAAATACCCGTCTAGATGTTTGATATTTGCAGAATTGTTTGTCGCAAAATTTAACAATTCTAAGTCTTTGATATTTTTGTCTGAATTGGAAGATTTGAGCAGCAATAATACGCGGTCATCTTCACCAAAAGCTGCTTTAAATGCTTGGATTGCTGCCAAAGGATTTTTGCGTTCGATGCGGCTGCAAAAGTCGAATACAAACAGAAAAATAAATTTATTTTTAGGTAAATTCAGTTCTTCTCTGCTGAGAGAAGGTACAGTTAAAGAAATACTGGGCATGATTTTGATGACTGGAATTGGCGAAGCTTGAGCAATTGCTTCTGCACAAGAATTGCTGTAAGTCCAGATTTCGTGAAAGTGGTTAAATGCTGCCTGCCATTTCGGGGGAAATCCGGGAAGTTCCCAGGCCCAAAAGCCGATATTGTATTTATTATCAAAATAGCTGGAACCTCTATCTTTGATAAAGGTTTCAACTTCGTCGGCGTTGACTTGAATTAAATTTACCGGATGGGGATTATCTGGGCTAAAGTTTTGATATGTGGTGTCTTTTTTACGGTGGGGACTGCGGGTAAAATTGTTGATAGCCAAGGGAATTCCGGCGGCTTCTGCGGCTCGGATGTTGGCTCTTACTCCTTCTCCTATGCCAAATTCGCCGTTGATGTATCCGGCGATGTTAAGTCCTAAATTATAGTTCATAGGTTTTTATGTATTGAGGAAAATCTGGTGTTGATTTGGGGTGACAAGCTTAATGAATTGATCGTGTTAATTCGGCTAAGGGAGATAGGGGGTTGAGAGTAGATTATGATTTGGTTCAAAAATTGCTAATATATAGGAGAAATGTTTGCAGGATTGGTGAATAAGGTTTAAATGAACCGCAGAGGACGCAGAGAACCCAGAGTTAGAGAAGAGAGGGCAGAGAAAGAGTTGGTAACTGAAAATTTAGTCCTTGACAAATGTGCCGATCGCCATTGTATACTGGCATCGCCATGCTAACCTTGGTCTGCTGGTCTGTTGACATGGATTGCTCTGCTTTATTTTACGGCAAACTAATCAGGAATTTTAGGGAAAGTGATCGATCGCGCCAACCACGACCTCTTCAAGCTGCTACCGCCGGATGCTAAAGTCATTGTTGAAATTGGCTGCGGTACTGGTTCTAGGGGCGAACAGCACAAGCTGATCGATCCCCACTGTCAGTATATTGGCATTGAACGCGATCGCGAAAAAGCGAAGATTGCAGTCGATCGGCTAAACTGGGTGACAGTAGCCGATATTGAAGAAATTGCGATCGAAAGTCTCGACATCGCGCCCGGAAGCGTCGATTGCTTGATTTTTGGCGACTTGCTACCCTACCTCAAAAACCCCTGGGAGATACTACAGCAGTACAGTGCTTTGCTCAAGCCGGAGGGACAAATTTTCGCCACAATTCCCAACGTTCAATACTGGCGGCGAATTGTCAATCTGTTGCGGGGACATTGGGAAAATCCCGACAGCAAGATGCAGCACTGGTTTACCCTTGAAAGCATTAAATCATTATTTGCTCAGGCCCGATTGCAGGTTTATGAATTGCAAGGGAAGGGACACAAAACCGAAAATTTTGCCCAATTCCAGCAATTGCTGCATCCCATGGTGAAGGCCTTAGAGCTCAAATCCAGCGATTTTGCTACGGAAACCGGTGCTGAATATTATATCGTGCGATCGACCAAATCGACCGTACAGCCCCGCAGACTGCTGATCCAAACCATTATTATGGCTCCTACAGGGTGCGATCGCGTGCGAGTTTTGGAACCGGACAAATTTAGCGCCACAATTCCCGGTGTCCGCACCGTATCCGGCGTAAAAGAAGCAGAATTAATTACCCCGCTACATGGAGAAGAAAAAGTCTTCATCTGGCAACGGACAATCATGCAATATCCGGCTTACATTCCCAAACTTAAACAACTACTAAAACAACACTATTTAATAGTAGCCGAAATTGACGACAATCCCATCCGCCGCCGGGAATACGCAGACAATAATTACCTCAGCTATCTCGGCTGTCACTGCGTTCAAACTACCACAGAACCCCTAGCCAAAATTTTGCGACACTACAATCCCAATGTTGCCGTATTTCCCAATCAATTAGCTTATCTACCCCCGCCGCGAATCTATCCAGCAGAACATACAGTCACGATATTTTTTGGGGCGCTCAACCGCGAAAATGATTGGCAACCAATTATGGCTGCACTGAATCGAGTTTTAGTTGCACACAAACACCGAATTAGAGTTAAAGTTATCCACGACCGCAGATTTTTTGAATCCTTGGAAATACAGCAAAAGGAATTTGAACCATTTTGCAGTTACGAAGGGTATCAAGAAATCATGTACAGTTGCGATATAGCTTTACTTCCGCTCGTTGCTAACCCGGTTAATGAAATGAAATCAGATTTAAAATTCATTGAATGTGCGGCGCGGGGAGTAGCGGTTTTGGCAAGTCCCACCGTGTACGAACATTCGATTGTAGAAGGTGAAACCGGATTGATTTACAAACATGAAAAAGAGTTTGAACTCAAACTAAATTCCCTAATTTCCGACACTTCTATGCGCCAGGAAATAGCCGCGAATGCTTACGAATGGGTGCGCGACAACCGCTTGCTGTGCGGGCACTACCGGCAACGCCGAGACTGGTACTTGCAAATGCGGGATGAGTTGCCGCGTTTAAATGCTGAGTTGCGATCGCGATTGCCGGAGTTATTTGCAGAATGAATGCGGTAAGATTGATAGGGGTTTTGTGCAATACGCTTGGGATCGGATAAGACGGCGGATAAGACGGCGGTTGAAACCGCTGCTATACAAACGATGTCCGGATGGTGCGCGGACTCAAGAAAAGAACGTAATTTTCACCGTCCGGCCTTCAACCTGCGTCGGCAGGTTTTGTCTGTATAGACGCGGTTTCAACCGCCCGGTATTCTGTTTTATTGTTTAAATTTTTAATTGTTAATCCACACAAATGCGAATCCTATTCACTATTGCTCACTTTTACAATCCCAGCGGCGATGGGAAACACGCTTCCCAGCGAAACGATCCGCAACCGCGCATCAATGCTTTAACTGCTTGCATAACTTCGCTGCAAGCTTTGTATGGCAAATCTCAGTGCATGATTGACATTAGCGAATGTGCCACTATCCCAGCAAATCAATCTCAAAATCACGAAATTGATATTGTTGTTTGCACTACTCAAGGTTATCACCTGTTGCCTCAATTGCCTGTGCAGCCGAGGTCTTTTATGCACCACGCTACCAAATGCGAACCTCTGCTTTTGGGGTTTGAGTGTCAAGCTGTTTTGCGATCGTGCCTTGACAAATACGATTATTTCTGTTATCTCGAAGATGATTTGGTTCTGCACGATCCGTGGTTTTTTAGTAAATTAAATTGGTTTACTCATCATGGTGGAAATGGAAATTTGTTGCAACCAAATCGCTATGAAGTATCGCCTCAAGGGGCTGTTTTTAAAGCCTATATTGATGGTAATTTAGTGCCAGGAGCTACTGCTAAGTTTCAAAATGTGGAGCAGCAGCCGCAGTTAGTGGGGAAAATTATGGAACAGCCAATCTCTTTTGATCGGACTTTAAATCCTCATTCCGGCTGCTATTTTTTGAATGCGGAACAGATGGCTCACTGGGCTAAGCAGTCTCATTTTTTGGACAGGGATACTAGCTTTGTTGGCCCGCTGGAAAGTGCGGCGACTTTGGGAATTATGCGGACTTTTAGGGTTTATAAGTCAACTCCTGCTTATGCTAATTTTTTGGAAATTCAACATTTTGGAGTGAGTTTTCTGAAGTTGATTGGTAATAAGGTGCGGATTTCGGAAGAAGCATAATATGAGGTTTGTAGTGAGGACTTCAGTCCGCATTTAAAGAAGGACTAAAGTCCTCACTACGAACGAAAAAAGCTTTGTAGTGAGGACTTCAGTCCGCATTCAAGAAGGACTAAAGTCCTCACTACAAACCAATTAGGAATTCAAATTATCGCCGATTTTAACTGTACCGCTGTTGATAATTTTGGCTAAAACTCCTGTTTGTGCGTGACCGAATTCTTGTTGTAGTAAACTGAGTAGGGCTATATCTCGATCGCCCGTTTGTGGATTTACTTCTACATTGACACAGCGACCAATTCGTGCTGTAACTTCGATCCGCGCCGTACCTAATTGAAACTGCTTTCCGATCAACTCAAATTCTGACCAAGCTTCCATGCCTTCTAGCACAACGTTTGGGCGAAATCTGCCCGCATCTATATTTTGCTGGGCGACTTCGGTTAATTGGTCTAATGTAGCTTGACTCAGGAGAGAAATATGTACCGGTTGTCGATCGGGATAACGAGTTTCGCCACTACTGTTACCCACCAACCGCAAAGGTGCAAGCTGCGGGTGTCTGGCTTCTTTTGTTGGTTGAATCTCCGCCAGATATTCGGTAAAAAAAGTGCTGATGCGATCGCGCCCCGCTGCTGTGTTTGTTTCTGCTGACAACACTGCAACTCCTTGACGCTTGACTGTTAAAACAGCCATTTCCGGTTGATAATGGCACTCTAAAGCTGCTAGTAGAGGCCAATCGTTTTGAACCGCCAAATATTTTTTGCTAATCCAAGATGCGCTATCTGGGGGCATCTTTGCACCTTCAAGATAATCTGTAAACAGCAGCGCAAAAGCGCGATCGCCCTTAATGCCATGTCCTGCTGTTAAAGCAAACTCCGACATTGCTTGCGGTGTCAGCCCTTTAATTGGATAAGTGAATAACTGTTTTATGGTTGCTAATGTCATAAAAATTTTAGAATTTAGTACAATCTTATTTGTGCAAAACCTATATTATGTAGGGTGCGCAATGCGCACCTTACCGCTGTTACCTGTGCAAAACCTATATTATGTAGGGTGCGCAATGCGCACCTTACCNNNCCTATATTATGTAGGGTGCGCAATGCGCACCTTACCGCTGTTACCTGTGCAAAACCTATATTATGTAGGGTGCGCAATGCGCACCTTACCGCTGTTACCAGCTTGAGTATAAACAACCGATTAAGCTAGCAATTCATAGCGGCGGATATCTGGAGGTGCAACTGCTAAACCCTCTAATTTCTGCACTGCGGCTTGAATGTGAGTGGAAGCGAGATGCTGTTCGAGCAAAGCTGCACTTTCCCACTCTTCAACGAAGGTAAAATCTGTAGGATCGGCTTGATTTTGCAGTAGTTCGTATTTGATGCAGCCTTCTTCTTGGCGAGTTGGCTCCATAATGCTCAGCAGCAGAGATTTAAGTTCTGCTACTTTGTCGGGAAAGGCTACGAGGCGGGCGACTACTCGCAAGGTTGGTGTGGACATAGGAGAAAAAATTAACAGATATGGCGATCGAATTTACCGATATTTATCGGGTAAAATCTATTGAACATTATTTTATATCATGTCTGCGGTAACCAGAACAATAAAATAGGTTCGTAGTGAGGACTTCAGTCCTCTCTTGGATGAGGACTTCAGTCCTCACTACAAACGTTGTTTCTTGGTATATTCTACCTTCTACCTTCTTCCGTCTTCCTTCTTCCTTCTTCCTTCTTCTCAATCTTTGGGATAAAATCGCTTGTTGTCCGTAGAATATTCCCAGGCGATCGCCTCCGGGTCTTTTTCGCTACTCCACTGAGCAAACTCCGGCTTAACTTTCCATTTGCCGATCGTACTTGCGTGAACCTTGAACCTGCGGGAAAGTTCCGTTTGGGTAAAAGAGATTTTGGGATTTTGAGGAGTCTTGGTTTGAGCAATCGGAAATAAATTTGGTTTTTTCTCTTGTGCTTTTTCCCGATTTGTGGGAGGCTCTTGAACAGCTACTGTGGCATTAGGTGTTTCGCTTTGAGTGACAGTTGGAGCTATTTGAAAATAATACAAAATTCCGCCTTCTTCGGTTACTTGAAAATCGGCAGCAAACTCAAGAGCTCGTTCGTCGAGATACTCTTGAACCTTTTCTCCCGGGAGTTTCGCATTCATCGCCAAATCCAAGGCCGTAACTCGCCCTTGATTTTCCTTGATCAACCTGTAGAAAACCGAGTCTAAATGAGCGAGTCTGTGTTTTTGCTGCTGCTGGTAAAGCTTGTAAGCCCAAGCAATGCCCGCTGTGGTGGCGATCGCCCAAAACATCGTTCCCGACTCGAAACTGGCAACCGCCGTCAAGCAAATAGGCAAAAGCAGGGTAAGATATCCCCAAATGCTGCCCTTCTGTAGGTTATTGCTGTTTTTGACCATAGTTCCCAAACGGCTACGTAGTTTAGTTTAGCAGAGCGTGTCTGGATGTCGCGAAAGTTTTTCGACAGTCGATATATCGATCGCGCGATCGCACTCTACTACAAAATCCCAGAATCTACTTTTTTTTGCAACCGAGGATTCATGTACTTTTTTCGCAAACAGATTGTCATCCTGTTCGTAGTTGTTGCTTGCTGTACGCTGACGATTAGTTGCAGCGGCGATAACCGAACTGTCCAGTGTACTAAACTCACTGAAATTGTCACCAAAGGTAACGCTCTCATCGATATTAAGAACGGCAGCTACGATGCTGCAACGAGCAAGAACTTAGCTAAAGATTTGAACCAGACAGCTAAACAAATTGAGGCTTTGCGAATCACAGATGCAACCCTCAAAGAAATTCAGGGGCCGTCGGTTAAATCTTTCCGAGAAATGGGTCAAGGACTCGGCGACATCGGCAAAGCTCTTGAGGCAGCAAACCGGGCTTCTACAAGTATAGAAGGTCGAGAGCAAATCAAAACAGCTCAAGCGGATATTATCAGAGCCGGACAGCAGGCGAATCGAGCAGCCGACAATCAAGACGCTTTGACTCGCAAACTAATTAATTATTGTAAGAGCGATCGCTAAATAAGTCATTGTCAAAAAACCATAACATCAATTATAAAACCCAGCAAGATGTTATTGTTTTTGGCGATCGCCTACTTAATGACTCATAACTACTGACTTCCAACTAATGACTCCTAACTCCTAACTCCTAACTCCTAACTAATGACTACTGACTAATGACTAATGACTGCTGACTAATGACTGCTGACTACTGACTAATGATGAATTTCTAAATTCAAAATATACTGACCGAGTTGTACTTTTTCCGACCACAACTCATATTCTAACCGCAGGTGTTGCGGTTCCGGCTTTCCGGTCAGCGTCAAGTTGCGAGTGAAGTTGCGGAGGCGCAATTGTTCGGGAGTCGCCAGCGATTCGCCCTGAAGCCAATAACGGCTCAGTCCGTACATTCCGCGTTCCCAGCAGTGGCGGTAACTGTATTTGCCGTTTCCCTGCATCGTCATAATCACTCGATAGGGCGAAACTTCCAGCCACAGCAACCGGGGTTTTGTAGTTGTTGGTAAGATCGTAACTTGCTCGCCAGATGTGTCAGATGCGTCGGAAAATTGCCGATCGAGTATGGCTGGTTCGTGCAACAACAAGTGAAAGCGATCCCGGTCTTTTTGATACAGGGTACCAGCGGTTTCAACAACTGACCACAAAGGTAAATCTGTGGATACCAGCGATAAACTTACAGGCTTGCGGTGATGCGTCAGCATAAATAAAAGTGTAGGAGTTATTGTGGATCGGGAGGTTTGAGATTTGAGATTTTATACTTGAGATTTTAGATTTTAGAGGATCTGGGTTCCAAATTCCGGAGCTTTTGCTTGAAAAAAATGCAAAATCTACCACTCGCAGTCAGAAATATAAAATTGTTCAGTCAAAATTCCATCATCTGGTCGATAACTGAAAGCTGAACCTGAAATCTCAGCAGATATACAGACAATAATTGTGAAATTCAGGTAAAATCCGTGCAGTTGCATCTGGTCTCCCCTGTCGCCGCTCTCCATTTCAGCAAATAACGGAACTGTATGCACCTGCTCCAAACCCTTATGCAGTCTGTCATTCCCCAATCTAAAATTTAAAATCTCAAATCTAAAATGGTATGACGCGAGGACTGGGAAAAGGGTAGGATAGCTAACGCCGTCCCATCCTAGTCTATCTCATGGCAGTTGACATTATAACTACTTCGCTCTTGAGCGAAAGTCAAACTTTAAGCATTCAAAAACCAGCCTCGGGCTTGTCGCTGCGAGGCCGGATTCGAGTTCCGGGCGATAAGTCGATTTCTCACCGAGCTTTGATGTTGGGTGCGATCGCCCGCGGTGAAACGACAATTGAGGGACTGCTGCTAGGAGAAGACCCCCGCAGCACTGCTAAATGTTTCTCGCTCCTGGGAGCCTCCGTTTCGGAACTCAACGAGGAACAGGTGACTGTCAGGGGCGTCGGAATTGGCGAATTACAGGAGCCTGTGGAAGTCTTGGATGCGGGCAATTCCGGGACGACGATGAGGTTGATGTTGGGAATTTTAGCGTCTCATCCCGAGCGTTTTTATGCGGTAACGGGTGACAGTTCTTTGCGATCGCGCCCCATGTCGCGCGTCATTAAACCGCTGCAACAAATGGGCGCGCAAATTTGGGGGAGAAAGAGCAATTCTTTAGCTCCTTTAGGGATACTCGGACAGCAGTTAAAAGGGATTCACTACCATTCGCCGATCGCCTCAGCTCAAGTTAAATCCTGCATTTTGCTGGCAGGTTTGATGGCGGATGGAGAAACTACAGTCACAGAACCTGCTCTCTCGCGGGATCACAGCGAGCGGATGCTGCGGGCGTTTGGAGCTCAATTAACCGTCGATCCAGAAACTTGTAGCGTGACAGTCACTGGTGGAGCACAACTGCAAGGACAAAATGTGATTGTACCGGGAGATATTAGTTCGGCGGCATTTTGGCTGGTAGCTGGGGCGATCGTCCCCGGTTCCGAGCTCGTAGTGGAAAATGTCGGAGTTAACCCAACTCGCACAGGTATTTTAGAAGCTTTGGAGATGATGGGGGCGGACATTGAACTGCAAAATCAGCGAGAAGCCGCGGGGGAACCGGTAGCAGATATCTTGGTTCGCTGTTCCCCACAGTTGCGGGGATGCACCATTGCTGGCGACTTAATTCCCCGACTGATTGACGAAATCCCGATTTTGGCAGTAGCCGCAGCCTTTGCGTCGGGTACTACCATATTTCGAGATGCGGCCGAGTTGCGAGTCAAAGAGAGCGATCGGCTGGCCGTGACTGCTGCGGAACTCAACCGCATGGGAGCCAAAATTACCGAGTTACCCGACGGTTTGGAAGTTACCGGGGGAACTCCGTTAACTGGCGCCGATGTTGACAGCTACACCGATCACAGAATAGCGATGAGTTTGGCGATCGCAGCCCTCAACGCCACAGGTGTTACTAACATTCACCGCGCCGAAGCCGCAGCCATTTCCTACCCCGACTTTACCGCCACTTTGCAACAAGTTTGCCATCCCAATTAAGAGTTGGAGAGGGGAGAATGGGAGATGGGGAGAGGGAGAAGTGGGAGTGGGGGAGAATTGCCCAATTCCCAATTCCCAATTCCCATCTCCTCCTTCCCAATACTCTAAACATCCGTTACATCCGCTACAAAATCCGCTGCCGAACTTTCTTCTTTTAAGAATCTTTGCCTACAACTTGTTCTTTTAAAGAATCAATTTCCGTTAACAACTCTTGGCGGCTAGAAGCATTGAGCAGATAGCGGTAAACAAACCAACCCGTATATCCGATACCAATCAACTCAAAAAATGGAGCTACCAAAGGGACATCATTAAGAGCATCTAAAACTCCCAGCATTACCTTAATGCTAATAGCACCTGCCAGGAATAAACCAACAGTTACTAAGGGCTTTTGGTATTCAGTAAAAAAATTGGAGGCATAGGCTGGAAGTTCCGACAAAATTGTGAGAACTTGGTCTTTAATATCTTGTAACTGGCTTGTCGGTGTTTCTGCGGTTGTCACTGTAGTCATCACCCCGGGCTTTTCCGTCACCACGTCTACTGTGACGACTTCAGTGACTGTTTGTGTGTCATCCGAAAAGTTAGATTGTGTCATTTGATACTTCCTCCGATGTCAAGTAATATTGCAGGCTTTGAGTTGCTGTCACTGTAATTCTCTGGCAATTAACACAGCATTCTGGCAGCCGGGACTAATTGATGAGATTAAGGCAGATATTCACAAATTGCAAGCAAAAATAACGATATGACTTAATTGTAAACAATTGCCTACGCTGTCAAATCGCTCTTTTGACTCATTTTTTCAATTCCTCAAGGTTGATTTGATTGGGACAAGTGCGCCCTCGTTCAAAATCCGTGATATTGGCGATCGTAGTTTCAGCGATATTTTTCAACGCCTCCTCGGTGAAAAAAGCTTGATGTCCGGTAATCAGGACGTTCGGGAAAGTCAGCAAGCGCCCAAATACGTCGTCCTGAATCACCTGATTTGACAAATCCTCAAAAAACAGATCGGTCTCTTGTTCGTACACATCTAAGCCGAGGTAGCCAATTTTACCAGACTTCAGTCCTTTGGTAACAGCTTTGGTGTCAATCAACTGACCGCGACTGGTGTTGATCAGCATCATCCCCGGTTTCATTTGCCCGATCGCCTCTGCACCAATTAAATGATAAGTTTCCGGTATCAGCGGACAGTGGAGGCTGACAATATCAGAAGCGGCAAACAGTTTCGGGAGTGCCACGTATTCCATCTGTAGGGCTTGGCAATCCGGGTTTGGGGAAACATCGTATCCCAGCAAGCGACAGCCGAATCCGTGCAGAATTTTGGCAGTTAGCGCGCCTATTTTGCCAGTCCCCACGATTCCGACAGTTTTACCGTGGAGGTCAAAACCCAACAAGCCGTCTAGGGCAAAATTCCCTTCGCGGACGCGGTTGTAGGCGCGGTGGATTCTGCGGTTGAGAGACAAAATCATCGCGACTGCGTGTTCGGCGACAGCGTAGGGAGAATAAGCGGGAACTCGGACAAGAGTTAAGTCTAAATCGCGGGCTGCCGCTAAATCGACGCGATCGAATCCGGCCGATCGCAAAGCCAGCAAGCGCACGCCTTTTTGGGCGATCGCCCGGAGCGTTTTTGCGTCTAAACAGTCGTTAACGAACGCGCAGACAGCCGGAAATCCAGCAGTTAAAACGCTGGTTTCCAGGTTCAGGCGCGGTTCAAAAAACACCAACTCGTGTTGGCCGCCGACATTGGCTGCTGTCAGAAAAGTGCGATCGTAGGATTTGGTGCTGAATACGGCTACCTTCATGATGTTTGCCTGCAAATCCAGTAATAGTTGGCAATTCTTTCCAGATTAACTCTCTTTGCTTACTGAGACGGCTTTGCCCAAAAAACCGAGTTTCCATGAGAAATACTGAGTTTTGCAACTATAGCATCTCTGAAGCCACCAGATTTTTCGCGCGATCGCAAATCCTGGTGACGTTTAAAAAAAAAATTCTTAAACTATAGTAAAGCACGAGCCTTCACTTACTAATTTTTTAGGAGAAACTCAGATGCGAAAACAACTCAAAACACTAATTTATGAAATTTTAGAAGCCTCAGAAAGTAGCAATTTATACAGCTTAGCCGACGACATTGTTATCACCTGTTTAATTTTGATCAACGTCGCAGCTTTTATTGCTTCTACTTCGCCTCACTTGTCGCACGAACACAAGGTATTGTTGGAAAACATCGAAATTGTTTCATCCTTAGTGTTTACAATAGAGTATGCTTTGAGGTTGTGGGTATGTACGGTCGATCGCAGATACAGCCACCCACTTTGGGGAAGATTGAAATACGGTCTGACACCGCTAAGCCTAATCGATTTAGTTTCAATATTGCCCTTTTACGCCTTGCTATTATTTCCGAATTTAAGCTTCGTTAATTTAATTCGCCTGCTGCGTTTGTTGCGGTTGCTAAAAATGAGCCGTTATTCAGAGTCTGTACGAACTTTGGGAGCAGTATTGTACGCTAAAAAAGAGGAACTAATCGCCACTGCATTTGCAGTTTTTATTCTCTTAATATTTGCATCTAGCGTCATGTATTTTGTTGAATACGAAGCGCATCCCAAAGCTTTTGGGAGTATCCTCGATTCAATGTGGTGGGGAGTTGTGACCTTAACGACTGTCGGCTACGGCGATATTTATCCGATCACTCCTTTGGGCAAATTGTTAGGAGCAATATTAGCATTTTTGGGAATCGGGATTTTTGCACTGCCGGCGGGTATAATTGCTTCGGGTTTTTCCGAGGAAGTGCAAAGGAAAAAACAGGAAAAAATGGGGGTAAATTTAGACCAATCTGCTAATTGTCAATCAGTACAAAGGCTCGGGGAAGTCGAGATTGATTTTGAACAACAGCAAAGGGCGATCGCGCTTTACGTCGAAAGTTCCGCCGACTTAATGCAAATGTGCGTCAACTCGGCGAAACAGAAGTTAGGAAGTCATATTGAAAATGAAGAAGTTCTTCGGGATTTAGCTATTCATCTGTACAACGACACTGTTCGCAAATTCCAGCTTTAATCAAAGCTAGATATTGCCTGTCACATCATGTCCATTAAATTGCCTTCAGGTTCGTAGTGAGGACTTGAGTCCGCATTCATGAAGGACTAAATACGAACCAATGACTAATTAAAGGTTCGTAGTGAGGACTTGAGTCCGCATTCATGAAGGACTAAAGTCCTCACTACGAACCAATGAATAATTAAAGGTTTGTAGTGAGGACTTGAGTCCGCATTCATGAAGGACTAAAGTCCTCACTACGAACCAATGACTAATTACCAATCTGGAGGCAAATTGTAATATTCAAGAGTGGATTTATCTTTCAGCAAATCTTCAGTTTGGCGATCGACCTGAATCTGCCCGTCAGCCAAAATTAGCGCCCTTTGAGTCGTTTTCCCGATCCAATTCAAATTGTGGGACGCGATCAAAATTACCTCGATCGGCAATTGCGACAAAACTGACGCCAAATGACGGCGCCACGAGGGGTCTAGCCCGTTAGTCGGCTCGTCTAAGATTAAAATGGCAGGCTCTAATGCTAAAATTGCTGCCAAAGCTGCTAACCTTCTTTGACCGCCAGACAGTTCGTGGGCCGAACGGTTGGCAAATTCTACTAAACCGAATTCGTCTAACAAAGCTAAAGCTCGATCGCGCGCAACTCCCGGCGGAACTCCATAATTGCGCGGCCCGAACATTACATCCTCTAAAATAGTCGGCATAAATAGCTGATCGTTCGCATCTTGAAAGCAAAATCCAATCTGCCTCCGCGCTTGCGATAAAGTCGCCGCTTCTAGCTTAGTTCCCTGCACTCTAATTTCGCCGGATTGCGGCATTTTTAAGCCGATTAAGTTTTCTAGCAAAGTGCTTTTTCCAGCACCCGTTAAACCGAGTAAAGCAACTCTTTCTCCTGGTTGTAAGGTGAATGAAATTCCTTGCAACACAGGTTTTTGCTGCGGGTATCCGAATACTAAGTCTTGCACTTCTATTGTTGGCGGTGATTTGAGATTAGTCAATTTTTGCCTCGATTTTTGGATTAAGAGTTTTTAACCGCAGAGGGCGCAGAGAGCGCAGAGAGGGGAGGGGATAAGACAAAAGATAGAGGCATGAATTAATCAATTCCTAATGCCATGTTTGCCCCATGCCCTATGCCCAATTCCCGTAAGAGGCTATTGTTAATCCGGCTGCGGTTAAAATTGTTGCTGTCAGCCAGAGTCGCTCTTTTGGTGTTGATTTTGAGTCGGTGAGCAAACTTCCTTGATAGCCGCGAATGAGCATGGCTGCGTGTACTCTCTCAGCGCGATCGAGACTTCGCAAATACAGCGCTCCGATCATGGAAGCACTAGCGTAGCGCAACCATCCTCCCGTACCGGATAAGCCTCGGAGTTGGGCGGATCTTTTCATGCGGTTGACTTCGGCGAGCAAGATTTCTAAGTATTGTCCGGCTAAAAGTACAATCTCTTGTAAACCTGCTGGTAGGGGCAATCCTTTGAGGGCGATTCCGAAACTGTGGGGCGGCAAAGTTAGCAGAAAACTGTTCATAATTAGCAGGCAAATTAGGGAACGCAGCAACAGAAAACTAGCTCGTTCCCAACCTTGGGGCAGCACTAATAAGGAGAGAAAAACCAATTCTGCTCCCAACAGTTGCGCTAGGGTTCGCAGCGGAGCTCTGAGCCAAAACGACCAAAAAAGTGCGATCGCCCCATAAATCCCCAGCCACAGCCAAGCGCCAGTCTTCATAAAACCAATGCCGATGACAATTATCAAAGACAGGCGCAATCGAAAAGGTATGGAGAGTTTAGACATCTTTCGGTTTTACCAACTGAGCAATACCAAAGGCCGTGCCGAAGCTGACTGCCGATCCCAAAAGTCCAGCAATGCTAGTACCAATTGGCTGTTCTTCTAATCCTTTAACTGTGTAATCTGCTAAAGGAGTCGGATTTTCGATCGCCGCAGCTTCTTTATCTTTAAAGCCATATTTTTCAGCTACAGCCTCTAACCCATCGGGCCAACTTGAAGCGAACAGCGAAAGCAAGCCGGAAATCAACAAAACTCCGACTACTGGTGCTAGCCATTTCTGCAATTGTGGCTGTTCTCCCGGCAATAAATCCGGCCGCACTTTGACGAGATAAGTTAAAACGCTGCCTGTAATTACCCCTTCGCCAATGCCGATTAAAATATGCACGCCTACCATTGCTGGGAGTGCGATATTCAGCGGTACTGTACCAGAAATTGCCAGTTCTATCGCCACACAAACAGAAGCCGCAACCACACTCAGGGCGGCGGCGATGGCCGCAGCTAGGGGTAAACGATTTCGGGAACCTCCCAAGAGTTGCTGCAACGGCTTTAACAGCCACCAGCCCACCCAAATTCCCACTAGCCCCATGTTAAAAATATTTGCACCCAGGGCGGTGATCCCCCCGTCGGCAAACAAGACGCTTTGAATTATAAAAACCGTGCTCATCGCCAAAGTGGCCGCCCAAGGGCTCCCCAAAACCACGGATGCCAGCGCCCCTCCCAACAAGTGCCCGCTGGTGCCCCCGGCTACGGGAAAGTTGATCATCTGGGCTGCAAACACGAAAGCCGTAGTCAATCCCATGATTGGGCCTTGCCGCAGTCCAAGATTCGCGCGGGTGCGATTTAGGGCAACCCCAATTACTGCTGCACTTGCTATGCCCGTGGCAATGGCTACGGTTGGTGAAAGAAAACCATCAGGTATGTGCATCGATCTATCCCAAACGAGAGAACTCCCAACCCTTTAGTCAACTGTTTTTTACAAAAGTTTACAATCCCCTCTGGGGGCATTGGTGCGATCGAGCGATCGGGCAAGTCGTGGCGGGCGATCGTCTTATCCTACAAGGATTCCGGCAACACAACCAGAATTTTCACTCCTTCGCGATCGGACATTAAATAATTCTTAAAAATTAATCCAATTTAATACCTACAGCCCGGACTTAAAACTTTTTGATAATTATTATCAATAAATTTGTAGAATTTTACAGCCGAATGTATTCAGCTCAAAGCTGGGACAAAAATAT
Source organism: Oscillatoriales cyanobacterium (assembly GCA_004293365.1). GTDB lineage: Bacteria > Cyanobacteriota > Cyanobacteriia > Cyanobacteriales > Microcoleaceae > Microcoleus. The sequence continues at coordinate 104,345 of RDYN01000015.1, read as the reverse complement.
TAAGAAAGTATAAAATTATAAATGAAAGCCAATAATTAGTTTTATCCTTACTCTATTGAGAATTAATAGTATTAGTGGCGCAACAATAAAAGCAGTCAAATTAGCTTTGAGCTAGTCACTGCAAGGTTTTTTGGTTTTTGAGAAACTAAAAACCCAGTTCTTATTGCACTCAATCTGTCTGAAGCGGTGTTTTGGCGGTTGTCGATCGCCCAAAAGTGCGATCGGCTCTTTGGGCACGGACAGCATTCTCAAGAAACCCAAAATACTAATGCAATTATTGTCAAGTAATTTTCCGCACAACCTACAGGAGGTATGTCCGTGGTGCAACACTCAACATCAGACTCAACTACCGATTTAGTTCCATCAGAATTTCCCAAACAGTTAGATATCGCTCAAGTTTCTATCTACGGATTGAGCTTTTTATCTGCAGGTATGTTTCTGTTTTTACCTTTAGTTAACCTGCTGCATCCGAGCCATTGGCAGCGGTTGATGGGCACCATTCACGGCATGGGTGCAATGTTGGCAATGGTAGTGATGGTTTACACGGGACATTTGGCTTTCCCCTTGCTGCGGGGCTCCGGAAAAATCCTGCCGCAAATCCGCACTTTAGCCTTTTGGTCATCTATTTTGAGCTTTTTAGCCATCGCTACGGGCAATTGGGCTTATATGCGGTATCGGGCGGGCATAGATTTCGGCGGAGCTCGCGCTTTGCTGAAAGAAAACTCGCCTTTAGTGCAGTACGTTTTGATGGAATATCACGAATTTAGCGTGCTGTTTACCTTGCCTTTAGCAGTAGCTTGTACTTGGATTTTGTGGAATTATGGCGACAAGATTTTAGACAAGCAAAACCGCCCAGTTTTAACCGCAACCTGCGTAGCTTTGATGGCAATCATGTTTTTTTCAATGGGAGGCATGGTGAGCGGCCTTGGCGTTGCCAAAATTCAGTCTCTGTAGTCAGCAGTCCTTAGTCAGCAGTCCTTAGTCAGTAGTTATCCAACTATTAACTATCAATCATCAACTATCAGCTATCAACTATCAGCTATCAACTGTCTACTATATTAGGAAATTTGCGAAATGACTCGACAATTACCCCGCCAAAATGTTGCGGGTGGAGAACCTTTTTACGGTCAACTTTGGAGCAAATTAAAACACTTTCCCAGCGGTTTAGCTGAAGGTTCTGAAAATGCGCCTAGCGTTTCTGGTCCGGCAGCAGCAGCAATAATTAGTGCTGCAATTGGTTGTTTTACAATGATGGTGAGTCACCATTTAGGGGACACGTCCAAAGCTACAAACGAATGGCTTTGGAATCTCGGTAGTTGGATTCCGGGAAGCAAGACTAATGATGAATTGTGGGGCAATATCGGGAGTTACACCGGTAAAGAAACTATGTTGCTCATAGGTTGGCTTGTCAGTTGGCCGATTCTGCATGCGATTTGGAAAAATAAGAGCGTGAAAAGCCGCACTATATTTTTCTGGATGTTTGCTTTGTTAGTTGCTGCGACAGCTATGTCCTGGCATCCTTTATTCCCCTATTTGCCGTTAACTTAACTAATGCGAGGTTTGATGATGGAAACAAAAAATAAGCCGCTCCCAGCCAGGGAGATGCACAAAATAGTTTGGATGAGTACGGGAGTTTTGGTTCTTTTCTTTGTAACTTTTCCCATTGCAATGTGGCGGGTTAGCCAAAAAGAAAAGTTTCGCGGTTTTCACGTCAAGTCTTTGACTATTGAAGGGAAAAATCTTGCTAATGCTGTTGCTAATAAACCTGCGGAACCAGCTATTGCCAGTAGCGCTACTATTCCGGTTGCAAATAATTCCAATTTAGTTGTTGACAGTCAAAAAAAGCTGCCTGACAAGTCTCCTGATGTTGTACCTTTCACTAATCAGTCTACTGAAACCGCTATTGCAAATAGCGTTACAGACAAGACTGTGCAAGCTGTGCCTGTATCAGCAGGTCAGCAGGAAGCTCAGGCGGTCAATGGGACCGATCGGACAGCGGAAATTACCGATCGCACCAAGCTAGAAGAGTTAACTCTCAAAGTCTACGATCGCATCAATCAAGGTTGGCAAACTAGCCCTACCTTCACTCAAAATCTAGTGTACCGCGTGAGTGCGAGTCTTGACGGGGCGATCGCCAATTTCGAGCCGCTCAACCAACCAGCCAAAGATTTCACCCAAGAAACTCCCCTGCCAAATTTGCATAAGTCTTCCCAGACAGACATTAACAGCGGTGGAGCACCCGCAGCCAAGTTTACCGTAGTGTTTGCTCCTAATGGAATCTTAGAAGTTAACCCCTAACTGAGGCAAAAAAACTATCGGGTAAGCTGCGCGACGCGCGCCTTGCATTGAAATTTTTTCGGGAAATCAGGACAAAAGCCCAATATCTAAAGCGGTAAGGTGCTCCCAAGCGCACCTTACCGCTTTAGGCCTTCAAAAAAAACATTTTTTGCCTAAATTCCATTCACTCAAAAAATATGATATCCTAAACATTGCGCTTTATTGCATTCTACATCAAACACAACAAATGAAAGAACTTGACGAGAAAAAAACCCAAGAACTGCTAGCCACCATCATGGAATGGGAACTAGCAGGGGTCGTGCGCTACACCCACTATGCACTGATGGTGACGGGCCCAAACCGAATCCCCATCGTGCAATTTTTTAAAGCACAAGCAACTGAATCCCTGCTCCACGCGCAACAAGCCGGAGAAATTCTCACAGGTTTAGAAGGGCATCCCACCCAAAAAATTGCCGCCATAGAAGAAACCTACAAACACTCGGTAAAAGACCTTTTGGAAGAAAGTCTGAACCACGAAAAAAAAGCGCTCAAAAAGTATAAATCTTTACTTGAAGTAGTGACCGACTCCAGCGTTTATCTGGAAGAATACGCCCGCACCTTAATCGGTCAAGAAGAATTGCATCAAGTAGAACTGAAAAAAATGCTGAGAGATTTTAGTTAAGGGAAGTAATAGCCGGCAGTCCTTAGTTATTAATCAAATTAGTTTGTAGTAAGGACTTTAGTCCTTATTAACTAAAAGTCTCGCAGGGGAGGACTGAAGTCCTCACTACAAACTTTATGGAGGACTGAAGTCCTCACTACAAACTTTATGGAGGACTGAAGTCCTCACTACAAACTTAAGAAGGACTGAAGTCCTCACTACGAACTTAAGAAGGACTGAAGTCCTCACTACAAACTTTATGGAACTGAATTTTAGTGAAGCCATACCGACTTTTGTAATTACTCTGCGTGAAGGTGTGGAAGCAGCATTAGTTGTGGGAATTGTCCTAGCTTGTCTCAAGAAAGCCGAGCAAAGTCACCTCAATTCTTGGGTTTATGCCGGAGTCGGAGCGGGCATTGCTGCTAGCGCTTTTGTGGGAGTATTGTTTAATGGATTGCTCGCAGCAGTATCGACATCAACTCAGCCTTACGCGCCGGTAATCAAACAGCTATTACAGGGCGTGTTGGGAATTGTGGCGATCGCCATGCTAAGCTGGATGCTAATTTGGATGACTCAGCAAGCCCGGTTTCTCAAAGCTGAAGTTGAAGGAGCCGTTACAGCAGCTTTGACAAAAAATACCAATGCCGGCTTGGGCGTATTTGGCTTGATTTTCATTGCGGTACTGCGCGAAGGTTTTGAAACAGTCATATTTGTCAGCGCTCAATTTCAGCAAGGTTTAAGTCCAGCTTTGGGCGCTTTGGGCGGTTTGACTGGGGCGGCAATCCTTGGCGCGCTGCTGTTTAAGTGGGGCGTCAAAATTGATATCCGCCTGTTTTTCAAGTTTATGGGGATTTTGTTGCTGTTAATTGTCGCGGGTTTAGCAGTATCTGCACTCAAGCATTTTGACGCCTCTGCTGCTATTTTGTCGCAGATCGATCGCCAGTATGCCGCGATTTGTGTTTTTTACGATCGCACTGCACCAGTCCACTCTTGTATTTTAGGCCCGATGGTGTGGAATGCAGCAGGAGTTTTGCCCGATCGACAATTTCCGGGAGTGATTCTCAAAGCACTGTTTGGATACAGAGATCGACTTTATCTCGTCCAAGCTGCGACTTACACAATATTCTTAGCCACCGTCGGCAGTCTTTATTTCCAAAAACTAGCTACTAAGGCAACCGTTTCGGGCAAAAATACTCAGCCTACTCAAGAGACAACAATTGCTCCGTAGTTATCATCCCTTTGCCTGCCCACCTACCCAGAATCTTCTCTAAAATCTCACATCGCAGGAAAAATTCCTCTTCCGAAGTCTCGCCCACAGGTAGATGTTCTACTCCAGGCGAGATTTTTGGCGATCGCACTTTCTGATAGATACCCTCTTCACTTATAATTACTACAAGAATATTTACAAAGCTCAAAAAGTTCTTAATAAACCTTAGAATCCTTAAATGAAGCTTAAAATTAGTAAATTGTTCGCTAAAGTTACCTGGAACCCCCAGAAGGCTGTAGCCTCCCCCATCTGGTTAGCGGTGAGATAAATAATGATGCCTCGGATACTTGTTATTGATGATGACGCGGCGATCGCCGAACTCGTAGCCGTCAACCTAGAAATGGCTGGCTACGAAGTCACCCAGGCAGAAGACGGCATCAAAGGTCAGGCACTAGCAATACAAATGCTCCCCGACCTGATCCTGCTAGACCTGATGCTGCCTAGAGTAGACGGATTCACAGTGTGTCAGCGGTTGCGGCGGGACGATCGCACAGCCGACATACCAGTCTTGATGTTGACAGCCTTAAGTCAAACTCAAGACAAAGTAGAAGGCTTCAACTCCGGCGCCGACGACTACCTGACCAAACCCTTTGAACTAGAAGAAATGCTGGCACGAGTGCGAGCCTTGCTCAGGCGCACAGACCGCATCCCCCAAGCCGCCAAACACTCAGAAATCCTGAATTACGGCCCGCTGACCCTTGTCCCCGAAAGGTTTGAAGCTGTTTGGTACGTTAATACCGTCAAACTGACTCACCTAGAGTTCGAGTTGCTGCACTGCTTGCTCCAGCGCCACGGTCAGACAGTCTCTCCCAGCGAAATTCTCAAAGAAGTGTGGGGTTACGACCCCGACGACGACATCGAAACAATTCGCGTCCACATCAGGCACCTGAGAACCAAGATGGAACCCGATCCCCGCCATCCTCGGTACATCAAAACCGTATACGGGGCGGGTTATTGCCTGGAATTGCCCAGCAACGAGCAAGTCGCCGAGGAAAGCAAATCCTCTGCTTGAGCTAGCGCCCCAGATGCCGCGAGCAATTAAAAATCCAACTAGAAAAGCCTGAGAGCAAATGCTCTCAGGCTTTGTTGTTTGGAGTTTGAGTTGAATAGGCCGAAAAGTAGCCATTTATTCTCTTAATTGAGAAAAAACAATCCCGCACCCCCTGCGAGTCCCACTTCGATCGAAGCTTGCCCAGAAGAAAGTACCGGATTTCTTGTGCCACCTTGTCTTTTCCGAGAGGATTAGATAGCTACTTAAACAACACTCTACCCTTACTAAGACTATTTATCAATAAAATATGAAAAATTGCTCTAGTTGCTATTTTTCCTAACGGCAACCAAACTTCCCCGCCCGCCTCAAAAGCAGTTATAAACTTGGTTTCGCGATGTTTTTTACTATCTTGTTACATATCTTAACTAAAATAAGTGAAAAAGTTTATCAAATAGCTCTTGACGAAACTCCCAAAATTGTTGATTATCTATATCAATAAGCCGCAAGCGCTTAAAACTCAACTGACATCCTTCTCAAGAGGTAAATCGCCGTGACAAGCATGGCAAAAAAATCCTTCCCAGCCGAAGGAGAATCATTTCCCTGGTGGGCAGGCAACGCCCGCTTAATCAACCTTTCCGGTCGTTTGCTCGGCGCCCACGTCGCCCACTCCGGCCTCATCGTCCTCTGGGCGGGAGCTTATACCCTATTTGAGCTTTCCCGTTTTAACCCAGAATTGCCCATGTACGAACAAGGCTTAATCCTGTTGCCCAACCTAGCCAGACTCGGCTGGGGTGTCGGTGCGGGAGGCAAAATTGTCGATACCTATCCGTACTTTCAGATTGGTGTAATTCATCTAATTAGCTCAGCCTTTCTGGGCTTCGGCGGCATCTTTCACTCGCTCAAAGGGCCTGCCACCCTCGAAGAAAGAACTCCTTTCTTCGGCTACAGATGGGAAGACGCAGAAAAAATGACCACAATCTTAGGCATCCACCTAGTTTTGCTGGGTGTCGGTGCTTTCTTGTTGGTGGCCAAAGCTATGTATTTCGATGGTTTGTATGATACCACGATCGGGCAAGTGAGGGTAATTTCCGAGCCCACATTCAATCCCGCTGTGATTTTCGGCTACCTGTTCGGTGCAGGCGGCAAACACTGGCTAGCCTCCGTTGACAATCTCGAAGATGTTGTCGGCGGACATATGTGGGTAGGAATCCTCTGCATTGCCGGCGGCTTGTGGCACATTCGCACTCAGCCTTTCCCTTGGGCAAAACGCCTCTTCATCTGGTCAGGAGAAGCTTACCTCTCCTACAGCCTCGGCGCCTTAGCCTTAATGGGCTTCATCGCCACCTACTTTGTGTCGGTCAACACCCTAGTTTACCCAGAGGAATTCTACGGGCCGGCCCTAAAAATTGGCTTCGAGCAGTTTCCCTACTTTCACAGCGAAGGAATGCTGACCTCCCGCGTCTGGTTGGCTAACACCCACTTCTGGCTCGCTTTCTTCGTTCTGCAAGGACATTTCTGGCACGCCCTGCGATCGGCAGGATTTGACTTCCGCCGAGGCAAAGTCGTGCAACCAATGCGCGAAGACATCCAGCCGGGGGGCGAAGGAATCGCAGCCAGTCCAGCCAGTTAACCGCACCAGGAGGAAAGCAAAAATGCAAGCAATCGCAGATCCGAATTTAATACCAGAACCGGACAAACCGGAAAGCGAATACGGCTGGTGGGCCGGCAACGCCCGTTTCATCGACCTTTCAGGGCGAATTTTGGGAGCTCACGTAGCTCACGCGGGCTTAATCGTACTCTGGGCTGGGGCAATGACTTTGTTTGAACTTTCAAACTTTAACCCAGAGTTGCCGATGTACGACCAAGGGTTAATCCTGCTGCCGCACTTGGCAAGTTTGGGTTTTGGAGTAGGACATGGCGGTCAAATTGTTGATACCTATCCGTATTTTGCGATCGGAGTTTTGCATCTAATTAGTTCTACCGTTTTGGGTGCCGGCGGTCTTTACCATTCCTTGCTCGGCCCGAAAGTATTGCCGCAAAACAAAACATTCTTTGGTTCCTTCGGCTACGACTGGGAAGACAAAGACAAAATGACAACCATCATCGGCATTCACCTGTTGCTGTTAGGTTTAGGTGCTTGGTTGTTAGTAGCAAAAGCTGTATTTTGGGGCGGTCTTTACGATCCCCACGTCGCTGACGTGCGGGTAATTAGCGAACCGACTCTCAATCCCGCCCGCATTTTCAGCTATCTTTTGCCAGTGCACGGCCCGGAAGGAATGGCAGCAGTTGACAACTTAGAAGATGTTGTCGGCGGTCACATTTATGTTGGCTTGCTCTGCATTCTTGGCGGTTTCTGGCATATCTTTACTAAGCCTTTTGCTTGGGCACAGCGAGTGCTGTTTTGGTCGGGAGAAGCTTACCTTTCTTACAGTTTGGGCGCTCTGGCTTACATGGGCTTTTTGGCTGCCTATTTCGTGACTGTAAATGACACTGTTTATCCCGAGGTTTTTTACGGGCCTGTAGGTCTGACTGGCCCGGATGCAGCGGTTGTTTCTTCCCGGACTTGGCTGGCAACAAGTCACTTTGTTTTAGCAATTTTGGCGCTTTCCGGTCATATTTGGCACGCACTGCGCGTTCGGACAAAAGCGGCGGGATTTGATTTTCGATCGGGTGAATTTGTAACGGCAACTGCCAGCAAGGTTGAAAAGTCCGATCGGCTTCAACCTCAACCTGCGGCCGCAACAGCAGTGAGTTTTTCGGATGTGACTGTAACTTTTCTGCGTAACTTGCCGATTTACCGCAAGGGTTTGTCTCCGATAGTCCGGGGATTGGAAGTTAGCTTAGCTCACGGATATTTCCTGGTAGGAGCTTTTGCGGTATTGCTACCTTTACAAGAAAAAGGTTTAGCACCGCTGGCCGGATTGCTGGCAACTCTGGCCTTGGTGTTGATTTTGGCGATCGGGCTTTCGGTTTACGAAACCCGGAAAATCGAAGCAGGTAAAGTTTTGTACTGGCACAAAACGCCGGAAGATTGGAGTTTGTTCCGGGGCGGTTTTGTGATGGGCGGTACGAGCGGAGCCTTCCTCGCCTATTTACTGCTAGACAACTTTGCTGGGATTGATGCAATTTTCCGGGGCGTTATTAACTGAATAAAAACGGTTTGTAGTGCGGACTTAAGTCCGCTCCGAGCTTGCAGACACCAGGACGCACTACGAACAAATTCAATTTGTTTCAGACCAAACAAGTACAACAAGCAAACAAAAAACGATGCAAACCTACGACAATCCCAACGTTAAATATGACTGGTGGGCAGGCAATGCCCGCTTCGCCAATCTTTCGGGATATTTCATTTCCGCTCACGTCGGTCAAGCAGCTTTAATTACTTTCTGGGCGGGAGCATTTACTCTGTTTGAAATGTCTCGCTACAACCCTGAGATTGCAATGGGCGAACAGGGATTAATTTTGTTGCCTCACTTAGCTACTCTTGGTTTGGGTGTAGGAGCGGGCGGCAAGATTGTGGATACCTATCCGTATTTTGTGGTGGGAATGGTACACCTGATTTCATCGGCTGTTTTGGGTGCTGGTGCTTTATTTCACACCTTTAAAGGGCCTAAAAACTTGAAAGATGCCGCTTGTCGCGCTGGCAAGTTTCACTTTGAATGGGAAGACCCGAAAAAACTGGGCTTCATCTTAGGACACCACCTGATTTTCCTGGGCGCGGGTGCGCTGCTGCTGGTAGCGAAAGCGATGTTTTTCGGCGGTTTGTACGACTCGACAATTCACGAAGTCCGCACAGTTGTGAGTCCTACTCTCGATCCGTTAGTTATCTACGGCTATCAAACTCATTTTGCCAGTGTTGACAATTTGGAAGATTTGGTTGGCGGTCACATTTATGTCGGCATCATGCTGGTTCTCGGTGGCGTGTGGCACATCGTCAAAGAGCCTTTTCCTTGGGCTAAGCGAGTGTTGAGTTTCTCTGGGGAAGCTATTCTGTCTTACTCTCTCGGCGGTATTGCTTTGGCCGGGTTTACAGCGGCTTATTTCTGTGCGGTTAATACTTTGGCTTATCCGGTTGAATTCTACGGCCCGGTGCTGGAAACCAAGCTGGGTATTACCCCCTATTTTGCGGATACGATCGCCTTACCGTTAGGTGCTCACACTCCGCGCTGCTGGCTGGCTAATTCTCATTTTTTCTTGGCTTTCTTCTTCTTGCAAGGTCATTTGTGGCACGCTCTGCGGGCGATCGGCTTTAATTTCAAGCAAGTTGAAACTTCCTTGAATGCGGTGGGAACTGAGTCGTAAGACTTAAACACTTCTGGACGCACTCCACTAAAGAAACCGGGTTTTTACCAAATCTACGGGTGACAACACATCTTTCGTAAAAAACCCGGTTTCTGACCCAAGGAATGCGAAAGGCAACAATATTCAAGTTATAAATTGCCCGCATAGCTATTAATTTTACGAGGTAAAAAACTGTGACGATCGCTAATATTAATGATTTTGGAATGGATGGAAATAATGTTAAGTGGTGGCTCGGTAATGCCCGCTTAACTGATTTGTCGGGTAGGTTGTTGGGTGCTCATGTCGCTCACGCTGGTTTGATTATGTTTTGGGCGGGAGCAACTACTATTTCGGAAGTTTCTCGTTTTTTACCAAACGTGCCGATGTACGAGCAAAACCTGACTTTACTGTCGCATTTAGCAACTTTGGGCTGGGGTGTTGGTGCGGGGGGTGCTGCGATCGATACTTATCCTTATTTTGCGATCGGCATATTGCATTTAGTTGCATCTGCTGTTTTGGGTGCTGGGGGTCTTTATCATGTTTTTCGCGGCCCGGCAATTTTGCACACCGAAGGCGGAATTGTTGCTAATTTTCACTATGAATGGAATGACGCTAAGAAGCTGGGTTCCATTTTGGGAAGCCACTTAATTATTTTAGGATTGGGTGCTTTTTTGCTAGTGCTCAAAGCAATGAAGTTTGGGGGAATTTATGATAGTGCAATTGGCGATGTACGCCTGATTGCTAGCCCCAATCTCAATCCGGCGACAATTTTTGGCTATCTGTTCGGATTTGCTAATGGTGGCTGGACAATCCTAGGAATGGCTAGTGTTAATAACTTGGAGGATGTAATCGGCGGTCACATTTGGATTGGTGCGATGCTGATTGCAGGCGGCGTGTGGCACATTCTGATTGAGCCTTTTCCTTGGGCTAAGCGACTTTTGATTGTGGAGGCTGATGCTATTCTTTCCTATAGTTTAGCTGGTCTGGCTTTTATGGCTTTTGTTTCCTGTGCTTTCGTGGGGTATAACACGACTGTGTATCCTCCCCAATTCTACGGGAGCGATCGCCTGGGATTGGCAAATGCACAATTTCTATTGGGTATATTAGCCCTCGCAGGTCACATTTGGCACGCTTCTCGCGCCCGTCTTAATAGAACCTGAATGCGATGCAAAGTCAGAAACAAAGTTTCTTGCTACTTTGTTTCTGACTTAAATCGGTTTCAAATTTGTGTATACTTTGAGAAATTACCCTATGACTGTTTTTATTTACTGCTTCTGTCTCGGTATTTTGATGCTTCTGTTTTTGTGGAGCGCTTCCCTAGCATTGCGAGAAGGATTTCATCAAATTCGGCGCCTACATCAAATTCCTTGTTCAGATTGCGAATTTTTTACTAATGACTACCGCCTCAAATGCACGGTGCGGCCGTGTGTTGCTTCTACTGAGGATGCGATCGGCTGTACTGACTTTGAACCTAAGACTTGTTTTGCTAATTCTTGCCAGCAACATTGCTCTAGGGCTCACAAAGCTTATGCAGAAATACCGACAACCAATCCTTCTGTTCCACCTTTAGCAACCGGAATTAGGAGCTAGTAAATTACCCCGGGAAAAGGGGATAGATCACAATTATTTGGACAAATTCGCTATGAATTTATACAGCGCTAACTCACTCAAACTCGAACTAAACCAGAGAGGCTGCCGCCTGACTCCCCAGCGAGAAACTATTTTGAGTGTCTTTCAAACTCTGCGGCAAGGCCATCATTTGAGTGCGGAAGAATTATACAATACTTTGCAGAACCAAGGAGAACGAATTGGCTTGTCTACAGTTTACCGAACCCTGCATTTATTAGCAAGAATTGGGATTTTGCGCGAATTAGAATTAGCAGAAGGACACAAACATTACGAACTTAATCTACCGGAATTGCACCACCACCATCATCTGGTTTGCATTCAGTGTCACAAAACCTTTGAATTTAGCGATGAATCGATTGGTAAAATTGGCAAAAAGCAAGTTGAAAAAGCTGGTGTAGAACTGCTAGACTGTCAATTAACTGTGCGTGCTGTGTGCTTGGAAGCGCTGCGGGAGGGATGGCCTTCTTTGGTGCCGAGCAATTGGTTGTGCCCGAGATATCATTCGGAACTTGAGGATGAGGTTAGTTAAGTTGGATGAAATAAACTACAGGAATTGGAAATTGGGAATTGGGAATTGGGAATTGGTAATTGGTAATTGATTATTTGTTGTTAGTTATACCGTTTAGAAAAAAATGCAACAATAGATTTGCAGGGTGTGTTTCATCCACCCAATGCACAAGGTGCGTCGCTATGAGATTATAGGTTAAATTTACGGATTGTTCGCAAGCGACACACCCTAGGAATACTAATGACCCATGACTAATGACTGCTGACTGCTGCCAACTGCCAACTGACTGCTGACTTCACTTGTACTCAAGCAACTTCAGAATCGCAGCGTTGGTGTTCCATCCGAAATACGTTAGCGTACAAACTAGCAACAATCTGTTTGCCTTCTTGGGTCAACTGCAAGTAACCGAGAGATTCGCTGATGTGAGGATAAATTCCGCTCCAGTAAAACTTAGAGTAGCTTTGCAGCAAGTCGCCCGGATGTCGGTAGCCCAAAAGTTTAGTAGCACCGCTTTCTTCCAACTCGTAAAACAGCGCGCCAATTTTCTGTAAATATTGTGGGTTGCTGAGCTGACCTATCAAGTCAGCACCGCGAACTAAACTAGAATAATTACCTGCATTTTGGTCAATGTTGCCGTCAAGCACCGAGAAACGAGTTTGTTCTATGTTCTGCTTAATTACCTCAGCATTAATTAGCTTGTGGTTGCCGAAGCGCTCGTCAATAAATAGTTTTGCTCTGTCAACTCGGTAAGGAGATAAACTAGCCGCTGTTGCACCGGGAGCAAGTGCAATTCTCATGCCATCTTTGCCCGTAGCATACAATCCTTCTGATGCTTGGTCTTGCCGGCAAACTCCTTTGACATATCCGATATCTTGGCACAGCAAAGAAATGATGAAGTGCAGCCAATTTTCGCAGGAGACTCCGCCCTTGCGAATGTGTTTTCCCCGCAAGATTTCTTGACCTACTAACGTAATGCAAATGGCGTGTTCGATATTGTGATAAAGAGCGTCGCTGCTGGCGATGTTTTCTAACGCCATTGCCCCCACCCAGGCAATAATATCGGCATAGTCGGATTTGTAGCCTCCGTAAGTGCGGCTGTATCCGTTCTCCAGTTGTTTGATGAAAGCCTCGATCAGCAGTTCTGTAGAATTAAACATACCCTGTCCTTTTGCCTTAATATTGCCTGTCAAGTGTGAGTCTTATTTGAGTCTCTATATAATTTATATATGATTTTATGGATGAGATTTTAACTCACAACTCAAAACTCAATCACTCACCTGCGTTGTCCGCGCTTGCCTTTGGAGGTAATATCAACACTAACACTCCAAACGCCACTTAGTCCATGACTAAAAGCCATCCCCGTCGGACTGCATAGAGCAGTCTGCTAACAATTTTTAGCTCCTCTGAACTTTTTCAAGTCTCAGAATTAATTTCGTATTGAATTTGGTGCAACACCGTCCGATCTTACCGGATTTCCAAATGTTCAAGTAAAGTTCGGAAATTGTACTTTCAGGAATATAAGTTTTGGTTTTCATCTGCGCTCAACTAAATGTATGTGGCTTATTATCAGGTAATTTTATATAACTTTATGTGATGTCGATCTCCCTGAGGCTGTGATGCGATCGCACGGTAGAGTTGATGGGCGTCTCCGAAAAATGGTGGTTCGATATTTCGATGGCGATCGATTTTGCACCGCCGCTGTGACCCTCTTCAAAGTTGGGCTTCAATATATAATGCCACATATGTATCGCTACGGCGGGCGATCGCCGCATCCCAACGAACAGCCTTCCCAGCAAGAAAGTTCGCCCGAGAAAGCAAATTCCTTGCCAAAAAAAACCGCTTCGTGTACTATATAGAGTCTGGTATCCTCACTTACCCATAATTATTTTCATTTATCCCGTCCCCCCACAGGGGAAGGGACTTTCAGTGCGGATGCCGCCAAATCACTATATTCAGCAAAAAGCTAGAAATGCCGTAACTCATGCCCACTATTCAGCAACTCATCCGTTCAGCACGGGAACAAACGCAGAAAAAAACCAAATCGCCAGCTCTCAAGAGTTGCCCCCAGCGCCGCGGAGTTTGTACCAGAGTGTACACGACCACCCCGAAAAAACCCAACTCGGCGCTGCGGAAAGTGGCTCGGGTACGGCTGACAAGCGGTTTTGAAGTGACAGCCTACATCCCCGGGATCGGTCACAACTTGCAAGAACACTCGGTAGTAATGATCCGGGGCGGTCGGGTAAAAGATTTACCCGGAGTTAGATACCACATCATTCGCGGTACATTAGACACCGCCGGGGTGAAAGACCGCAAGCAAGGTCGTTCCAAGTACGGGGCCAAGCGTCCTAAAGAGAAAAAATAACGCGGCTCTCGCCCGCCGGAGTTAAAAAGCAAAAATAAGTTCGATCGTCATCGATCGAGATTTGAGCTAAAAACTCCAAATTCAATCAATCAAAATCAAAAATCCCAAATAGAACTATGTCTCGCCGCACAGTTATTCAAAAACGTCCAGTTCCGCCCGATCCAACCTACAACAGCCGGTTGGTAAGCATGATGGTGAGACGGATCATGCAGCACGGCAAAAAATCCGTGGCCTCCAGCATAGTCTACGACGCCCTGAAAACCATCCAAGAACGCACAGGAGCCGAACCGTTAGACTTGTTTGAAAAAGCAGTCAAAAACGCTACACCCCTGGTAGAAGTAAAAGCCCGCCGGGTAGGCGGCGCCACATACCAAGTGCCGATGGAAGTACGTTCCGATCGCGGAACCACCCTCGCCCTCCGCTGGCTGATCAGATTTGCCCGCGCCCGCACAGGCCGCTCGATGGCCGCCAAGCTGGCTAACGAACTGATGGATGCAGCGAACGAAACAGGCTCTGCCATTCGCAAGCGCGAAGAAACACACCGCATGGCAGAAGCTAACAAGGCTTTTGCTCACTACCGGTACTAATTGCCAAATCGTCGGGCATGGAGAAGAAGCCGATCGTGCGGTATAAAAGCGGCGACAAATTGGCAAGTGTAAGTTGTGAGTGCTGAGATTGCTTCGAGACGGCTTAGTTGCCCTTATTGAAGCAAACTCAAAACTCCCAAAATTAAAATTCACGCACTCTCAATCCTCCATGTCGCATCCTTAATATTTTTGTAAACAAATGTTGCAAAAAATATTAAAATGTAATAATAAGCTCCAGAGATGGTAGTAAGTCGCTGGGGAGTGCAAAATAGGGTTACTGTGTAGTATAGTAGTATTATAACAGCAACACAAGATTAAGGAGGTAGCTGTGGCACGTACCGTCCCGCTAGAAAAAACTCGCAACATCGGCATCGCCGCCCACATTGATGCGGGCAAAACAACAACAACTGAAAGAATTCTGTTCTATTCAGGCATGGTTCACAAAATGGGTGAAGTGCACGAGGGAACAGCAGTCACCGACTGGATGGAGCAAGAGCGGGAGCGGGGAATTACAATTACTGCCGCCGCTATCACCACCAGTTGGAAAGATTACAAAATCAACATCATCGACACTCCCGGACACGTAGACTTCACGATCGAAGTCGAACGCTCGATGCGAGTGCTCGACGGAGTGATCGCAGTGTTCTGCTCGGTAGGCGGAGTGCAGCCGCAATCCGAAACAGTTTGGCGCCAAGCCGATCGGTATAAAGTACCCCGGATTGTGTTCGTCAACAAAATGGATCGGATGGGCGCAAACTTCTACAAAGTCTACGGCCAAATTCGCGATCGCATGAGAGCGAACGCCGTACCCGTCCAAATCCCGATCGGCAGCGAAGAAAACTTCCGGGGAATTGTAGATTTAGTGGAGATGAAAGCCTACATCTACAACAACAACACCGGCACCGACATCGAGGAAATAGAAATCCCCGACGAGGTAAAAGAACTCGCCGCAGAATACCGCACCAAGCTGATCGAGTCTGTAGCAGAAACCAGCGACGCCCTCACGGAGAAATACCTCGAAGGCGAAGAGTTAACAGAAGACGAAATCCGCTCGGCTCTGCGCCGCGGTACAGTCGAAGGTACGATCGTCCCCATGCTCTGCGGTTCTGCCTTCAAAAACAAAGGCGTTCAGCTTTTGTTAGATGCAGTGATCGACTACCTGCCGTCGCCCTTGGAAGTTCCTCCAATTCAAGGACTGCTGCCCAACGGCGACACCGCAGAGCGATTTGCAGACGACAGCGCGCCCCTGTCAGCCCTGGCATTCAAAATCATGGCAGACCCCTACGGCCGCCTGACCTTTGTTCGCGTATACTCCGGTATCCTCAAAAAAGGAACCTACGTCCTCAACTCCACCAAAGACAAAAAAGAGCGAGTATCTCGCCTAATTGTCCTTAAAGCGGACGATCGCATAGAAGTTGAGGAACTGCGGGCCGGAGACCTGGGAGCAGCCTTGGGTTTGAAAGACACCTTCACCGGCGACACCCTCTGCGAAGATGGAGCGCCAGTGATTCTGGAATCCCTGTTTATTCCAGAACCAGTCATCTCCGTGGCTGTCGAACCCAAAACCAAACAAGACATGGAGAAGCTCTCCAAAGCCCTCCAGTCGCTCTCGGAAGAAGACCCCACCTTCCGAGTCAACGTTGACCCAGAAACCAACCAGACAGTCATCGCCGGCATGGGCGAACTCCACCTGGAAATTCTGGTAGACAGGATGCTGCGGGAATTCAAAGTAGAAGCCAACGTCGGTCAGCCGCAAGTAGCCTACCGGGAAACCATTCGCAAATCCGTCCGCGCCGAAGGTAAATTTATTCGCCAAAGCGGCGGTAAAGGTCAGTACGGTCACGTCGTGATCGAACTCGAACCCACCGAAGTCGGAACAGGCTTTGAATTTGTCTCCAAAATTGTCGGCGGCACTGTACCCAAAGAGTACATCGGCCCTGCAGAACAAGGGATGAAAGAAGCGTGCGAATCAGGTATTGTAGCAGGATATCCAGTGATCGACCTCAAAGCTACTATGGTAGACGGGTCTTTCCACGATGTAGACTCCTCAGAAATGGCATTCAAGATCGCCGGTTCAATGGCGATCAAAGAAGCCGTGATGAAGGCGTCGCCAGTGCTGCTAGAGCCTATGATGAAAGTAGAGGTTGAAGTTCCCGAAGATTACATCGGGAACATCATCGGAGACCTCAACTCGCGTCGGGGTCAGATCGAAGGTCAAGAGACGGATCAGGGAATTGCCAAAGTTTCTGTAAAAGTTCCACTAGCAGAAATGTTCGGTTACGCTACTGACATCCGCTCAAAAACCCAAGGTCGAGGCATCTTCACAATGGAATTCAGCCATTACGAAGAAGTGCCGCGAAATGTGGCTGAAGCCATTATCGCTAAGAACAAAGGGAACTAATGATTTAAGGTTTTAGATTTTGGATTTTGGATTGAATCCAAAATCTAGAATCTAAAATCTCAAGTCTAAAATCGCTAAAAAAAACAAGGAACAGATCGAGAATGGCACGCGCAAAATTTGAACGGACTAAACCCCACGTAAACATCGGCACAATCGGTCACGTTGACCACGGCAAAACAACTTTGACCGCGGCGATTACGATGACTCTATCTGCACTGGGTCAAGCAAAGGCTAAGAACTACGCCGACATCGACGCTGCGCCCGAAGAAAAAGCACGGGGTATTACAATTAATACCGCTCACGTAGAATATGAAACCACAGGTCGTCACTACGCCCACGTGGATTGCCCCGGACACGCTGACTATGTGAAAAACATGATCACCGGTGCTGCTCAAATGGACGGTGGCATCCTAGTAGTGTCAGCGGCAGACGGCCCCATGCCTCAAACTCGGGAACACATCCTGCTAGCTAAACAAGTTGGCGTTCCCAGCTTGGTTGTCTTCTTGAACAAAGAAGACATGGTGGATGACGCTGAACTTTTGGAATTGGTAGAACTGGAAGTTCGCGAACTTTTGAGTTCCTACGATTTTCCTGGTGATGACATCCCCATCGTGACCGGTTCTGGCTTGAAAGCTCTTGAAGCGATGCTTGCCAATCCCAAGACTGTCAAGGGCGATAATGAGTGGGTTGACAAGATTTACAAGCTGATGGAAGAAGTAGATGCTTACATCCCTACTCCAGAACGCGAAATTGACAAGCCTTTCTTGATGGCAGTTGAAGACGTATTCTCGATTACTGGTCGGGGTACTGTGGCTACTGGTCGGATTGAGCGCGGCAGTGTCAAAGTCGGCGAAACAGTCGAAGTGATTGGTCTGAAGGACACTCGCAGCACTACGGTGACTGGTGTGGAAATGTTCACCAAGTCCTTGGATGAAGGCTTGGCCGGCGACAACGTGGGTCTACTTCTCCGGGGTATTTTGAAGGCGGATATTG
This sequence comes from Oscillatoriales cyanobacterium, assembly GCA_004293365.1. Classification (GTDB taxonomy): domain Bacteria; phylum Cyanobacteriota; class Cyanobacteriia; order Cyanobacteriales; family Microcoleaceae; genus Microcoleus. Next base: position 86,388 of record RDYN01000015.1, on the reverse strand, counting down.
AAAGAGGCATGGTAATTGCCAAGCCAAAATCTATCAGTCCTCACACTCAGTTTGAATCTGAAGTGTACATTCTGAAAAAAGAAGAAGGTGGCCGTCACACGCCCTTTTTCTCTGGCTACCGCCCTCAATTCTACGTCCGTACAACTGACGTAACCGGTACGATCAAGCAGTTCACTGCTGATGACGGTTCGGAAGCTGAAATGGTGATGCCTGGTGACCGGATTAAAATGACGGTTGAATTGATTCACCCGATCGCGATCGAACAAGGAATGCGCTTCGCAATTCGTGAAGGCGGCCGCACCGTGGGCGCCGGCGTTGTTTCCAAAATCCTCAAGTAGGAATCCGCTAACGTTTTAAATAGCAGAAAAGCCTAATCAAATTTAGTGGCTTTTCTGCTATTTAGTGATGAGTCATCAGTCAGCAGTCAGCAGTCAGCAGTCAGCAGTCAGTAGTTAACGATTAAATAGTGAATAACTAATGACTAATGACTAATGACTAATGACTAATGACTAATGACTAAAAATAAACTGAACCTAGAAAATTCAACAAAAAAAATGGCAACAATTCCACAGCAAAAAATCCGCATTCGCCTCAAAGCTTTCGATCGCCGAATTCTCGACGCATCCTGCGAAAAGATTGTAGATACAGCAAATCGGACAGCAGCCACTGCGATCGGTCCGATTCCCCTACCGACAAAACGGCGGATTTATTGCTTGCTGCGATCGCCCCACGTAGACAAAGATTCTCGCGAACACTTTGAAACCCGCACGCACCGCCGCATTATCGACATTCATCAGCCTTCTGCTAAAACAATTGATGCTTTGATGAAATTGGATTTGCCAGCCGGCGTAGATATCGAAGTCAAGCTGTAGATTGACTGATTTAAAGAGCAAGAAGGAACAATGGAAAAATACTTTGTTCCTTTTTTTTTCAGGACTTATGCAAAGATAGTCAGAAACCGGGTTTTTTACGCAAATTCTGAGCCGTAGCTAAAGTATTATACCAAATCCGGGTTAGTTATGACTCGGCGGTTGAAACCGGGTCTATACAAACAAAATCGGCCTGCGCCGATTGAAGAATAAAGGGGTTTGGAAACCCGGATTTGGTATTAGCTAAAAAACCCAGTTTCTGTGGTATGAGTGCGTCCAAGATTGTGTTTGATGAAAATTTGGGCGATCGACTTGCAAAAACAAATGCGGGCAAAAGCCGATCAACCCCACTGGAAGCTAGATATAGCCCAGTTTGTTGAAGTCCTACTAGACATTGACAAAATAGTTGGCGCTGAGGTTGAGGTTGGTGGAACCTTGAACGATCGCAATCAATTCCAGACGGCTTTCATTCAGGAAGATGGCTGTACCCGTCGGCAGACCTATTGGTGACGCTCCCAAACTATATTTAGACTTAGAGCCAGACAGTTGAATCGTGTCTTCTAAGGAATTGAAGTCTGCAATCAGAGAATAATCGTTGACCCCGGAAGTGCTAAGATTACCATCGCTGTAGAAGGCTGCCCCAGAAGTGCCTAGCACAAAGCGATCGCGCCCAGCCCCACCAGTCAAGGTATCAATTTCGCCCAAACCTTTGCCTGCTGCTGCATCTGCGCCCGTTAGCACGTCGTCGCCTGCATCACCAAAAAGGCGATCGCCACCCGTACCGCCAAAGACAGAATCATTACCGCGCCCTCCATTCAAAATATCGCCGCCAGCATCCCCAAACAGGGAATCATTGCCATCGCCACCAGTAATCTTGTCAATTCCTGCGCCGCCACGAATGTTATCATTGGCTCCACCACCAGCTAGATTATCGTTGTTGGCAGTACCCGACAAGTTTAGGGCAACAACACCTTTATTATTTTTGGTACTGGCATCATTTTCCCCAGTAAATCCCGCGTTGACTACTGTATTTAGGTTGAAAAGAGAGCCGTTGGACTGTGTAAAACTGTTACCTTGGAGCAATTCTGTAAAGAGAGTAGCACCGTAGGTATGGTCGCCACCTAGAAAATTTTTAGGAATGATTGAGTTTCCAGGTTGAAACCAGTCATTTTTGTTGGCATAAATATCGAGAGAACCTAGGCGATCGTTGTAGCCCAAAACTATACTGGTGTGAATTGCTACAACTCGATTCGCATCTGTTGGATCTAGGCGATCGCCTGCACCCTTGCTTTCAAATGCAGGGCCAGCCGGGTCTAATCCCACAATTTGGTCGATCGCTTTTCCGGTAGATTGACGATACGCCGAGCCCGCAAATCCAGCAACGTGCGCCCCTAAACTGTGTCCGATTAAGGTGGTTTGGTTGGGATCTACACCACTATTTCTCAAATAGGAAGCTAGTTGATTTCCCACATCCTGTGTTTTGCCCGCAGAAGGGAAATACAAGACATTACCAGCGATTTTCTCCCAGTCAACCACGATGATATTCGCATTAGACTCTCGCTGGCGAATAGCTTGAGCTTGGTCTGCCAGCCATGGGCCTGGTTTGTAACCATTGCCTGCATTTCCGCCTGTATTTCGCCAGCCATGAATGAGGATATAAGTTGGTGCATTAGGATTGATGCGGCCGGAAAGGTCGATCGAGCCGTTCCCCCAAATATTAAAATTGACTCCTGAAGCGCCAGTAGGATTAGAAGACATTGACCCAAAAGCGTTCATTGTAGTGGTCATGTTCATCGTTCCCGGGCTCATATTGGAAAACATATCGAGGGATAAACTTGCATCCATTCCTGGCAGACTAGAAAAGTTATTGAGCGATAGGTTGCTATTCATGACTCCGAGACTGGTATTGTTTGATGAGGAAGTAATGTTAGAGTTAGAGCTAGAGGTAAAAATCGAAATTGCCATTGGTTTCTCCTTATGTATGTGAAGATTTTCGCTGAATTAAGTTAATTGACTTTGCTGACTTTTGAAATGTCAGATTTTTTCCCATTTTTGGGATTATCTACTGTTCGCCAGTCATCGGAGTCATTGAAATCGATTAGGACTTCTTGATTCGGTTCTCATTGAATTCTCCTCTTGTGAACTATTCAAACGAAGGTGCGCTAGCAGATGGCATAACGCACCCATAAGCTATACTCTGCAAAGTAGAAAATCTAAGCCGCAGAAGCCAGTTCGCCATCACGCAAGACTATATATTCGTGTGAGTAATACTGTTCAGCAGCCTCTAAAAGCCCATCAACTAGCCACCAGTTAACCCCTCCAGAAACAATTCCACCGACCAGGGGAATCCAACCTGTACCAGTCTTTGCCATAAGTTTCGTAGCTAACTTTGCAGCAGCTTTAGATGCAGCTTTAGATGCTAATTTTGCACCAAGTTTAGATCCACCTTTGAGAGCTACTTTTGAAACAAGAACTCCGGCTACCTTAGCAGCTATCTTCGGTGTTGCTTTGCTACAAACCTTAATTCCAACTTTTCCTACTGGAATGGTGCTTGCGGCTTCTCCAAGCCCTGTCCAAATAGACATGATTAAATTCATATCTACGTCATAATCTACATCAATACCTTTGATATGACCAATCCCGAAACAGCCCAAGGCACTGACTCTCCCACACCAGGCCAGATCCGCAGGAATTGCTGCTAACCCCATAGGACCCCCTAAAGCACCTGATATTCCCCCGGATGCTACAACCATCGCTATGCGTTCTTCTTTCCAGCCCTTGATGGAGTAGCCTTTTACCTGTTTTTTCAATTGTTCTCGTTCCATAGTGTTACCGAGGTTTGCCAAATCTTTGAACGTCTGTGCGATGTTATCATTGAGGCTCATATCGATCGCTCCTGTTTTTAGATTGATAAGAGAGTAGAGTTGTTTGGAATTGCTAAAATGGGGTATTAAGGAAACTGCCGAAGGGTATTTATCTAGAGTGCGTCAGATGTTAAAGTGAATTATTTAACATCTAACTTTTAGATCTGACGCACCTTACTCAACTAGCAACCCCCTCCACCAAAGCCACCGCCACCAAGGTTATTAAAGTTACCCAGGCTATTGGGTAGGTTTGATAAACTGGGAGGCAGAGAAGAAGATGTGGGATTGGATGCTTGTTGATTTTGTTGAGCTGCGTTAGCTGCATTAAGCAGAGCGCTTGTAGCTGCGGCTGCACCCAGTCCACCTGTGACGCTCTTAGCATATCGCACGCTTTTTTTGGGTTCATCGCCAGCAGCAACAGCACCAGAAACAGCACCTACAATACTGGAAATTACAAAAATGCTAATGGGGTCGATCATAAATCCTCCAAGAATTTTACAGGGTCTTAGCAAACCTCTGATTTGCTCGGACATTTACACGATAATCTTGGGTACCCAAGTCTGTCAGTAAGAAAAGTAAGGAGTTTTAATGTCCAGATAGTCACAAAAGTCACATTGTGGTAAACTTGAGGGTAAAATCATACTCTTCGATAAGCTATGAACCTTGAGGAAGCGCTAAAAATCACTAACGATTTAGTTATTGCCAAAAAAGGAAAAAGTCTTACTCCCCTGCAAAATGCAATACTTCAGGTATCTTGGGAAGACGAAAAATACAGTGATGTGCGTGAACAGTATCAACATCAATACCACAATGGGTATATAAAAAATCAAGCATCCCTACTGCTGAAGCTACTTTCAGAGATTTTAGGGGTCACCGTTACCAAAAAAACCTTCCGAGCCTTACTGGAGGAGCGTTTCCAGTCAAAGGAAGTTACGCAGTCTCAAGTTCGAGAACAGTGCGAACAGCTAGTCACCACGCCAAACGTAGACTGGGGAACAGCAGAACGTGTCTACTATTGCTACGGCCGCACTCAGGAACTAGGTACATTAGAAAAATGGATAGAGGACAAATGTCAATTAATTTTTCTGCTGGGTGAAGGAGGTATAGGTAAAACTACTCTCTCGATCGAATTAGCAAAAGAAATTCAAAATAAATTTGACTATATAATCTGGCGAAGTCTTGAGAAATCGCCACCAGTAGAAAAATTTCTAGCAGATGCAATCAAATTATTTTCTAATCAGCAAGAAACTACACTACCAGAGACTTTAGAGGATCAAATAACCAGACTGATTCATTATTTAGAATCTTCACACTGTTTTTTGATATTAGATAATGCAGAGTCAATTCTTCAAAGTGGTAGCCACATAGGTCAATATCTGGAAGGATATCAAGGATATGGTGATTTGCTAAAACGAATAGCTCAATCATCTCATGAAAGCTGTTTGCTAATCACCAGTCGAGAGATACCAGAAGCAATTGACTTAATGGCGAGCGAAAATCAAAGGATACAATCCTTAGAGTTAGATGGTTTAAAAGTGGAAGAGGGTCGAAAAATTTTTACCAAAATAGGAGATTTTTTTGGCTCTGAAAATGAGTGGAATTTAGTTATTGAACACTATGCAGGTAATCCTTTTGCATTGAAGGTGGCAGCAAAAGAGATACAATATTCATTAAGCGGAAATTTATCTGTTTTAGTTCAAAATTATTTTGAAGGAGGCTTGTTAATTTTTAATAAAATTAACGATTTATTAGAGCGTCAGTTTGACCGTCTATCTCCGTCCGAACAAGTAATTATGTACTGGCTGGCGATTAATTATGAGTCAGTTTTATATAAAGAACTACAAGAGGATATTTTTTCAAGGGAATTCAAAATAAAAATACTTCAATCTCTAGCATCTTTGAGGCGACGATCGCTCATCGAAAATACCGAATTGGGATACACACAGCTACCTGTATTGAGAGAACACGTTATCAATAGATTAATAGATAAAATATGCCAAGAAATTAAGACAGAGCAAATAGAACTTTTGAACAGCTACTCTCTCTGCAAAGCCACATCCAAAGACTATATTAGAGAAACTCAAGTTCGCCAAATTATCAGGCCATTGCTCGAAAGATTGGTTCAGGAACTTGGCGGCAAAAGAAATGTCGAAAATAAACTCAAACAAATTATCTTAAATTGCCAAAAACAATCGCCTCAAGCGCCTGGATATTTAGGAGGTAATATTATCAATATATTGTGCGAACTAGAAACCGATTTAACAAACTATGATTTTTCGGATTTAACTATTTCCCAAGCTTATCTGCATGGAGTTCAATTACATCATGTTAATTTTGCCAACTCTGACTTATCTAAATCTGTTTTTTCTGAACCATTAGGCAGCATTCTCTCAGTAGCATTTAGTTCTGATGGCAAATTCTGGGCGACAGGTGATGCAGATAAAAATATTTATATTTGGCGAGTAGCGGACGGTCAACTAATTACTACTTGTGTAGGTCATACTAATTGGGTAAGGTCTGTTGTCTTTCATCCCCAAAAACAAATTTTAGCTAGTGGGAGTGACGATCGCACCATTAAGTTATGGAATATTAATACGGGTGAAAGTCTTGCCACATTACAGGGACACACCGATCGAGTTTGGTCAGTAGCCTTCAGTCATGACGGTAAGATATTGGCTAGTGCTAGTGATAATGCCGATCGCACCGTAAGATTGTGGGATGTGGATGATGTTGACTCTCCTCAATTTCTGCGAACTCTACCACATAGTTACTGGGTAGTCAAAGTTGCTTTCAACGATCGAGGGACAACTCTAGCCAGTGGGAGTGCCGATCGAACTGTAAAATTATGGGATGTTAATACAGGTGAATGTCAGAATACCTGGCAAAACCTCTCGCATCAGGTTCGATCGATCGACTTTAGTCCTGATGGTAAAACTTTAGCGATTGGTACGGATGATAAACTTGTCAGATTGTTGGATATTAAGACTGGTAACTGTCTCAAAGAATTTTTGGGACATGATGGAAGAGTGTGGTCAGTTGCTTTTAGTCCTGACGGTCAAACTCTGGCTAGCGGTGACCATCTAACTGTCAAGTTATGGAATATTGAAAATGGTGAATTATTACTTACTTTACCAGAAATCGATCGCCGAATTAGAGCCATAGCTTTTAGTCCTGATGGTGAAACTCTCATTAGTGGTAGTGACGATCAAAGTATCAGATTGTGGGATGTCCGCAAAGGCGAATCTTTGAAAACTATCTATGGCTATACTCAACGAGTGTGGTCAGTTGCTTTTTCTCCTGATGGAAAAACCCTTGTTAGTGGAAGTGACGATCGCACAGTTAAACTGTGGGATATCGAGACAAAAAGATGCAAAATATTGGGTATAGCCCAAAAGCGCGTTCAGTCAGTTGCATTTCATCCTCAAGGAACAAAAATAGCCAGTGGCGGTAATGATGGTAGGGTGCAATTATGGGATATAGGTATTGGTAACTGTTTCACTTTCCCAGAGAAACACAGAGATTGGATTTGTTTAGTAGCTTTTAATGCGGAAGGAACAAAACTGATTAGCACTGGGGACGATCGCATGATAAAATTATGGGATGTTCAACAGCGTCGCTGCCTGCAAACTTACGATTATCCATATTGGATTCGATCGCTTGCTATCAGTCCTGATGGTGAGAATATAGCGCTCGGCAGTGATGATAAAATTGTACAAATATTGAATTTGAAAACAGGAGAAACTACTAATTTAGGAGAACATGAAAAGGGAGTTTATTCAGTTGCTTGGAGTTCTGATGGTAAAATTATTGCCAGCGGGAGCGATGACCTCATTATCAAGCTATGGGATAGCAACACACATAAATGCTTGCAGATATTAAAAGGACATACCGATCAAATCAGATCGGTTGTATTTAGTTATAATAGCAAACTGCTTGCTAGTGGTAGTGATGACTGTACGATTAAGCTGTGGGATGTAGAAAGTGGTGTTTGCCTCAAAACTTTTACTGAACATGAAAATCGAGTTCGCTCCGTTGCTTTTAGTCCTGATGGATTGATGCTGGCAAGTGGGAGTGAAGATGAGACAATTAAACTGTGGAATATAACAACATATTCCTTTATAAAAACGCTGAAAGCTGAGCGCCTTTATGAAAGCATGAATATTACAGGCGTGACTGGGGTTCAGAAAACAACTCTGAAGGCATTAGGTGCAGTAGAAAATTAGCAATATGTTTAGGTTAATAGGCAAACCTACTTTATTTTAATCTTTAAACCTATGTTGCTCGGATTTAATGGGCGATCGGAAATTTTGGCACACTATATGTAGCGCGATCGCGTCCAAGACTGTAAATCCCCCGATGGCGGCTGCCGATCGCCGATGACGGATGTTTTCAAGCTGACAGGACTTAGTACACTTGCGTTTAACCTTACATCTTGCACCATTCTCAAGAACAGGCAAGATGCCTGTTCCACAAAAATTTAATTTTGTTGTGGGATGGGCATCCTGCCCGTCCGTGAAAGGCTAGTTGAGAATGGTGCAAGATCTGAGTTTAACCGCATTTTCCCCCGATCGCCCCTCACCCCGCCCGGAATTGCCTGTAATCAGTTAAAGTAAGAATAAAGAAGCGCAAGTACCGTCACCTTTGAGCGACAATGGCATCCTCTTCCTCTGTAGCAGTTTGCGAACTCCCCTTATTTCCGTTGCCGGAAGTGGTTCTATTTCCAGGTAGACCGCTGCCGCTGCAAATCTTCGAGTTTCGCTATCGAATCATGATGAATACGATTCTGGAGGGCGATCGCCGTTTTGGTGTGCTCATGTGGGACCCGAACCAAAACAAAGTCTCAGCCGTTGGTTGTTGCGCCGAAGTCATTCACTGTCAGCGCCTCCCGGACGATCGCATGAAAATCATGACTCTCGGACAGCAGCGGTTCCGAGTCCTCGACGCCGTTCGGGAAAAACCCTATTTAGTCGGTTTAGTAGAATGGATTGAAGACGAACCGCCACAAACAGACCTCCGATCTTTGGGGAAAGAAGTCGAACAACTGCTTCGCGATGTAGTTCGCCTCTCTAGCAAATTGATGGATCAGCCGATCGACCTACCCGAAGACATTCCCAGTTTGCCCACAGAACTGTCCTACTGGGTAGCCAGCTACCTTTACGGTGCAGCAACAGAACAGCAAACTCTTTTAGAATTGCAAGATACTGCTGCGAGATTGGAACGCGAAACCGAAATTTTAACTTCCACTCGCAACCACTTGGCGGCGAGGACTGTACTGAAAGATACGCTCAACTAGCGAATTGGCGCAGGCAAAAAGTACGATCGACTTTGCCTGCATTGAAGCCAAAATTACACAGAAATCATACCATTTTCGCATTGGAGCATTGGAGCATTGGAGATTAAATAATTGAGAATTAATAGACCTTTTACAAAAATATGTAGCAACGGGCAAGATGCCCGTTCCACAAAAATAAATTATTCTGTGGAACGGGCATCTTGCCCGTTTCAAAATTAGATGCTTGTGTTAGAAAATCTCGACCAACCGAAACCATACGATGCAGTTAGAGGCGGTCAACTGCCGCCTCCGGTGGGTGCTGCGGTACTCGGCGGACTAGCAGGAGTCAGACACCGACTGTCTAGTTCAGTCAGCGAACATCAGATTGCAGCGCTAAAGGAAGCCTTCAATTACGGCGATGCAGGCTTAAAAATAGTCATTAAGATTTGTCAAAGCGAAACTGGGCCTGTGCAGCGGGCGGCCTGCGATTTGCTGCGAGAGAGGTTAAGTGCGATCGCCCGCGAAAAATTGCAAGCCTTTGTACCAGCAAGTTTAGATTCAGAAACAGGGGCAGACAAAACTCAAAAAATATTAAAGAACTCAGCCAGTACAGTCTCAGAAAAAGGCGATCGGCAGTTATCAGAAGCACAGTTAATATTTGAGACAACTGTGCAGCAGATGGAACCCAATTTGTTACTTTTAGAAGCATTAGTAGCATCTGTAGAACGCGAAGGCTTTACCCGCGAACTGATGAATTTTTGGGATTTGTTAATTTTAGAAATTCAACAACCTCTCAAAGAACTGCGCCAAGCTGTTGGCAGCGCGATTTCCGCCCAACTCCGCATTCAGTGGCAGTACAATCAAGCTGAATCCCAAGCCAATCAGTGGCAGCAGCGAGCTTTGCTAGCTCTTCAGAAAGGCGATGAAAACTCGGTTCAACAAGCCTTGGTTCGCAAGAAAATCGAGTTGGATAAGGTGGCAGAAGTAAAAATTGATTTAGACGAGCAAACTGTGCGAGTAGAAACTCTCAACCGCAACTTGCTAGCTTTGGAAAGTAAGATTGCTGAAGCTAATTCTAAGAAAGAAATACTAAAGATGCAGGTTCATTTTTCTAAGGTACAGGAGCAAATTAACAGCACTTTCAGCGAAATGAATAATATATTTTTTAGTCCTTAGCTGTCGGATTATGTGCAGATATATTGCCTGATTTTAGACTTGTCTGATGCAAAACTGAATGGCCCCGCTTAAATTTGTGGCCTCATCTAACTTAGCGCCTTCGCGGTTAGCGCCGCACAAAAATGCCCCGCTCAAATTAGCACCGCGCAAATCAGCTTCTCTCAAATCCGCGTCCTGAAGGTTACTTTCACACAAAAATGCTCCTCTCAAGTTGGCTCTTCTGAGACTTGCTCCCCGCAGTTTTACCTCACTGAGATTTGCTCCTTCGAGATTGGCTTCATCCAAGCAAGCATCTATGAGGTTGGCTTCCATCAAGTTGGCTTTATACAAGTTTGCCCCGGTTAAGTTGACACCAATCATTTTCGTGTCTCCCAAGTTGGCATTTTCCAGGTTTGCATTAATCAGCTCAGCCCCTGTTAATCTGGCACGAGTTAGCTTTGATCCCCTGAGATCTGCCCCATTCAGCTCCGCCATGAGCAGACAGGCATTTTCGAGGTTTACACCAATTAAGTTAGCCCCACTTAGGTCTGCTTCAGCTAGAATTATGTCCTTTAAATTGGCACAGGCGAGGCAAATATGAAGTAGGGAAGCTTGTGACAGAGAAGCACCTATTAAGTTGGATTCGTGAAAATCTCTTTCTCCGGCTGCATATCGCTTGAGAAGTTCATCAGCATTCATCTCGCTAGCCCCCTAAGTATTAATACAATCATACTACTGACAGTACAGTGTAGCAACCAAAGATTTTTAAAGTTTCCGTGTGATTTTTTAACTCGGATAGTGCCGATCGCACTAATGTAGAACCAGCATCCGCTTCAACGTCCATAAAGAAAATGTATTCTCCGAGCGATCGCTTAGTCGGGCGAGATTCAATGCGACTTAGGTTAATACCGCGACTAGCAAATACTTGCAAAGGTTTTACCAGTGTTCCCGGCATATTAGCAGGTACGCTAAAAGCTAGTGACGTGTGAGTACAATTCGCCGAAGTTGAATCTAGGTGCGAGTTAGCCGCTAGTGTGGCGCCGGATGTAATTGATGACTCGTGGGATTCTGCGAAGTTTCCTAATTTTCCTGCATCGGAGCCAAGTATCCAAAATCGAGTGTAATTGTCGGGATAATCATTAATCGGGCTCGCCAGCACGGGCAATTTGTAGAGTTCGGCGGCTCTTGGCGAAGAGATTGCCGCTATACTGCTATCTTCTAGATAGTGCAACGCTTCCGTCGTTGAATTTGCCGGAATCAACTGAGCCTGTGGGATAAACTCGGCCAACCACAACTGACACTGAGCTAGGGCTTGCGGGTGAGAGTAAACTTTTTGAATCTCGTTTAAATTGGGAGCATTTGACAGCAGCGCGTGGGAAATCGGCAAAACCAAGGCGTGTTTAATTCGCAGTGCATCCAGCCGCCACAGGGTATCTAGGGTGACAGTGACGCTACCTTCTATGGAATTTTCTACCGGGACAATTGAGAAATCAACCAGCCCGGAGGCAGATGCCTCTAGTGCCTGAGAAATGGTGGAATAAGGATAGAGGGTGCATTCGGAGTTAGTTTCCCGGCTCAACCAATTGACATAAGCCTGAGCGGCTGTTTCTGCATTAGTACCTACAGGGCCGAGATGTGCGATCCTCTTCGAGGGCTTCGCTAACGAAATTTTCATAATAATCGGTAATTTTGCGTTACAAATGTTTGCTTTACTCTCATCAGTCGGCAAGTATGATGAAAAAATTAGCTTGAGTCCCGAAAGCTTTTATCCGTTATTTCTCGGATGACATGGCGGGAGTGGGCGAGTTAACCCACAACTCATATCACCCTAAAAAAGTTATAGTTTATTAAGATATGCTTACGAATCCTATATATTGACATATTCTCATGTATATCCGTTTTAATGCTTCCCAATCCGTTGAGATCGCCGTACCAGATGAACGGGTTCCCATTCAACATTATCTGCGCCAGCCGAGGCGACTGGTGAACGCTCTAGTCGATCGTACTCGCACAGAGCAACTAAGCGATGACTGTTTCCGCCTGAAAATGCGACCGTTACAATTTATGATGCTCAGCATTCAACCCACAGTAGACATGAGGGTATGGGCGCAGTCGGAGGGCACAATTAATTTGGAGTCCGTCGGCTGCTCGATTCTTGGTGTGGATTATATAAACGATCGCTTTGCTCTCAATCTCAAAGGAAAGCTTTACGTGCACCAAGATAGTGGGGTAGCGTACTTGAAGGGAAAAGCGGATTTAGAGGTGCAAGTAGAGTTACCGCCACCGTTTTGGCTGACGCCCAAACCTATTTTAGAAGCAACGGGCAACGGTTTGCTCAAGAGTGTGCTCCTGGGCGTCAAACAGCGGTTGATGTATCAGTTGCTCTTAGATTACCGCCGCTGGGCAAGCAGCGAAACTGAGGTAATATCGAGCGATATTCCCCAAATCTTATCTGTAGAAGGTTGATTGGATACTAGATATAGCTTGTCGAGCGCAAGATAAGTTATGTCTGGTAATTGGTAATTGGTAGTTCCTATAAGCTGACTGAGGTTTCAGAAGGTAAAAATTATCGCCAGCAGTGTGTCCGATCCCTGGTGCTTCTAGCAGAATTTGCCATACCTCATCTTTCTGATAACCGCTATAAGTTGTTAATTATAGAAGAAAGAAGAAACCATAAAAGCTTATATTTGAGCAATTAAGAACGTCTGTACCGTCGCCCGCGGTTGCTATATTAGTTAGACTAGACGAAAGAATAGTGCACCCTGAGCTTTGTGAGAGTGGGCGAGCAGGCAGAGATAGCGCACATCAGTCAAAATCGATGTGAGTGAGCGCTCCCTCTTCATCGTCTTCGATGATTGCTCTAGGCCCAGACCAAGTAGTTGAGTTCTCTTTGGAAACTTCGTCCTTTTTGCCGGCCTTTTCGCGCTGTGGCGGCCGAGTTATTTTGCTCGGTTGCACATTTGTCGCGCCCACCCGGATGCGGATTTTTGGCCCGGAATTGCCCAAGCGAATGGTCATCCCGTCCGCTACTGACACCTGAGCGATCGGTTTATCATCTACATAAGTGCCGTTAGCGCCAAAATTAATAATTTCCCAGCCATAAGAATGATTCCACAGCTCTACGTGGTGGCGGGAAACTACAGCGCTGTAAATAATTACATCATTGTCGTTCGATCGACCGATCCGAACCACAGATTCGGATTCAAAACACCAACTTTGAACCGGGACAGACTGAATAGGATGTAGCAGAGTTAAGGTAATCACGGATGTTTTGACACTCCCCCCCATGACAGAAACGGGGATGCTTCAAGAACCAATTTTTGCGATAAAACCGCAAAACATTTGATGCTTAAAGGCGTTGTCAGTGCGCCGCTACTCCCTCGCTTTGCCGTAAAAGTTGAACTTTTGACTGCTTGAGGCATTTGAACAAACTTTTGATTGTTGGCTTGGACTCCAGGTGCGAACTTTGCCTGCGATCGATCGCCACCAAACGCGATGGTATTAATCTGGTGAACTTTGCCGTGATTGACAGCAGTGCGAAGCGCTCGATCGATTGGATCTCGGATGCAGCTACCGGGCGCTTCGCCCATCTGGGCCCATCGATCGGTAGAGTGACGATTTTCCCACCCGTCTATCGGAGAATTCAACTCAGACGAGTGCTGGTTGCACCGCTGATTCGAGTTTTCGAGCGGGCGACAGTCTGCGACGATCGGCGAATCGCTGTTTGCCCCTGCAGAAGCCAACCAATTATTAAGGCTGCGGGTTCTAGATAAAATACGAGTTGGTTCTCTCAAACAGCATAGGTGTTTTAGGGTTGCTAACATTTTTCGTATTGATGCGATACCTTTAAAATACAATGCTTTGAGCCCCACTGGAATTCTTCGCCCAAAAAGCCTTTATTTCGCGTAATCTATACCGATCGACCTTCCGGGCGCGGGCTACCCCAAAAATGCGATCGGCAAGCAGCTACTTTCTCGATCGGGAAAGCCGCACTTCAGGGCAAATCCGACTCTGGCGGTTGAGCCCGATCGGGCGGTACAGATTCATCCTTTTGGCGCTTCAACTCTGCGACTTTTTCTTGAGCTACATCCCTGACTTCTAGAGCTTTATCTTGAAGTTTTTCCGCCAGATTTTGAGCGTTCCGCTTCACACCAGCCACATTTTTGAGAGTTCTGTCAAGATCTTCCTGTAAAAACTCGGCTACCATGCCGACTTTGTGGTGCAGTCCCTCCGCGTACTGCACCGGTTCCGATACAGTAGCCTCAGAGACGATCGCCCGCTTGCTGCCGAGCGTCGAAATCGCCTTCACCGGCAACAAGTAAATCCCGTCTAAAACGCCGCGCCAGCCGCTAGATTTAAACAGGTAATCGCTAACAGAACCAGTCCGGACATCAAATAGGTAGTCAACCACCGTACCTGCCTTATTTCCTGCGTCCGTGAGTACCTCAAGGCCGATCGGACAAATAGCTTGTTCCGGCTGATGCAATTCCGGCAGTTCCGGGTTAATGGTCACAAAAACATTTTCGCCCACCGTATCAACTTGCGCCCAAGCGAACCAGCGTTTTTTGCTGCCCAAAAGTCCCGATTTGCAAGTAAAGCCGATCGTCCGCTGGGAGTGAGGATCGAGCCAAAGCCGATCTACCCTGCCGACCTCTTCCGCCGTTCTGCGGTCGATCGTGCGGCGGTTGATCAGTTCGCTGCGCTTAACAATCTGGTGTGATGTATTCATAAATAAACTCCTGAGTGCCGCCTGCAAGAAAAATGTCGATCGTCCAAAGATGCCGATTTAATATTCTTCTTCTTCTTTTTCTTCCAAATAATGGGGAGTATTTTCTGCCTCAGTTAAATCATCCTCTTCCCTCGAAGTGCCAATTTCTTTTTGGCTGGGAATAGGAATCGTGCTAAGGAGTGCGCCCCCGGAGGGAGCGTGAATTGCCTTAGCATCCCTTGACTTAACGCTAGTTTGTGCTAACTGGGCGGAGGACTGATTCGCACCGACGTTGATTTGAATTTTCGGGCCCGAGCGAGCCAAGTGAACGATCAGACCGTCCACAACGGGAACCTTAGCGATCGGCTTACCATCGAGGTAAGTACCGTTGGTACCTAAATTGATCAGTTCCCAAGTTATGCCGCTGCGTCGCAATTCGATGTGGCGACGAGAAACCACAGCGCTAAAAAGAACGACGTGGTTTTCAGTCGATCGCCCGATCCGGACAACCTGTTCGTCATCAAAGATCCAACTGCGGACGGGAATAGACTGGAGTGGATGTAGCAAGGTCAGCTTAATCACATTGGCAGCATTGAGTTTTGGTAGAGCGCCTCAAGATGCGATTTTAGATTTTAGACTTTCGATCGCCCAATCCAAACTCGATCTAAGAGATTTGAAACAGAAACGTAACCAGGTCTCCTTTCCCCAGAGAGATGCGGTCTCCCGGCCGCAACCGATGTCGGTTTCCCTTGGGCAGGGGAGTATTGTTGACGTAAGTGCCGTTTGAACTGCCTACATCTTCTAGGTAGCAAGCATCTCCCTCCACCCGGAGATTTGCGTGTACCCGAGAAACTATCTCAGAATTTGCAAATCCCGAAACATCAATATCTGGCGGCACCAAGTCATTTGGCTTGCCGATGTGAATCACAGCGAGATTGTGAGGCAATTCCATCGGCGTATTGGTCTGAACGTGTATCAGTCGCGCCGACTGCTGTTGCAGTTGAGTTTTAGCCACACCCGCTGGCTGTGGGTCCGGAACCGGGGGAGAGATATTTGGTGCTGTTGCCACCGATTCTGTTGTAACAGGAACCGAGAGGGACGGCGCGGGATCTGGAATCGTCGGAATGCTGGCGGGAGTTTTTTCCAAGTTCGGCCCCGGATGTGGGGTAACTAGAGGTTCCATGGCGATCGTCGGCGGTTCGGTTGCTCCTAAGTCCGGCACCAGTGGCGATACCACTGTGGGGCCCACAGGCGAGGCGGACGGTACTGTCACCTCAACTTCTGGAACTATGGAACCCGGACGCAAATTAAAGCCGCACTGACCGCAAAATGCTGCATCTGTCTGAACCGCCGCACCGCAGTTTGAGCAACTGGCGGTAACGGGTAAAGGCGTGTAACAAGACTCGCACTGGCTGGCCCCGTCGGGGTTCTGGTGATTGCAATTGGGACAGACAATCATCGATTTCTCCTTGCTATCGGCCAGATTTTCCAATCAGCCTCATAAAAATAGTCGGTAAGTGAGAAACTCAGAGTCTTTAGACCTGAGAGGGAAACGACCCGGGCGGTTTCAACCGCCTTGAATCTTTCTTGTCATTACCGCCGGGCGAGTTGCTTGGTTTGGTGTACTTTTGTAATGCACTTTCGACGGGACAGTTACCGTTTCAAACCTTGCAACCCTGTACGCATAATGTTTGCTCTTGTGGAGCCTCCCTTCCGGGGTAATGTTCGCTTCGCCAAAGTTATGAGGGCTTGTTGGGCCAGCAGCACTGTTTCAGTGACCTTGAAACTGTTTAACTACTGGCGACAGAGCAAGGGACTAGCGTCGCATCCACAGGGTGTCGTGACCCAAATAACGTAGTCAGTGAAGACTTAGGCCCGTCAGAATGGCTTACTTGATTGCTCTTGCAAGCCCAATCTCTTTAAAGTTGGGTTCCTGACAAAAATAGTCGTGTATATGGTCAAATTTTAACTTTAACCGCCACAATTCTTATATTGCTTTGCTAATACTAGCAACTGAGTTCGCGCCGTGACATTCGGAGCGAAGGGAAAGAATGAGTTAGGGATACTGCTGACAGTGCT
Organism: Oscillatoriales cyanobacterium; assembly: GCA_004293365.1. Classification (GTDB taxonomy): domain Bacteria; phylum Cyanobacteriota; class Cyanobacteriia; order Cyanobacteriales; family Microcoleaceae; genus Microcoleus. The sequence continues at coordinate 69,441 of RDYN01000015.1, read as the reverse complement.
GACACTGCCTGCTCTCTCACCTATTTTACTGCAACGCCTGCTGCGGCATCGAGCAGCCACCAAAGTTCGCCCTCTGGTTGAACGAGTCTGGCTGGATATGTCGTGGAGTCGGCTGCGGGGGCAAAAATTTGACTGAGGGCGGGTTGTTTGCTGGCTCCTGCGACCATGAAGATGACGCACCGGGCGCGGTTGATTAAGGGGACTGTAAAGGTGATGCGGGGTTGACCGTCTTTGTTGCCGACGGTTATTAGGGAGTCGCGGACTTGTAGGGCTGCTGTGCCGGGGAATAGAGAGGCTGTGTGGGCGTCGTCTCCTATGCCCAATAGGATGATGTCGAAGGCGGGAAACTCGCCGTCGGATATTTTGAAGAATTGCTGCAATTCGGTTTGGTGCGCCGAGGCGTCGGCTGCGGGGTCAGCCGAGCCTGTGGGCATGGGGTGGATGTTGCTGGCGGGGATGTTTACTCGATCGAGCCAAGCGAGGCGCGCCATTTTTTGATTGCTATCCGGGTGATCTGGCGCAACGTAGCGTTCGTCGCCCCAGAAAACGTGAATTTTGTCCCAAGGCAGGTCTTGGGTGGCGATCGCTCTGTAAAGAGGTTCTGGTGTGCTTCCGCCCGCCAAGGCGATCGTGCAAACTCCACGTTCTGCGATCGCTGCTGGGATTTTGGACAGGACAACCGCGAGCGATCGCTCTATGAGTTCTTCCCGATTTGCTAATACTTCTACTACTTTTTTCATTAATTTCCTCTCAACTTTCCTCTTCGTCTGAATCTCAACAATTACCCAAATTTGACCTTGACATTTTGCTTTGAGGTCGATCGGCTGATACGCTTGGAAGGCTCTACACCGCGTCAACTCGGATTTTATCATTCTTATGTCTGCTTTATTTTACCGGGCAAAACTTATTTCGGTCGGTACTCAATCGACCTTCACCTGTTGCATACATCTGTAGCAACCGTTCCCGAGAGTTAGGACGTTCTTAATTGCACTTTTCACAAGATGATATATAGTGGAACTTCCTTGATAGTTCTTGCTTCTGCTATTATATTTTTCGCAACTTGCAATCAAAATCGCGATCGCACTTACCTGGGGACAGCAAAAATCATCAAGATTGATGTGGTAGACTATGAAAAATAGTTTTAAGTCCCCTGGCTCGGATGGAAGCAAAACTATGTCAAATTTCAAGAAATTCCCTACATCTGTCCGCTATCTAATAGCGCGGTTCCGCCACTGGACGCAACCGTCGGTTTGGGCTCCGCTAGCCGTGCTGTGTGCGGGAGGGTTATTTATCTGGGAAGTCTCCGTAAATCCAGAAAGGTTGAGCATAGATGGCGAAGAAGAAGCAGCAAGCTCAAACAATCCAGATGCGCTCCCCGGACTGTCTGCTGAAGATAGTGCCATTGCCGCTGAAATCGACAGCTTGCCGGTGCTAGCCAATCAGTTCAATCGCTCCAATTCTGAACTGAACTTGTTGAATTCATCAGCAGTCAAAGGCAAAGGTTTATTCGACGAAATTCGCACTCGCGGCTTAGAAAAGCCTAAGCGATCTTCAGAGCCAAAGCCGACGGCAATCAACACATTTATGTCGCTGTCAAATTTACAAAATCCTGCGATTGGGAGTGTAAACAATAACCCGCAAAATTCCAGCTTGCCAAGTTCAAACCCGACATCAGATTGGAGTTTATCTGGCAGTGGGACGACGATTTCCGGGATAAAAACGATCGAGTCTAACTCTGCGGGTACACCGGAAGCAACTTTACCGGAGGCATCAGGTAGCGGTAATTCCAGCAAACAAAACGACAATCCTCTGCCTTTGAGTCCGCTGCAAGCAGCCATGAAAAAATACGTCGCTGCTGACATTTCAGCAACGGCGGCGGCCGTGAAAACTGCAAACACCCCTAAATTGCTCGATCGACCTGCTTCTTTTGGGTCTGGGACAAATCCGGCAAATTTGTTGCCAACGGTAGCTACAGCTCAAGGGAGAGCAAATCCTGTGAATGTTCCTGCACCCCTCTCCCCCGTTCCGGCTTCTACTAATACAATTATTAGCGACTCTCAACAATTTTTAAACCCGGCAGCTACACTTCCTGAATCATTTGCCGGGTTAAATTCCAAAGCATCAGTCATCCCCACAATTACTCCACAGGTTCCAACGGTGGCTTTGCCCAAAAATCCCTACCAAACTAATTTATCCGACTCGGGCTTCGCACCGGAAGTTCAACCTGTGGCGCTTCCTGTCGCCACACCTTCACCAATACCGCTAATTCCGAATTTGGGGCAATCCCCTAGCACGAGTGCGATCGGAGCAAACAAGATAATTAACCCTCAATTCTCTCCCTATTCAGCGAATTCTCAATTTCAACAACCTCAACCGAGCCAGATTAATTTGCCAAGCCAGCCTAACTTTGGAGTAGTTCCCCAAAATACCGATCGGGGCGGGCAGCCAATTCAACCGCAACCTTTTTCTACACCTCGCTCTTTGACTCCGGGGCGCTATATTGGTGGCGGGGAAATCAATACTTTTGCTAATCCTTAAATGAAGGAAGTTCGGCAACGGATTATTTAACAGATTTAACGGATTTAACGGATGATATCATGTCCGATCGATTGACCCAATAAGCAAGGTTTGTAGTGCGGACTTCAGTCCGCTTTATGCTGCGGACTGAAGTCCGCACTACAAACCGTTTTTGTGATGGGTTTGTAGTGCGGACTTCAGTCCGCTTTATGCTGCGGACTGAAGTCCGCACTACAAACCGTTTTTGTGATGGTAATCAACCGGACATGATGTGACTTAGCTGTAGGGTGTGGCTCCCTTAAAAATCCCTGAATTTGACAGACAATTTCACAGCGACGCACCTGAAAAACACGGATGGAAGAAACAAACCTAACACTTTTTTGTAGTAAGACTTTTGAGCAATGGTATAAGGTGCGTCGCTATGAGATTGTCGATATTGAGTTAGAGATTTTTTTTGGGCGATCCACCCTAGGAATGTGAATTTTCCAAATTTCTAATTTGATTGGTAAAACTTACCGAGAGGCGGCTCTTCCTAACAACAATCCGCCGATTCCCAAGCCAAATGCGATCGGCAACCAAGCCGATAGAATCGGTGTTAAAACAGCTTTCACGCCCATTGAACTGGTGATGAAAGAAAATACGTAGTAAGTAAAAATTACCACCACGCTAATACCAAAACTCGTGCCTTTCCCCGATCGCCTCGGTTGAGTGCCCAAAGCGGCTCCCACTAAGCCAAATACCAAGCAGACAAAGGGAAAAGCATATTTTTCTTGAATTCGCACCCGGAGTTTGCGAATTTGCGGTGCATCGCCGCTGTTTTTAATGATTTCCAAACGCTCTAAAGCTTGAGCAATGTTCATTTCCTTGAAATCTCGGACTCTCGCAGCTAAATCTAAGGGCGTGCGGGGGAGTTGCAATTGCTGGTGTTGGAATCTAACTATATTGCGGTAAGAGCCGTCGGGAGCTACTATATAAGCGGTGCCGTTGAAAAAATCCCAGGTGTTTTCTGAGGGATTCCAAGTCGCTGATTCTGAAGAAACGATTTGATTGAGGCCTGGGGCGGAGCGATCGATAATTGTTAAACCTTTCATTTGCTGGCCGTCAAACTGTTCTGCATAAAAAAATCGGGACAGGATTTCTTCACCGCCTTTTTCGGGTTTGCGAAATTCTGTGTAGATAATATTTCGATCTTGAAACGTCGGTTTTTCTCGCTTCAGGGCTCTGTCTAAAGTTAATGTGGCTCTGTAGCTGGCGGCGGGTACGACTAATTCTTGCAAAGCAAAGGTGAAGCCGGCAACTATTAAACTCATAATGACTGCGGGCATTATCAATCGGTACACGCTAACTCCGCAACTGCGGAGGGCGATGAGTTCGCTGTCGCTGGAAAGTCGGCTGTAGCTCATTAGGGTTGCTAGCAGCATTGACATGGGGAAAGCTAATACTACAAAGTACGGAATTTGCAGCAGAAAAATTTCCATTGCGGCGCCGTAGGGGAGGCCTGATTCTGCTACTCTGCGGACTAATTCAAATAAGGCTCCCACGGTGACGGCGACTGATGTAAATAGTCCGACGCCAAACAGAAATGGGCCGATTAGTTCTTTGGTAATGTACCAGTCCATTACTGATATTCTCGGCAGCCTGTTGAGGGGATTGAAGGATTTGGACGTTGCTATTTTCATACTTTGGCGTTTTTGCCGATCGCTCCTTAAGTTAAAATTTAAATTCTCAATTTTAAATTTCTTGGGAGTTACGCAGGGGTGGTCAGAAACCGGGTTTTTTTACGAAAATCCTTCGTTATATTCCAAAGATTAACTAAAAAACCCGGTTTCTTGGACTTTGAATGCGTAAGTCCTGTTTCTGTCTTGTGCTTTTAAAAGACTATCGCACGAAGTTGTCGCCTAAGTAATACTGCCGCACTAAAGGGTTGCTGTAGAGTTCTTCTTCAGCCCCGGAGGCTAAAATTTGACCGTCTCGCATGATGTAGGCTCGATCGGTAATTTCGAGGGTTTCTCGGACGTTGTGATCGGTGATCAGGATGCCGATTTTACGATCGCGCAGTTTGGCAATAATCGTCTGAATTTCGTCAACTGCGATCGGATCGACACCTGCGAAGGGTTCGTCTAAAAATAGGAACATCGGCCCGTCTCGCCCAGCAGCTAAAGCTCTCGCCAGTTCAGTCCGCCGCCTTTCTCCCCCGGAGATTTGAATTCCCAAACTGGATGATATTTTTTCTAAGCGAAATTCTTGCAACAGGAAATCGACTCGATGGTTCCATTCCCAGCGGGGGACTTGAGTTTGTTCTAAAACTAACAAAATGTTGTCGCGCACGCTCATATTGCGGAAAATGCTGGCTTCTTGAGCTAGATAGCCTATTCCCAACTCGGCGCGTTTGTGCATGGGCAATTTAGTGATGTCTAAATCGTTGAGCCAAACAGTCCCTTGATTGGGTTTTTCTAATCCGGTGGCGATGTAAAATGTTGTGGTTTTGCCTGCACCGTTGGGGCCGAGCAGTCCGACGATTTCTCCTTGGGCTACTGAAAGGTTGACGCGACTGACTACATTGCGTTTTCCGTAGGATTTGTGAATATTTTCGAGTACAATTTTCATGCTCGCCTAGGCAAATTCTAAGAAGAAGTCATTAGTCATTAGTCATTAGTCATTAGTCATCAGTGTCATCAGTCATCAGTCATCAGTCATTAGTCATTAGAAACAACTGTCAACTGTCAACTGTCAACTGTCAACTGTCATTCGCATCTATTCTGGGCTTTCAATTGTCGTGCATTTCAGCTTTGATATCGGAACAGGCAGGATGCCTGTTCCACAAGAATGGCAATAAAAATTATTGTTTTAGGCAGATATCCAACAGTTGATGTTTTTGCCGGTGCGAAATTTTGCTGCGATTGGGGGCTGTTATCTGGGGGCTGTTCGGGGACGGGCGGGCGGTTTAACAGCGGGATTTGGATTAACCGGAGCCGGTTTGGGCCCGATCGCATTTTGGGCTGCTGCATCTTGTTCTGGCGCCACCAGATATACGGATTCTACCTGTCCTGGGTTGTCTGGCAGGGCAATAAACCGACCTTCATCGATCAAGTATGTCACGGTTTCGCCGCGCAGGCTGTTGCCCTGCTGCAATACGTACACGTCGCCGCTGAGAATGATCCGGCGCTCGCGGCTGAAGTATTGAGCTTGGGCTGCGGTGGCTTGTATTTGGCGGGCTGGATAGTTGATTTGGACGTTGCCGCGGGCTGTCACGATGCCTGTTTTGGAGTCGGCTTCTTGAACGTCCGATCGCACGGAAAGAGTGCGGGGCGGGGCGGCTTGCGGGTAGGTGGGAGAGGCGATCGCGCCAGCCAGAGTCAGCGGCAAGAGCAGCGATAATCCTTTGAATAGGCGGGAATTGAGTAGTTTAGCGGAGGGCATCATAGCTTGGCAAGCCTCAAAATTTTTGAAATTGCTGAAGGGCATTATCTCACCCCTGATTTTTCTCTAGGGAGATTAGATCTACCACACGCGATCGGTTAGGTATTTTATCTTAACGGCCGTGAAAAATTTCGGTTAGGTCGATCGACCTGCCCGAGAGCGTCAATCAATTATCCTAGCAAGACAGCAGCCCTTTCTTCGCCTGTTTGGATGATTTACTGGAGAAAGCAAGTTTTTTGACGGTTGCTCGCATCCGGAAGTTTCGGGCAAACTCTATAGGTACCAAGGAATAAGCTGTCCGCAGTGAGTTCGGCAAATTTTGATTTATTAGGTAGGTTCTTTCTTTAAATTAGTTTCCATCTCATTTGAGTATTGGCGGGGGCTGTATTTTTCTAGGATAGGGAAAGCTGGCGATCGATCGTCCGAAGTTGCGGGCGATAATGCTCCGCATTGCTAGGGCGATCGCATTTCACCTGTCGGTGAAAAATGCAACGTTGTCCATCGCACACCGCAGATAGACTTTGCATCACAACCGATCAACTTTCGGGGGTTTGTGTGCATGAGCGTTATTGTGTGGCGATCGTTCCCACCTTTTTTCAGATATCATCATAACCGTAGAACTTATAGGGAGGTTGCAAATCATTAGATCTTCGCAAATAGAAATCACAGAGTTCCTGAAAAGAGTGAACAACAATGGCTTCCTCTCCTTCATGAGGCAAAATGAACCAACGATTTAGGTCAGATGGATGGAACAGAATATCGTCACCGCTAGGGCTATCAAAGAATGGGACACACTCAATAGCTTGAGCTTGTGTAAGTACATCGGGATTTTTAGCCCAGAACCAGTCCCCAGACAATCTACCACGAACCTCACTAAGATAACTATCCAAAATTTCCTGTGGAGGAAGTGTTCTTATGCTCAGGTCGGTTTCGCCCAGTCCTAATGTATTCACGAACGCACGGTAATCTTCCGGAAATAGAAAGCCTAGACAGTCCTCAATCGCAGATAAATCTTGAATAGAGATAGGCTGTAGCGGTGGAGTCGCTACAACAAACGAAATGCCTCGAAATTCAACTATATCCATACTTTTTAAACTTGATGGAAACCGCTTAAAGGCAACCTCAAAACTACTGAAATCAACAACCTAAGCAGCACAACTTATAATTGTATCGCATCTGCCGTACAACACATGGTATAACCTGAAAATACCGCGATTTTCCCACCCTTCTTACCTACCGTTGGAATCTCCTTTTCTCAATCGGGTTTCACCTTCTAATTTTATAATTCGCGGCAATTGCAAGCCTGCAACTTCTGTACCTGCGAACAATGGTATAAAATTAGTTACTGCTTCCGAGCCAGCTTGTTGCAACGCACTCAAAAGTTTCGCACTTTGCCGGATCAAGTCTTCAACGGCAATTCCGCCATAACTCGGCTGATAATAACTGAGCCGATTTATGCCTTCTCCCAGCAAGATTACTGCACCGCGCCAGTTTTGATTGCTTAAGTGATAAAGCGCGACAGAAATTTGCAATATTCCTTGATAAAACCTTTTATCCGGCTCGCCCGCTTCCATCCACAAAGCCTCTAAGGTATCGTGACAAGCGTAAAAATCTTGGCTGTTAAATTCTTCGATACCTTGCCAAAACTCGATCGGCATTTCCTCTGTCATTCGATTGGAGATTGGGAATTTGGGATTTGGGATTGAGTAGGCGGCGATCGGTTTTTGCTAATAGCTAAGTCTTAAAAATAGGAAAAATCACGACCTGTTTTCAAAACTGCTGCCAATTTCACGATCGCCTACTTAACCGATTACATTGTCTCTCTGACAGCTTGAATCTGATCCATGCCAATTTCCTGATTAGTTCCAGCAAAATCGTTATCTGGCGTCAGAAATAACATACAGTGACATTCTTTCCGCTCGCGCATGGGAATGCAGGGACAGTTCCAGTAGGCGGCTTTGACTTCGGCTTCTTTATCTTCGTAATGGCGACAAGGGCATAGGGGAGCGCCTAGTTCGTCTTTGTGCTTTGCTAGTCCTTCTATGACGACAGCAGTGACTGAAGGCTCGGAACAAAAGTAAGTTCCAGTGCGCTTGGCGTAGGTTTCGGAGAAATTCTTCATCGCCTCCAAAGTTTTTTCGTTGGAGAGTTTGGATTTTTCTGTTGTGTTCATAGTTCAGGATCGGAGTTGAGGATGCTACGAGCTTTTGACAATTGTACCGCAGAATGTGATTTTAAACACTTATATATTTCTCTTTACTTACAAGGAGGAAAAACTTGACAAAAATTGAGTTTTAGGTTGTCGGTTTTTTGGTGATTTTTCTGCATCCCTCTGGTTTCGGGAAACTGGCGGTTGACCCGGTTTTTGGAGCTGCTAATAGATTTTGCCGATCGCCCGCTCAGACAAAAACATCCCCCAACGGGGATAAAAAAAGATAAAATATGACACTGCTGTCCCTGTTTCCGGCATCTTATGGCAATTTCCCCGCACCCCACCCCCACTAAAAAAGTTCCTTCCTCTGGTCAGATTTGGCCCGCTGACACCGAGTTAGTCGGATTAGTGTTTGAATTGACCCCCCGCGCAGCTAGCTATCTGTACGCGCAGTATGCTATAGGTTTGCACGCTTGGTTTTTGCATCAAATACAGGAAACTGACCCGGATTTATCCCAACTTTTGCACGACGATCAGTCAGAAAAAGCCTTTACTATTTCGGGATTGGAGGGTGATTTGCTTCCAGCCGGTAAGGACTTTCAGCTTTTGGGCGATCGTATTTACCGCTGGTATGTCACAGGACTGTCCCAGCGAGTAGTACAATGGCTGAGTCAGTGGCTGCAAAATTTGCCCCAAGAGATTGATTTGCGAAATGCTCCGCTACTAATTCGCTCTTGGGATATTGCTTTTTCTCCCACAACTTACCAGCAATTGCTAACAGCAGAACATCCATTATCGAGAAACGTAAAACTTAGTTTTGTAACTCCTACAAGCTTTCGCAGCAAAGGCCATCATTTCCCCCTACCAGTTCCCGAAAATGTTTTTCACAGCTATTTGCGCCGCTGGAATAACTTTTCGAGTATGAGTTTTGACCAAGCAGAATTTCTGACTTGGATTGAGGAAAATGTAATTATTAGCCGCCACAAGTTGGAGTCGCAAAAGGTGGCGGCGGGCAAAAAAGGCATGGTGACGGGATTTACTGGGGCTGTAGAATTTGCGATCGGGCGATCGGGCACATTACGCCCAGATTTTGTACAATTATTTTATGCCTTGGGGCGATTAGCACCTTACTGCGGCACGGGCCATAAAACAACTTTTGGTTTGGGACAAACGCGATCGCAATGGTTGACAGAATCCCTACCCGAAGTCTCTATCCAAAGTGTATTGGCGGCGCGAATCGATGAATTGACAGAGAAGTTTATGGCCCACAGAAAGCGTACAGGCGGGAGTCGGGCTGGTGAGATTGCAGAAACTTGGGCGACGATTTTAGCGCGCCGGGAATTGGGGGAATCTTTGTTGGATATTGCTGCTGATTTGGAAATGCCTTATGAAACTGTGAAAACTTATGTGAAGTTAGCAAGAAGAGCTTTGAAAGTCGAGGATTGAAGCAGACACAAAATGAAAAAGCACAGAATGCGGAACCAGTCGTGGAAAAAATCTCGACGACAGCCAGCCAGCTAACCAGGTGATGAAGCGGATGGAGAAAAAATCCTGGTTGGGTTGTCAAATTCATTGGCTGTCGCTTATCTTGGTAGTTAGAGCGATCAATTTTATCTCTAAAAAGAAACGAGAACTAATTGGCGAGGAATCCGATCCATTTACTATTATGAAAGTTGGAAAAACTTCTGGAAGTAATTGATTTATTTTAATTTCTGACTTTTGTTCTTTTAGAAGTAATTGTGATTATAATTATATCCAGTTTGCACCATAAGTTCTATGCTCGCACCTAAAAATAGATTCAAACTCGGTCTCTTATTCGATCGACATGAGAGGCATTTATTCAAGCATTCAGTTATACGAAAGTTACGTTTACGTCATCTGAAGCATTGGTTCAGTTGTCTCAAGGTAGGACAAAAGATTAGTCTGGGCTATGGACTGGCGCTGGGGGTGGCAATTCTGGGAACCACTACAGGAATATCGATCGCTGACCAATATCATAAAGAAGCTGTTAAACACGAACAAGATGCGATCGAAGAGGCTCAATCCATCAGTGAATTGGAGATCCAGCTTTTGCAAGTTCTCCTTCACCAACAGCAGATCCTGATGCTATTGGAGAATCGAGATTTGCTAGAGCAACAGTATTCCTATTTTTTAACCCATGTGGATCTATTCAAAAAAGAATGGTCTGAGTTTAAATCTTCAGAAGGGGATACAAAAAATCCTAAGGTTGAGGAGTCACCTGCTGAAATAGAGACCGTCAGACGTTTTCTGCAAGCCAATGAAGAGATTCCAGAGGCTTACTTGCAGCAGACAGAGGCGATATTAAAGGCAATTAATGCCGCTGAATTATCACCAGCAGAAATTCAGATATTCCGCAGCCAGCTTTTGACTTTTGGTAGCAGTCCTGCATCGCTGCAATTGAAGAAATTTTTACAAGATCTAGAGCAATTAAAGGTAAGGGCGTATAAAGAGTACACAGAAGCAAAAACTGAGTTTGCAAATGTACAGGTGCTACGAGTGCAGGTTATTGCTGGGACTCTGACTTTATCTGTGGCGATCGCCATTTTACTCGCGATTTATACCAGTCGGGCGATCGCTCGTCCTCTCCAACAAGTCACCAATATTGCTCAGGAAGCAACCCAAACGGGCAATTTTGATTTACAAGCTGCTGTTACCACTAAAGATGAAATTAGTATATTAGCAACAGCCCTAAATCAACTGATTCGACGAGTCAAGCAACTGCTACAGGAACAACAAGCCGCATCCACAGAACGCCTAATTCAACATGAAAAAATGGCGACTTTGGGACAGTTGATTGCAGGAGTAACCCATGACATTAACAATCCAATTAATTCCATAGCCGGCAACCTAACCCATACTGACAGATACCTAAAAGACTTACTAGAACATTTGCACATCTATCAGCAGCATTACCCCGAACCTGCGTCAGAAATTGTCGAACACGCCGAAGCCATTGAGTTAGAATTTGTAGAAGAAGATCTACCCCTAATGCTGGCATCTCTTCAGCAGAGTGCTGAACGTATCCGCGATATCAGTTATTCTATGCGGTTGTTCGCACGAGCAGACTCTTCCCAAAAGATTGCTTTCGATATCCACGAAGGTATCAACAGCACGCTATTAATTTTGAAACACCGACTTAAAGCTAACAATAATCACCGGGAAATTACTGTTAGCAAAAATTACGGTCAATTCCCAAAAATTAAATGTTTTCCCGGACAATTAAATCAAGTATTTATGAACCTTATTGGTAATAGTATTGATGCCCTAGAGGATGCAAGGGATCAAAGTAAAAATTCTGATGATTCTGAACTAGCCCCGATGCCTTCAATTCAGATTCAAACTGAAATTATCGAAGATAATTGGGTCAGAATTAGGATTGCTGATAATGGTTCAGGCATCGATGAAGCGTTAAAATTACGCTTGTTTGAGTCATTCTTTACAACCAAAGATGCTGGGAAAGGCACTGGCTTAGGACTCTCAATGAGTCACCAGATTGTGACCCAAAAGCATGGGGGGAAACTCTACTGCAATTCCCAACCTGGACAGGGAGCGGAGTTTGTGATTGAGTTACCTATTGGTTAATTTCAATGCTCCCATAGGAGGTACGACTGGCCGGAGCAGGGCATAGGGCATAGGGCATAGGGCATAGGGCATAGGGGATACCTCACTTTTTTGAGAACCGCTATAAAATCATTTATTTTTTAACGTTTTGGACAAATAGATAAATGTCATCCCGCTGATATTTTAGTTGAAATTGAGGGTTATTTCTGAGTTTAGTTATGAGGTTTTGCACAAAAGCTCGATCGCTCATCCAGCCAGGATACCTCAGATTCAGCAACACATACTCAAACTCTGCGAGATTTCCAGGAGGCGCCTGAGCCTGAGTTAAGCGTAGTACAGGGCGGTGCGTTAAGTGCGGAGCCATGTGAGAAGTGGTTAAAACACTGCCTTTTGTGTTGACGAGGGCGATCGCTTCTCTGCTAGCCGACAAAGTGTCGAGGGAATCTACATAAATAGTCCAAAAATAGCCGTATTTTGCTAAAGCTAAGAAACCAATCAACGACCAAATTACAATCACTCTCGGCAATTGATAATCGGGAATTAACAATCTATCAAATATTGTGTTTCTCTGTTGCTGATTCCTATCTGCCAAACTTGAAATTACGGCAACTAACAAAAACGGCAATATTGGAATAGAATATTGATGGATCAAATCTCGTTGAGCCGGGATATCCGAAAGAATATTCATAGCCAACATTGGCACAGCGCTAATTAAAGGTGTCAGATGCCGCGGCGAAAGCCACCAAATTACAGGCAATATTAATAATGCTAAATATTCAAAAGTATCAGCCGAAAATAAACGCCCTAAAATGAGATTTGGCTTCAAGATTAAATTAACAGCAATTTCTAAAACCGAGTTTCCCAAATATTGATATCTGCCGATTCCCGCGTGTTCTCTTCCCTGATTGAAATAGGGTATAATTCCCTGAGTAACTACCAAAAACCAACCTACGCCGAGAAATAGAGCTATCAGCCCGCAATTGCGTTTTTTGTCAAAACACAAGAGCCACAATCCCATCGCAGCTACAGTTAAAGATAGCACGGCTTTGCAGCTCAAAACTAAGACGGTGGCAGCACAAAACCACAGAGTTTTATTCAGCCGCGCGGCGAGGATTGCTGCTAGGAGTGCGGGTAAAGCAATTACTTCGGGGTGGAAGTCGAAGAGGTTGACATTGAAAACTAATGGATAGAAAAGGTAGATACAGGCGATCGCCCGAGATATACTATTCTTTAATCCGGCTTGAATGGCCAAACCCCAAACTGGCAAAGCACCGGATGCTAGGGCGACTGCTTGCACTAACAACAGCCAATGAACATCGGGATATATTTTGTAAAGCAAAGCCACGGGATACATCACCCCAGCGGCGTGATTTCCCAGGTGGTGAATTTCCAGAAATGAGGAAAACGGCGTTTGTGATTGACTGATGAGATAGGCTACTTGATCGTAAATTCCGAGCTCAAAGGCGTTGGATTCAAGCAGGGCGTGGCGTACACTGCTGCACAGAAAAAATATTAGGGCAAAAAGGGCGATTTGCCAAATTACTGGATGATATTTTAGCTTAAAATTGTTCATAGTCTGAGCCGGGGCGGGTTTATTGGATTGATGCGCTTTTTCAAAGACTGGGTGTGAACCCGCCCCTACAGGAATTACGGTTGATTCACCGGGTTGTATCTTACTTTAATCCTGGAGGCAGAAACCGGGTTTTTTTAGGGAAATATTGCATCATCGCCTTTAATATCGATAAAAAACCCGGTTTCTTTGGTATTGATACGTCCGCGACTATTACTTATTATCATACTAATTTCTGACTTTCTGAAACAACCAAACATCATCTTGCTGATAGCTAATCTTAAACTCAGGAGATTTTTTAAGTTGAGTCACAACCCTCGCAGCAGTAGCCGCAGTATCGTGCCAAGGATGCCGCATATTTAATAGTACATACTCAAATTTATTCAAATTTTGCCCCTTGGCAACTTGATGCAGCAATTTAATTGTTGTACGGTGAGCGAGATGAGTTGCTAGGGAATTATCCGTTAAGACATTGCCTTGAGTTTGCACTCTATTAATTGCCTGTCGCGTCGCTTGCCAAGTATCGAGAGACTCTAAATAAATTGTTCCAAAATACCCATATTTTGCTAAAATCAAAAAACTTAAAAGCGACCATAAAATTAACAATTTTGACACATTAGCAAACAGCAATTTCCCCCACCTCCAACTGCGGCGAATCGAAAGGCGGTGCATCCAGATATGTTTAACAGTTTTAACCGAAATTCTTTTAGAGACTGGCTTCCAAATTCGCGGCATCAAGTTGCGATGATTCCATAGATAATTCCAGGCATTTTTCCAAAAATTATTACCTCTTCTCTGTCTGTCTGCTATCGTAGAAATTACCACAGTTAATACAAAGGGAAATATCGGCACTGAATACTGGTGAATCAAATCTCGCTGAGCGTCAATATCCGAAAGAATATTCATCACTAGCATGGGAAAAGCACCAATTAAAGGTGACAGGTGACGCGGGGAAAGCCACCAAATTACAGGGAAAAATAATAAAATCAAATATCCGAAAGTATCAGCGGAAAACAAACGCCCTAAAATCAGATTTGGTTTCAAGATTAAATTAATAGCTATTTCTAAAACTGAGTTTCCTAAATATTGATATCGCCCGATACCTGCGTGTTGTTTGCCTTGATTAAAATATGGTACGATTGCTTGAGTTGCTATCAAAAACCAAGCCGCACCGAGAAATATAGCGATGAGCCCGCACTTGCGAGTTTTCTCAAAAAAGAATAGCCAAACTCCCATCATCAAAACTGTTAAAGATAGCACGGCTTTGCAGCTTAAGATTAAGAGGATGGCGGCACAAAACCACAAGGTTTTATCCAGTCTGGCGGCTAGGATTGCTGCTAAAATGGCTGGCATTGCTATGACTTCGGGGTGGAAGTCGAAGAGGTTGACGTTAAATACTACCGGATATAGCAGATACATGGCTGAAATGGCGATCGCCCTTGGTTCATCTAATCCCGCTTGACGTGCTAAACTCCAACTAGGCCAAGCACCTAGGGCTAGGGCAAAAGCTTGCACGAATAACAGCCAGTGCACGTCGGGATATATTTTGTAAAGTAAGGCTAGGGGATAGAAGATAAAGGCAGCATGATCGCCTAAAATATTGATTTCCATTAATGAGGAAAATGGTGTTTGATTTTGGGAGATTAAGTAAATTGCTTGGTCAAAAATGGCTAAGTCGTAGGCAGTGGAATGAAACAAAGCGTGGCGCGCGCTGCTGGCGGCAAATAAGATTATCGTTGTGATGACAATCATTAACAATACTGGATGGGATTTTGGAGATTGTAAGGTTAGCATTTTCTTGGTTTAATCGGCGATGCGTTTAAATAGTAGAACTTGGTTTTTTTGATAAGTTAATTGAAAAGCGCGATCGTTTTTAAGTTGATTTGCTAAGGTGTTACCAATTTTTTCCGTATCTGGCCACGGATGGCGCAGGTTTAATAATATGTATTTAAATTCAGTTATTTTTGTTTGGGGTGAAATTTGTGAAAGTAATTTGACTGTGGGGCGGTGGGCAAAGTGAGGTGCAAGTCTATTATCTGTTAAAATACTGCTTTGGGGTTGAACTTGGGCGATTGCTTCTCGTGTGGCTTGCCAGGTATCTAGTCTATTTGCGTACAGAATAAAGTCTTTGGATTCTCCCAGCAATAGGAATATTATTAATGACCAAATTACCATTGCTTTGGGTAATTGCATTCCGAGCCACATTTGCGGAATTTGGATGTTTTTAACTTTCAAATTTGCTGTTTTTAGTGGACTGGATGACGGTTTTTCGAGTTTTTCTTCTATATTTTTTATTGTTTGTTCTTTGGCTATAATTGCTAGGATTAAAAATGGAATTATCGGCACTGAATATTGATAAGCCAAGCTGCGTTGAAATGGCAAGTCGGAGAGAATATTGATAATTAATGTCGGGATGGCAGGAATTAGGGCTGTTAAATATTTGAGGTTGATTTTGCGGGAGAATGGCAGTATCAGCCAAATCACGGGTAAGGTGAGGATAAATAAGTATTTGAATGTGTCGAAGGAAAGAATTTTTCCTAATACTAGCTGGGGTTTTAATAGAAGGTTGATGATGATTTCTAGGACGGATTTGCCTAAATAGCTGTAGCGCCCGACTCCGGCGACTTCGCTACCGCTAAAGTAGGGGATGATTTTTTGGGAAGCTATCAAAAACCATGCTACACCTAGTAAAAGTGCGATCGCCCCAAACCGTTGCTTTTTCTCGCAGAAAAACAGCCAAAAACCAATCGCAGCAACGGTTATAGACAAAACTGCCTTGCAGCTTAACACCAGCAGAATTGCGCTACAAAACCACACCAGTTTATTTAAGCGCGCTGCTAAAATTGCTGCTAAGAGTGCGGGTAAAGCGATTACTTCCGGGTGAAAATCAAATAAGTTGATGTTGAATACCACCGGATAGAGCAAATAAATTAGGGCGATCGCCCGAGACTGTACTTGATTTAATCCGGCCAAACGCGCTAAACTCCAGCTAGGCCAGGCTCCCAGGGATAAAGCCACGGCTTGTACCAACAGCAGCCAATGCACATCCGGGTAAATTTTGTACAGCAAAGCCAGCGGATAATAGATTACCGCTGCGTGATCTCCCAAAATATGAATCTGCATCAAGGAAGAAAACGGCGTTTGGTTTTGACTTAGCAAGTAAATTGCTTGGTCAAAAATTCCCAAATCGAAGGCTGTGGATTGGAATAAAGCGTGCCGTAAACTGCTACAGGCAAAGAAAATTGTAGCAGCAATGGCGATCGCCCAAACCAAACTCGACGGCAAGCGCGATCGACTTTCTTCTATATTTTCCCCCATTCCAACGCCGATATCCTCACGGTCATCAGCAAAATTTTCCCCATTATCCATGAAATCTGACACTAACTGACGACTCAAAATATGATTCCCTCAAATGTGCTTGCCACGCCATAGTTAACCGCTAATTTGAGTTCCAGTAATCGTAATATTAGAATAATCCACAAAACCTTAAAAAATTGTGAAAGCAATAACTCTTCTCGGCTCCACAGGCTCCATCGGCACTCAGACTCTGGATATTGTAGCTCAATACCCCGAACAATTTCGGATTGTCGGGTTAACCGCCGGACGAAATGTAACGTTACTCGCACAACAAATTCGCCAGTTTAAACCAGAAATTGTCGCGATTTGCGACGAAGATAAATTAGAGGAATTGCAAAGGGCGATCGCAGATCTCGACCCTCAACCTATTTTACTTGCTGGCGAGTCAGGCGTTGTCGAAGTTGCCAAATACGGCGATGCTGAAGCCGTCGTCACAGGCATAGTTGGCTGTGCCGGTTTGCTACCAACAATTGCAGCCATCAAAGCAG
Source organism: Oscillatoriales cyanobacterium (assembly GCA_004293365.1). Taxonomy (GTDB): domain Bacteria; phylum Cyanobacteriota; class Cyanobacteriia; order Cyanobacteriales; family Microcoleaceae; genus Microcoleus. The sequence goes on along the minus strand of RDYN01000015.1, from coordinate 52,355 downwards.
GCAAAGATATCGCCTTAGCCAATAAAGAAACATTAATCGCCGGCGGCCCCGTTGTCAACCCCCTCATCGAAAAATATGGGGTTAAAGTATTGCCGGCAGACTCGGAACATTCGGCAATTTTTCAATGTTTGCAAGGCATACCGGCGGGAGGGTTGCGCCGAATTATTCTCACAGCTTCGGGCGGTTCTTTTCGAGATTTGCCCGTTGAAAAGTTAGGCGAAGTAACAGTCGCCGATGCCTTGAAACATCCGAATTGGTCGATGGGGCAGAAAATCACCATTGATTCTGCTACTTTGATGAATAAAGGATTGGAAGTAATTGAGGCTCATTACCTGTTCGGCATGGATTATGACGACATTGATATTGTCATCCATCCCCAGAGTATCATTCACTCGTTAATTGAGCTACAAGATACATCCGTTTTGGCACAATTGGGCTGGCCGGATATGCGTTTACCCCTACTTTACGCTTTGTCTTGGCCGGAAAGAATTCAGACAGATTGGCCGCAGCTAGATTTAGTAAAATCCGGTGATTTGACTTTCCGAGAACCCGATCACGAAAAGTATCCTTGTATGCAGTTAGCCTATGCGGCGGGCCGGGCGGGCGGTTCAATGCCTGCGGTGCTGAATGCGGCAAACGAACAGGCTGTAGCGCTATTTTTGGAGGAAAAGATTACGTTTTTGGATATTCCGAAGTTGATTGAGAAGGTGTGCGACAAACATCAAGCGGATAACTGTGAAACTCCTGCTTTGGATGATATTTTGGCGGCGGATAAGTGGGCGCGGCAGGAAGTTTTGATAATGAGTGAGGTTTGGGACTCGCGGATTCTTTCCGTTCGCTGATTCTTTGGTTCGTAGTGAGGACTTTAGTCCGCATCCAAGAAAGGACTAAAATCCTCACTACGAACCTAAAACGGCGGTTAAAACCGCGTCTATACAAACACTCACGTGCCTCCGCAGGTTGAAGAACTGGTCGTGAAAATTACGTTATTTTCTTCATTTATTGTATTCAGTCCGCACACCATACGGACTTCGTTGAAACTCCGGCTTTGGATGAGATTCTGGCGGCGGACAAGTGGGCGCGGCAGGAAGTTTTGACAATGAGTGAGGTTTGGGACTCGCGGATGCTTTTGGTTCCCTAATTCTTTGGTTCGTAGTGAGGACTTTAGTCCGCATCCAAGAAAGGACTAAAGTCCTCACTACGAACCTAAAACGGCGGTTAAAACCGCGTCTATACAAACACTCACGTGCCTCCGCAGGTTGAAGAACTGGTCGTGAAAATTACGTTGTTTTATTCATTTACTCTCTTCAGTCCGCGCACCATCCGGACTTCGTTTTTATAGGCGCGGTTTCAACCGCCGTCTTTTATTTTCCCATTGTTGATATAATTCGCCAATATGTCGATCGCGCCAACACCCAAGGAAGAAGCCCAACAATCAGAGCATTTCGAGCTTGGGTAAAAGAGCAACTTCAAACAAAACACGCCTAGGGGCGGATTTCAGTAACTCCCCGCTTTCGCCGCCAAATCAGCCGCACTCATCTTTTCGTACCTTTCAAAAGGTTGGTGAATCCAAGGATTATCCGGCAAATAATCTACATAATAATCCGGTTTCGCCACAGAACAAGCCTTGTACCAAAGCACAGCAGTCCGAATTTCCTGAATATCATCGCCGTAGCGGTTTTGCAGCCAAACAATAGCTTGCTCTAAACTAATTCCCGAATCTACCAAATCGTCAACTAGCAGAATGCGACTGCCCAAATTATCGCCCACCATTGTCAAATTACGCGCAAATTCGATCGCCCGCCGGACTTTTCCCTCCGCCCCACCATAGGACGAGGCCGCTAAAATCGCCAGGGGTTTGTCGAAAATCCGCGACAGAGTATCGCCGACGCGCAGCCCTCCCCTCGCCAAACAGACAATGCGATCGAATTTCCATTGAGATTCATTAATTTTTACAGCCAAATCCTCAATTTTTCGATGGTACTCAGACCAAGAAACGTAAAGGTCGCTCATGCCTAATATTATTGAAATATCAAAGATATTATTCAATATTTTGGGAAAAATAACATGAATGCAGAGGAACTTCTCAGACGGTATGCAGCGGGAGAACGAGTTTTTCGTAGAGTAGACTTGGCTGGGATCGATATGTCAAGGATAAATTTGCGCGATATTGACCTGAGTCAAGCTAGTTTAACAGGTGCAAGTGCGATCGGCATAACGCTCTACAGAGCCAATCTGTATCAAGCAGATATCAGCAAAGCCGACTTCTCCCAAGCCAACCTCATGTCGGCTAATTTCGGCGAATGCGAGGCGATGGGAGCAAACTTGAGCGGAGCTATCTTGCGGAGTGCCGTGCTCAGCGGAGCAGATTTAACGGGCGCGAGTCTCAGGGGTGCAGACATCAGAGATGCCAATCTTCAACGGGCAATTTTGATTCAAGTTTATGCAGTTAACGCTAACTTGCAAGGTGCCAATTTGACAGAAGTAAAACTTTGCGGAATCAACCTGACTCAAGCAAATTTAACTGACGCCAACTTAACACAAGCCGATCTCAGCCATGCTAATCTCACTCAAGCAAATTTGAGTTGGGCTAATTTGACAGAAGCAAATCTCGAAAAAGCTAATTTGAAGGGAGCAGATTTGAGCGGAGCTAACCTGATTTGTGCAAATCTGCATCTAGCAGATTTGAGCGGAGTTTCCCTTAAGGGAGCAAATTTCAGGGGAGCAAACTTGCATCAAGCTTCTTTGCGCGGGACAAATTGGAAGGAGGCGAATCTGAGAGAAGCTATGATGCCTGACGGCACAATCTCGGAGTAAATAAGCTTGCAACACAGAATTTAAAACCGCAGGGTGCTGGTGGCGCACCCTACATTTAGCTTAATTCCAGATTTTATTGAGGGGATTTAATTCGATCTTCAGGTTACCCCGCCCAAAAACGGAGACAGGCCTCCGAGACTCGCCTAGTGGAGAGTCAAAAATTTTAGATCAAAGTTCAATCTCCAGATTTATCTGTTGAGACAATCTCAAATCTCAAATCTCAAATCTCAAATCTCAAATTGATTGACAGTGCATTTAAAGAGAAGTGGCAAAATTTTGGGTAACAGTTTAATCTACAACTTTCAGCCAGCCCCGGCGAACCGCGTGGAGCAAGCGGTTGATGGCTGTTTGATCTTCTTCGGTAAGACAGTCATTTAATAGCGCACTCTTGAGCTGTTGTCGGTGAGTGGGAGTCAGCAGACCGGAGTGATATACCTGAAACACTAGCTCTGCAATCGTAAATTGAGGTAAAAACGTTTGGGTCATCATTGGTTTTTTTTGAAATCACTTTTGACATTATTGACTGATTTTCCAAATATTTATGTGATTCAAATACGCCAGTAAATGTGATCGATTCTGTCTTGATTGGTGATTTGTGTCAATGGGACTTGGGGAGCAGATGTTTTCTCGATCGAGAGAGCAACTCGAAACACAAACTCTGTCCCGATTCCTCCTTTTAGTAACTCCCAAATCTGTGTTGTTTGTTAAAAGATGCTGACAAACAAATTAATATTAATTTAACAAATCACTAAGTATGTCCTTACCAATAAACATAGATGCGTTGAGGGGTGAGAACACTCATTTACTCTTTTGTATATGAGCGATCTTGACGCTGAAGAACACCTACAATGTACTGCCTTTTTTTTGCGATGACTACTAAGTAATTACTACTAACTAAATCAACGGATATTAAACGTAAAACTTTTACGGTGTTGGGAAACCCACTTTGCTTGCATTTACTGGGTATCTTTGTGTAGTTTTTTTTCCGTAGATATACTTAATGAGTGCCCGCTGCTGACTGCTGACTACTGTCCGCGTGCGGGGACAGCACTAAGGACTGTTAACGGTTTTGCATCAAAAATCCCGGCATCTTCAAGAAACCGGGTGCGATCGCCACGATCGCAGCAAACAATATTTTTGAGAGGGTTAATGGAGCGACCTACTCACTCAAATCTTACTTGCGGGCAAAGCTTTACACCAGACAGAGTAGAACTACCGATCTAAACTTACTGTCTGAGGGTACTAATCGGAAATTCTGACCCATCCGCGGCGGATGGCGTGAAGTAGACGGTTGACTGCATCTCGGTCGTCTTGGCACAGAGCGCTTTCACAAAGTGCACGCAGTCCGTGACTTTCGGTACGACTCAGATTGCCCGAATGCGTGACTTGATAAAATAGTTCAGCGATCGTGCGATCGGATTTAAAAGTCAGAGTTTGCATGAAATCTCGTTGAACTCGACTATTCTAATATCCAGCATTTCAGAACAGAGTAGGGTGATTGCCGTCGGCTAAGCTCTGTGATCTTTCTGAGATCTGCTTGTGATCTAAATCTCTAAGTGTACGTGAGTCAAATCACCTAAAAGGAGAGACCTCGATCGCATTTGCTGTGATTGTGGCGGTAGCCTCCAGGTTGGACGAAATCTCAAAAACTCCTGATGGCAAGACTTTGAGGGCGATTGTTGGTGGTTTCGTCGGTGTGCCTCCGACATCCTAGGCTGTGGACTAGGAGACTTGTGAAACTGTTCGTTTTCAACACTCTTGACCGAGGCATCCAGTTGCGATCGGCGAGCCGCAGCCTGAGATACAATAAATTATCAATACTTCGACCCCACCTACAGGCAGGCAGGTAAAAGAATGCTCATTATTGGCTACTTTTCGGTTTCCTTAATCGTTTTTGTTGTTTGGTTCATTGTTTTTTGGAACGATGCTTCAACATCCAAAAAAGACTTGCTCTCTTGGGTAGCCCTACTGCTCGGCCCCCTGGTTTGGCCTATTGTTCTACCCTTATCCCTGTTGCAAATTAGTAGCAGGAAGTCGGTTGAACAAGAAGCTAAATCCGAGCAAAAATTATAATAAATTGTGGAAGTAGCTGACTCAAACATAGTTAGTCATCTTGCCTGAATCATCATTCCTCGCTCCTGGCATCGAGTAAATCATCTTGTTCTGTTTTATGACAAAACATGGCATCTAGAAGGTGGAATCAGATAAGAAAAATGCTGAATCCCAAAACAGTATGTTTTTACCGCTATCAAATTCTGCCTTCTGTTTTTAGATGCCTGCTGTTATTTGGTCAGATTGTGATTTAAGGCTGCCACTCAGTCAAAAGTGTGAGACCCCGATTTGGGGACAGCGACCGCAACATTTTTTCACTCATAAATTATCTGCTACATCCACCAAGCTCAAACTTAACAGGAAATATAACAGGTTCTGTTGCTGGCAAGAGTATAACTTCAGACATATTTTAGCGTTCCGCTGACAACTTAATAATTTTTATTATTTCCGGCTTCTGCGTACCATGAATCGAATTTGCGAAAATCCTTACTGGTTTTTGATAAAAAGCCATACTCTTTACCCTGTAAGTTTTTGATGCTAGATATTTGCAAATGGTAGCAGCTTACAAACAGACAATTGTAGAGTTCGATGTCGCCACAATTCCCGAACTCTTACCACAGTTAGATACACAATTAAAGATAGACACTGCAATATGAAATAGCCAACAAAAACTCCTGCTAATCTCAAGCAGGACTTGCTTTGAGGGCAGGTTCGCGAGTTCATAAGGCGAAGGTTCAGATTTTTATTTGGTGCTGCATTTGTGGGAACTTCTCAAAAAAAGTGCCGTCACAGTATCCAAATTTGCTATTTGCACAAAAAGTAGGAGTGAAAATGAACGAAATGTCTGAGAAGCGAATTTATGGAATTCTTAACGCAGTGTCGCTGCTAGCGCTGACATACTATGCAGCTACTTCAATCAATTATCTTTTCCAAAGTGACGCTCACATCTACAGCTACGACAGCCAGAGCTATGTCAACGGGTCACCAGCAGACTTAGAATCACACTCAGCGGGTAAATAGTACAGCTTGTCTATGAATGCCAACCAATTTTCCGGAAAATTGCTAATTGTTAATTTATTGTGGTCGAGCGCGTCGGAATTAGCAATTAGCAATAAAATAATTGCTGAAAACTATAATTTATCAAATTAAATTTTTAAATATAACTGTATTCAAACTTGCCTAAGACTTAGGCAGCACTGACACTTTTACAAAGGGCTGCTATTGATTTGTTGTGGAAGGCTGCGTTGACGTGGTTCCCATGACAGAAAATATCTTAGGCACGGGCAATTCCCAGAGAACACTTGTGGGGATCGCTGGTTTCGACCTCTAAAACCTTGCTGCTTAAGGCTTTGGAGGTAAATCTAGTTTTTTTGTTTTTTTTGGGAACTAATATTTTAACTCAACAGTCAGGTTGATTGAAGCGTACTAAAAAATGGCACTCTGTTAATTATTACGCAATCCTGGCTCGCAACTTGTGCCCTCGACCATTATTTTATTAGCGATCGGGCGTGCAAGTTCTATCAAAGAGCATAGTCCCATTAAAAATGGTACATGACAGCCTATAGCAGCCGGGTCAATCTGGGTCTCAACCGATGTCCGGTTTAATTGATGAAATCCCGTTGAAGGGAACAAGTAGAAAAAATAATTGATGTAAGGGGGGGGGAATGTAAATGACACAGGTAACTAATCCAACTCAGCCAGCATCTGCGGTTGAAAATCGTGCGGGTGGACTTGATATTATCGGCACCCAAGGCGATAACAGGATACGGGGAACGATCGAAGAAGATATCATCCTGACTTTTGGGGGCAACGATATCATCGCTGGTGGCGGTGAGAATGACCTGATTTTTTCAGGAGGTGGCAATGATAGTGTGGGTGGTGGCAGCGACAATGATACTGTCTATGCTGGTACAGGCAACGATGTAGTCGATGGTGGCAACGGCAACGACACTCTCTTCGGCGGTAAAGGTTTCGATCTCGTCAACGGCGGTGATTGGGATGATTTCGTCTCTGGAGATCGGGGCAATGACACCGTACTTGGCGGATCGGGTAACGATACTGCTTTGGGTGGTGACGGCAACGATATCGTTTTGGGCGGTGACGGCAACGACAGCCTGTTCGGCGGCCGAGGGAACGATACTGTCGATGGCGGGAGAGGGGATGACTTTATCTCTGGCGACAGAGGAGCTGACCTTCTGACTGGCGGTGCCGGTAGCGATACGTTCTACTTCGCTGGTGTTGGTGGCGATTATGGAATTGACACAATTACCGACTTTAACCCCGGTGAAGATAAACTCAGTTTCGATCGCAATGCTTTCTCTGGTTTGGGTGGCTCTTTCGATGCTACTGACTTTATCGTGGTTGCTGGTTTTGCCCCCGCAAGCGCACCAGCAAATACTTTGAACAAGATCGTCTACGACCCGCAAAACGGTTTGTTGTACTACAACCCAGGCAACGGCGGAGTGAAAACTGTGGCTCAACTGCAACCAGGGCTCAATCTTAGCTCCACTGCTGTCAGCCGCAACAACTTCGAGCTGTTCTAGAGTAACTAGCTCTTGTGAGAACAGCACCGGACAGATTCCGGGGCTGTTCTCACGTGGCAGTCTGACAATTTTGAGAGTTTTCAACTTCGTTCGGTCTGCTGCAGAACGAAGTTGAAGGCTTCAATCTAAGAAAGCGATGCTATGTGCTTAAGTAATCGATTTCCCAATCGATCGCCAAAATATAAATAATCTTAGAGTATAAAAATCTCAAATCATAACTCTGGGGGTTCACGCCGATCGGGCTGAATTTCCAGGGAACAATGTGCTGCTCAACAAATTTTATTTTTCGGGAACTCTGGGCGGAACTTAAAAGTCTAGTGATTCAGAGTCTACTGAAAAATCGCCGCTCAGTTCAAGCTCGATGGCGGGCGATCGAACGCAGGGGGCGATCGACAGTTGCCAAGGACTGCGGTGCAATTTCTCAATCTTGAGAGCAATTAATTTATCGCGCTTGGCTAAAACGTGAAAGCTTACCGAGGGATAACCGCTCCCATGCTCCCGATGAAGTAAGAAGCAAATGTCTAGACTTGTCTAGGATTTGTATAGCAGCATACTCCCATTAACAAATGGTCTATGTGTATTTCTGGCTACAGTTTAAAAAATAAGTAGCCGCACCCAAGGTACGTATGGTAGACTCACAAACGTTTAAGTGGAATATTTTCGTGTTAGAGGAGGGAGTGATGGAGCCGAGAGTCCAAGGCAGAAAACAACTGATACTTGCTGCTCAACGAATACAAGATTCAACTCGCGGTTCCCGGCTCCCTGCTGACCAAAAATTTGGGATACAAGCCCCGTCCTTTTAGGACGGTTTTAATTGTTCCTAATTTTATTGGCAAAGCCTGTAATATAACAACACTCAAAAGATTTCTAGGCCCAAGACGCGTTGAAACAGCTACGATGCGGGCAAACTTAGAGACGGCTATAAGGGCAATGGTTAGCTCCAACCGTAGGATAGCAGAGTAAAAAGTCGCCATAGGGCATTGGGAGACTCTAAACGGACGCAGAGACAGAGTAAGACTACGACCAGCATCAGTCGATGAAGCGTCAAGAATCACCGCACTTTTAGGGCGGTGAGTATGTCAAAAATTAAATTACATGACAGCTTATAGCAGCCGGGTCAATTAGGGTCTCAACCGATGTCCGGTTCGATTTATTGAATCCCTTTGGAGGGAAAAGTGTATTGTAGAAAAGTGATTCATCTTTTAGGAGGAGTGTAAATGACACAGGTAACTAATCCAACACAACCAGCAGTTTCTTTGCCAGGAGCTGGCGGCTCCAGTGTTGTCGGCACCACAGGCGCAAACAGATTAAGTGCAGGCAATCTCAACGATATCATCCTGACCTTTGGGGGCGATGATGTCATCGCCGGTAACGGTGGGGACGACATCATTTTTTCCGGTGGCGGCAATGACAGTCTCGGCGGCGGCAGCGGTAACGATGCCCTCGTTTCAGGCAGTGGCAATGATGCTGTCTCTGGCGGTGACGGTGATGACAGAATCTTTGGCGGTAAAGGGAATGACCTGCTCGACGGCGGTGCTGGCAATGACTTGGTTTCTGGAGACAAAGGCAACGATGTCGTACTCGGCGGAACTGGTAACGATACCCTGTTCGGCGGCGAAGGCAGCGATACTGTCGGCGGTGGCGATGGCAACGATACCCTCTGGGGCGGTAAAGGCAGCGATACTGTCGATGGTGGCGCTGGCAATGACTTTATCTCTGGCGACAGAGGCAGCGATGTCCTGACTGGCGGTGCTGGCAGCGACACGTTCTACTTCGCCACCTCGGTCGTTAGCGGTACATTAGACGGCATAGACACGATCACTGACTTTACGCCTGCTGAAGATAAGATTCGCTTGAAGCAGGGCGGTGTGTTCGCTGGCTTGGGTACCAGCTTCGAGGCCAGCGAGTTTGTCGTGGTTTCTAATTTCAGCGTTAACAGCCCAGGATCGACCACGAACAAGTTGATCTACGATCCAACAAGCGGTGGGTTGTTCTTCAACGGTGGCAACGGAGTGCTACAGGTTGCTCAACTGGCACCGAACCTGACAATTACCTCGAACAATTTCGAGCTGTTCTAAAACAACTGGCGGTTGTGGGGCGGCACAGGATTCGATCCGGGGCTGTTCTCACAAAAGCCGATAGTTTTAAAGGATTTCAACCTCACTCTGCCACCAGCGGGGTGAGGTTGAAATATTCAATGACTCAAGTGAAGCAGGGGCATTAAAAAAAATCCATTGCTGGACGCATCGATCCCCCCAACCCCCCTTCAAAAGGGGGGCTTTGAGGTTTCCCCGTTCGATCGGGGGGCTAGGAGTGGGCTCGGGATTTGAGGCATTTTGTCCGTAAGTGATGAAATCGATCGCTCAAATTAATCGATCGCCCGATCGCACAAAATATAGCAGTTTTCGATTCTATGAAATACAGCTTTGGACAGGGCACTGCCCTTTGTGAAACTGTCAATCAGCGCGCTAAACCCCTGAGAAATGTCGTTTACATCCGAGGCCAGATCCCCCCTAGCCCCCCTTAATAAGGGGGGGACAAGAAGCGATATTTCGTCAATCCCTACTCCCCGACTATCCGGGCGATGGGAGGGGGATCGAGACGCTTGGTACAAACCAGAGAGATCGAGGATTTCAGACTTAAGTTGACAGAGATCGGGCCCGGCGCCGTGTCCTGCACCCGATCGCCTAAAATATACATACAAAGTTTTAAAATCAGAATTTATACGTTTTCCTGAAGCGGTAAAGCAACCGCAACTGCACCGCAAGCAATGACCACTCAAGAATACATCCGGCAAGCCCAAGTTTATTTGAAGCAGGGAAAGTTAACTGAGGCGATCGATTTTTGCCATCGGGCGATCGAACTACAGCCATTTTCGCCGCTAGCTTACACCACTTTAGGTGAAATCCTCGAAGCGAGCGGCGATCCGACGGCGGCAAGAGACGCTTTTGTCCAAGCTTTGGAGATTTCCCCCAAATTTGTAGTGGCTCATGCTTATTTGGGTCAACTTTACAGCGATTATTGCTGGCTGGATGAGGCGGCTTTTCACTACCGGCAAGCTCTGGAGTTGAAACCAAATTGGCCGGAAGTTAATTATAACTTGGGAAATGTTTTTCACCTGCAGGGTAATTTGTTGGGGGCGATCGACTGTTACCGAAAGGCGATCGCCCAAAAACCCGATTATCTGCTTGCAGTATTCAATCTGGCTGTGGTTTTAAATGAAAATAATCAGCTAGAAGCGGCAATTGATAGCTACCGTCAGGCGATCGCCCTCGGGCCCGATTATGTGGAAGCTTACAGCAATCTGGGTGTGATTTTGCTGAAGGAAGATCGCCCTGCTGAGGCGATCGAGATTTACCAGCGGGCGATCGAGATTAAGCCGGATTGGGCGACGCTGCACAACAATTTGGGCCAGGTGTTCCACCAGACAAGTCCCGAAAAGGCGATCGCATCTTACCGTCGCGCGATCGAGCTAGAGCCGGAGATGGTTTTGGCTCACTACAATCTGGGGAAAGCTTGGCAATTGCAGGGGGAACATTTGGCGGCGGTTGCTTGTTTCGATCGGGTAATCGAACTCAATCCCGAGCATATTTCGGGCTGTACGGACGCCGGATTTTCTTTGATGGTTTTGGGCAAAATTGCCGAAGCCATGGCTTATTTTGAGCGTGCAATAGCTCTGAAGCCAGATTTTGTTGAGGCTTACTGCCGTTTGGGAGAAGTGAGGCAAGCTGCTGCTGTAGAGGATGATGAATTGTCAAGGGCGATCGCTGCGTGCGATCGATTTCTCACAGCATTGATGGGAAGTTCGGCAACGGATTTTGTAGCGGATGTAACGGATGTAACGGATGTAACGGATGTAACGGATTTAAAAGTCAAGGAAGAAGGCAGAAGCAAGAAGAAAGAGGGAAGATTAATTACCAATTCCCAATTCCCAATTCCCAATTCCCAATTACCAATTACCAATTCCCAATTACCAATTCCCAATTCCCAATTCCCAATTCCCAATTCCCAATTCCCAATTCCCAATTCCCAATTCCCAATTCCCGATTCCCAATTCCCAATTCCCGATGCCCAATTCCCGATTGCTGAAATTTGCGATTATTTAGCAGAAATTTACCTGCATTTGGGGAATGCTTTAACAGAGTACGGCGGCTATGAATCAGCCGCTGCTTATTATCAAAAAGCTGTGCAAATTCAGCCGCAAAATCCCGAGCTTTACTGGCGGCTGGGAAATTGCTTGGCCCAGCAGCACCGATTCGGCGCGGCAATTGTCGTTTACCGCATGGCTTTGAAAATTCAACCAGCTTTACCTCATGTTTATTTTGAGTTGGCGAAACTGCTGGAAAAACAGGGACGCTTGGAAAGGGCGATCGATTATTATCAACAGGTTTTAGAGTTGCAATTGCACGGGTATGGAGACCCCAAACAGTGGGAGAAACAGACTTTTATATCCTCAGAAAGCAATTATTTAGAACGTCCGCGCGGTATTTATTTATCGAGTTGGGACTGGCTGGTTAATGCTAAGTTGGATGCTGGCAATTATGTGGAAATTGTTTGGGAATCTGCAACAGAAGCCAGGGGAGAAAATATTCCGAATTCTAAATTTTCTGTTAATTCGCAGTTGGCAAATTCCGATTGTGCCGGTTTAACTTGCGGGCTGTGTTTGCAGCGAATTTCTAAGTGGTTCGATCCGGTGCATTTGGGTTGGGGAGTTTGCCGTTTGTCTAACTCGCAGCCGATACCTGTGGATCCACCAAAAACTTTTGTGGCACAGATTCCCAAAGGACGAGTTTGGATTGTCCCCGAGCAAAATTATTGGCTGATTTGCAAGGCGATTGCTGTCATTACTCCGGACAATTATTTGTTGGCTGATGTGTCGAGAGATTATCCTGGTTTGTTGCCGGGATGCGAGAAACATGATGTGAGAAAACACAGCGTTTTTAATTTAGAATCTTTTGGGCCTTTAAAGCAAATTGACGGCAGCGTGGCGGTGCTTTCTGGTTTGTCGGGAAGTGTCTATTTTCACTGGATGGTGGACGTTTTGCCGAGGATAGAATTGCTACGCCGCAGCGGTAGGGATTTGGCGGAAATTGATTGGTTTTTGGTGAATAGCTGTCAGCACGATTTTCAGCGGGAAAGTCTCAGGATTCTGGAAATTCCAACAGAAAAGGTTTTGGAGAGCGATCGTATTCCTCACCTGCAAGCAACAGAGTTAATTGTACCTTCTTTTGCGGGATATTTGGGCTGGCCGTCCGGATGGGCGATCGATTTTTTGAGGCGGGAGTTTCTCAAGGGAATTATACCTGGTTCAAACTATCCAAAACGCATTTACATCAGTCGCAGCAAAGCTAGATATCGCCGAGTTTTGAACGAGGAAGATGTGGTTGAGGTTTTGGAAAAATCTGGCTTTGTTTCTATTTTGCCGGAGTCGATGTCTTTGGCTGAACAAATTGCTCATTTTTATCATGCTGAGGTGATAGTTGCTGCCCACGGCAGCGGGTTGACAAATACGATTTTTTGTAAATCTGGAACTAAAGTAATTGAGTTGGTGTCGCCTCATTATATCAGTCATTATTACTGGGGAATCAGTCAATATTTGCAGTTGGAACATTACTTTTTAGCGGGTGAGGCTTTTGAATGCTATCCTATTAGACAGTTGATGTATCAGAATTCGCTGACTGAGGATATTTTGGTGAACTTGAGTTCGCTCAAAAGGATGGTTGAAGTAGTTGGTTTGGGTTAGCTGGCGTCTGGAGTAAGTTTATTTATGCCCTCGATTGAGAAGATGGAAAAAGCAGCGGTTGATTTGAATCGGCAAGCAGAAGTTTATTTGGTTGAAGGAAGGTTGAATGAGGCAGTTGCTGCTTGCGAGTCAGCGCTGAAAATTGAACCGAATTTGGCAGCAGCTTGTCAGACACTGGGGAAGGTAATGCAGGTTCGAGGTGAAGTCGAGCAGGCTAAACAGTGGTATGAAGCGGCACTCGATCGCAATCCGAATTTGCCGGAAGTTTATGCTAATCTAGGCAGTTTGTATTCTCAAGGACAACAGTGGAAAAAGGCGATCGCAAGTTGTGAAAAAGCGATCGCCCTTGCACCGAATTTTGCTGCTGCTTATCGGCTGTTGGCCAAAATTTGGATGCAGTTGGATCGGCGAGTAGAGGCGGCAGACTGTTGGTATCAAGCTTTCAAGATCGAGCCAAATTGGGCAACGGCTGAGGAAAACGTCACTCTGGGAAATAGTTTAGTTGAATTGGGAAAGCTCGATCGCGCTACTGAGTGTTATTCGCGGGCAATTGAACTAGACCCGAAGCTGGCAACAGCTTATCACAATCTGGGGGAAATGCTGGTCGCACAGAAACGGTGGGATGAGGCGATCGCCAATTACCGACAAGCCATTGCCATCAATCCAGATTCTTTTGAATCTTACCACAGCTTGGGTCAAACTTGGGCGGAGCGAGGAGAAGGCGATCGGGCGATCGCCTGTTACCGGCAAAGCCTCGAAATCAATCCGAATTACGCTCGATCTTATATGGGTTTGGGCAATCTTTTCGCGCAAAGACGCGAATTTGATGAAGCTATTCAATGTTACCGTCAAGTGCTGGAAATCAATAATGATTCCTATTGGGCACACAATTATTTAGGAGAATCTTTTGCTCACAAACAAATGTGGCAAGAAGCTATTAGTTGCTACCGCAAAGCCCTCGAACTCAAACCAGATATTCTGGTGTTTTATTCCAATTTAGGCTTTGCCTTAATTCGGGCAAATTTATTGGATGAAGCGGTTGCCACTTACCGCAGTCAAATAGAAATAGATCCGACTAATTCTAAGCCTTACAGCGATTTGGGAAATCTTTTACCGCGATTGGGGCGCGTGGAAGAAGCGATGGTTTTCCACCAAAAAGCTGCTGAATTGAGAGGTTGGCCTGAGTGTGCGGCCAAAAATTATCAATTTACCCAAGATTGGTTTACCCACAATATTCAAATTTGGAAACTGCATTTGCAGCATTTAGCGGGAATTGCGGATTTTAAAGTAGTAGAAATTGGCAGTTTGCAAGGAATGTCAGCTTGCTGGTTGTTGGATAATATTTTAACTCATCCAACGGCCAATATTACTTGTATTGATTTGTATTTCCAAGAGCAATTTCACGGCAATATTGCGAAAACGGGTTCGGGCGACAAAGTAATTCCCTTGCAAGGTTATTCTCAGAAAGTGTTAGTAACTTTGGATTCAGAATCTTACGATATTGCTTACATTGACGGGTGTCACAAAGCCACCAGCGCTCTGCAAGATGCGATTTTATCTTGGAGGGTGGTGAAAGTGGGCGGATTGATGATTTTTGACGATTATGAATTTACCTATCCCGACAACCCGGAGCAAAATACTAAAATCGGGATCGATGTTTTTTTGGAGATGTTTGGGAGTCAGTTAGAAGTAGTCCACAAAGGCTATCAACTGATTGTTAAAAAAATCGGCAATCAAAGTTTGGGCGAAGAGCAAGCTGTTTTGTGTCAAGGTTGGGAAAAGTTGGGGCAGATTGCGGCAGATGGGGCTTATCTCGATGAGGCGATCGCCTGCTATCAAACTGCTATTACAATTAAGTCTGGCAATTATTTAACCTACCACAAGTTGGGTAAAAGTCTGCAAGATAAAGAGTTGTGGAATGAAGCTGTAGTCGCTTACCAACAGGCGATCGCACTAAATCCTAATTTTAGTTGGGCTTACCACTTTTTGGGAGAAACCTTGCAGCAACTCGATCGATATGGCGAAGCCGCTGCTGCTTACCGCAAAGCTATTGAGTTAAATCCCGATTTTTGCTGGAATTACAGCGGTTTAGGCGATAGGTTGATGAAGCTTTCTGAGTGGGAGGAAGCTGCAACGGCTTACCGCAAATTTATTGCACTAAATGCGGATTTTTATTGGTCTTATGAGAGGTTGGGTAAGGCTTTGATTGAACTAAAAAATTGGGAAGATGCGGCAGCGGCTTACCGCAAAGCTATTGAATTAAATCCCGATTGTTGGCTGTACAATAGTTTGGGGGAAGTTCTGGAAAAACAAGAAAATTGGCCGGAAGCAGCGGTTGCTTTTGCTCGTGCTGTTGAGCTAGAACCCGAGCACAGTTGGCTGTACAAGAAGTTGGCCGATGCTTGGCGGGTGCAAGGCGAATTGGAAAGGGCGATCGCAATTTACGAAAAAGGCATCAATATCGATCCAAAATCCTGTTGGTGTTACGAAGGATTGGGTTTGAGTTTGATTGCAAAACAGCAGTGGGAACCGGCAATCACTAATTTAGTTCAAACCCTGCAAATTAAACCCGATTTGTTTGAAGCTTACGATAATATAGGGTACGCTCTGGAACAACAAGCAGCAGTCGAGGAGAGCGATCGCCTAAAATGCAACAATCAAATCTTACCATTAAGTGTTCTCAAAAAATACTGTGGATTTACAGAAGATTTGGCAATTGCAGCCGAATCAAATCCGCACCTCACCTGCATTGACATCCATCCTGCGAGTGAAATCAATTTATCAACTTCCAAAACAATCGACAGCCACAGCAGATTTTGGGCGAATCAAACTCATTCAAGAAAAGCTTTTGTTACCGTACTTCCAAACGGACGAGCTTGGGCCGATGTTGTGACAACCGCCGTCATTACTTCATACAATAAACTTGTTGCTGATATCTCAATGGGTTGTTCAGAATTGGTAATAACTTCCGACAAATTGCCTCCCGCTGAACACGTCGATGGAAATGTGGCTTTTTTATCGGCTCGCTGGGGTGGAGCCGCTTATTTTCATTGGATGTTTGATGTGATAACGCGATTTGACCTTTTACAGCGGAGCGGATTGATAGAAACTATAGATAAGTTTGTTGTCAATGCCTGCGATTCTTCCTATCAAGCTGAAACTTTAAAGATTTTAGGAATTCCGCCGGATAAAATTTTAGAAAGTCGCTGCAACCTCCACATTACCGCCGATAAATTAATAGTTCCGTCAATATCTTATGACGGAGCGGGAGCAGTTTCTCAATGGAAGTGCGACTATCTCAAACAAATATTTTTAAATGAACAGCAGGCGCTAAATACAAATTATTCAGAAAAAATTTATATCAGCCGAGAAAACGCATCCTACCGGCGAATTGTCAACGAGGAAGAGGTTGTCACCTGTTTAGAAAAGTTTGGGTTTCGTACAGTCAAACTAGAAACCATGTCTGTAGCGGAACAAGCCAGGTGTTTGGCTGCGGCTAAAGTAGTTGTATCACCTCACGGAGGGGGATTGACTAATCTAGTTTTTTGCACTCCGGGAACTAAAGTAATTGAAATTTTTCCTCCGATTTATGTACCGAGTTGCTTTTGGACTATCAGCAATTTGTGTGACTTGGAACATTACTATTTAATTGCTGAATTGTTTGATGACCAAACTCATACATATTCGGGACATAAAGATATGCGGGTGGATGTGAACTCGCTGGAGAAGTTAATGAATATTGCAGGAGTTTCGCATGAATAGTCATGATTACCACAAGTTGGGCAATTCCCTGCTAGAAAGCGGTCAGTTTGATGAGGCTGTTGCTGCTTACCGCAAAGCTGTTGAATTAAATCCAGATTTTTCGTGGTCTTTTCACAGTTTGGGCGATGTTTTTCTCAAACTCGAACGCTGGGAGGATGCTGTCGCTGCTTACACAAAAGCTGTTGAGTTAAATCCAGATTTTTCGTGGTCTTATCACAATTTGGGCGATGCTTTGCTGAAATTGGAACGCTGGGAGGATGCTGTCGCTGCTTACCGCTGCGAGATTGTACTCAACTCAGATTTTGCTTGGTCTTTTTACAATTTAGCCGACGCTTTAATTAAACTTAAACAGTGGGATGAAGCTATTGTCGCGTATTTAAAAGCTATTCAAATTGACGGAGATTTGCCGGGAATTTACGAGAAGTTTGGATATGCTCTAGGACAAACAGATTCTGATTTAAATTTAGTCTTAAAAAAATCTCAATTGCAAGTTACACCGGAAAATCATAAATTTTATTTGAATTTAGGAAGAAGTTTAGTAAAGTATCGCGGCCCAAAAAGCGCTATTATTTTTTACAAAATCCTCTTGACATTTCTGCCGAATTGTGAAAAAGCGTCACCGGAATTAGAGGAGTTGTTGCAGGAGCAAGAAAAGTGCGTAAGCGTTGCCCAGGAAGACGATCGCGCTTTAGCCTCAGCCCGCGCCACAGTCGCCCAAGAACCGGATGATTGCTGGTCTTATTACAATTTAGGTGCGGTTTTGAGCCAGCAAAAATATGGGGAGGAAGCGGCGGAGGCTTTTTTGCAAGCAATGCAAATAAATCCCGATCTTCCTTGGTGGTTTTATTACAATTTGTGGGAAGTTTTGATCGAGCAAAACAAGCTGGATGAAGTTGAGAACTTTTGCTGGGAAGTTGTTGATGCTCAACCGGAGGCTTTTTGGCCTTATTTGAATTTGGGGGAAGTTTTGACGAGACAAGGCAAAATTGCTGAGGCAATTTGCTGTTATCAAACTGTCAGTTACAAGCAAACTTTTGTATCTATTTTTAGTAAGAGAACAGTCAAGATGACTGTTTCTCAAAATATTGAGATAGGGAAGATGCCTTTTCCACAAGAAAATACAGTCAAATTGCCTAAGTTTATCATTATTGGTTCTCAGCGGTGCGGCACGACTTCTCTGTACACTTATTTAGCTGAACAACCGCAAATTTTGACTCCGATTAAAAAGGAGATGGATTTTTTCTCGTGGCACTTTCACAGAGGGATTGATTGGTATTTGGCTCATTTTCCGCAAATGCCGGAGGGAGAACCATTTGTAACGGGTGAGGCAAGTCCGAGCTATTTTGACTCTCGGGAAGCGCCGGAACGTCTCTACAGCGCGTTTCCAGAGGTGAAACTGATTGTGCTGTTGCGAAATCCGGTCGATCGCGCGATTTCTCATTTTTATCGCTTAAAGGGCTTAAATTGGGAAGGGCGATCGCTCGATCGGGCAATTAGCGACGAAATCGAACGGTTGAATCAAAACCCAGAATACATTATCGGCGAGGAACCTGGGAATTACTTAGCTCGCGGCAGGTATATAGAATTTATTAAAAATTGGCTGGCTTTCTTTCCGCGAGAACAGTTGTTAATTTTGAAAAGCGAAGATTTGTATGCAGGTGCGGCGACAACTGTCAATCAGGTTTTAGCATTTTTAGAGTTGCCCGAATATCAATTGTCTGAATACCAAAATGCTAATCCCGGTTCTTATCAGCGGGTAAATGAGTCAGTTCTGGAACTGTTGAGCGATTATTTTAAACCTTACAATCAGGAATTAGAGGAGTATTTGGGGAGAAAGTTTGATTGGGAATAAGATGATAATACGGCGGTTGAAACCGCGTCGATACGAACAAAACCTGCCTCCGCAGGTTGAATAAAAGGCGATTAAACTTGGGTTATTCTCTCTTAGTCTGCGGAGGCAGACATCGTTTTTGTAGACGCGGTTTCAACCGCCGTCTGCTAAAATAAGAACAACTTGTAAGGAGGTAATACTAATGCTGACGATCGAGCTAGATACATTACTTAATGAACAAGCACTCCAACGTCAAGATTCTGAAGAGCGCTACATCACGGATAGGGTGAACTGGGAACAATACGAGACACTGCTAAATCGGATTGGAGATGCTGCGGGATATCGAGTTACTTATTTAGATGGAATTTTAGAAATCATGTCACCTTCTCGCCGCCATGAAAATGGTAAAACTCGCATTGGAAATTTGCTGGAAATTTATTTTGTAGAAGCTGATATCGAATATTTCCCTTTTGGGTCTACAACTCTGCGACAAGAGGAAAAAAGTGGCGGTACGGAACCGGATGAAGCTTACTGTATTGGCACTGATAAAGAATTTCCCGATTTGGTAATTGAAGTAATTGTTACTAGCGGCAGCATCAATAAATTAGAACTGTATAGAAGGTTGAATGTGCGAGAGGTTTGGTTCTGGCGAAATGACCGATTTTCGATCTACCATTTGCGAGAAGAGATTCCGGTTGAATTTGTGTCGAACTGCGGTTATGAATTAATCACAAACAGCGAATTACTACCGGAACTTGATATCGAAATGTTGACAGAATGTGTGAAAAATCCTAATGCGTTAGCAGCAGCAAAGGCATGGAGGCAAAATTTGCGTTAGCGAAGTCCTCGAAGAGGATCGGACTAAACAGCAAGTTTTCCATCTGCTCGATCGCCAAGCTGTCGCCAAGACAAGGCACTGACTGTCCCGCGCCCCGAAGTCCCACGAAAAAAACCCGCCTCCCTTGACAAGTCATACTCGTTATGAGTACGCTATAGCAAGCAACGAAATTTAACCCAAGTACCCAAGGATTCAAAATCATGCTGAGGAACCACGAAGGTCAAAGAGTACCCAAAGTCACCTTTCGCACTCGCAAGGACAACGAGTGGGTGGATGTCACCACCGATGATTTGTTTGCAGGCAAAACTGTAGCAGTCTTTTCTCTACCGGGAGCATTCACTCCCACTTGTTCGTCAACGCACCTCCCTGGCTACAACGAATTGGCCAAAGTTTTCAAAGCAAATGGCGTAGATGAAATCGTTTGTATTTCCGTCAACGACACTTTTGTGATGAACGAGTGGGCAAAAGACCAAGAAGCAGACAATGTGACGTTAATTCCCGACGGTAACGGCGAGTTTACCGAAGGCATGGGAATGCTGGTAGATAAAACAGATTTAGGCTTTGGGAAGCGGTCTTGGCGCTATTCGATGGTAGTCAAAGATGGCTTGGTTGAAAAAATGTTTATTGAACCGGAGGAACCGGGCGATCCTTTCAAAGTGTCCGATGCCGAGACGATGCTCAACTACATCAACTCCGCAGCAGCTAAGCCGAAGCTAGTTTCGCTGTTTACAAAAATGGGCTGTCCTTTCTGCGCCAAGGCTAAGAAAATGCTGACTGAAAAGGGCTTGGATTATGAAGAAATCGTCTTGGGCCGGGATGTTACAACCCGATCGCTGCGGGCCGTGACTGGCGCTACAACCGTGCCGCAAGTCTTTATCGACGGCAAGTTGATCGGCGGTTCCGAAGCTCTAGAGTCTTATTTGGCAGTTGCTTAGTTAGGGAAAAATACTTAGGCTGTGGTTACGCAGCGCACACCTTACTCGTTGTAGGGTGTGCGCTGGGCACCTGCAACGGTCTTTAGGAAGATATATCGCCATTCCCAGAGTTCGATCGCTCTATTTGTCCATTCTCGTGTAACAATTATTTGTGAAGTAATATTAAAAAAATCAGAAATGGGAGTGAACGATCGTGGATTTAAGCCTCGTAGCGTCAAATATCTTAAATCCACCAGTATTAGCATTTTTCATGGGAATGCTGGCGATTTTCCTAAAATCTGACTTAGAAATTCCGGCGCCCATCCCGAAACTGTTTTCGCTGTACCTGCTGTTTGCGATCGGATTTAAAGGCGGCGTCGAACTGTCCCGAAGCGGAATCAACCAGCAAGTCGCCCTGACAATTGCAGCAGCCATGTTGATGTCAGCGCTAGTACCAGTTTATACTTTCTTCATACTGAGGGTTAAACTAGACTCCTACAATGCCGCGGCGATCGCAGCCACCTACGGTTCCATCAGCGCCGTCACCTTTATCACCGCAACTTCGTTCCTAAAAGAACTAGGAATCGACTTTGACGGTTACATGGTAGCAGCGCTAGCATTAATGGAATCCCCTGCAATTATCGTCGGTCTAATTCTGGTGAGTGTATTCGGTGGCGAAGAAGGAAAACGCGAAATAGTTTGGGCAGAAGTGCTGCAAGAAGCCTTCCTCAACAGTTCAGTTTTTCTGTTAGTAGGCAGCCTAATTATGGGCATTCTGACAGGAGAACACGGTTGGGAAGTTATGAGTCCGTTTACTCAAGATTTATTTTACGGCGTTCTGACTTTTTTCTTGCTAGACATGGGACTGGTTGCTGCTAGCAGAATTAAAGATTTGCAAGAAACAGGAATTTTCTTGATCGCCTTTGCAATCCTAATTCCCATAGTTAACGCAGGAGTTGGTTTAGCCATAGCCAAACTAATCGGAATGCCGCAGGGAGATAGCCTGTTATTTTCCGTATTGTGTGCCAGTGCTTCTTACATCGCAGTACCAGCAGCTATGCGGCTGACCGTTCCAGAAGCTAACCCCAGCCTTTACATTTCAACAGCCTTAGCAGTGACGTTTCCGTTTAACATCGTTGTAGGCATTCCCATGTATCTATACGGAATCAATATGTTTTGGAGGTGAACTTATGGACGCAGTTAAAAGGATAGAAATTTTGGCGAACTCGGTGGAGCTCCCAAAGATTTTAGATGGTTTAGACAAAGCTGGCGTCCCCGGTTATTCAGTGATTCGCGGTGTCGCGGGAAAAACCACTAGGGGACGTAAATTGGATGATTTAGCAATGAGTATGCTGGATAATATTTACGTGCTGGCTTTCTGCGAACCCGATAAAATATCGGCAGTTGCAGAAAATATTAGACCAGTGCTAAATAAGTTTGGCGGGTCGTGTTTTATTTCCGATGCGGTGGAATTGCTCACTACTAAGTGTGTTGGGTAGTCATTAGTCATTAGTCATTAGTCAGTGGTCATTAGTCATAGTTATTAGTGATTAGTTATTAGTCATTAGTTACTTAGGATCGCAAATTAAATAATTTACACTCTTGAAAGTGGGATGGGCGTCCCGCCCGTCCATAAACGGGCGGGACGCCCATCCCACAAGAATAATAAAGATTGTAAGTTATTTAATTCTCATTCCTAAGTTTTTTTTTAATTAATTTAATAACTATAATTTGCAAAAAATCTGTGTTTAATTATAGCACAATACGGTTTACTTAACACTTTTTATGCCCCGGAGATCCCCCTAAATCCCCCTCCCGGGGGACTTAAGAGCTTTCTTGTCCCCCCCTTTTTTAAGGGGGGTTAGGGGGGATCTGCCTTAAGTAAACCGTATTGAATTATAGCAGTTGTACAATTTTAAAATCATCAGCGATCGCTCATTAGCCAGCGGTCATTTCAGGATTAATTGCCCTTCGCCGCCCGCACAAAATTCAGAATTCTTAAGATATAGAAAAGAATCAGGTGCCCAAATCCGTTAGCGTGGTAAATTCTAAGCCACAACAGGCGATGCTCTTCGAGGACTTCGCTAACGCGCGATCGACTAGGGATATTTTCAATAGGAGTTTAAACATGGCTGCATTAAAAGTCGGCATTAACGGATTTGGTCGCATCGGACGGCTAGTCATGCGTGCCGGCATCAAAAACCCGAACATTGAATTTGTCGGTATTAACGACTTAGTTTCGCCAGAAAACCTGGCTTATCTTTTCAAATACGACTCTACCCACGGTATTTATGACGGTGAAGTTGAAGGGAAATCAGACGGGATTGTCGTTGACGGACGTTTTATTCCCTGTACTTCGATTAGAAATCCGACAGAATTGCCGTGGGGTAAAGCTGGTGCGGATTATGTTGTAGAATCTACGGGATTGTTTACCGATTTTGACGGCGGTTCAAAACACTTGACGGCGGGAGCAAAACGAGTAATACTTTCGGCACCAACCAAAGACCCAGAAAAAGTTCCAACTTTTCTAGTAGGCGTCAACCACCACAAATTTGACCCCGCCAAAGATACTGTTGTTTCTAATGCTAGCTGCACTACGAATTGTTTAGCGCCAATTGCCAAAGTTATCAATGATAATTTCGGTTTGGAAGAAGGTTTGATGACGACTGTTCACGCGATGACTTCTACTCAGCCTACTGTAGACGGCCCGAGCCAAAAAGATTGGCGGGGAGGACGCGGTGCGGCTCAAAATATTATTCCTTCTTCGACTGGTGCGGCGAAAGCTGTTAGTTTGGTGTTGCCGGAATTGAAAGGAAAATTGACGGGTATGGCTTTGCGGGTGCCGACTCCTGATGTGTCTGTGGTTGACCTTACTTTCAAAACGGGGAAGGAAACTAGCTATAAAGAAATTTGCGAAGCTATGAAGAAAGCTTCTCTTGGCGAACTGAAAGGTATTCTTGGATATACTGAGGATGCGGTGGTTTCGACGGATTTTCAGGGCGATGCGCGATCGAGCATTTTTGATGCAGGTGCGGGAATTGAACTGAATTCTAAGTTTTTTAAGGTGGTTTCCTGGTATGACAACGAGTGGGGTTATTCTAACCGCGTGATTGATTTGATGCTGTCGATGGCCGAGAAGGACGGAATTTTGGGTAAGTAAGTTGTCGCGCATTTAGATTTAATTTTGGGGGCGATGCTTTGAGCATCGCCCCACAAGAGTTTTAAGAAATACTGTGCATTTCGCACCTTACGGGGATAATTCGCGCGTTAAACGACTTTTTGTATTCAAAACTGAGCAACTCAGGTTAAAATTTAGAATCATCTAAATTAAATTTTTTGAAAGTTATCATATCGCATCCCAATTATGTCTGAACTGCCGCCGCTGAACAACGAAACTATTTGGGCTATCCTCAACGAAGAAATGGATGATGCTGCTGTCAACCGCTTAGTTTGGCTGTATCTGGGCTACTGCTATGATGCCCAGACTGGTAAGTGGAACAGCGCTGATGTTGCTAGCGAGTGGCGCACAGATTATCCTGAACCGCCGGATTTTATTGATTCTAGACCTGCGACGGTGAAATTGACGCGATCGACTCTTCCAGAAAACAAGCAGTTGCTAAAGGAAAAATTGGGGTTTAAGGGCTATAAGATTGGGGAATTCGGGCCGAGACAGACTCGCAGGGCGACGATGGCTAATTGGTTGATGGGTTTTATGGAGGCTGGGGCTTCAGTTGACAGTTGACAGCACTTGACATGGAAGGAAGAGGATTGGAGTAATGAATCATCTTCTTTTAATTTTTCCCCGATCGGGCTTGGGGCTTTAAACCAATTCTTTATGGTAAGAAAGTATCGAATATTAGGGATTGAAACATCGATCAAAGTCTTGCTCTGTTTCTATTTTTATCTGCCGTTAATTAACAAAAATTAAAGATTTTTAGCGTCAGAATAAAGTAAAACCCGATCGCCCGTGCCAACATTATCATCCGCAACCCTGACATCCGGCGGTTCCGTGCACTATTCTAGAGTCTGCACAGAAGCATTGTGAGAAAAAATTCATGAAAACCACCACCATATCTCGCTTAACCAGCATTTCCCTAGCTACCCTAATGCTAGTCGGCGTTTCAGTCAATGCGATCGCCACACCAGCCACCACCCAACCCGCAACCCAACTCGCCCAAGCTACCGCCAAAAAGCGCCTCGTCGTCATGGACTTCGACTACGGCACCACCAACAGCTATTACAGTTCCTACAGAGGAGTCGGCGCAGCCAAAGGCATCAGCGAAATGCTAATCAACGAACTCGTTAACAACGGCACTTACACAGTAGTCGATCGCAGCAAACTCGAACAAGTCCTCAAACAAGAAAATCGCAGCGGTTCAATGGATGCCGGCACCGCCGCCGAAATTGGCAAAAAACTAGGAGTTGACGCCGTACTCATCGGCACTATTACCAAGTTTAATATCGACAAACAATCCGGCGGCGGCAGTTTCATGGGTATCGGTGGCGGTTCCCAAAAAACCAAAGCTACCGTGCAAATAGACGTGCGATTAATCGGAACAGCTTCCGGAGATATTCTTGCTACCGCCAAAGCAGTAGGAGAAGCAGATCAAAGCGATTCAAGTTTTTCTGTCAGAGGTATTGGCGGGAATTCCGGAAGTAGCAATGAAGATGGACTTTTGAGCGCAGCAGTTGACAAAGCCGTCGCCCAAATGGTAACTAAACTTGCAGAAGTCTCTAAGAAATTAGGCTAATAAGTTTCCAAGTTTTTTAGATTTTAGATTTGGCATAATTAAATCTAAAATCTAAAATTATTTCATATCATGTCCGTTCAATTGCCCATTATAAAGTTTTTTCGCTCGCTGGGGGCACTTTATAGATATTATTGTGGATGTCAATGAAAGATTGTTAGTGAAATCCGCTCGACCATGTAATATTTATTGGTAACTGCATCAAATTTTCTGAAAATATAGCTTTTCTCATTCTCCATGAAGTATGACAATTTTTGTGACTGGTTGATAGTACGAAGAACGTCTTCGATCTCCAGAAAACTGAGAAAGCTAACAGGCACAAGCGATTACCAATTACCAATTACCAATTACCATTACTGTCGAACACCCGATTTTTCAAACAAAGACTACACTCAAGCCTTAACAGTTTAGTTAGTTTTGGGATTTGAGTCAGAAGCAACAGCGCATTTCCCCTGTTGATTTGGGTTGGGACTCGGATTAGTTGCTACCTTAGAAACAGCATCTTGTTCTTGAATCCATCCGATTTCCCCCGCTTGCAACTTGGCACTTTCTACTCCCACTGTTGGTTTAACTGTGGGAGATGGTGAGGAAGTTGCTACAGCCGGAGATAGTGAAGGATTTGGTACAGCCGGAGATAGTGCAGGATTTGGTACAGCCGGAGATGGCGAGGAAGTTGCTACAGCCGGAGATGGACTGATTGCTGGTGTTGAAACATTAGAAAAATCCTTATTTAACTTGGGCTTGGGAGAGTTCGATCGCGCTATTTCAGGAATCGAACACACTTTCAGTTCCAGCCAGTTGCCTTGAGGTGTAAGCTGTTTGTTTGTTACCTGCAAAATGCTGCCGGCGGGGACTGTTCCCTTAACTGGCGACTCACCGATCGCAACTCGCAAATCCAAGCGATCGCCCTCTTTCTCCAATTCCCCACTCGCAGAACTTTTAATCTCTATAAACGAGCCTTTTTCTAAAGATTTGCTCGCAGTAGGTGCAGATTCAACTGTTTTCTCCGGCCCGTTTATAGGATTAGTTAAACGGCGTTTCCCGAAAAGCGACTCCCCGGCAGTATCGATCGCCCGACCCACCGGAGGAATGAAAAAATAAGCAAATACACCTCCCAAACCTAACAAAAATACAATTTTTACCAGCAGCGTAAATAGACTTTTACCTTTTTGCGGCGATCGTACTAACTGCGTTTTGACTTGAGAATTCGTATCGCTAAGGCTGGGGCTTTCCGTCAAATCGGTTGGCATATCCTCGCTGTCGGAAATTAGGTCGATCGGCACTTCCAAAGGTGCGACAGACAATTCTGTCAAAGTATTGCTTTCTTCCCTCAAATGTGCTTGACAGTGAATCAAAGCCACAGTGACATTATCGTGACCGTTTCTAGTATTAGCAATCTCGATCAGTCGATCGCGCGCCTTCGCCACAGTAATGCTACCGTCGAGAATCGGCAAAATCTCCTCTTCCCAACATTGCTCAACCCGGTCTTTATCGCTCAAACCGTCGGAGCACAGCAGCAAAACGCAATCCTCATCCACCGGAAAACGCTGCACAGTCGGGTGCAGAGTGTTGGAAGAAGTAATGCCCAAAGCTTGAATCAGAGCTCCAGCGGCCACTTGTTCCAAAGCATCCCGGTACAGGGAGTAGCCCAAACGCACCTCGCGGCAAGCCACATCGTCATCGAGAGTAACTTGATAGCAGCCACTGCGGGTAATCCAGTAGGCCCGACTGTCTCCCACGTGGGCGACGTAGAGCTCGTGAATGTGGGCTAAACCCATCACCAGGGTAGTACCCATGCGCTGGCGGCCTTGGCGGTGTTCTGTGTCGTTGCGACCGGCTATTTTGTCGTTAGCAGCACAAGCTGACCGTTCCAGCTTGGAAGTCAGGCTCAGCGGGTCCCAATTAGCTTGATGCAGGGGCATTTGCTGCAATTTCTCCCGCAGCACAGTAATCGCCAATTCCGAAGCGACTTCGCCGCCGTCTTGTCCGCCGATACCGTCGCAGACGATCGCACAAGCCTCCGATCCCGGAATTCCCGAAAACACCGTACCGTCGGGCGGATAGCAAGCATCCTCGTTGTGAGCCCGCGCTCTACCAACATCCGTGCCCGTGGCAATTTCCACAGTCCGATCGTAAAATCGGCCGCATTTTGCCAGAGCTTTATCCAATTGGCCCATCAATTGTTCGCCGTGGCGCACTTGACCGGCCACCATTTGCTGGCAAAGCTGCCGCAAAAAATTTGCAATTGCCGGGTGAGCATCGTCGATCCACTGCTGCCACAATTTGCCCAATTGTGACAAATTAGGCGGTTTGCGATCGGGCTGCAATTCCAGAAACCGGACTAATTGCCCTTCCACCCGCAGCAGTTCGGGAGTCAGCAGCGTTGCAGCCACGCCCTGAGCGATAAACGGCTGCCAAACTTTGGCAATTTGCCACAGCCAATTGAGCTGTCGCATGGCCTCGGCCCCTTTCCAGGTGTCCGCCAATTCCGGCATTAATGATTCAGTCACCTTTAAAATAGGTGCATTTTCCAGCAGCCAGATATCTCCCGAGAGCTTGCCGATCCGGGACGATACCAGTCCGTATACTTGAGGTACGTGCAACTGATAGGCAAACAGTCTCAAATAAGGAGCGATCGAACTCGGAATCTCTTCGGGCATTTCCGGCAACTGTTCCGGTTGAGTATCGACAAGAAGTCGATCGCGCTTGACCAAATAGCGACCCGCGATCAGATCGCCGGGCTTACACGCTTTGATCCCTTCACCTACAGCCCACAAATAGTGTTTTGGCACAGAGTTTTGCATGTTTGGTTCCTGACGCCTTTGGGCCCAGTGCTGATCTGAACTATTCTAGCGCTTGAACCTCGATGGGTTGATACGCGGCGATTATTTTACATCCCCGCTTTCTCAGCACGCGGGGATGTTTAAGACTTTACAGTGCTAATCTCCTGATTTTTCAGGTTCCTAGGCTCGCCAAGGTAGCACTTTTCGGTGCTCGCCAGATTTCTCCACATAATGTTTTAGGCGTGACTTTCCCCCAGTCCAGCAGTTGGTTTTAATGTCTTTTACTGACAAAAACAGTCTACCATTTTGTGGGCGTCCCGATAAATCTGGCGATCGGCTTTCATAGCTTGACCCCGCCGCGACGGAACCGAAGTCAGGAAGCTGAAGGGCGCGATGTTTTTAGCATATTCCCGATCGTGCCAATGGACGAAGCAATCGCGACTTTGAGCGGGAATAGAGACTTTGAACTGACTGTAATGCTACGATGCAGCTACGTAGAAGTCACCTGCGCCGGCAGGTATAAATAAATATCAATTATAGGTTTGGTCGCGAAGGGCGATCGGTGCCTAGTGCCTGAGTTTCGCCTGTCTAGTTAAATTTAACGTTACCCGCATACCGATGCCAGCCCCCCGACAGGAGTCGCAAGCAGCACAAAAAATTAGATATTAGTTCAAGCCCCCAGATTCATCTGTGGTATCAATCTAAAATCTAAAATCTAAAATTTAAAATCGATCGGCCTCTGCAAGCTGTTGAGTTACTAACCATGCCCGTACAAGAGTCCAGTACCATTCCCGAGAATTTGCCCGATCCGAAGCTGCTCCCGACCGTCGAGGTAGACGAAATGCTGACTAAGATCAAGCATTCTCACGGTTTTTATTACCAAGTGATGAATCTTGAGGTGTGGGCGCTGGTGGAAACCTTGGATGAGCTATTTCCGGGCGCTTGGGGTCAGTTTATGACCAACCGCCAAGTTGCGGTAAAACAGTTTTTGCAGCGCGATCCCAATTGTGCGGTAACTCCCAAGAATAGCGGGAAAGACGCAGAAACGGTGGGGAGTGAGGAAGATTGATCGAGTCAGTTGTCGGTTGTCATTAGTCAGCAGTCATTAGTCATTAGGAAGAATGAAGAGGGAAGATTTTTTTAATCTCCCCGTCTCCCCGTCTCCCCGTCTCCCCGTCTCCCCTTAGAGGTGAATTTTGGCATCAACTTGAGGAAGTCCCATGCTGTAGTTGACAGCGCGGCTGTTGAGGTTGTAGCTGATTTGGCCTTTTTGTAAGAACGATCGTACCAAGTGTTCCAATTCCGAACCGATGCGGCGGAGGTTGTATTCCGTCAAGTCTTCGCCTTCGTAGGAGTCTACGAGTTGGTCGAATTTGGCATATATCTGTTTGACTGACTCGTCGTTCCAGTTGAGTTCGTTGTCTGGGTCAATGTCGATCGTCAAAAGGTCGTTGCTGGGTACGAGTTCGTTGTCTTCGAGGATGGCGGTGTATATGCGAATATGGCGGGTTGTTGACTTGAGCTGCATGAGTTCTTATTTGTAAAGATTTTTTCCTGAACCTATTGTAATGGCTGGGAGATGCGCGGGGAACTGGAGATGGGGAGGATTGAACCGCGAAGACGCTTTCATGCGCGAAGGAAGAGATGGGAAGGAGGGAAAGGGGGGAAGGGCGATCGACTTTCGGGTTCGCAGTCAGGTTCGTAGTGAGGACTTCAGTCCTTCAGGTTCGTAGTGAGGAATTCAGTCCTTCTATTTTTAAGGACTGAAGTCCTTACTACAAACATTGTAGTTTTGAGAATTACTTAATTCAACACTAAAAACGAAAGCTTCCGCAAGGTATAATAGTTGAGAATTGGCCTAGGAGGACAAGGTGGAAGGCAAGAGATTTATTCGCTCCCTGCAACTGCAAAACTTCCTTTCCTATGGAAGTCAGGGGGAAACAATTGAACTGCGACCATTAAACGTGTTGATCGGTACTAACGCATCGGGCAAGTCTAACTTAATCGAAGCGATCGCACTGTTGAAGGCAACACCTACAGACTTACCTGCTCCGATTCGTCAAGGCGGAGGCATCAGCGATTTTTTGTGGAAAGGTGAAAAAGGTATTCCCACAGCAAAAATTGAGACTATTTTAGATTACCCAGAACGAGCAATGCCGCTGCGCTATCAGATTAGTTTTACCACATCAGGTCAGAGAGTTGAGGTAGTAGACGAAGCTATAGAAGATATGGAACCGCGCAATAGTTCAGAAAGCGAGCCATTTTTTTACTACCGTTATAGCGATCGGGGACGCCCAGTTATCAACGTTACAGAGGACAACGAGCCGCAAACAAGAAAGCTGCGGACTCTGCGGCGAGAAGATATCATTCCCGATCAATCTATCTTATCTCAAAGAAAAGATCCTGAACAATATCCAGAGCTATCATATCTGGGTAATACATTTGCAGACATTGGTTTATATCGTAACTGGCAGACAGGGAGGGATTCAGTATCGAGAAAAGCTCAGCAAACTGATTTACCGGAACATCCACTTCTAGAAGATGGTGGCAACTTAGGACTGGTTTTAAACAACTTACAGTATCAATTAGGAAGCAGGCAGATTATTGAAAAATTAAAGCTGTTCTACGATGCAGCCGAAGAACTGAGTATCAAGATTTATGGCGGTACTGTCCAGATATTTATCCGCGAAACCGGATTGATTCAGCCAATTCCCGCAACTCGTTTATCCGACGGTACGCTGCGTTATTTATTCTTAATAGCTTTACTCCTAGATCCAACTCCACCGCCACTTATCTGTATTGAAGAACCGGAGATTGGCTTGCATCCCGACATTTTGCCTGCGATTGCTGAAATGCTAATCGAAGCCTCACAGCGCACACAATTGATTGTGACAACTCATTCGGATGCTTTGGTGTCGGCGCTGAGTCCTGAGTCTGTCTTAATATGCGATCGAGATAATCGAGGAAGTCACCTGAGCCGCCTCGATCCAGAACGACTAAAAAAATGGCTTGAGAATTACAGTTTGGGAGACCTCTGGCGGATGGGAGAAATCGGGGGAAACCGATGGTAAAGGAGGTTCGCATTTACATTGAAGGTGGTGGGGATGGCAAGAATACAAAGCAATTGCTCCGACAAGGATTTAGCAGTTTTTTCAAAGAACTTGTGCAAATGGCCCGCAGCAATCAAATCAAGTGGAATATGATTGTTTGTGGTTCTCGGAATAATGCTTTCAGGGATTTTAAGAATGCTTTGGCAGATTACCCAAAAGCGTTTATCGTACTTCTGGTTTACTCAGAAGCACCTGTTGTAAAACAGTCGCCTTGGGAGCATTTGAAGTCGAGGGATAATTGGGATTCGCCTGGGGTTGATGACACTCATTGTTATCTAATGGTTCAAGCGATGGAAGCTTGGTTGATTGCTGATATTGATACTTTGAAAAGATTTTACGGGCAGGGATTTAAAGAAAATGCGATTCCTAAAAATAGGAATGTAGAGATGATTGAAAAGGATTTGTTAGAACCAAGTCTGAAAGCAGCTACCCGCGACACAAAATCGAAAGGCGAATATCAAAAGATACAGCACGCTTCCAAGCTGTTAGAAATGTTGGATGTTGACAATGTTCGCAAGGCTTCTTCAGAGTGCGATCGAATTTTTACAACTCTCACCGAACTCATGGAACAAGGCAACTAGAACGACTTGCGCGCCAGGGCCCAGAAACCGGGTTTTTTCCAGATATTTCGTTTCAGCGCGCCGATTCGGCAAAAAACCCGGTTTCTCAGAGTCGCAGTGCTTAAATCCAGTACAGGGGCCAGAAACCGGGTTTTTTCCAGATATTTCGTTTCAGCCCGCAGATTCCGCCAAAAACCCGGTTTCTCAGAGTCGCAGTGCTTAAATCCAGTACAGGGGCCAGAAACCGGGTTTTTTCGAGATATTTCGTTTCAGCCCGCAGATTCCGCCAAAAACCCGGTTTCTCAGAGTCGCAGTGCTTAAATCCAGTACAGGGGCCAGAAACCGGGTTTTTTCGCGAAAATATCGGTTTGCGGCGACTGATTCGGCAAAAAACCCGGTTTCTTTAGTCGCAATGCGTCACTCCAGAAATATAAGGACTAAAGTCCTTACTACAAACATTAGAATTTGATTTATTCGTGAGTTGTACCGTCTGGCATAATTGCGCCTGCGAGCTTTGCATTGTCCATATTTGCTCCCACCAATTTTGCATCTTTCAAGTTAGCTTTTTCTAGGTTTGAATAACTCAAATTTGCTCCGCGCAAGTCTGCTGAAGATAGATTGGCTTTACTTAAGTTTGCTCCATATAGGTTAGCCCCAGAGAGATTAAACCCACTCAAGTTTTGCCCGCTCAGATTAACGCCTTGTAAGTTTACTCCAACCAAACTTACCCCTGTTAGGTTGGCACCATCCAAGTTGGCTCCCCGAAAGTAAGCCCCAATCAAAATTGCCCCACTCAAGTTAATTCCGCTGAGGTTGGCTTCAGTTAAGTTTGTCCCTGTCAAGCTTACTCCGCTTAGATTCATGCCACTCAGGTTGACTCCTGCAAGGTTGACCCCTATCAAACTTACCCCACTTAAGTTAACCCCGCTAAGGTTTGCATAACTTAGGTTGACTTTACTTACCTTCGCTTGACTTAAATCGGCTCCTGTCAGGTTAGCACTACTTAGACTTGCCTGAGTTAGGTTAGCTCCACTGAGGTTTGCCACAGTCAGGTTTGCCTGATCTAACTTGGCTTCGCTTAAGTTGGCTTGACTCAAATTTGCATTAATTAGTCTTGCGTAATACAAAGTTGCTTTAGTTAAGTTTGCGCCACTAAAGTTGACTTCAATCAAATCAGCTTCGTGCAGGTTTGTCGAGTTCAAGTTTGCCCCTTGCAGATTAGCTCCAATCAAATTAGCCTTGACTAGGTTGGCATTACTCAGGTTGGCATTACTCAGGTTGGCTTGACTTAAACTAATGGGAGATTCCAGAGTTTTTCCGCTCAAGTCTACTCCTGCTAAGTTAATCCCTGTAAAATCTCGTTCTCCCTCTTTATACCGCTGCCAAAATTCCTCAGCAGTCAGTGCCGATTCCTGAATTTCAGAAACAGAATCATCGACATCCTTATCAGCTTCCACATTATCCGCATTCACAGGATTAGCAACAGACTCTCCTGCCGCTGCTTCCTGCAATTGCTTGTCCACCCGATCGCTAAATCGCCTCAAAACCTCAGCATCATCAAGCTTCTGAGCCACATTCTCAGTGCTTTTCACCGCATTCTCAACATGATACTTGTCAACAAAACTTTGCAACCCAGCATTATATCCTTGTCCTACGGCCTGAAATCTCCATTCACCACTCTTTCTGTACAAACGTCCAAACTCTAAAGCCGTTTCTTGCGAAAAAACCTCTTTTAAATTATACCGAACCAGCTCGCTCCCGCTCTCCAAATTGTAAAGCCGGATAAAAGCATTTTTCACCCTGCTAAAATTTTGATTCTTTGCTTGTCCGTCGTGAACAGTAACAACAAACACAATTTCCTCAACAGCAGCATCGATCAGACTCAAATCCACATAAACCGTCTCGTCATCGCCTTCGATTTGTCCCGTTGTGTTATCTCCCGAATGCCGCACCGCCCCGTCTGGCGATGTCAAATTGTTGTAAAATACAAAATATTTTTCGTCGGGAATTCGACCGTCAGCCCCTAACATGAAAACAGATGCGTCAATGTCATAGTTTTGTGATGTTTGGCTGACTTGCCACCCCAGGGCGATCGCAACTTTACTGAAATCAGGAGCCTCCTTAGAAAGATTAAATCTGTCACCCTTCGTTAATTCGATGCTCATCTTCGATAATTACCTGATATTTTAAATTAGCGCTTTCGATATTTTAAGCGATTAGCGGCAGGTAGGGGCGGGGCGGGTTTACCAGATTACTCATTTGTATTACAGACAAGGCGTGAGCCCGCACCTACGGGAATTATACCAAATCTGTCTTTAATACATTCTTTATTCTTCAGTCGGCGAAGGCCGACTTCGTTTGTGTAGACGCGATTTCAATCGCCGAATCCTTCGTTTGTGTAGACGCGATTTCAATCGCCGAGTCCTGCATAATACCTACAATACACAATACAGATTATTTATGTTAAACCGCAAACAAATTGCCTTTTATTTAGAAGACATTGAAACGCCCGCAGGGAGAACCGTCAGTTTAATTATTACCGGACTAATTCTCCTATCTACTGCCAGCTTTATCGCCGAAACTTACCCGATTTCCGAACCCGTAAGAATTAAATTGCAAACTCTCGACACAGCCCTTTTAGTCGTTTTTGCTGTTGAGTATTTAGTGCGGCTGTGGTGCGCTGACTATAAATTTAAGTTTATTTTTAGTTTTTTCTCAATCGTCGATTTGCTGGCAATTATACCATTTTTTCTGGGATTTGTCAATGTCAGTTTTATTCGGATTTTTCGCTGGTTTAGAATTCTCCGACTCATCCGCTTTTTGGAATTAAAAAATTCAGTGCTTCGCATCAGCAGCGAAGATGGGGTAATTTTTTCCAGAATTTTGTTTACTTTGCTGGCGATAATTTTTGTTTATTCTGGTTTGATTTATCAAGTTGAACATCCCCAAAATTCTGAAGCTTTTGGGACTTTTTTGGATGCTGTTTATTTCTCCGTTGTCACGATGACTACGGTGGGATTTGGCGATGTTACTCCGATTTCGGAATCGGGCCGCTTTCTGACTATTTTGATGATTGTGACGGGGATTGCTCTGATTCCTTGGCAATTGGGGGATTTGATTAAACAGTTAGTTAAAACTGCTAATCAGGTAGAAACTGTTTGTACGGGTTGCGGTTGGTCTGTACATGATGCTAATGCTAAATTCTGTAAAATCTGCGGCACTCAATTAGATAATGGTTGACTGTTGACTGTTGACTGTTGACTGTTACAGCAGTTTTCAGGTAGGGACACAGCATTGCCTTTTCCCTACAGAAGATTGCCTCTAATTTATACAGCATATTCCATGTAAATGTAGATCGCGAGAAACCGGGTTTCGAGCAACAGAATCAGTAATGATGCGAGAACTGTAAAGAAACCCGGTTTCTGGGGTGTACTTCATAAACCTGGAATAGGCTGTATGGTATTTTTCCTAATAACTAATAACTAATAACCCATAACTAATAACTACTGACTGCTGACTACTGACTAATGACTTCTTCCTTCTTTAAGCTAGCGGTAACAAGATTTCAAATTCGGTGCCGGTTCCTAATTGCGATCGCATTCTGAAGGCGCCGCCGTGTTTGCCGGTCACGATTTGATAGCTAACGGCTAAGCTGGTTTCTTTGAGGGCGCGTTTTTCGGTAGAGAATGATTCTAAGATTTTGTTGTACTTGTTAGGTGACATTCCTGGGCCGTTATCTGTTATGCGAATCGAAACCCAGCGAAGGTGTAGTTTATCCAAATCGCTCGCAGGTTCGAGACAGCAGACTTGAGTTGTGATTTCAATTTGAGGCTGGCGCTCGAAGTTTTTTATTGCTCCACCTTTGAACTCTTTCGCGAATTCTTGACCGACTGCTTCGTTAATTAATGTATTGATAGAATTGGTCAAGATATTCATAAATACTTGGTTTAGCTGTCCTGCATAGCACGGAACTGGTGGCAGGTAGCCGTAGTTTTTTATTACTCTGATTTCCCCGCTCAAACGACTTTTGAGCAGCAACAGTATGCTGTCTATGTTGGCGTGCAAGTCGGCTGGTTTGGGATAAACATCGTCGATGTGGCAAAAGTTTTGCAAACTGCTTGCTAATTTGCTCAAACGTTCGGCTCCGGCTTTGATGCTGGTAACTGTTCGGAGGAAATCGTTTTGCAAAAAGTCATAGTCTATATCTTCTTTGAGTTGTGCTATTTCTGGCGGGGGATTGGTACAGTGTGCGTCGTAAACTGATAGCAACTGCATTAAGTTTTTGCTGTATTCGCTGATGTAGGTTAAATTGCCCCAAATGAAGCTTACCGGATCTAAAATTTCGTGGGCTACTCCGGTGACTAAACGGCCTAAGCTAGCCATTTTTTCGCTTTGAATCATTTGAGTTTGGGCTCTTTCGTAGCGGACTTGAGTTTCTATGCCGCGAATTTGCCAGTAGGCGATGTTTAGTGCGTGAGGATCTAAGAGCCGGTAAGATTGGGTGTCGATTTGGACTACGATTGGTTCTGACTGCAATTCGGGCGATCGGCGCAGGGCTTGTTGAGCGGCTGCCAAAATGGTTGTACTCTCTGCAAGCAATAATATTTCGACGCGAGCGTAACTGTAGAGAACTTTCAGCGGTAGGTGCAAAAATAGCTCGGGACCTTGGGGTTTGAGTAAATATTCCAGCAGTTGTCTGCGGGATATCATGCCGACCAATTTTCCTGCTTCTATCAATACGGCTCCCGGGATTAGGCGATTCTGTTCAAAGATTTCGGCAACTACTACGGCCAAGCAGCTCGATTTAACCTGAAATTGATACAGGGGCAAATCTTGGAGGGTAGATTCTAGGGAAAGATCTTTATGGCTGCCTTCGGAGAGTGAAGGGCCAAGGAGTTTGGGACTGAATGTATTTGCCACTGGAACTTTTAGTTGCCGAAACAGGCTCTTAATTAAAGTAAATTGAGAACTTAACTACTAAGCTAGCCGATCGCTAAACTTGGATGGGCGAACCTGAAGGCTGTTCTTGAGTTAATCATGTTTTGCCAGCGATCGGCAGGAGAATTTCAAATTCGGTGTGGTGGCCGGGCTGCGATCGCAATTTTAATTGGCCGCCGTGCTTTTCTGTGACGATTTGATAGCTGATTGCCAGCCCCATACCGCTACCTTTGCCTGCTGGTTTAGTGGTGAAAAATGTGTCAAATATGTGCTGCTGATTTTCTGGGGGAATGCCGGGCCCGTTATCGGCGATCGCAATGGCGGCCCACTTGCCCTCTGCGGTTTCTACCACTTTAGTCGTAATTTGGATTTGGGGCTGCCAGTTGTCCGCGCACTCTGTATCTAGTTCGCGATCGGCTGCATACTCTGTCAGGGCGTCTAGAGCGTTAACTAACAAATTCAAAAACACCTGACTCAACTGACCCGAGTAACCGTTAACTGGGGGCAGTTCGCCGTATTTTTTTACCACTTCTATGCCATTTTTAAAGCGGTTTTTCAGAATTAACAGCGTAATCTCCACGCATTCGTGAATGTCGATCTCCACGGGCTTTGTCTCGTCCATGTGAGAGAAGTTGTGCAAACCGTTGACTATTTTTAGCAATTGTGAGGCTCCCCACTTCATGCCTTCTAAGGTGACTGGCAAATCTTCTTGTAAAAAATCAAATTCTATTTCATCTTTGAGGGCATCAATTCGGGAACAGGGTTCCGGATATTCTGCTTCATAAGCTGACATTAGCTGAAGCAAGTTTTCAAAATACGACAGCAGAAACGTCAAATTTCCCCAAATACAGTTCAGCGGATTTCTAATTTCGTGGGCTACTCCCGCTACAATCCTACCCAGACTAGCCATCTTTTCGGTTTGGATAAGTTTGGCTTGGGTTTGTTGGTGGAGCAATTTATTTGTCAATTGATGAATTATTGATTGAGCAACCATTAATTGGTGTACATCTAAGAGTTTGTATGCCTGGGGTGCAACTTCCACTACTACTGGTTCATAAACTAATTCTGCCGCTCTGTAAAGCGATTGCTGGGCGGCTTCTACTATTAATTTACTGCCGGGAAGCACCAGTAGCTCTTGCCTAGAAAATCTATATAATACCTCTATCGGTCGCTTGAAAAACATTTCTAACCCGTAGCGACGGTTAACTTTTTCAAAAAATTGACGCCTGGATATGATGCCGACAAAAGTACCCATATTGGTCAAGATGACGCCGGGAAGCATGGAATTTTCTTCAAAAGCCTGGGCTACTTCTTTTGCCTGTTGAGTTAATTCTATTTGGCAGTTGTAGAGAGGCAAGTCGAGGAGAGTTGATTCTAAGGAGATGTTCCAAGTACAAATTGCAGGTGTCTGTAACACTGATAATTCCGAGCTAATCTGATGCACAGCCAACATAGATGAAACTCCTGTTAATTTTTGTAGGGATGGATAACTTTAGTTGCTATTAATTGGTAACGGGTAATTGGTGGCGGGTAATTGTGAATTTTTAAAATTACAGCAGCACCTGATGGGAAAACTCGATCGCCCTGGCATTGTCTGCTAAAGATTTGGTTTCTGAATTAATGTTAAACGATCGAAGCTTTTGTGGAACTTACGGAGTTTTGTTATTAACTTTTTACCATGATATACCATGCGATCGCCTGTTTTCGGAAATCTTAAAAAATTATTAAGGGGCTTTTGTGATACGTTATACCATTTTTCAGTGATGGTAGGGAATTGGAGAACCGCGATCGCGCGCAGTTGGTCAATATACGGGCATGAATCGAGGGTTCTAGGAGGCGGAGGGCGATCGTCCAATCCGCGCCCTAAGGGTCAAGACTGGGGCCAAGGCCAAAATCGGAAGAAGCAAGAAGCAAGAAGCAATCGAATGCAAGGGTTTCAGGAATTAAGAAAGTCCTAAGCGTTGGGCGTTGCTGCCCTACCACTGTCAATAAATGCAACTTTAGGGAACTTCTCAACTCTGATTGCCGTCTTAGTGGCGTTTGTTTTTTGCAATCTAAAATCTAAAATCTAAAATCTAAAATCTTCTCAGGGTTCCACCTCCGGCCAAAGGCGTTCTAGCTGATAGCGCCAAGCGGCGAGAGTCTGTTCGCGAGACTCTCGCCCGAGTTCCATTTCGCCCATCAATCCCTCTGCGTAAAAACGGTCTAAAGTCTGAAGGGTCGTTTCTATGGATTGTCCCTGCATCTTGGCTGCTTTGATGATTTGACGGATGCGGCTTTCGATTAAACCGCCGAAAAAGTCGGACAAACCTCGTTCTTGCAAAGCTAGCAGTCTGGTGACGGCGGCCGAGAAATCGGCGGCGGCGAGTGTAGCGCAACTGTGCTGAAACACTCCCCACAAAACGTTTTGATGTATGGCGTAGCGAGTTTCCAGGGTGGTGTCAAAGTTAGCTTCTAGCAGTTGATCTAAAAACGGTTGAGCTTCTTGGGCGTCGGCGATAGGTAGCAAAATCCGCAGCCAAGTTCCGTCTTCTGAAAGCAGGACTAAAAGGCGAAATTTAGGGGTTTGAACTTGCCAAGAAGTGGCAGCAGGCGTCTCAACATTTTCGCCAAATAAGTCTTTAAGGGTATTACTAATTTCTTCGGGAGTCATGGGAATTTTAGATTTTAGGTTTGAGATTGTAATACCAATTTTAAAAAACAATGCAACAGTATTCTTCCCCCGCAATACAGCGGGGGGGCTAGGGGGGGTCGAAGAGTGTTGCACGATTTTAGAAAAATGGTATAAGCTGGGGAGTTCTTTTTTAAAGTATTGGATATTTACCAGTATGGCTTAGTATCAACTCAATCTAAAATCTAAAATCTAAAATTTAAAATCTGTTTACGGCAGCCAGCGGGGATGATAGCCGGCAAAGGGCAATTCTTCGGGCTGTACTTTGGCGGCAGAATTGTCTCCGGGTATGTCTAATAAGGGTAGCAGCCAGAGGCGGCCCGTGGCGATCGACTGTCCGCTATCGTTGCGGGGACTGTCTGCTGATGTTGGTTTTGTTGTTGTGACTGATTGGTCGAAAATTAATGCCAGCCCGTCGGGAGATAAACTGATTTGGGTATCTAGTTGGTTTGGCAAAACTAGCAGCGGTTTGATGGTTCCTACCAAACGAGTGCCGTCTTTTTTGAGGTCGATGGCGGCGATGAAAGGCTGTTCTTTGTAGCTTTCTGTTTTGAGGCGTTGGGCTAACAAGCAGTAGAGGCGCTGGAATTGGTTGTCTTTGTTTTTGCGCGGATCGAAATAAACGGCGATGATGCTACCGGGAATACGCAGTATTTCTTGTTCTGCGCCTTGGTTGTCTAAGATGAAGAGCGATCGAGTGTAGTCGCTGTTGTATTTAACGTAGGCGGCGGCGGAGTTGTCCCGGGCCATCCCCAATACTTGTTCGTATTTCGGCAAAAATTCTACTGGATCTGCTTCTGGTTTGAGGGGGACGATCGCCAATCCTTGTTTTTGAGATATTACCATCGATTTGCTGTCGGGGCGAATGATAAAATCTCCGCCTTGTTGGTTCTCCAAGGGTTTGGGCGCCACTTTTTCTTCCAAAATCCAAGGACTGAAATCGCCGGGATTGCGGCGGTTGACGCGCTGGATAATGATGATTTTTCCGTCGGCTGAGAGGTCAAATTTGAGGTTTTGGTAGTCTTTGGAGTCTAAGAGTTTTTCGATTTTACCTGCTGGTTGGGTTGGTTGGGCTTGGGATCCGGGGGATTGGGGATTGAGGCCGGTGGTGACTGTAAATAGTTCTTGATTTAGGGTGCCGCCTGTACGGGCGATCGATCGATCTGTGGCGGAGAATAAAATGCGATCGCTGTCGGGATACGGTTTAAAATCGGTGACAACTAAATCTTTGGGAGTCAGCGGTATCGGTTTCGAGTCGCTGCTGGTGAGATTGACTAGCATTAATCTGCTTTCTGTTTCGCCTTGAACGCCGATGTAAGCAAAAGCTCGATCGCGACTCCGAAAAGAACTGCTAAACGGTTGAATTGGCGTTCCTTTGTATTGGTTGTTTGCTCCAAAATACTTGTCGGTGGCGCCGGCGAGTTTTAAGGTGTAGGTAACGCCGTAGGGCGCTGGATCTTTGAGGGTATAAGCCATGCGCCTGCCGGCCCAACTAAATTTTCCGGGAAGGGGCGGTTCTAGTTTTAAGTTTTCCTCGACGGTGGAGTGGTTCATCGGCCGAAAGAAGTTGAGAATAAAGCCGGTATCTGCGGCGCCGATTTGTTTGTTTTCCCAACTAAATTCTCGCACTCTGGGCGCTGTGCGATCGCCGCTCAGCAGCAGCAGTCCCATTAACACGCTCAGCATTAGGATGAGGAAAATGGCCGTGCGGTCGATCGGCTGTTTGAACGGCCCAATAGCGAAGGGTGAAGGATTAATTTTTTTGTTAAAAATACTCACAAATCTTTCTCTCCTATTGCTGCTGACAATTAACTGCCAAATTTTCCCTATTAAATTTTACAGTCCAGGACGCACTTCCGACTCTTATACCATTTTTCTAAAATCGTGCAACACTCTTCGACCCCCCTAGCCCCCCGCTGTATTGCGGGGGAAGAATACTGTTGCATTCTTTTTTAAAATTGGTATTATAAACCTATTTTTTTAGCAAGATAAATGGCTGCTACCTCTTTTTTTTGCAAAAAAACTGGTTTGTGAAAATTGTGGTGCGTCCATAACTCAATTAAACTGACATCCTCAGAATTTACTTATAGCCTTTCTCAAAAAGGTTGGCGGACGTAGTTGGGCTTGGGCCCTATAGGTTTAGAGGTTATATAAGCTGTCAGTCATACCTCATCTTTCTGAGAAAGGCTATAAATATCAATACACTTGGCTTATGGATATCCAACGAATTGCTTCTCAGGATTTTATGGGAAATACAGACATATTTTAGAGGTCAGAATATTGCGCTCTGAACTGTAGTGACAAATATGTCATGGCTCCGTCTTATATCTTCAGGTGAAATGCGATCTATCGGTAGTCCGCCACCCAGAGACTTTCTCACCAAAAGTATGATTGCTAGTGTACCTAAAAACATTGCTGTCAACTTCATGTCCTCCCAAAAACAAGTTAGCCCTTCTTTCCTAAGACCGTAGGTAACTACTAAATAAGTAGGAATGTCACCGACAGCTACAGCAATCACA
Source organism: Oscillatoriales cyanobacterium (assembly GCA_004293365.1). Taxonomy (GTDB): domain Bacteria; phylum Cyanobacteriota; class Cyanobacteriia; order Cyanobacteriales; family Microcoleaceae; genus Microcoleus. Next base: position 10,526 of record RDYN01000015.1, on the reverse strand, counting down.
GCACCTAAATTACCCATAAAATGATATCCCACTGGGATGCCAATAGCGATACTCAAGAAAGTTGCGAGATTGCCCATAGCTGCGTACTGAGATTTTCCGATAGCTAACAAACAAGAACCCATCAAACTGTGGAGAGTCGTGTGCCAAATACCTAAAGCCAAGATAGGCATCATCCAAGATGCTGCCATATATTCTTTCCTGTACAGTGTTAAAATTAGCTGATCTCCAAAGCTCACAAAAATTGCTAAGCCTAGGGCTAAAGGGATCAGAATCAAGTTGCGGTTTTTGATAATTTTGGCGCGCAATTCCTCGCGAGGCAAGTCTGCTAGCATCGAAATAGAGGGGAAAATTACCCTGCCTGCGAGGGCGATGATTACTTGACGGGGCATATCGCCGAGGGTAAAAGCAATGCCGTAAATGCCCAACATTGTTAAACTAAATATTTTTCCGAGAACTAGGCGATCGGCTTGAGAACACAGAAAAAATAAAACCGTAGACAAAAATATCCATTTCCCATAAGAAAATATTTCTTTAACTGCGTCTCGCTCCCAAGCAAAGCGGTTTGAATGACCGGGAATCAAAAAATGGCTCCATACTAACTCGACTATAGAGCCTACGAAACCGCCTACGAGGATAGCCCAGATACTGCGATCGAACCATGCCCACACAATCATCACTGCCGTAGAAACGATCTGTATGACTAACTCAAAAATTACTACGTTCTTGACTGTCATTTTGCGTTCGAGAATGGATACGGAAGTAGATTTAAATCCTCCTATGAGAGTAGTTATACTTATGACGGGAATCAACCACAGAAGACGGGGTTCTTGATAAAAAGTAGCGACTGGCCAGGTGATTAAAATTAAACAAAACCAAATAAAAACACTGCGAATAACTTGCATTGTCCAAGCGGTGTTGAGAAATTCTGGTTCTTCTCCACGCTTGTTTTGGATGATACTTGGGCCAAGACCTATGTCTGTAAATAGGTGGACAGCTGTGATAAAAACGTAGGCTAGACCCATGAGACCAAATAGTTCTGGCAACAGCAGGCGCGTCAGGATCAGGTTGCTGCCGAATCGGATAATTTGACTGCTTCCATAGCTGGCGATCGTCCAGAAAGCGCCTTTGATAGCTAATTTTTTTTCAGATGACATATTCAGATGACATATAGGGAGAACTTATTTTCTAATTACGAGTCTAGTTGCTGAATTTCCTGTTGGCAACTCCTACAGGATGTTGCTGCTACTTTTATAGCTGACTTTACCTTGTGTTAACTGCCCTATGGAGGACGGGCTTTCTGGCCCATCCCACAATCTCAAATACTACAGATTTCCAGTCGCGAGATTAAAGTTGCCGGCTGGCAGGACGCCGATCGCACAATCGCCCAGGTAAAATTTAATCTCTTGCTTTGCACCGCGTCTAATAATCATAAGGGTTTTTGGGTTCAGCAATTGGTTTTAGGGAAGATGCTTGAATAATTAATTTGCGCTTCCCTTGCAGTTCTTCTACGATCGCTTCTCCTTCTATTTCTAGCCAACTGTCTGGGGCGAAGGCGGTGCGACTTTGACCGATCGGTAATTTTACCGGCAACCCGATCGGATAGGCGTCCGCCGCGCAGCAGGTAATGATAAAACGCCCGATCCACATATATTGTTCTGCTACGTTGGGCGGGTGAATCACAAATCCTTGAACCTTGACTTTTTGACCTCTATATGTATCAGGTTCGGGATTGAAATTTAACAGCCGCACCCATTCGATGAGCGATCGCCTTTCGGGTTTTGTAGTATTGCGAAATTCTTGGGGTTGCAGTCTGGTGATGGGCAGGGATTCGGTGAGGCCTCGTTCGAGTGCTGTCTGGCTGGTAAATGTGCGCGGCGTTACTGCTAAACCGATCAATGCGACGCTCAACATTAAGGTGCTGCCAATACTGGGGGGAAATAAAGTAATGTGTTCAACTTCTGTACTTCTGAGAGATTTATTTGCTGGCGATGTCCGGGATTGCTTGTTGGCGCGATCGACCTTTAAGAGTTCCCAAGTTTTCAACCCGCCAATCACGATTAAGCCGATTCCTCCGGCTACAGTCAACCCAAAGTAATTCGGGTGAATGAGAATGCTTAATTTGCCGGTAATCCAATATTTGAGGAGCAATATTCCCCACGCTAAGATAGCTAGGGCGTCCAGCCACGGGCTAATTTTTTTAAGGTTCATTTTTTAATAGTTATTGGGAATTGGTCATTGGTCATTAGTCATTAGTCATTAGTTATATCATGCCCGGTCAATTGACCGCCGCAAGGTTCGTAGTGCGGACTTCAGTCCGCTTTCATGGAGCGGACTGAAGTCCGCACTACGAACTGAAAATTTATTATTACCCTAGATATAAGTTGACCACGAGAGTCATCAAAAAGGTTAACTGAGCAGCCAAAACCATCAAGTAAATTACGGAGCGAGTTTTAAAAATAGACAGCATTAAACCGATGCCTTTGAGGTCAATCATCGGGCCGAAAACGAGAAAAGCTAACAGCGAACCGCTGGTAAATGTGGAAGCAAAAGACAGGGCAAAAAAAGCATCTACCGTAGAACAAATCGATACGACTGCGGCTAATAGCAGCATGGCGAGAATCGAAGAAACGGGGCCTTGGCCGAGGTTGAGAATTAGTTCGCGGGGTGCGCCAACTTGAATGATGGCAGCGATCGCACTTCCGATGACCAATACTCCTCCCAATTCCCGCAACTCCTGTACCATAGTATCTAAAAGCAGGCGCAGGCGCTCTTTAGAAACGCGGTGGAACATGGAGGAACGTTTCGAGGTTTTGTCTGTTTTGCCTGTTTGTAAGGGCTTCCACTCGTCTTGTAGCAAAGATTCGATCGGCACTGCACCCCCCTGACCTAGCATAAAAGTTCCCGACTGCAACAGTAGCGGAGTGTCGGCTGGGGCGAGTTCTTTTTCGGAAAACTCTGGTTTTGGGAGGGGAATCGCGCGGGCTACAGAGGGGTGTAACAGAGGCCGCAAGTCTGTTTGGACGCTGAACACCCAGCCGATAATTGTAGCGATAAAGAGAGAAAAGACTACCCGCAAAATTACAATTTCTGGCTGATCGCGAAATGCCGTCCAAGTCGCCCAAATTACCACGGGATTGATGGTGGGGGCCGCGAGTAAAAAGCCGATCGCAGCCGGTGCGGGAACTCCTTGCATTAGCAGCCTGCGGGCTACGGGCACGTTACCGCACTCGCACACGGGAAACAAAAAGCCGATCGAACTACCCATCAAAGCCGCCAGCAGCGGGTTTCGCGGGATGCGGGATACGAGTTTGCGTTCGTCTACAAAACCCAGCAGCAAACCTGAGAATAAAACTCCCAGCAGCAGAAAAGGTATTGCTTCTACTAACAAGCTGAGAAAAAGGGTAAAAGCATTGTTTAACTGATTCGTTAGGACTGGTTGCATCGATCGCCTACTGGTAAATTGCTATCTCGTTACACGTATTTGGCTGAACCCCTGTAGATCATACCTTCTTCACAGCCCTAAGTTAAGATTCAGTTAAAACTTTTTTGTGACCATCCTCAATCTTATAGCAATCATTAGAATTCCCAGATTCGGGTAAGGACAGGGCAGTGCCGTTTCCCTACAGCTCCTCGCGTACAATCTCTATGTTCCCATATTTAATTAATTATTTTTCAGCAAGATCGGATTATTGTTAACAATAGGTTAAGACTATAACTCAAGGTTAATTACGAGTTAAATACTCGAACAAAGCGTTAATACCCCTCAACTCAATATAAAATAAAGTCAGGCATAATTGCCAGGGCGCATCTATCTCGGTCATACTCGAACTTGCTTAACACTTGAAGTGGTAAAATCTCATTTGCCACCGTAAGTTTTTTGTGTAATTTAAAATTCCGTTTCCTAGGAAAATGTCGGTCAAAGCACTCAGCTACTCATCGACTGAGTTTTCGTAGCTGAATATCTGCTGGCAAATAGAACCCCAAAAAAGCGTGCTGATAAATTTATGTTAAATATTTCTTGCATAGAAAGACCAGTCCAACCCAGTTCTCAGACTGACCTAGGAGAACTTTCTTTAGACTCTACTCTCCAGGAATTGTCGCTTTACGCTTTTAACGTAGAAGCTACGGATTTGGGAATGCAAATTTCCCAGATGTTAGAAGCTAATCCGCTGTTACCGGGAGTCATTTTGACGGAGAGAGGTGAATTTGCAGGCATGATTTCCCGGCGGAGATTTTTAGAATTTCTCAGCCGTCCTTTTGGGCGAGAATTATTTTTAAAGCGACCTGTGAGGGCTTTGTACCGCTTTGCCGAAACTGAGAGTTTAATTTTTCCCAGCAATACTTTAATCGTGGATGCAGCCCGGAAGTCGCTGCTGCGTTCCAAAGAACTGCTTTACGAACCGATTGTCGTTCAAGTGTCGCCTCAAAATTATAGTTTGGTAGACGTACACGAACTGCTAGTAGCCCAATCTAATATTCACGAACTAGCAACAAAATTACTGAGACAGCAAACTCAATCTCAACTAATTCAAACCGAAAAACTAGCCAGTTTGGGGCAGATGGTTGCAGGAGTTGCCCACGAAATTAGAAACCCCGTCACCTGCATCAGCGGAAATCTCGGTTTTTTGTCAAACTACTCAAAAGACATCTTGCAATTGCTGACTGCTTACGAACAAATTGTCGGGCCTAGCGAACAAATTGACGAACTAAAACAAGACATAGAATTTGATTTTTTGCAAGAAGATTGGGCGGAAATTCTCAAAAGTATGAAGGTTTCATCCGACAGATTGACGGAACTCGTCACCAGCTTGCACACCTTCTCTCACATGGACGAAACCCACTTGAAAGAAGCTAACATCCACGAATGTATTGACAGTACGCTGCTAATTATGAAAAACCGTCTGAAGTACGGGTTTAAAGTAGTTAAAAAGTATGGGGATTTGCCTTTGGTGAAGTGTTATTCTGGTCAGTTGAGCCAGGTATTTATGAATATTGTCAGCAATGCGATGGATGCTTTGGAAGAACTCAAAGGAGAAAAAGGTTTTGTACCTGCGATTACTATTGAAACTGAGGTAATAAACAGTGCTGACGGAGACTGCGTAAGTTCAGAATTAATGCAAAATTATGTTTTGGGCCAGCGAAAAGATGCAAAATTGCGTGAAGCGCAGCTATCCCGTAGGGAATCGCCCGCCAGCCAAAATGGGGACTTGGGCCCAGAAGCAGCGGGCAAAAATCAAAATAATGCTTGGATAGCCATCAGAATTGCGGATAACGGGCCGGGAATTGCGCCAGACATTCAGCGGCGGATTTTTGAGACATTTTTCACTACTAAACCAGCGGGGAAAGGTACTGGTTTGGGGTTGGCAATTACTCATCAAATTGTTACGGAGAAGCATAAAGGTAAGTTGAATTTGCATTCAACTCCCGGTACTGGTACGGAATTTGAGATATTGTTGCCGTTGATTTGAAGGCAGTTGAGGATGCAATTCGACAATAAAATTGGTTCGTAGTGAGGACTTTAGTCCTTATAAAAATCAGAGGACTAAAGTCCTCACTACGAACATCGTTATTAGGAGTAAAAAGTAAGAATTAGGGTGTGTCAGTTATGGAAATTTTGGCTACTTTCCTCACAATCTCACAAGTGAGGCACGCCAGGAATAAATGGTGCGTCAGAATGAGATTTTCGATAATTATTGAGAATTACTAAACTGACGCACCCTACGGCTCAAAATTCATCTGACGCTCGTCCGGAATAAATGGTGCGTCAGAATGAGATTGGGAGTGATAATTGAGAATAACTAAACTGACGCACCCTACGGCTGTCAACTGTCAACTGTCAACTGTCAACTGTCAACTGTCAACTGTCAACTAAGCTCGAAGCTGAACGGGCATTACTAAGAATGTGGCATTGACTCCGCCCAAAGGCTGAAAAATTACAGGGGCGAGAGCACCGTTTAATTGCAGTTGAATTTCGGGAGATTGAGCCGTTTTCAAAATGTCAACTAAGTATTTCACGTTGAAAGCAATATCTATGCTGTCTCCCGAAATCTGTGCGGGCATTGACTCTTTGCCGCTGCCGACATCTTTGGCATCTACTGACAAAGTGATTTCCTGATTTTCTTCGTCGATGCTACATTTGAGGATATTATTTTTTTGGTCGGCAAACACTGCTATTCTTTCGACTGCTGCTAAGAGCGATCGCCTTTCTAAGGTAATTTGCCGCTCAAAAGAGGGCGGAATCAACTGTCGGTAGGCGGGATATTGCCCTTCCAAGGTGCGGGTTGTCAGCCGCTGATCGGCCCATTCAAACACTACTTGACCCTGTTCAAAATGCAGGGTGACTGGTTCAGTCCACTGCCGCATTACCAGCATTCTTTCTACTTCTCGCAATGCTTTAGCGGGAACTGTCACCTCAAATTCTTCTTCGGTTTCTTCGCCTTCGGCTTTTTCATTGGCGGTTTGAACTACTGCCAATCTGTGGCCGTCTGTAGCTGCAAATTCTAGGCAATCTTTCAGTACCTTTAAATGAACCCCTGCGAGTACCTGTTTTGCTTCGTCGGGGCTAGTAGCAAATAAAGTGCCTTTGAGTCCTTCTATCAAGGCTTCGGGCGGCAATTTCAGGATTTTTCCGGCTTCGATGGCGGGCAATTCTGGGAATTCTTCGGGGCCCATGCCTCTGACTTGGTAGCTGCCAGAACTGCAAGTGAGATATGCTACGGTGTCGCCTGCTTCGTCTTCTAAAGTAATCTCTCCGCCTGGGAGTCTGGAAACAATATCGTTGAGCAATTTCGCGGGTATGGTAAAACTGCCGCCGCCAGTCACTTCTGCTGCAAAGCTGGTGCGAATACCTAAACTGAGATCGAAAGCTGTTAAGCTAACCCGCTGATTTTCCTCATCCGCTACTAAGAGCACGTTGGCTAGTACGGGATGTGTCGGGCGGGAGGGAACGGCCCGACTTACCAACGAGAGGTTGGCGTTGAGGTCACTTTGGGTGCAAACCAATTTCATGAGATGAAGGTTAATTAACCGGATTTGAGATAGAAGCAAATCCTATCACAGAAAGCTGATGACAGTTGACAGTTGACAGGAAAGCAGTTGGCAGTTGAGAGTTGTCAGTTGGTAGGGGCGGTGCCCCGCCGTGCCCGCCCTCTTGGTTGAGAGTTGGCTCCGAAAGCAGTTGAGAGTTGACTGAAGCAACAAGGAAGAGTTGACAGTTGGCGGAAAACTTTTTTTTATTGAATTATTTTTGTGCGATCGACCTGTGGAAACTGTGGAAAAATAAAATAATTTCTTGCTGTACTTGAGTTGTAGCTGATAAATACCTGTGGAAAACTTGTGGAAAATCTGGTAAAAGTCGATCGCCCTTCCATTTTCGTGCAAAATTTGGTACAAAAATTGTTTTGGGCGATCGAGTAAAGTTTTCCACAGGTTTTTCCACAGGCAGTGATTGTCTGTTATGGGAATGGAGAATGGGGAATGGGGAATGGGGCATTGGGCCGAAGAGGATTGGGCATTGGGCCGAAGAGCATTGGGCATTGGAATGACTAATGACTAATGACTAATGACTTCTTCTCAAGTTTTGCGGCTGACAGCATTAATTCGATCGCTCAACTGACGCAAAGTTTGGGCTAAAGTCGGATCGGTATTCCGCAACTGAGCAATTTTGTCGCAACTGTAAAGCACAGTCGTGTGATCCTTGCCGCCGAAAACTTCGCCTACCTTTGGCAAACTCAAATCGGTATGCTGGCGAATTAAATACATCCCAATTTGACGGGCAAAGCTAATTTCTCGCCTGCGGGAAACACCCTTCAAGTCTTCCACAGAAACATCAAACACCTCAGCCACAACTGCAATGACTGCATCGGGCGTCGCCTCTACGGTTTCGGTTTGGGGGTTCAAAATCGGAGTGATATTCTCGACAGTCATGGGCAAACCGGTAATAGAAAGATATGCTACGGCTCGAATTAAAGCACCTTCTAATTCGCGAACGTTGGAAGTGTAACTAGAAGCAATGTATTCTATGACATCTCGCGGCAGTCTCATGTTTTCATACTCGGCTTTTTTCTGCAAAATTGCCATGCGTGTTTCCAAGTCTGGCAATTGAATGTCAGCAATTAATCCCATGGAAAATCTGGAACACAAGCGCTCTTGCAGGCGGGGTATCTGCTGCGGCGGGCGATCGCTCGCTAAGACTACTTGATTTCCGGCTTCGTGCAAAGTGTTGAAAGTGTGAAAAAATTCTTCTTGGGTGTATTCTTTGCCTTCTATAAATTGGATGTCATCTATTAATAAAACATCGGCGGCGCGATAGTGATCGCGGAAAGTTTGCATACTATCTTTGCGAATGGCGGCGATTAAATCGTTAGTGAATTTTTCAGTTGAAACGTAAAAAACTTTGGCGCTGGGGTCGATTTCTAAGCGATAATGACCGATCGCCTGCATCAAGTGAGTTTTGCCCAAACCAACGCCGCCGCACAAAAATAGGGGATTGAATTCTCGGCCCGGAGACTCGGCGACTGCGAGGGCTGCTGCGTGGGCCATGCGGTTGTTGGAACCGACGACAAAGCGGGAAAATACGTATTTGGGGTTTAAATGGGCAGGTTTAGGGGGGTGTAGCGAGTGGCTTTCGGGGCTATCGGCGATCGGGGACGGCCAAATCATCGCGGAGTCGCTGCTACCGCCTGTTTCGTTTCCCCCGGCAATTGTCAAGTAGATTTCTACGGGATACCCGAGAATTTCTTCAACTGCGTCGGCGATGGTTTTGACGTAGTATTTTTGCAACCAGTTGCGTGCGAAGGGGTTGGGGGTGCTGACGATCAAACAGTTATTTTCCAGTTGTTCGGCCCTGGCAGTTTTGATCCACGTCTCAAAGCTAGGCCTGCTCAGTTGTACCTGGAGACGTTCAAGTATCTGATTCCACAGACTTTCGAGGGTAATGTCCACTGCTTACCTTTGCCGATCGGCATTCAAGAGATTAATTCTACAGTCTAGAGAGTTTAGTCGTCAGATGTTAAAGTTTAAGGGAGTCTGCCGATCGCCCAAAAATTTTGTTTGTGGCTCTGCGGATATAGCAGGTATCAAAGAGCTGCTAGGCAAGTATTTAAATTTGGCCCGAAAGCCTTAAAACGTCGCGATGAAGAGTTCTACTGGCAAATTTTGGAAGCAACCGGCAATTTACATATTGCTGCTGGTAACGGGAGCCGCAGCCGCCATGTTGGGCGATCGGCTGTCGGTTTCTCAATTACGTGCAAATTCCGGCGATTCGGGACAAGGAACCCTGCAACCGAGATTGCAAGTGCCTGCTAATACTAAGCCTCAAGCGGGGAAAGTCTTGCCGCCTGTTCCCTTGTCGGGGGATGCGGCTAATGTGAATTTTATTGTGGCTGCGGTGGCAAAAGTTGGCCCGGCTGTGGTGCGGATCGATGCTTCGCGCAAGGTGAGACCGGGAAATAGAGGGGTTTCGCCGGAGGATTTTTTTGGCGGACAACCAAATTCGGGCGGCCGGGGCGGAATCGAACGGGGTACTGGTTCGGGTTTTGCGATCGGGACTGACGGCGTGATTCTCACAAACGCTCACGTTGTAGAAGGGGCAGATACAGTAAATGTAACTCTCCGGGACGGCCGCAGCTATCAGGGGCGGGTGTTGGGGGCGGATAAGGTGACGGATGTGGCTGTGGTGAAGATTGAGGCGAATGATGTGCCTGTGGTGACGATCGGCAATTCTGATAAGCTGCTGTCTGGGGAATGGGCGATCGCGATCGGCAATCCTTTGGGTTTGGACAATTCGGTGACAGCGGGGATAATTAGCGCTACAGGGCGATCGAGTACCGATGTGGGCGTACCCGACAAGCGCATCGGTTTTATTCAAACAGACGCTGCAATCAATCCGGGGAATTCCGGGGGCCCGCTGCTGAATGCTTCGGGGGAAGTGATCGGGATGAATACGGCGATTATTCAAGGTGCTCAAGGATTGGGCTTTGCGATTCCCATTCAGGCGGCGCAACAGGTGGCCCAGGAACTGATTTCGACGGGGAAAGTCGAACACGCTTATCTGGGTATTGAAATGGCGACGCTGACTCCAGAGGTGAAGCAGCAAATTAACGGCAATGCTAACAGCAATCTGCGAGTTGCAGTCGATCGCGGTGTGGCGATCGTGAGTGTGGTTCCTAATTCTCCCGCCGCCGCCGCAGGTTTGCGGGCGGGAGATGTGATTCAAAAGATTAACAATCAGCCGATTATTCAGTCGGAAGCTGTTCAGGAGTTCGTGCAAAATGCGAAAGTTGGCGGCAATTTGCAAATGGAAATCAACCGCAACGGGCAAATAGTTAATTTGAGTGTGAAACCGGGCAGTTTGCCCGTTCAACAAGTTCGATAATTTTGTTGACGGTTGACTGTTGACAGTTGATTGTTCAATTAACTAATCGTTTGTAGTTAGTAGGGTGCGCACTGCGCACGGCCGTGCGCAGTGCGCACCCTACAGATAGAGTTTATGCGCCGAGGATTAACAAATAACCAATAACAAATAA
>RDYN01000107.1 GCA_004293365.1 Oscillatoriales cyanobacterium | reverse complement strand
GAGGACTAAAGTCCTCACTACAAACCACACTGAAATAGGTTTGTAGTGAGGACTTTAGTCCTTATCAAAATCCGAGGACTAAAGTCCTCACTACAAACCTCGATTCTCATTTAACTCATAACTCATGTAATTCAAAGCGTTGCGAGTGGGACGCCACAATCTCAAAACTATTCTTTCCTGCGGGTGGATACTAAACATGAAAAAATTGATATTTCCTAAAAATAGCCACAATCAACAGAATATCAAAAAATCCCGAAAAAATCTGCCTTTGATATTTTTCATATTATCTCTAGCATTTTTCCTGTTTAGTTTGTATAAAGGTTTATTTTTACCTTTTGCTTTATCAACTCCGCCGCCCAGCACTGAACAGCAACCTTTGCAACCCTTCGAGCAAGTTGTCAAAGACGCGCAAAAATTTGAAGGATTGTTTACCCTTTACCGCAATCCAGCAACTAATAAAGTTTATCTGGAAATTAAACCGCAACAACTCGATAAAAAGTTTCTGTGTTTCGTGACATTGGCATCGGGTTTGGGGGAAGGGGGAATTTTGAGCGGATTGCCGATCGGCGATTTCTTGTTTCAACTGCGGCGAGTCCAAAATAACGTGCAGTTTGTCATACCGAATATCAATTTTCGCACCCGTCCGGGCGACCCGCAAGCGGGTTCGGTGGCAAGGGCTTTTAGCGAGTCGATTCTCTATTCTTTGCCGCTCAAAAGCCTTCATCCGCAAAGGCAAACTCTGCTGATCGACTTAGGCGATTTGCTGATGAGCGAAAAGCGCGATTTACCGGGGGTTAAAGCGATTTTACCGGCGATTTTGGGCGCTGCTTACTCGATCGATGAAGAGAAATCTTATTTTAAAGATGTGAAAGCGTTTCCGCTGAATGTCGAGATTGCTTCTATTTACGGTTTTTCCAGCGATAATGACAGTGCAGTTAACTATTTACCTTCGATTCCTGACAGTCGGGCTTTTAACCTCCGCATTCACTACAGTTTCTCGGAAGTGCCGCTCAATAACGGCTACCGCCCCAGACTTGCAGATGAGCGTGTGGGCTATTTTCTGACAGCATATAAAGACTTTTCGGACAAAAGCAGCCGGCAGCCTTTTGTGCGCTATATCAATCGCTGGCATTTGCAAAAGCAAATCCCGACGGCGCCGATGTCCCCACCAGTGCAGCCGATCGTCTTTTGGATTGAAAACAATGTCCCTCTCGAATACCGAAATGCAATTCGCGAGGGCATTTTGGAGTGGAACAAAGCTTTTGAAAAGGCGGGTTTTACTGAGGCTATTCAGGTCAAACAAATGCCGGACAATGCTAAATGGGATCCGGCTGATGTCCGCTACAATACTATTAGGTGGTCGAGTTCTTTTGAGTCAGATTTTGCCGGACTCGGGCCGTCTCGCACTAACCCGCTGACTGGGGAAATTTTGGATGCTGATATTTTGTTGGATGCTAATATTGTCCGGCTAATCAAACAGGGATATCGGTCTTTGGTGGAACAAAATCGATCGCTAGCGAGGAGTTTTCAAGGCCGCAACGGCTCTAATACCAATCCCTGTCAGTTCGGGATGTATTCTCGCTATTTGCCGATGCTCGAAAATGGGGATTTAGGAAAAAACAGCGGGGAAAATTCTCAAGGTGGAATTGCTGATGATTTGCCCACTTTGGTGGAAAGGTACCGAGAGCAAAAGCGAGATCCTTTGTCGCGCTTGATTTCGAGTTCGGATATGTGTTTTGGGTTGGAATCGAGCCGGCAATTTGCAATTGGGGCAATGTCGATGGATCTGTCGGACAATGCAGCGCCTAGCAGTCGGGCGATCGAGAATTATGTTAATGATTACATCCGAAATTTGACGGCGCACGAAGTCGGTCACACTCTCGGTTTGAGGCACAATTTTCACGGCAGTACGATGCTAAAATCGGAGGATTTGAACAATACTGAGGTAACTCGCGCGCAAGGTATGGTGGCGTCGGTGATGGATTATGTGCCGATTAATTTGGCACCTCCGGGAACTGTACAGGGCGATTATTATCCAACCATTGTAGGGCCTTATGACGATTGGGCGATCGAGTACGGTTACAAAGTTCTTGGCGGCGCCAACCCCAACAGCGACTTACCAGCGCTGCAACAAATTGCCAGTCGCGCGGGGGAACCGCAATTAGCTTATGCGCCGGATGAGGATGCTGTTGACAATCTCGATCCCGCTGCGAATACTTTCGATCTCAGTAACAATATGCTGAGGTACTCGCAATGGCAATTGGATAATGCTAAGGCAATGTGGAAGCGTTTAGAAAAGCGAATTCCGGTTGGGGAAGACGGTTATAACGAACTGCGGGTGATGTTTGATTCGGTGTTCGGGTATTATTTTCAGCAGGTGATGAATGCTACTTTGTACGTGGGCGGACAGTCGTTTAGTCGGATTCGCCCGGGAGATATTAATGCGAAATTGCCGTTTGTGCCGATCGCCCTGGCGCAGCAGCGAGAAGCTTTGGCTACACTGGACAAGTACGTATTTGCAACCGATGCGTTTAGTTTTGCCCCGGATTTGCTGAATAAATTAGCGCCGGCGCGCTGGGAGCACTGGGGAAGTCCGGCTTTGGTGTTTCCTCTAGATTACCCGATCGGCGATCGAATTACTTTTATGCAGCGATTTGTGCTGCGAGTTTTGCTATCTCCGGTGCGCCTGACTAGGCTGCGGGATGCGGAGTTAAAATCTGCCTCGGAAAGCGCTTTGAAATTGCCAGAATTGTTCGATACTTTGCAAAAGGATATTTGGAAAGAGGTTTTGCAGCCGGAAAAGAAGATGCAAATTTCGACTTTTCGGCGATCGTTGCAGCGGGAACATTTGGCAATTTTAATCAGAATGGTGCTGCGAAAAACCAGTGTTCCTGAGGATGCGCGGACTCTGGCGTGGTACGAGTTGCGGCAGTTGCGGGAGGATTTGAGCAAGAGTATTCGCAACTTGGACAAGAATGCGGATGCTTATACGCAGTCTCATTTGGAGGAAACGCGCGATCGAATTTCTAAGGTTTTGAACGCACAGATTCAATCGAATTAATTGGGTGTCCAGAAACCGGGTTTTTTACGATAATATTTCGTTGCAGCCCGCAGATTTCGTAAAAACCCGGTTTCTTAGAATCTGAGTCAACTTAAAATAATTCGGAACTTGCGTCGTATACGATAGATATACAGGGAACCTAAACAGAACAGCCCTTATGCCTGCCAAAGACCTTTATCACGATACTGTCTGCACCGCCCTTATCAAAGACGGTTGGACAATTACCCATGACCCGCTTATTCTCAAAATTGGAGCCCGATCGGTTTTTGTCGATTTGGGAGCGCAGAAACTAATTGCGGCTGAACGAGGGTCTGAAAAAATTGCGATCGAGATCAAAAGCTTTCTGGGAGCTTCGCCCATTCATGACCTCGAAAATGCTTGGGGGCAGTTCTTTATGTACGCCCGAACACTGCAAAGACGGGAGCCGGCTCGTCGTCTTTACCTCGCGGTTAATCGCAACACTTTTGAGAAGTTGTTTAAAGAAGAAGCTGGGCAATTGCTGCTAGAAGAACCAGGTTTTCGGATGATAGTTTTTGACTCAAACACGGAGGAGATTATCCAATGGCAACCGCAAATCAACCCCTAGATCAATGGCGTGAAACGTTGGAGCAAATTCTTCAATATTATGCGGATATTCCTTACACTTATGGAGATGTGATTACCTATTTGGTTGTCAGCCGCGATCGCAATCATTTTATGCTGATACATGAAGGTTGGGAAAATCATCTGCGAGTTCATGGTACTGTGGTTCACGCTGAAATTCGCAATGACAAAATTTGGATTCATTATGATGGCATTGAAGACGGCATCACTGACGAACTCGTTGCGGCTGGCGTACCCAAAGACCACATTGTTCTTGCTTTCCATCCACCGGAAGTCCGAGAGTATACTGGATATGCGATCGCATAGCTTTTCGCCTTGACCAAGATTTTAGACAATATCAGCTTGGTAGCACACATTCACGATCGCCCATCGATTGACAAAACGTCCGTCATCTCTGATTTTAACCAAGGGGATGGTGGATTGCTGTTGTAATCGATGAAATAATCGTATCCCAATTGCTCGTACAGTTCGTCAACCAGCGATTGCAAGTCCAATATCGGTTCTGAATCTTCCGATCGCAAAGGCAACAAAAATGCCGGAATGCGATCGCCCAAGTTAAAGGGATACAAATCGGAGATTGGACGAGTTTGCGATCGGCTAATCAGGATGCGATAGTGACTCTGAATATCGCCAGTTTCTATAGGCAAGGGAATACCTTCGCGCAGCAAGTCAATTTCAACCAAATGGGTGAGGCTCTCTAAAATTTTCTGTCGTTTTGCGATATATTTTTTACGACCATCTCCGTATTTATTCGCAGGCGAAAGCACTTCGATCGCCGTCACCACTTCTTGAGTTGCAGCATCTTTGACTTCGATATAGGATTGCTGAATTTCTTGGAACACTGGAACTGTTACTTTAACGGGTTCGGGCAGTGGGCAAACAGCAATAGATCCTTCAAGAGGGTTTGTATTCGCTGGTGTATTTCTTCGGTTCTGCTGCACGCCAACATCTGGTCTACCAATTGCAATTGCTGTCGAACCTGCGATTTTATACACCCATTTATCCGTTACCACGCGATATTTTGGAACGAGTCTGGGGACTAACGATCGAGCAATTGCTGCAACCAATTGATTGTGGAAATCCGACCAATACTCTGGTTGTTCGAGGTAGGGATTCATTCCCAAAAATGGATTTGGCATGGGAAACTCTCCCGATTTCTGTGGTACTTCATACCATTGTATCAATAAGTTATTGAGTAGATATACTTTTTGTGCTTAGATTTCTTCATGGGTGTTGTAGAGATCGATCGAATAATTGCGTCTTTGGCAAAGGTTTACCCTCATCTAGCATCGATACTGAATAATCAACGATATCGGGATGAGGATTGATGCCAAGGGTCTGCATGAGGTCTGTCAGAGGTTGGTTGCGGAAGGTTGCGAGTTGAATTAAGGCTTGAATGCGGGTAACGTTGAGTTGTTCAAGGCGATCGCTCATTTGGATCAATTGTTCGTGTTCTTCGGGAGTCAGGGTTTCGGCCTGACGCTTGGCGATGAGGGCATGGTATTCTTCCCAGGTTTGTGCACAAAAGCCGATGTTAATGGTGGTCATGGTTATCTTGGCAGTAACATCTATTTATCATTTTAGCGATCGGGCTTTCACCTTATCAAAAACTCGATCGCCTGCGACTTATCGGTTTTACTGTCCGCGTCCTGGTTTGCAATCTACGAAACCTAATGCTTCTGTGTCGAGAAAACTGGCGATCGCCATTTCGATCACCGCTGCGATCGGATATTCAATTTCCGCAGCACGCGCGATCAAAGCCACTTTAATTCGTTCTGGCAAACGTCCCAAAATAACTTCGGCATCAGCAGGAGAAAGTTGTTCTTGAAGTTTGGCTTGCATGGCATTCACCTTTGGGTTGGAATTTGAACGTTGTACGGAGGTTCAGTGGCTCTTAGAATGATGGCTTCTAGCTCCAATAGTAACGCAGGGTTTTCACAGTGAGAGATTAATTGCATTCGCGTACAGCCTCGCGATACGTTACGGCTTCACACCCTTAATTCTCTTTATGGCTTCTTTACACTCCCACGCTTGCTGTTCCAACCCCGTCGCCTGAAACAGCTCACAGGCATGAGTGTATGCAGCAATTGCATTGGTAGATCGACGAAGCTTGACTAAAATATGCCCTGAGTTAAACCAGGCACGGGCTTCGCCGAGGCGATCTTTAATAGCTTGAGTAATTTCTAAATATTGTTTGAGAAATTCAATTGCCTGTTGGTAGTTTTTTAGAGATTGGTAAGCATCACTCAAACCCATGAGGGCATAGACTATGCCCTGACGATCATGAACTTCTTGCACAATCTGCAAAGCCTGTTGATGATATTTAATTGATTTCTCGTATTGTCCCAATGCTTGATATGCGTTAGCAAGCCCTCCTAATGAATAAGCTTCTCCTCTACGATCTCCAATTTCTCTAGCAATTTCCAGCCATTTTCGATGATATTCAATTGCTTCTTGGTAATATCCTAGAGCTTGATAAGAATTTCCCAGTCCACCAAGGGAATATCCTTCGTCAAACCGTTTACCCAGCTTTTGCTTAATTTCTAGAGATTGTTGATGACATTGGATTGCTTGCTGGTATTTTCCTAAAGCCTGATGGACATTGCCCATGTTACCCAAGGCATTGGCTTGTCCATAAGGTTCGTCAATTTCTCTCGCAAGTTCTAGCGCTTCCTGGTAACAATTAATCGCCTGTTCATATTGCCCGGTGGCTTGATAAGCATTGCCAAGATGTGTCAGCGCAGTAGACTCACCTCCTTGATCGCCAATTTCTCGAAATGCAATCCGACAAAGCTCATGATATTCAATGGCTTTGCAATACTCACCTAGAGCATGGTTCGCATTCCCTAAACAAGTCAAAGCCCTTCCTATATCCGCCTTTTCTTGATGCCTAGCAGTAGGCATCCACTTTTGTAGCAGTGGTTCGTATAATTCAACTCTGATGATGTTGTAACTACGTGTGTACAAGAACTCATTGCAGCCATATAAAACCTTAAAGGCTGAACTATAGTCGTTTAGAGTATAGTAGTGATAGAAAACTTCCAAATAAGAAATAATGTCTTCCAGTGTTGTCCAAGGTTTAGGCTTGGCTATTTCAATGTAGTAAGCAATGGCACGTTTGTGTTTGCCCGTTTGTTCCCCTGATCGCTCTTGAGCAAACCTTTGCAGCAACGGTAAAAACGAGAACTCCCATGATTTCTCAGTTGGCTCTTCTTGCAATAGCGCATACCGAGCTAGCTCCCGCAAATTCTCCTCTGTTGCCTCCGGTTGCATCGCCTTTGCCTGCGCCAACCCAAACGATCGTCGATATACGCTCAAATCCTGCCAAAGCTGCTGCAATGAAAGCGGTAACAGACTCACTGACTGCTCTAGCACCTTGCCAATACTCACCTCTGGGTCGCCTTGATGATTCCCAACGATATCTCTGAATAAATTAATATCCTGTTGACCCAAAATAAATGCCACATTTGCGGACTTTCCCCGCTTCTTTCGTAACCATTCCACTGTCAGCTTAAGCAACAGTGGATGACAGCCCGTTAGAGTCACAAACTGCTTCAAATCGGTATGTGTTCCTTGCACTTTCATTGCGTCCAGAAAGTCAAGGGCAGCTTCCTCTGATAATCCTTTGATATCCATTTCTTCTGATAGCCAAGGCAAGCCCTCCGGCTTGATTCGACTGGTGATTAGCACTCGACTATGGCCACTGCTATCACACAGTGCTTGCAAAAAAAATCTATAGGGTTGCCACCGCGTCTCATCCTTCAACAATGTTTCCAGATTGTCTAACACCAGAAAAAAGTGTCCCTGGCTCAAACGGTTCACCAAAGCCACGCTCAACTGCTCATCTGGCAAGCGCTCATCAAACTCCTGTCCTAATTGTGCTAGTATCCACCTGCCCCATTTTCCAAAACGATACGGTAGGTCAAAGTAGATCCAAAATTGATGGTTAAATCCCAGTGCTTCCTCATATAATTTTGATGCCAGAGTAGATTTACCATAACCCCCAGCAGCAGTAATGGTAATGAGACGAATAGAAGTATCATCGAGCCACTGCTTAAGTATTGTAAGTTCAGACTCGCGCCCTCTGAACAGATTAGTGTTCGGACGAGAAAAATTAAGTATGGCACTAGAAGTGAGTTGATGTCCCTCTGGTTGCCCCGAATCGCTTGGTAGCGAAGAGGCTATTACTTTTTTGCTAGTACCCTAGACCATCCTCTGAAGGTGGGGAAATATGTTTGCAGAAAATTTTCTGTATCAATTTCGGCCTCGTAGGATAGGTTCACAAATGGTGGCAGTAATGAGAGCATCCCTTTGAGTTTGGCAGCCGCAGGTGTTCCGGGTTTACTGACTTCAGCATAAATCTTTTGCAACAAATCCAGAATTTCAGGTGAGTATTGTGGATTATGTTGTAGAGGTTCGACCCGCTCCACAATCTCTACGATCACCTTCTCTGCTTCTGAATCCGTAATCTCAAACATTGCTGATCGCTCTACCAAAATCTGCCAATATTCAATTTCAAACGGGCGCATCTCAACTTTCAGGTCGTCAATTTGCAGTTTGATTGTCGCCCAATCCTCTGACCTAGCTGATGTCAAGGCATTTTCTTTACCGTCTAATTGTTTACGAAAACGGGTTAAACTCTTTTCAACTTGAGGCAGGCGATCCATTGACATATGTAAACTCCAAGGACTTTAGAACCACTGTTTTTGTTTTACTCTATCACCTGCGTAATATCCGCAGAGTTTTACAGAACTCCTGAAAATTACAGTGTTACAACTTCTCTATCCCCAAACTCACACCACGATATAATTCTGCGATCGCCATCTACGGTAACGGGCGCTGACGAATTCGATCGCCTTAAACTACATCCGTTTCAGCAATTCATCGTACTCGTCGTGTGCACCAATCCAGTACCAGTAAATACGATCGGCTTCCAATAAACCTAAAACACGATAATTGATACTGATACGAGCAGAATAAATCGGTTGCTTCTGACTGACTCGCTTGAACTGAAGACTTGGATGATAAGGATCATCCTGCCAAAGGGCATAAGCTTTATCGGCTTGTTCCTGAACTGATGCAGGAAGACTCTCTAGCCGCGTGCGAAATGACTTTGTAACACTTGATTTCATTTTTGTGTTGGGAAAACCTCATCAAGTGGAACCGTTTCTCCTCCCGCAATTTCTTGACGTACCATTGCAGCCATCTGATCCCATTGATCGTCTGTCGTGTCAGCAAAACGAGTTTCCCATTTTTGCTCGTCCTGCAACTCTGCCAAAAACCGAGCCGCGATCGCATCTTGCCGATCGGGTGGGAGTTTTTGGATTTGGGCGATCGCCTGTTGAAGGAGTTCAGTCATGATTTTGTTTGAAACCTGTATCTCTAGCTTACCTCATTTACCGCTCGAAACTCACACCTCGATCTAATTCGTCGATCGCCATTTCCAGCTCAATACTCTGTAAAGTATTATTTGTAGGCTAGGCGTAAACAGGAAGTGGCTCATAAACGAGTTGCATGAGTTTTTCTGAGGGAACGGTTTCCATTGCATAGGTATTGCCTTGAGCATCGGCAAAATCTACTAGATAAGCGCGATCGTCAAAGCTCATCAGAATAGTGCCAACTTGTCCGGGCCGGAGCAAAATTGGCCCAGAGGTGTCTTTATGGATTGCGTGAATTTCTTCGGTCAAGGCAACAACATCATACTCGTGTAACGTCATCATAGTATCCTCACTTATTAAGCTGACAATATTGCCGTGCCACCTCGATAAAGCGCATCAACTAAGTTGCGATCGTTAGTATGAGCTCTTGAGGATTAAACAGTTGACGTTTGGAGGCATTGAGAAATTCGATGCTAACTGGTTCCTCAGTTTCGTCATAACTGACAATCACGCCTCCAGGTTCAGAAATAGCATTAACTGGAAACGCATCACGTAAGATAAAAATCAGAATGTCTGCTTCTGCATCGTATTTAACTTTCATTGGGATTCTCCGCAGCGAAAGCAAACACAGCTTGTAAAGATTCAGCATTAAGCGTTGGGTAGTTTTCGATCACTTGTTGCTCCGTCCAACCTTCTGAAAATAACCCTAGAATAAACTCCACAGATAGTCGTGTTCCCTTAATTACAGGCTTACCAAGCAGAATTTTAGGATTTGAATGAATGTGTGCTTTCCAGTTCATAACCAATTCGCCTCTCTATGATTTTCATCTATTATGAGTATAGTTAAAATTCTAAAATTAACTGTGTCTTTAAAGGTTCATCAAGGATAGTGTAAGTCATGTCGATTTATTTGCCCGCCCGGCCATGTATCGATCGAAAGTTGTGTAATCTCCAGCTTCGTAATCAGCACGGGCAGCTTTAATTTCGGCAATGTCTTCTGGAGAATCTTCCTCATTCGGGAATAATTCAGCTTCCAAAAATTCCCATATCTTGTATCTTTCAGCAATTCCCAGTGATGAAATAGCTTCCAGCAGTGATTGGAATGAGATGTCTACTTTCACGGTATTCTCAGCCATCTGAACTTTCCTCCTATTTTAATTTTACACGCGGGTGGCTACAATAGTCAGCATTTAGTTTAATGATTTCTTTCCTGTTCATTTACTCTTTTTTTTACCGCAAATTAAAGCAGATTAACGCAGATGGGAGAATGACTACTGCTATTTTACCATAAACAAAACCCGCAAGGTGCGGGCTTCATTTTGACAATTGCAATTTAACAGAAGACTACATCACAACCGCACTAATTAAAGTGTGTACATTTTGCACAACAGCAGTAGTAAAGTTGTGAGTTACGGGCAAACTATCAACAACTATTCCGGCGCACAAGAGCATCAGATACAGAATAGAGTATTTAAAGAGCGATCGCGCAACAGTCTTATCTTCTGGCGCCTGCAACAGCAACCAAGCCTTTTGGGCAAAAATAGCACCGAGAAAAATAGCTGTTCCCGCATACACCGGGCCTGCTAAATTCAGCGGATAAACAAACAGCAAAGTTGCTGGAAGCATCAATAACGTGTAAATCCAAATTTGGCGGGCTGTCTCTTCGTCGCCCTCAATTACCGGCAACATCGGGACGCCTACTTCCTTGTATTCGTCGCGAATCATCATTGCTAACGCCCAAAAATGCGGCGGTGTCCACAGGAATATAATCCCAAACAGCAGCCACGCACCCCAACTCAAATCTCCCGTCACCGCAGCCCACCCAACTAGCGGGGGAATCGCCCCTGCTGCACCGCCAATTACTATATTTTGCACGCTGTGGCGCTTCAGCCAGTGGGTGTAAATTAGGACGTAGAAAACTATGCCCGACATTGCTAGCAAGGCGGCTAATAAGTTGGCGACAACTGTCAGCAATGTAAAGGAGATTGTCGCTAGGCCGATCGCAAATATCAAAGCATCCCG
Organism: Oscillatoriales cyanobacterium; assembly: GCA_004293365.1. Lineage (GTDB taxonomy): Bacteria > Cyanobacteriota > Cyanobacteriia > Cyanobacteriales > Microcoleaceae > Microcoleus. The sequence goes on along the minus strand of RDYN01000107.1, from coordinate 6,986 downwards.
CTTCTTAACCCGCCCGGAAGGAATCGGCCGCCACCGGGTGCGCTCCATGATATAGTCAATGTCGCTGTCGTAGACGCAATTAATCGTATTAGCCGACGCCGAAGCCAAAGCACCTCCAGTAATAGTTGATACCAGTAATAGCGGATCGACTTCTCCTTTGGCGGCCATCCACATTCCTGCTGATGTGGTGATTAGCAGCAGCAGAATAATTCTCGGTTTTGTTAGTTGGTAGTAACTTTTCACTACTTGCGAAAAGTTTTCGTGGAGGCGAGGGCTATTGTTTGTAAGAACTTCTTGCATTTGTGATTAATTATTAGTTGTTAGTTGTCATTGGTCATTCAGTCAGCGTCGGCGGACTTCGTTTGACTCGCTTTGCGGTTTCAACCGCCGATTAATTAACGCGCCCCTATCAAGCTGATAAAACCCGATCGCGCCACGACAAAACACTAAAAGCTAGCAGAGTTCCCAGCAGTGCTGCGCCGACTGCTTGGTGGGCGACTGTCAGCGGTTCTACCTGAAGGTGCAGCCGGAAAGTTGCCAATCCCAAAACTAATTGAGCAATCAGACAAACACTCGCTAAATTCCCTAATTTTCGCAAGTTTGAATGGAGTGCTGGTTGTCGCCAAGCCATGACTGCTACTGCTAAAGTTGCTGCGGTAGCGGGTACTATACCTGCGATGTGGCTGTTCATTACAGAACACAATTCTGATGAACCAAAACATTGATGCAGCGCCCATCGCGAGCCTACTAATGCTCCTAGCAAGCTTTGCAGGTAAACTAGCAGTGCTGCGATCGAACTTACCCATGCTAATTTGCCTGTATTGCCCGTAGCTTCGTAGGGAGTCAGCATAAAACCGATCGCTAGCAGGGCGCAAAAAAACAGTAAAGCCGCTCCCAAGTGAGCAGTAACGATGTCAAATCGCAGCAGTTGCGTCACGGTGAGGCCGCCCAATATGCCTTGAAAAACTATTAGAAATACTGCACCTGCGCTCGCCCAAGGGAGCCATTTTGGCAGGCGGCTGCGGTAGAAGACAGAAAGTCCCAAAAGGGCGATCGCGCTCAAGCCAATTGCTGCTGCATCCAAACGGTGAAACCACTCCAAAAATACCTGCAAATTCATTTGCGCTGCGGGTATTAATTGACCGTAGCACAGCGGCCAGTCGGGGCAAGCAAGCCCCGCATTCATCACGCGCGTGGCGCTGCCTACTGCCATCAACAGCCAGGTTGCGATCGCAATTTTCCACACTAGGCCGCGGATAATATCTTTTGGCTGCCACTGCACTCCTGCTGCTGCGTTTGGCCGATTTAAAACTGAGTTTGCCATGAACTTTACCTTAGCCTTTGTTATCGATCGAGCTTAATTAAATATTGCGGTTTCGCTTGGACTGAGCTTAGCCGAGCTTAACACTGTTTTTCTTTGACAATCTGTCATACTTACTACCTTAGCGACTCTTTTATCTAATTACTTTGTCTTTAGATATTTTTTAACTTTCCTGTTTATATTACAAAAGATTTCAGGATTTTTGCTAAACTTCAAAAAACTTTAATCTTTCAGCACAATCCTCGATCGTGGATAACTCCCTCAGTGTCGAATTTTATTCAAAAATAAAGATATAATTAAGAAATAGTTTGTTAATAAATAATTGTGATAAGCAGTCAAAAGTGTTTAGAGCCTCACACTTTTTCAAACTGACAGTGGATACAGCCTGGTTTTTGGTATTTTTCGATCGATTCTGGTTAAATAATCATAGCTGTTGGCGATCGCACGGACAAGGCCTCATCACCTTAGTTTTTTTAATATTTCGGCTGGCTGCAACCTGTGTATTTTCGTCCATCAAACCCCGTTACTCGGTATTTCTCTATGACTATCTAAGATTATTAAAAAAATGTCAAAATATAATTAGATTGGTTTTTCTGCCTCCTGCCTCTTCCCTCTTCCCTCTTTTTACCCAATCGCATAACCGTTATAGCCTTCTTCCTTCTTCCTTCCCTCTTCCCTCTTCCTTCTTCCCTCTTCCTTCTTCCTTCTTCCTTCTTACTAAATCTAAAATTGTGCAGCCATGTCCCAAAAAAACGAAACCGCTGTTCTGATATTATCGCTCCTAATTACGATCGCGCTAGCCGGTGCAGGTATTTGGTGGCTGACAAGCCGCGGCGGCATTCCTGGAGGTTTATCACCCGAAAATCAGACGTTTTCTAAGCCCTCGACAGGGAATTCCCCGCAGTCAGAGCAGCAAATTCAGCAGCGTCTGAGTGCCGGAAAAAAACTGTTAATTTCAGAAAAATCAACAACAACTAAAGAATCAGCAGTACAGGCGATCGCATCCGGCAACTACAACGCAGCTATTACCGACTTACAAGCTTCGCTGAAAACCAATCGCAACGATCCTGAAGCACTAATTTACCTCAATAACGCCCGCACCGGCGATCGCAAATCCTACACAATTGCCGCAGCGGTTCCCATTGGCACCGATATCAATGCCGCTCAAGAAATTCTGCGGGGAGTCGCTCAAGCTCAAAATGAAATCAACCAAAAAGGCGGCATTAACGGTACTCCATTAAAAGTGCTAATTGCTAACGACGATAACAACCCAGAGATTGCCTCGCAAATTGCCAGCGCGATCGCCAATAACTCAGAAATTTTAGGAGTAATCGGGCATTTTGGTTCGGACACAACCCTAGCAGCCAGCAAGGTTTACCAACAAAATCAATTAGTAGCAATTTCTCCGACAAGTACCTCTGTGCAGCTTTCAGGAGTTGGCAGCAATATATTTAGGACTGTTCCGAGCGATAGGTTTGCAGCGAATGCTCTTTCCCGCTATATGCTGACAAAATTGTCAAAGCAAAAAGCGGCTGTATTTTTTAATTCTGCTAGCAGTTACAGCAAATCTTTAAAAGATGAATTTACTACTGCTGTTTACGGAGATGGCGGACAAATAGTATCGGAATTTGACTTTGCTAAGGGCAATTTTAATGCAGCGGAGAGTCTTAAAAGTGCGATCGCCCAGGGAGCAGAAGTCATTATGTTAGCGTCCAATTCTGCCACGATCGACCAAGCTTTGCAAGTAGTGCAAGTCAACGCTAAACGGCTCCCGCTACTAGCAGGAGACGGCGCTTACAGCGCTAAAACACTGCAAATTGGTGGCGCGGGAGCAACAGATATGGTGCTGGCTGTTCCTTGGCACATTCTCGCAGATCCGCAGTCCAACTTTCCCCAAACATCCAAACAACTTTGGGACGCTGAAGTAAGTTGGCGCACAGCTTTAGCCTACGATGCGGCGATCGCGCTAATTGTCGGTTTAGGGCGCAATCCAACTCGTGCAGGCATTCAACAAGCTTTATCGGCGTCGGATTTTTCCGCAACAGGAGCATCGGGCCCGATTCGATTTTTACCGTCGGGCGATCGCAATCGAGCAGTTCAATTAGTAACTGTTAAACCTGGAAATCGCACCAGTTACGGTTACGAATTTGTGCCGATATCTGGCTTGTAAACTATTTGCCTTTTACGAACAGGCCGGAGATGCTGTTCCACAAAAAATAAACCCGATTATTTTGGCCTTAGTTCAAAGAGGATTGACAACAAGAATACCTTTACCTGGGCCTTCGTAAATTTCAACCCTAGATACTTGTCCGCTACCGGCATAAAATGTTACTCCGGCGAGCGATCGAGATGGCATTGATTGCCAAACACCATCTGGTGAAGACACTATATTAGTTGTGAATCCATCATCCCAGGTAATTGTAATTTGGGTGAGACTCTGCTTGATTGAGCAGCCGATCATTTGTGCCTGTCGTTGATTTTGTCCGTAAAAACTACATTGACCTTTATAATTTTTAGTAGAGCTTCTTGTCTCGGCTCGAGCAACGATACCGAAAGCAGTGACAGATGCTAGGAGCAAATTTGTCACCAAAAACGCTTTATAAAACAAAGATGAATTCAGTTTCATAGGTTAGGAATTTTTACAAATATAGCTAAACTTATGTTATCAAAACATTTATATTCTGTCAATCAATTTGGGCTGTGCAAAAATGATAGATCGGATATCGAAATATTGTTTTTCGACAATTGAGGGTGGTAGGAACACGGCAGTGCCGTGTCCTGATTTATGGTAAGATTAATTCCCATGCTACCGGATTTGATATGAGCTCTAAAGTTGCGAAACTACGATCGCCCTAACCGGCCTGTTTCTCTCAAAAATAGCCCTCGGCTTCAAAGCAATTCTCAACAACAGCCACAGCGAATGCCATTCTCCGGGCGTTTCCTGGCGCTTCCACTGGCCGGGGCGACAGTACAGCATTTCGATCAAACAGCGGTGTTGGCTCATGTTTAGGCGATCGAACGCAATTCGCACAGTCGGAAATTCCGGAACACTGCACCCTGCTGTATCCTGAAAACTAGACCCCAAGCGAGATTTATCGCTAATCAACTCAATCTTAGCCACAGGAATCAAACATTTCTCTTCCATAATTTCCAGAGTCGCCGAGTCGCAATCAATCAAACGGTTGCCAAAACTGGCTTCGGTGTCCAACTCAATCACAGGCGGCGCTAGCGACATCCTCACTTTGACTGCCACGCTGCGAGCGATCGCTCTTATTTTACCCTGCGATAAACCTGTCTCAACGGCATATTTTGGCAACATCTCTGCCGCGGTAAAACTCTGTTTGCTGCCTTTACCTTTCACAGCAAAACTCGGCCGCTGTGTCAGAGCAACTTCAGCGCCACTTTCCGAAATTACTGTAGTTATTCCCCAAAAACTTTCACCGCCCACATTCAACTGCACCACTCTACGCAAATTGAACCATTCGTAAATATCCGGCTTAGGAATATCCACCAAAATTAGCAGCGCAATTCCCAGCATCAGCAGGTTGTAAGCGCTCCAAATCCAGCCCGCACTCACACCTTTTAACAAATCAGCGCTTGCTGGTATTCCCTGCAAGCTGCCAATATTTTTAACTAAATGAATGTTTAAATTATGGAACAAACCGAATGCTGTAGCTGCGAACAAGACAATTAAAGGCCATCCCAAATTCCAGTTAAAACTAAAGCGATCGCTCGCAATTCCTTTTGGCGTCACCTTAAACCCTTTCTGAAAGGGATTGAGCATGGCGCTCACCACCGTCACCGCTAAAGGAATACACTGCACGAAGGAGTAAACATCTGACAGCAAAGCCGATCGCGATTTGCGGTTCAGCCAAGAAAACACAGTAACTTGCACCAAATAGTAAGGCAGGAAAAAGTAGAGCAATTCCCGCGGATTTGTCCGCAAAGGAAGTACGCCCAGAAACGAATAAGCTAAAGGCATCAACAGAAACACAATCTTGCTCAAACTGGTAAACCAGTGCAGCAATCCTTCCAGGTGACACAGCCTTTGTACGAATCTGAGGCCGCGAATCGTTAAAGGATTGGAATCAATAAAAAATGCCTGAAGCGTGCCTCGCGCCCAGCGCAGCCTTTGAGTTAGATGGGCTTCTATATTTTCAGCAGCCAAACCAGCACTCAATTTTTCATCTAAATAAACTAAGCGATATCCGGTGGCTGAAAGCCTAATTCCTGTAAAATAGTCTTCACAGATTGAATTGGTGACAAAGCCTCCCACTGTTTGTAGCGCGCTTCGCCTCATCACAAAAGACGTGCCAGCACAAACTAGGCTATCTGCACTGTCTTTGATGATTTCAATTTGCCTGTAAAATACTTCTTCTTCCGGCACCAGCAAATTTTCTAAACCTAAATTGCGGGCGATGGGATCGTGGTTGTAAAAGCTTTGCGGTGTTTGGACGAGGGCGATTTCGGGATTCTGAAAAAAGCCAACTGTTCTTGTTAAAAAGTTTTTTGTGGGAATGAAGTCGGCATCGAAAACTACAATTAGTTCTCCATTTGTTAGGGCTGTGGCGTGATTGATGTTTCCTGCTTTGGCGTGACTGTTATCGGGTCTGGTTATATACTTGCATCCCAATTCTTGGGCTAGCAATTTGATTTCAGGGCGCTTTGTATCGTCGAGCAAATATACTTTTTTGTTGGGATAATCTAAAGCTTGACAGCCGATGACTGTGCGCCTCAAAATAAAAATTGGTTCGTTGTAAGTTGGGATATAAATGTCTACTGTTGGGGTAAAGTTTCCCTCTGCAACTGCAACTGCCATGCGATCGGCTTCTCGATGCCTGTCTTTCATTCTCAGCATTAAATACAGTTGAATGCTGCTGGTGAACACCATTAACATTTCTAGGAAAAACAGCCCCAAACTAAATATACCGTTGAGCGGATCGCTTAAATTTAGCGTAACGAGCGATCGCCACAAAACGTAGCGAATGGTTAAAGCCAAAACTATGCCAACTACCACAGCCCGCGACCATTTTTGTGGCTGGGGCGAAATTTTCATGGCTGCTAAAGCAGCCGATACCAGGGCGAAAGTCGGCACCAACAAATACATCTTGCTCGCAGCGGGTACTTGCAGCCACACAGGCGGGTTTTGCTGCCAAGTATTGATTGTGGCAAAAATACCGCTGACTGTACCTTCACCGCTAAACCAGGCTGCGGCGATCGCACCTGCGAAAGCAACTACCCCCAACACGACTAGCGTTGCCATCTGTACGTGCGAAATCCACCTAAAAAAGCGGCGTTTCAAGTCTTGAAGGTCACATCTTGAATTTCTCATAAAATTTGCAATTCCCGATCGTGCTTGCAACAGTCAGGGTTTCCTGCTGTCGGCTGTTTAATCCAGTTGAAAATTCCCACACATTCCACTTACTATATTTACATTTTTTAACATTCTGACAATTTTATGATAGTTCACTTGCTCGCTGGTGGCAAACTGCTGGGCAAGTCCAGTCCAGGCTAAGTATAACCACTGAACTTGAGATGGTGTGCGATCGAACAACAGTCATAAAATTGGTTCGTAGTGAGGACTTTAGTCCTCATAAAATTCTGCCGACTAAAGTCCACACTACAAGCGTGGTTCGTAGTGAGGACTTTAGTCCTCATAAAATTC